>JAGZYM010000003.1:0-128144 GCA_018377855.1 Collinsella sp. | reverse complement strand
CATTTGGACAATCTGACGTTCAACTTCAAGGGCGCGACCAGAAGGTCAGCGCCCTTTCGTTTCACGTCACCTTGTCTCAAATGCGGCCCGCTCGCTGTCCGTCCTCTACCTGCGGCGTTGTCTTACTCCGGATGCGGCAGTTAGGGACGTTCCTTTTCTGCCGGCAGTTTGGGATGTTCCTTGGGGTAGTCATTGGGGACGTTCTTTAATGACTGGTCGTTTAAGAACGTCCCCAACGACTACCCAGAATGAGAGTGGATAATCTCCCGTTTTTGGCCTATACCAGCGCTAAAAGTGGGAGATTATCCACTCTCATCGAGCAAGTGTCCGAAAATCCGCCCTCATTCCTTCTTAGGACCCTCCGTCCCCGAGGATTCGAGGCTCGCCTGCCGAATGGTCGATGCGGCCGTCCTGCGTCCATGTCACACTCAGGGGTGGCCTGACCCAACTTGGAAGGAGCCCCCATGAGCCTTGACAACGTAACTCTGCGTGCCGCCACGCTCGATGACCTGGCCGGCATCGCCGCCATCTACAACCAGCTGTGGTGCAACACGCTGCGCAACCGAGGCGACGTCGAAGCCGCCGATTTCTGTGCGCGCTTTAACATCGCCATGCAGCTGCAGCGCTCCCCCATCGCGCTCGTTGCCGAAGCTGAAGGCCGCATCATCGCCGCTTGCTGCATCGGTATCTTCGAAGACGGAAAACCACGCACCAATCCCACGTGGGAGCCCTGCTACAACGAGATGTTCGTCCAGGCAACCGAGATGGCAAAGACCGCCGATGCCAAGCTCGAAGGCTCGCTCTTTGGCGATAGCCGCGAGAAGGCAACAGCCGACCGCTTTGCCGCCACGGGCAACGAATATGCCCAAGGCCAGCTCAACCTGATCATCATCGTGCCCGAATGGCAGGGCAAGGGGCTCGGCCGTGCGCTCATCGACCTTGCGCGCGCCGAACTCGCCAAAGCCGGGTGCACCAAATTCTTCCTGATGAGCGACTGCAACTCCGACTGGCAGTTCTACGAGCACCTCAACATGAAGCGCATCTTGGAGGATCACAGCCAGGACACCGGCGACGGATTTATCGTCTATATGTACGGAGGCGACACGCAGGATTAACTTGCATGTCGCCTCACGGGCTTTCTACAAGACGGCCCAAACCATCAACCAAGACGAGTCAACAAGGCGCGCTCTCCTCGGCAGCAAGGGCATTCGTGCTGTAACGAGTGGTGGAGATGGCCACGCTTGCACACAACTGTCTCGGATAGATAGCGGTCGAGCAGGCGCGCCCATGTGCGTGCGTCAAGACGCTCCTCCGCCCTGCCATACAGCGATCGACGGAGTGCCTCGCCCATAGTGCCGCTAAAATCATCGAGCTCAAGAGCGTACTTTGGGACAACGTATCCGACCAACGTCCCCACAAACGGGCTGTGCCCATTACACACGCAGCTGTTTATCAATGGTGCAGGCGGAATGTCATCGTCGTCCAGGTCAAATATGTCCAAGTCCAGCTCACCAGAAGCGTATGGGTGTATTCCGCGGTTAAGCATCTTAAAGATATGGACCGCGAGTCCAAAGTCATCCGTCTGTGGCGTAAACACGGGGGCATTCGTGGACGCTGCCAAGCTCTCGAAATCGCTGATGCCGGCTATCTCCATGAGTTGAAGCACCTCGGGGGCAATATAGCCGGGAGCGGCGCACGCAGTCCTATGTGTCACATCCGAAAGCGTAAAGCTATACGAGCGCCTTGATGGTATCCATGCCCGCATGCGCCGAAGCCTCGCAACCCTTCTGCCCGTTGAGCACGCACTCGAGCAGCGTATCGTATGCGCGCTGGGCTTCGGGGGCCAGGTACGCCCTGTTAAACATGCCCTCGGGTCGCACGTTTCCCTTCGAGTCGATCATATAAGGCCCCAATCTGTTTGGTTTCCCCAGATTGTGTGCCCGCACACCCAAGCCGCACGGCCCGCCGTTCAGCTGAAACCACCACACAAAAAGTCCGCCGACCATTGAAGTCGGCGGACTTTCGCGTGCGGACAATCAAGCACTGTTCACCATGGAACTGCTATTTACAGCGCGCCTTGGGCTGCTGCTGGGTGATGCAGTGGATGTTGCCGCCGCCGTAGATAACCTCGCGAGTCATGATACCGATGACTTCACGGTCCGGATAAGCAGCCTGGATATCCTTGAGCGCCTGGGCGTCATTGGGATCGCCGAACTGCGGTACAAGCACTGCGCCGTTGATGGGCAGGAAGTTGAGGTAGCTCGGCTCGAAAGCATCCTCGGGGGTACGCGGCAGCACGCCCTCGACGGGGTCAATCGTGCTGGCCTCCTCCTCGGTCATATAAACCGAGGTCGCAGGCATAATCACCTTGTGGATCTTGAGCTTGCGGCCACGGGCATCCGTCGTCTCGGAAAGCGTCTTATACGCCTCTTGGCACTCCTTGTAGAACTTATGGTTGGGATCATCGGTCCACATGCAGCAGACCTCGCCGGGCGCACTAAAGCATGCGACGTCGTCCACGTGCCCGTTGGTCTCAAACGGGTCGATGCCATCCTTGATCCAAATGACCTTCTCGATGCCCAGGTACTCGGCAAGCTTCTCCTCGATCTGCTCCTTGGTGTACTGGGGGTTGCGGTCCTCATTGAGCAGGCACATCTCGGTGGTCACCACGGTGCCCTGGCCGTCGCAGTTAAACGAGCCACCCTCGAGGATATAATCCTCGGGACGATAGCGGTTAACCTGCTCGAGCTGTGCCACCTGCAGGCCAATGGAAGCGTCCTTGTCCCACGGGAAATACAGGCCGTCAATGAAACCGCCGTAAGCATTAAAGTGGAAGTGCGAGAGTGCCACGTCCCCCTTGTCGTTGACAAGAAACGCCGGGCCGGGGTCGCGAATCCAGCTGTCGTTGTACTCCATGTGGATAACGCGCACGTTCTCAACGCCGTCGAAGATCTCACACACCGCGGGGAAGTCTTCAGTGTTGACGCCCACAGTGATGGGCTGAAAACGTGCAACGGTCTTAATAATCTCGGTAAAGACCTTTTGCGCCGGCTTGGCACCACAGCGCCACACATCCGAGCGATGCGGCCACAAAATCCAGGTGCGCTCCTGCTCTTCGTACTCGCCGGGCATGTAGAATCCGTCCTTCTTTGGCGTAGACTCGCTCTCGTAAATGGTCTTCATTTCAAGCTCCTAAATCTCGGTGCTTTTGCTTGACGAGACCATGATGCGGCCGCACCGAGATGTTCTCAATGGTCCCTCGAGCCCCTTTCAGCGACCGACGGTATACCATTCGCTGACCTAAAGTTCTATTCAGGCCGAGAACATGACATACTGGGTTCCACAATGGAAAGGATGCCCTATGCCCCCATGCAATAATCAGCAGACTATTGAGTTGGACAGTACGACCTGGACTGCTCTCAACGAGCTCGCGCTTGCAATCAACGCATCACACGGTGTCGATAAGCTGCAAAAGGAGACCCTCGAGGGAACGACAGGGCTCGTGCCCCATCGGATCGCCATGTTCGACCTGATCGAGGCAGCGGGCAGTGATGCCCCACGCTACGTCCACCCCGCAAGCAGCGGAATGGACGACCGCGCACTGAGCGACTACTACAACCGCTACGCCGCGATGGACTATACAACATGGAGCTTTGACTTACATAAGGTCGGCGTCTACCGCGACCTCGACCTCGTCGACGTCGAGCGACGCGATGCCACGCCCATCTATCGCAAATGGATGGAACCGCAGGGCGTCTACTTTGGCTGTACGGCCACGCTCGCGCACAACGACAGCCCGCTAGGAAGCATCACCCTGTTTCGTGAACGCACGGCCGGAGACTTCACCGACACCGAGCTCGCAATCCTGCTCGAAGTCGCTCGGCACGCGAGCCTCGCGCTCGCCAACCTCTATCCTCGGGGCATTAAACTCACCCAGACAGAAGACACAAACCAGCTAAATGCTTTCATTACAGAACACAATATCCAACCGCGCGAAGCCGAAGTCATGCGGCTCATGCTCGACGGCAAAACGAACAAACAGATGGCAAACGAGCTATTCATAAGCGAGTCAACCGTCAAGAAGCATGTCAACGCCATCTATCGCAAGCTCGGCGTCAGCAACCGCCTGGGCCTCATGACTGCCACGCAAAACATCCCGCGATAAAAAAGGGCGCCCTCCATGCAGAGAACGCCCTTTGATTTCGCCATTTGAATTAGTGTCGGCTCTGGCTCAAAGAGTAGACAGGTTTATTTTGGCAGGTTTTATCTGGGCAAATGTCAGCCGCCGCGAGGGAGCTGCCTTCCCTCGCGGCGGTCTTCTAGCAGAAAAACCAAGTGAGTAGGCTTTTTGCAGGAGGTCAAGCACGCCCCAAAACGCCACAGCTCTGACCTGCGGTTTTATTGAGTATTTGTTGCGATGTGCTCGGCATATCCAAATAAGTCTACTCACTTGCATCTAAGACGCACCAGATAGGCAAAAACCGCCGCAAAAAGGGGGCCGGTTCCCTTCGCGGCAGCCGTTAATACGCCGAGCTTGTTATCGTAAAAGCCAATCACGCGCCGAAACCACACTACAGTCTTTCGACTCATACGTTGAGTCCACGCGGGCCACAACATAGCGCGCATCTTTTGCAATGTCGATCTCATCGCATACAGTCTGTAGATGGCGGGCGTACTTATCGTGATACGTTCTGGATGATTTTATTTCGATAGCCTTGGGACTCCCTGAGTTTGTACAGTCGAGCAAATCGATTTCACGCTTGCTGTCGTCCCTATAGAAATACAGCTCGGGATTCTCGCCCACGTTGAGATGGCTCTTCGCCGTTTCGGAAACGATGAGGTTTTCGAAAACGGCCCCCAGATAAGGGCTCTCCAATAGTTGCTCCAGTGATCCAATTTTGAGCAAGTAGCAGAGCAGCCCCGTGTCGTAAAAATAGAGCTTGGGCGTTTTAGTTAGACGCTTCTTGGCATTTGCATAATAGGGCTGCAGCGAAAACGTCAGGTAGCTCTGCTCCAGAATGGACAACCAGCTTTTAATGGTCGATACGCTCACGCCCGTATCTCGAGAAAGCGAGGATATATTGATGAGGGCACCGACGCTCTGAGCAATTATGGACAGAAACTTATGAAACTCCGCCTTATTGCGCACATCAAGCAAGCCCACAACATCGCGCTCAACATAGGTATCGATATAGCTGGGAAAATAAACCGAGGACGGCATTCCGGCGGAACGCAGGCGAGGGTATCCCCCTTCGAGCGCGAACAAATCCACTTCCAGCTGCCCCTGCTGGCCCCTCTCCGCTTCTCGAAACGATAATGGCAGCAATTTTAAGATCCCGACTCGCCCGGCAAGAGACTGCCCGATGCTTTTCATCATCAAAAAGTTTTGCGAGCCTGTAAGGATGTATTGACCGGCGTCTCCCCGCTCATCCGAAACAACCTGGATCATTGAAAACAAATCCGGGGCGTATTGCGCCTCATCGATGATGAGTCCGCCCTTTCGGTTGCGGATAAAACTCACCGGATCCTCCAAGGCCGCGCGCCTCGTTTGAGGGTCCTCAAGCGTGACGTAGGAATAGTCGGGAAAGGCATGCCGAACCAGCGTAGACTTACCACTCTGCCTAGGCCCTGTCAACGACACAACAGGAAACCAGCCTGCCATGCGAATGAGCAACTCATGCAAATCCCTGTTAATGAACTCAGCCATATCAACGCCCCTTATTACGCTGTTACCATAATCGAATAGTTTCATTCTCCATAATCTTATAGTAGCGTTTACCATAATCTTATAGTAACCCAGTTCAAAAGCATTATTTATAGAGCCGAAATCTCAGACCCTAAATAACAAAAGCCACCACAATGGGGGCTGTCCCCATTGTGGTGGCTTGCAGGCGAGTTAACTTGTTCGACTATCGTACGCCAGCCATGTCCGAGCCTAGAGCGTGGCAAGGCGCTTGGACTCGTGCGCGGCGAGCGCAATGGAGATGATGCCAGTAATGGCATCGGCCACCACCAGGGCGATCCACACGCCCTCGACACCCATCATGTTGCCGAGGAGGTACATAAGCGGCACCGAGCAGATCACATAGCGAAGCAGGCCCGTAAACGTGGCGACACCCACCTTCTCGACCGCCTGGAAATACATCGACATGGTCATGGCAAGATAGCCCAGGGCAACAGCCAGGATGACAGTACGCGTGGCGTTGGCGGCAACCTCAACGAGCGCAGGATCGCTGCCGGCAAAGAAGGCGCACACCGGGGTGGCGGCAAGCCAGAGCGCGACGGTGACCAGCGCCAGCGTCACAACCTGGTACTTAAGCGTGCAGGAGAGCGTCTCCTTAAGGCGTGCCCAAGCCTTTGCGCCGGCGTTGAAGGCAGCGATGGGCTGCAGACCGTAGGAGAAGCACTGGGCAACCATCATGGTAATGTAGAGGATGTAGCCGTTGATCACGCCAAAGGCTGCGATGTAGAGCGAGCCCATGTCGCCGCCGAGCGAACCCAAAAGCGAGTTGGCAACGGTATTAAAGATAAAGGTCGCACCCTGGACCAGGAAGAACGGGAAGCCGATCTTGAAGATCTGGCCGCAGATGGCGAGGTCGAGCTTAAGGTCGGCCAGGCTAATCTGGAGCTGGGACTTTTTGCCCCCGATGAACCAGAAGATACCGATGGCCCAGATACCGATGGAAAGCCCGTAGTACACGCCGGCGCCCATAACGCCAAACTTGAGCACAAACGTGGAAAGCGCGAGCCAACAGATGGCGACGATGGCCGAAACGGTCATGAGGTTGGCCTGGATCTGAACCTTCTCGTCCACACGCATCACAGCGGTGATCATCTGGCCAATGACCGTGAGCGGCAGCAGCACGGCGAAGGTGCGCACGCCGGCAACGGTATCGGCCATGATGTCGGGCGTGGCGCCAAAGAATGTGCAGATGGGCTCGGTAAACACTGCCATCACCACAGCAAGCAGCACACTCACGATCGTGGTGAGCCAAAAGCCCTGGCTAAAAGCCTTGCTTGCGCCCTTGATGTCGCCGGCACCCAAAAGGTTGCCCACCACGGCGGGCACGCCGGTGCCAAACAGGTTGCCAAAGGCCAGGTTGATGTACTCGACCGACATAATGATCGAGACACATGCCAGGCCGTGGGCACCTAGGCCCCAACCCATCACGAGGCCCTCAAGGACCACCATGATGATCTGGGCGAGCATGCCCTGGCCGGTGACGATGGTGTACTTACGCACCAGACCGGGAATCGGTTGGGAGGCGAGCTCGCGCTCCTCCTCCACGGCAGCGGTTACTTCTTCTGCCATTGTTCTCCCCTTTCCTTGAGAGAGTAGTGCTGAATGGATGTCAGGCGGCTGACAACTGGCACCAAGCCGCCCAATCAAACGATGGCGCTATGCCTCAAAGACCACCTTGCCGGCGATCATCGTGAGGGCTGCGGTAGCCTCGAGCACCTCGGCCGGCTCGCAATCAAAGAGATTGCGGTCGAGCACGCAGATATCTGCCTGTTTGCCGCACGCGAGCGTGCCGATGCGGTCCTCGGCATGCATGGCGTAGGCGCTGCCATAGGTGTAGGCGCGCAGAGCCTCGGCCATGGTAATGCGCTCCTGGGGGAACCAGCCCTCAGGGTTGGAACCGTCCTCGAGCATGCGGAAGACCGCGCCGTACACCTCCTCCATGGGCTCCAAGCCCACAACGGGGAAGTCACTGCCCAGGTGCACCACGGCTCCGCTGGCAAGCAGGCTATGCAGGGGCCACGAAAGCGCGGCACGCTCGGGACCCACGGCTTCGTCCTTGGCAAGGTCAGCCATATCGAGCAGCATGTGCCACGGCTGCATGCCGGGGCAGACGCCGAGCTCGGCATAACGCGGCATATCCTCGGGTTGAACCGTCTCGTTGTGCTCCATGGAGTGGCGACAATCCCGCTTGCCATGCAAGCGCTCGCCCTCCTCAAAGCAATCGAGCACAAAACGCACCGAGCGATCGCCGATTGCATGGATGCGCGTGTCAACGCCCCATTCCTGCGCCCTCAGGATGGCAGCACGGATGCGCTCCGGCTCCTCCGCGGGCTCACCACAGGTGTCGGGTGCGTTGCTATAGGGTTCAAGCATCCAGGCGGTATGGTCGGAGCACACACCATCAAGGAACTGCTTAAAGCCGTGCCACTCCACCTGCGTACCCGGGAAGGCGTATTTCTCCTTGATCTGCTCGAGCGTCAAGGACTCGTTTTCGAACAGGTCGGTGTACAGGAACACGCGCAGCGGCAAGTCGCCCTTGGCATTAAGACCTGCCAACACCGCATACGGGTTTTCCATGCTCACAAACGTAGGATTGACCATGCCGACCGTAGTGATTCCCAGGGCATTGGCGCGCCGGGCGGTTTTTGCAAACGACGCGTCAACAACCTCGGGCGCTGGGTCGTAGACCTCGTCCATAAAGAAGGCGCCGGCGTTGTTGGAAAACACGCCCGTCAGATTGCCGTCGGCATCCTTAAGGATCTTGCCGCCTGCGGGATCGGGCGTCTGCGAAGTTACTCCCACCTTGTTGATGGCGCAGGTATTGGCACTAAAGGTATGCAAGTCAACCTGCTGCAGAAATACCGGGCGGTCGGAGATGTACTCATCGATCATCACGGCCGTGGGCATCTCGGGGACATCCCACTGGAACTGGATAATCTGGCAGCCCAGAATCCACTCGTTATCGGGATGGTCGGCCGCAAACGCCACGACACGTTCCATCGCCATCTCAAAACTGGTGCAGTCGATGAGGTTGACGGCAAAATCGGGGTCGGTCATAAACGCGCCCTGGGCAAAATGCGTGTGCGAGTCGATCAGGCCGGGCATGACGAGCTGGTCGCCAAAGTCGCGCACCTCGGTATCGGGACCGATAAACGGTGCCAGGTGAGCATCGTCACCGCAGGCAACGATTTTATCGCCCCGCACGGCAACGCCGCCCTTAAACGGCTCGAGCCCATCGCCGGTAAAGACGGCGTCGCTCTTGATAACTACATCAGCCTTGTCCATGCGAGCCTCCTCAGGCATCTTTGGTTGTAACGCGGACGCACCGCCCGCGTGGGCACTCGGTTGGGAGCGTAGCGCTCCCGCATCGGCGCGTGCCTACAAGCCGTGCTCGGACGTCTGTCCCACGTCCGCGGCTTCGCGCTACACCCATTGATACACAGGGGCAAACCCGTGCCAAGGCCAGGGACCGCAAACGGTCAGTTTAAGCAGGTTTACACGCTTTACCTGCAGGTTTATTGTCTGAGATTATTACCGCTTCATTACGCCCAACGGTGTGGCCGCCCACACAGCAAGACCCGCATGCGAGGAAGAATGAGGCTAGGAACGCCAAAAGGTATCTATAAGGTCATCTCGGTTGGAGACGCCGCTTTTAACGTAGATGCGATGCAAGTGTGCCTTGACCGTGCCAGGGCTGATGACCAACTCGCTGGCGATGTTTTGGGCGTCGTTGCCCTTCAGCACCAGCGTGAGCACCTCCTGCTCGCGCCGTGACAGCTTATGGGCGTCGGCATAAATCACCACACGCGATGCGAGATCGTCCTCAGAGCTTGCGCTCTCGGCTGCCACGTCCTCATCGGCACGCGGATGACGGGCATACACACGCAGGATATGGCTAAACTGGCAAAAAAGCTGAGCCGCGCATACCACGAGCAGCACGTTTTCGGAGATATTGCGCTCGGACAGATACCACAAAAAGAGGCCGATGACGGGGTTTTGGGAGTCGGGGCGGCAGAACAAGATCATGTAGGTGTCCTCGGCGATCACGCAAAACACAAGAACGAAGGCCACCTTCCAAAAGAGCTTTGAGCGGTCGAGGTCGAGTTTCTCAACACGCGTTGCTCTGTACCGGTAATGCCAGGCGGCATAGGCAAGACATCCTACATTACCCAGGTCACGCGTGAGCCAAAAGAGATACTGCTGCACCTCTCCGGCAGCGCCGCTGCGAGGCACCAGCAGCAATTGCAAGATTGAAAACGGCACGATAGCGAGTCCGAGCATGCGCGACGTCGGTCTTTTGCGCAAGCGCGCAAACATCCATAGCACCACGCAGGCATAGATGGCAATACCAAGCACGCAGCGCAGCAAGGGGTGCTGCAGCGGCTCGCTAAAGGTAACGGCGTAGTCGTATTTGAGCCGATTGTACTCGTCAAAAAAGATGACCGACATATCGAGCATATAGAGCAAAAAACCCGCCGCGGCCACGAGGCTGTCGCGACGGCGCGTCATGAGCCAAACCACCAATGCCACGGTACTGGTCACCAGAGCCACACCCATGATAATCGTGGTGTAGATATAGAACGCGAAACTCATGCCCGCCTCCCCTGTCTAGATGCTGTGAGGATGTTGACAGATTCTTTGCCGCAAGATTAGACTCACCGATTAAACGTACTGTATCGTTTAGATAAACAAGCTGTGTCTCACCGATGAAAGGAGATGCCATGACACCGATCGCTCCGCTCAAGATGCTCGTCGCGCCCGCCGCCAAGGCCATCACCCGACTCGGTTCTTCCATGACCTACGACAATGTCCCCTGCGCCGTTGAGGCGCGTTCGGACAGCTGCCCCTACCTGGGCCACGTCCCCTACTTTGCACCCAAGCTCGCATCTAATCCCGAGCAGCGTGAGCAGTAATCCAAGATGCATCTAGCACCGCACAACTCGCGGCGCTACTGTTTTGGTGCAAAGCGACCTGTCCCCCTTGCGCCAACGCCGGGATTGTCGATGCTGCGGCCGCGGCGCGATATGAGGCGCGAAACCTCGCCCAGCAACACGCCGATCACCACACCCATGAGGATCGGCAACTTTGACATCTCGGCGGGCGAGCTGTTAAGCGGCACGATTGTCGCAACAATCGAAAGCACGAGTTCTACCACCGGCACCGCAAGCGCTACCGCAAGCACCTTGCCCTCGAAGGGCGCGCGAAACACACGCGGGCGGTCGTCGTATTTACGCAGGCGCCAAAACGCCGGGAACATCGGGATATAGCTCATGAGCAGAAAGACGACGTTCATCGAGAAGAAGACCCAAAAGACGTCGGAACCTTCACCCAGCGGAATCTGAAGTAGCAGCACCAAGCTGGCAAAACAACCGTTAATGAGTGCCGAGCCGTTGGGCATGCCGGTCTTCTTGGACACCAGCGCAAAGGGACGCGGCATGTTGCCATGGCGCGCGGCATAGCTCGCCACGTTGTTGACGCCAAAGCTCCAACAGATCATGTTGGCAAACAGCGTTACCAGAAAGGCCACGCCCACGACCATCGTCAGCGGGTGAGCGCGCCCCACCATGGCGGCAACCGCGTCCACAATGCCCGAATCGAGTGAAAGCTGCTCGGTGGGAACCGCGGCTCCAATACCGATGCCACAGATAATGTAGATCGCCGCGATGGCAACGCCACCGGCGATAACCGCCTTGGGGATATCGCGCGATGGGTTCTTCATCGTGCTGGCAAAGGTCGCGACCACCTCAAAGCCCATAAAGTTGAATAGGATGATTGAAAGATACGTCAGTGAGTTAGTGTCTCCCAGATCGGGGACAAATGTCTTAAACGACATATCGTTGGCAAAGCCGTTGTTGCAGGCAAACCAGATGCCGATGATTCCCACCACGGCGGTAATGAGCACCTTGATGACGGCGCCGCCATCCATGACCCAATCGGCCTCGGCCACCGGCTGCATTGCCATGACCGTGACGCCCCACACAAAGGCAAGCTCGATGGCAATTCGGACCCCAAGCGAAAATTCGATGCCCCATACCGCATTGATGACACTGGGGAACATGCAGGCGATACTTGCCACCCACAGTGGAAAGTTGACCCAATAGCACCAGGAGCAGCGTGCACACCAACGGTCTCCCAAGCCCAGGCGAACCCAGTCGTACAGGCCGCCCTCGGAATCGAACGCCGTACCGAGCTCGGCCACCACCAGGCCATAGGGAAGCAAAAACGTAATGATAAGGAAGATCCACCAGAAGAACTGCACGTTACCCATGGCAGATGCCGGAGCAGCCGCCTCGATGGTAAAGACAACGCAGATAACCGAGAGGATGACCTCGAACAGGGAGAACTTTTTACCTGCCATGGCACGCTTCCCCTACAGCAAAAAGGATGGCATCTGTACCGAAGGCGCAGCCCAAGGTAGGGTTGCAGGCCGCGTCACCGGTGCAGGTGCCATCCCAAAGAGAAGAGAGGATGCAATTGTTGGACCAACGCTCGCGGAACAGGCGCGTGTAGATAACGATACGCTGGTACATAGATACTCCGATCAAAACGGCCGCGATTGCGACCGGAATCTTTTGGCAATTGAAGACGCGTCTGACCTGGGATATTCAAGCGAACAATTGGCCTAACCCGCAATAAATCCCAGATCAGACGCGTACTCAATCAAAGAGGCGGGCACTCCGAAGTGGAGGCAACGGAGTGCCCAAAGAAAAACCCAGCCGACCAAGACATCGAATAAACCGACCATCAATGCCCCGAGATGGTCACGGTGCGATTCACCGACTGTCCGATTGATCGGCTGGGTTTCTGAGGTGCGGCAGATTGCCCTGAAAGAGGAGGGCATAGACCTTAAGGGTCATGCCCGACGATTGAAGGGCAAGGTGCCGTGCCTCGGGAAGACAGACAATTACGCGGACGGCTCCTGCTGAGTAATGCAGTGGATGTTGCCGCCACCGAAGACGACCTGCTCGGACTGAACGCCGACGCACTTGTAGACGCCCTCGCCCCAGACCTCGTCGTAGATCTTCTGGAGCGTGTCGACGGCCAGCTGGTCGTTCTCGTCGCCGTACTGCGGGACGATAACGCCGTGGTTGGTCACGAGGTAGTTCATGTAGGAGGCGATCAGCGGCTCGTCGGGGACGCGCGGCTCGGCGTTCTCGTCGGCGTCGATGGTGTCGCAGGAAGCCTGGTCCATGAACAGCGGGTTCACGGGCATGCAGAGCTTGTAGACCTTCATCTTGCGGCCCTTGGCGTCGACGGCGTTGGAGAGGGTCTCGTAGGCAGCGTGGCACTGCTCGTAGAACGGATACTCGGGATCGTCGGTCCAAATGCAGGCCATGACGCCCGGCGCGATGAACGTGGCGACGTCGTCGATGTGGCCGTTGGTCTCCTCGGGGTCGATGCCCTCCTTGACCCAGATGACCTTCTCGACACCCAGGTAATCCTTGAGGTGCTCGTCCATGTAGGCGCGAAGCTCCTCGCTCCAGGGCTCAAACTTCTTGCGGTACTTGGGCCAGATGGACTCGGGATCCTCTTCCTCCTCCAGAACCGCAGAGCAGGTGCGGCCCGGGGAAAGCAGGCACTGGTCGGTCACGACAAGGGTGCCCTCGCCGTCGACGGTGATGGAGCCGCCCTCGAGGATCATGTCGTCGGGACGATAGCGGCGGCAGCCGGAGAGCTCAGCCATCTTGAGGGCGATCTGCTCGTCCTTGTCCCACGGGAAGTACAGGCCGTCGACGAGGCCGCCGTAGGCGTTGAAGTGCCAGTGGTTGGCGCGCTTCTCGCCCTTGCCGTTGATGACGTAGGTGGCGGCAGTGTCGCGGAACCAGGCGTCGTCGGTGGTCATCTCGATGACGGTGACGTTCTCGTCGTTCTCGAAGACGGCCTTGCAGTTGGCGTAGTCGACCTGGTTGGCGCACATATAGACCGGGGTGAACTCGGAGATGGCGCGGGCGATGGCGGCATACTGCTTCTGGGCCGGCTTGGCGCCGTGGGCCCAGGTGTCGGTGCGGTGGGGCCAGCCCATCCACACGCGATCCTGCGGGGCGAACTCGGCGGGCATGAAGAAGCCGTCGGCCTTGGGGGTGGACTCGGACTCGGTGATCGTACGCATAAGATTTCCTCCAAATCGAACGATCGCTTGCTGCGGGCGGGTTACCCGCAGCCTAAAACCAAGAGATGGTAGGCGCCCGTTCCCCGGCAAAGGTCGGGGCGCCCGGTGCCGGTTTTCACGGAATCGCACCGGCAAGCGACGACGTAACCAAGTGCGCGGAGACAAAACGCACGAAGGATACGGAAGAGAGATTGGGGTGGGCGGTGGTTACCGGAGCTATCGCTCACACCCACCCCGGGGGAATGGTTAGCAAACCTGTCGCTTGGACACGCCTCCGAAGAGGCTAGAGTGCCCGGAGTCGGGAGCGACAAGCCCGACGAAGCGCGCGTTGGTACACGAGGAGGGTTGGAGCCCCAGAACCGGGTGCTCTAGTTCTCCTCGGCCTCGGCGGCCTCCTCAGCGAGACGCTGGGCTGCGAGCTCAGGGGTCAGACCCTTGTACTCGGTCTCGCGGCCCTTAGCGCTGACGGCGCGGACGACCTCGCCGATGAGCACGAGCACGATGAAGATAACGATCATCGGGACCTTGTCGCCAATTTCAGCAGCGGAGAACGGGATCAGCGTGGCAACGATGGCAAGAACCAGCTCGATGCAGGGGATGGCCAGCATGACCTTCATCATGGCGCCCTTAAACGGGAACGTGAAGATGCGCTCACGGTTGGGGTCGTTCTTACGAAGGTTGAGGAACGCCGGGAACATCGGGATGTAGGTCAACAGCAGGAAGACGACAGAGGTGCCAAAGAGCATCCAGAAGACACCGTTGGAGATGGCGTCGATGGGAACGAGCTGCAGGCACAGCACCAGGGAGGCAACGACAGCGTTGACCAGGTTGGCGCCGTTGGGCATGTCGTCATCCGAGATCATCGAGGCGAAGACCTTGGGCATGTTGCCGTGCTCGGCAGCGTAGCGAGCAACGGAGTTAACGCCGAAGGACCAAGCGGCCATATTGGCGAACAGGGTGATCAGGAAGGCGATGCAGATGACCTTAAAGATCATGGAGTCGCCCACCATGGTCTGGACTGCGACGATCATGCCGTAGTCGGGATCGATGGAGTCGGCCGGCACGGCGGCGCCGATGCCAAAGCCAGCGAACAGGTAGATCACGGCGATGGACAGGCCACCGACGATGATAGCCTTGGGGATATCGCGAGCGGGATCGGCCATGTCGTCGGTCATGGTGCAGATGACCTCGAAGCCCATGAAGTTAAAGATGATGATCGACAGGTAGCCGAGAGCGTTGGTGTTGGTGAGCTCGGGCAGGAAGGTGGCAGCGGACATGTCGTTCGCAAAACCGTTCTCCATGGCATACCAAATGCCCAAAGCGCCGACGATAACGGCAACGGCGACCTTGATGATGGCGCCGCCGTTAAGGACCCACTCGGAGTCGGCCGCCTTTGAGCGGCCCATAAGGTAGACGATCCACACGAAGGCAAGTTCGATACCCATCTTGGCGATTAAGTTGAACTCGACGCCAAAGACCATGCCCAAAATGTCGGGGAACACGGTGGCCAGCGAGGCGATCCACAGCGGGTAGTTAACCCAGTAGTAGTACGAAATGCGGGCGCCCCACTTGTCGCCCAGGCCATCGCGTACCCAGTCGTAAATGCCGCCCTCGCCGTCATAGGTGGTGCCGAGCTCGGCGACAACCATGCCATAAGGGAGCAGGAAGGTCAGGATCAGGAAGATCCACCAGAAGAACTGTTGGTTGCCGATGGCAGCAGCAGGTGCGGCGGCCTCGCAAACGAAGACGACGCAGATGATGGTCGAAATGACCGTCAGGAAGGAAAGCTATTTCTTTCCGTCGCTCATGATGAGCTCCTTCGCTCAGTCTTGGACAGATCCGAGGCCCTAAGGTATTAAGGCAATTGCTTGGGCCGCGGTGAGCGGGCGACAGGAGACGAGCATCCGCCGCCCGCAAACGTACTTTTAGAAGCCTTGAGGCTTAGAGCTGCTCGAGAGCCTCGAGAGCGGCGTGAAGCTCAGCCTTGGCGGAGTACTCGACACCCTCGTCGTTGAGCGGGGTGCGCTTGCCCAGGGCGGCAAGGAGAGCGCGGATGGAGTGCTTGCGGTTCTCAGCCTCGACCCAGCACAGGGAGCGCTCGGGATCGTCCATGACCTCGTCGACGACCTCCTCGTTGCGGGTGGCCGGCAGGCAGTGCATGAACTTGGAGTCTGCGCCGGCGAAGTTCATCATGTCCATGGTGACCTGATACTTGGGATAGAACACGTCCATGTAGTTCTCGCCCGAGACTTCCTCGTCGTACAGGCCATACCACACGTCGGTGTAGATGAAGTCGGCGCCCTTGATGCACTCGATGTCGTCGGAGATGACGATGGAGCCACCGGAGACCTTGCAGTTCTCCTCGGCGATGGCCATCATCTGCTTGCCGAACTCGGCGCGCTCCTCAACGGTGCCAACGTGCAGGCCGCCGTCGGGGATCTGGTGGCTCTTAGGTCCAAACTGGACAAACTTCATGCCGACCTTGGAGGCGATGAACATGAGGGAGACGCAGACCTGAGTGGCGTCGCCGATGAAGGCCAGGGTGCAGTCCTCGACCTTCTTGCCCTCGGGGAGGTTCTCGAGCATGGTCATGAGGTCGCCCATCTCCTGCGTGGGGTGGTTGAACTCGGACATGCCGTTGATGACGGGCACAGCGGAGCCCTCGGCGAGGCCGACGACGTCCTTGTGACGGTCAACGCGAGCCATCATGATGTCGAGCAGCGAGCCCATAACGCGAGCGGTGTCGCCCAGTGACTCGTGACCGCCAAGCTGGATGGTGCCAGGGCCATAGAACTGAGCATGGCCGCCGAGGTCGGTCATAGCGGTCTCGAAGGAAAGACGGGTGCGGGTGGAGACCTGCTGGAAGATCATGCCAAGGCTCTGGTTGCGGAGCAGGTGCGGATAATAACCGTCAACCTTAATGGCCTTCTTCATTGCAAGACCAAGATCCTCGATAGCCAGAATCTGCTCTTTGGTGAACTCATTGGTGTCGATGAAATCCTTAGGCAGTGCCATGTCGATTTCCTTTCCGCCGGTCTTGCCGACTATTACTATGAGACGTTCGTACATCACGCCTCGTGTTGACAAGACCATCATTCACCCGTATGCAATTTTTACCTAGTTTATTCGGGATTAAAGACCGTTCACGGAGTTACACCCTCTCTAATCCAATATAAACCCGCAGGTAGCGGGCTTGTAGGGGGTTTACTATCTAGAACCGCGAACGGTATACGGCTATTCTGTATCTTGGCGCCTAATCCGCAACGGAACGGCCGGCTGGGACATATATATCCGAGGGATATAGCGGGCCCCACGGGAGATCAAATGAGACGGGACGGTGGCAGATGAACACGCTCATGTTTTTCTATACCTTGGCAATACTGGTTATCTGTATTGTGACGGCAGTGCTTTCTCTTGCCGCCTATGCCTCGACTCGTCGACGCTTCTTTATCTATGGCAGCGGCGTTTTTATTTGCTATGCCATCGAGATGACCGAGATCTTCTTTTTTGAATACACGTTGCAAAACCGAAGTTTTCCGGCCAGTGACTATTACTCAATTACCATGCCTGTAATGCGGACCCTTGTGGCGACCGCTTCACAGGCTTTTATTTGGGCCATTGCCATGGACTTGCTCGATAAGCATTCTAAGAAGTTGTTCGCCATCCCTGTCCTAACGTTTTTGCTGTGCGAGTCGCTGATTATCGTCGCTGCCCCCTACGGCCCCATGCATCAGTGGCTCTACTACACGATGCGTCAGGTATTCCTTGTCTTTGTGGGACTGTACATCTTCTGGACGGCTCATAAGAGTACAAAGGTTGAGCTGAAGGCACGCGTTAACAACCAGCGAAAGCACCTGATTATCGGCGCTATTCTGGTCGGTTGCATCGTTGCCGAGGATTTCTACAACATCCTTGTCGTCCCCATGAGTCTGGCGCCCTCTTGGCTGCAGCTATATCTGTCCGAGCGCAACTTTAGCGAAAACGTCTTTGCGTGCTACTTTGCGATTCTGCTGATTATCTACTCCTACCACGTGCTTTCAATCCGCATGCAGGAGGCGCCCGAGGAAAAGAACGTCAGCGATCTTGATCGGCACATAGAAGAGCAGATGCCCTTCTATCGCAACGCCTACAAGCTCTCCAACCGCGAGACCGAAGTCATGCGTCTGGTTGTGCTGGGCAAGTCGAACCAAGAGATTGCTGACGAGCTATTCCTTGCCGTGGGCACCATCAAGACCCACATCCACAACATCCTGGTCAAAACCGAGCAGCAAAACCGCACCACACTCATCCTCCACTTCTGGAAACGTTAACCTGCCAAAAAGTGACATATTGATTTTGGTAGGTTTTATCTGGGCAAACGCCAGCCGCCACGAGAAAGCTGCTTTCTCTCGTGGCGATCTTCTAGCAGAAAAACCAAGTGAGTAGGCTTTTTGCAGGAGGCCAAGCACGCCCCAAAACGCCACAGCCCTGACCTGCTGTTTTATTGGGCGCCACCCGCGATGTGCTCGACAGATCCAAAAAAGTCTACTCACTTGGTCTTGAGACTCATCAGTCAGGCAAAAAAACGCCGCGAAGGGGGGGCTGGACTCCCTTCGCGGCGGTTATTCGCTCTGATTTTGCGACCGTTTTGCCCGCTTGTTATTCGCTGTAGCGGGTGGCGATGGCAGCTTGTACCATGCCGGCGCTCATGAGGTAGGTCACCAGGAAGTAGCCGCCGTAGGCTGCCAGGAAGATTGCACAGGTGAGGCCCACGGTGCCACCGATGCTCATATTTCCGAATATGCTCACCAGCTCGATGATCACCTTAAGTGCCACAAAGGAGTGCGCCAGGCCCACTGCCAGCGGGAACAGGAAGAATACCGCTTGCTGCGCCATCACCGAATGGCGAATCTGGCGGTCGTCGCAGCCGATCTGTGCCAGCACACGATAGCTGCGGCTGCCGTCGGCCACGTTGGAGAGTTGCTGGATCGACAGAATCGCCGCGCATGCAACGACCAATACAAAGCCGATGTAGATGGCTAGGTAGCTAATAAGACCGTTCATTTGCGCTGCTTGCGCGTACATCTCGGAGCGTGTGATGAAGGTTCCCCACGACCCCGGCTCCTTGCCGTCAACGAGCAGATTGTCGAGCACAGTGTATTTAATACTCTCGTCTGCCTCGGTCGTATCCATCCCCTGTTTGTAGTTAACGAGCAGGCTACTGGAATACGGCTGCAGATTAAGTTGGGACAACAGCTCGTCGGCAACGACGACGGTACCCGGATTACTGCCCATCGCCGAGTTGGCGATGGCCGCCGTATCTTCGTCCGACTTATCGGCTGCGGGCTTGAGCTCATGCCCGCCCAAGGTGAGGGTATGGCCGCCAGCCATATACTTGGTGTACAGGTCGACCAGCTCGCCGCCCATATCACACGTGAGCAGATACTGGTCGTGACCGATGTGCACCGGCTCCTCGCCCATCATCTGACGCAGTTTGTTGTACTGGCTCGCCGGCGTCACAAACAGACCCATCGTATCGGCATTGCTACCCCCGAGCGCCTTGGGGAGCTTTTCGCCCATGGTCTTGCACATCTCACCCGCAGACACCGAAGGATTCGAACCGCCAAACGGGTAACTCAGATACGAATCGATCTGAACATGCTCACCGGCAACATCGGCGATATTGACCTTCTTGCCGGTCTCGTCGTTGTTGTCCGCCGACTTGCCCTTGCCGTGCCATGCGGAGTACAAATCGACCGTTGTATCGGCTAGCACCATGCGGTCGGCTTCAGACGGATTGACATATTCTTTGTAGTAGTCGAGCGTATCGGGCGTGTAATAGACATACGTCTGAGACACGTCAACAGGGTTATAGCGCTCCAGGTTTTCGTTCATCACATTGGCAATCGACATACCGCACGTCACCGAGGTGATGGCCAAAAACAGGAGCATCGCGATGACGCCCATCGAAAAGCACACCGTGTTGACCTTGGCCGCAAGCTGGCGCACGGTAAACATGTTGAGGCCGCGCCAATACACGCCGCGCAGGCTCTGCAGCAGCTTGATGAGCATGCCCGAGAGTCCCCAGAACAGGGCAAAGGTGCCCACGGTAACCATAGCGGTCGTAATACCAAACTGGTTCATGGCCTCTTGCAGCTTGCTGTCCGTCGCGGTTAGCGGGAACCCATCACGTAGCAGACGGTAATAGGCCACGCCCACAAGCACCGCACCCACGGCAAAGATGGCAATCGCGATCCAGGGGTTGCGTGTCTTGATGCTCTCGTTGCGACGCTCGGCACCCATAAGCTCGATGAGTTTGGTACGACGCACGGCGCGAAGGTTCAGCAGTAGCGTGAGCACAAACATCACGAGCATGCAGGCAAGGGTCAGGCTGAACGCATACATCGAGAAAAAGAAGTGGAAATTGGCGATCTGTGTCTTAAAGAGCGAGGCCGTAAAGAACGTCATGAGCTGGGAGAGTCCCACACCCAGCACAATGCCGGCGACAAAGGCCACCACCGAGACAATCACCGTCTCGAGCGCCATGATCGTGGCGACGCGCCCGCGCCCCATGCCGAGCACCTGGTACAGGCCAAACTCCTTCTTGCGGCGTTTCATGATGAAGTTATTGGCATACACCATCAAAAAGGCCATGACACCGGCCAAAAAGTACGTCAGGTCGCCGAGCATGCTGTCCATAACCTGCGCCAAGCCCTCTTCATCGATTCCGGCGATGTCGACCTGCATCGAGATGGTGTTAAAGGCATAGAAGACCGTGACGCCCAGGGTGAGCGTCAAAAGGTAGACGAGGTAGTCGCGGCCGGCGCGGCGGACGTTGCCCCAAGCGAGTTTACAGAGCATCGGAGCCCTCACCGCCCATCATGGCAACGACCTCCATAATGCGGTCGAAGAACTCTCGGCGGTCGGTGTCGCCGCGGCGCAGCTCGGTGAAGATCTTGCCGTCGCGGATAAACAGCACACGGCTCGTGTAGCTGGCGGCAAAGCTATCGTGCGTGACCATGAGCACGGTAGCGCGTAGGCGGCGGTTAAGGGCCTCCAGGCTCTCGAGCAGCAGGCGAGCGCTCTTGGAATCGAGGGCGCCGGTGGGCTCGTCGGCCATGATCATGGTGGGGTCGGTGACGAGCGCGCGGGCCGCGGCAACGCGCTGCTGCTGACCGCCGGACATCTGGTAGGGATACTTGTCGAGCACTTGACTGATGGACAGGCGCGCTGCCACATCCTGCACGCGGGTCGAGATCTCTGCCGAGTTTGTGCGGGCAATGGTGAGCGGCAGGGCGATGTTCTCGCGTGCCGTGAGCGTATCGAGCAGGTTGGAGTCCTGGAAGATAAAGCCGAGCTCATCACGGCGGAACTGCGAGAGCTTAGCCTGCTTCATGCGCGTCACATCCTGGCCGTTGATGCGAATGATGCCGCTCGTGGCGCTGTCGATGGTCGACACGCAGTTGAGCAGCGTCGACTTACCCGAGCCCGAGGCGCCCATGATGCCTACGAACTCGCCGCGATTGACGGTAAAGCTAACGTCGTTGAGCGCGCGGGTCACATTGCCCAGCGCACCGTATACCTTTTCGAGATGCGCGACCTCCAGTACCGGGGTCGCTGCTTGCGTGGTTTGCATACCGAGTCCTTTCTTGCGATTAGTCTACGGCATCTATAGTCGCAAGAAGACGAGTCGGCTACCATCGATATGGCTTACGCTTGCCTTACCGTTGTGTAAGGTACGGGTAGCTACCCTGCCACGTGTTGATATTGAGAGAGGACTCCTGTTGAAGACTGTTCATGTTGCCGCTGGGATCATTCGCAAGGAAGGATCTGACGAGCTGCTTGCCGTGCAGCGCGGCTACGGCGACATGCAGGGACTTTGGGAGTTCCCCGGCGGCAAGCTCATGCGCGGCGAGACACCCGAAGACGCCGTGCGCCGCGAGCTCATGGAAGAGCTGCAGGTAAAAGTTACCAACCTGCGCGATTTCTATACCGTTGAGTATGACTACCCCGATTTTCATCTCTCGATGGAGTGCTACTACTGCTCGCTGGCTAAAGAATCCGATGAGCCTCAGAAGCACGACCGTCAGCTCGATATCCGCTGGATTCCGCGCACCTCGCTTGCCACCGTTGAGTGGATGCCCGCCGACAAGGGGCTTATTGATGCCCTGATTGAGCTGAAGGAAGACCGGCTCGAGGCAAGCTCCGCCGATGACGCCGAGGCCACCACGACCGACGAGCCCGCCACCAAGCCCAAACGCGCACCTAAGCGCCGCAGCAAAAAGCGTCCCAAACCAGGTCTGCTCGACGGCATCGATACCTCGGACCTTTCCGCCGACGAGCGTGAGCTCGTGCGCCGTCGCGCCGCTATAAAAAAGTCCATGAAGGGCAACAAGCGCGCCAACACCAAGCCCGAGCTGCTCGTTCGCCAGCGCCTACGGGCCGCGGGCCTTACGGGCTATCGTTTGGAATGGAAGGTACCAGGCAAGCCCGACATCGCCTTCCCCGGGCGCAAGATCGCCATCTTCGTCAACGGCTGCTTTTGGCACCGCTGCCCCAAATGCAACCCAAGTCAGCCCAAGCGCAATGTTGAGTTTTGGGAGGCAAAGTTCCGTCGCAACGTCGAGCGCGACCGCGCTGCCATCAACGCACTTACCCAAATGGGCTGGACGCGCATCACCATCTGGGAATGTGAGCTCAAAAAGGACCGCATCGACGCCACCATGGAAAAGGTCATCGAGCAGGTGCGCGCCGCAGAGCCGCAGCGCTAGGAGCGAGCCGTCCACACGCCCCACACAGGCGAGCCACATCCACGTCACAAACCTTAGAAAGCCCTTAAGCTCAAAACCTTTCAAGAGTGTTACTCGATACCTCTGACCTGCAGTTTCATCGTAACATCAAACCAGGTTAAGCCTTTCTTTAGCGCTTCTTTGCAGCAGCCGCGGCATAATACTGCCAACGCACGGGACCTAGCAGCACACCCCGTGCGCAACCTTTTGGTGGACATCGAGGAGGCCGCATAAGCATGCATTCTTCCAATGACGCAGCACAGCAGCCATCCCTAAAACATGCAGACCTTTTCTCCTTCCCCCCGACACAGAGAAACGGCCTCCTCGACTCCCCCACCACAAAAGCAAAACGCTCAACCGATCAGAATCTCAACCTGCGAGCATCCTTCGAAAAGCTCCAAGCAGCCCTAAACAAGTCATTCCCCAACCAAGCCCGGGCATACTAGCCCCTCATCAACAAAGCGCCCCTCGCGCCCCACCCCTTTCCGCCCCAACGCCACAAGGGCGACGACCTCGAGTAGGTCAACCTGGGAGGGACGAGGGCTTAGTTCCCCAATCTTTCCGCAGGGGGCAAAAAGCCTCGCCGCACGAAGTGCGCAGCGAGGCTTTTTGCATGCCCGAGGACGATTGGGGAACTAAGCCCTCGTCCCTCCCCGGGATATATAGCGAGTCGGAGTACCCTTGCTGTTACTCTGCTTTGCCCACAGAGTTGAGGTTGGTCATGCGGATCTTAACCAGCTCGGTGATCTCGCGCATGCCCTCCTTGGCCGGCTTCTTGGGATCGAAGCAGGCGGGGTTCTCGGCCATGTAGGCCATGAAGCCCTTGGTGTAAGCCTGACGCAGCTCGGTGGCGTAGTTAACCTTGCAGATGCCGTTCTTCACAGCCTCGGCAACCTGCTCATCGGGCACGCCAGAGGTGCCGTGCAGGACCAGCGGCACGTCGACGGCGTCGCGGATGGCCTTGACCACGGACTGCTCGATGTGCGGATCGCTCGTGTACACGCCGTGGCTGGTGCCAACGCCAATGGCCAGCGACGTGCAGCCAGTGCGCTCGACGAACTCCTTGGCCTCGGCGGGATCGGTGTAGGGGCTCTCGCCCTCAACCGCGGGACCGTCGTCCTCCTTGCCGCCAACCTTGCCGAGCTCGGCCTCGACGGGCACGCCCATGGCGCGGCCAGCGTCGGCGACGGACTTGGTCAGAGCGATGTTGTCCTCGAAGGACTCGTGCGAACCGTCGATCATGACGGAGGTGTAGCCCGTGCGGAAGGCCTGCATGCAGCGGTCATAGCCATCGCCGTGATCGAGGTGCAGGGCGACGGGCACGGAAGCGCGCTCGGCGGCAGCCTTGACCATGCCGTAGAAGTAATCCAGGCCAGCGGTCTTGATGGTGCCCGGGGTGGTCTGCATGATGACGGGGGACTTGGTCTCCTCGGCAGCGGCCAGAACGGCCATAACAAACTCGAGGTTCTCGACGTTGAACGCGCCGACGGCGTAGTGGCCGGCCTGAGCGTCCTTGAGCATCTTTTCGGTGGTAACAAGTGCCATGAGCGTTTGCTCCTCTCCCTCGCCCGCATCTGGACATCGGGCGTACGTGTTCGCAAGGCATTTTACCTTGCGTTTTGCTGCGCTCATTGTATGAAATTCAGCGGGTATGAATGTGCGAGATGTTGTCACTCCGCAGGGCAAGACTCTCAATTTTGAAAAGCAAACGGAAGGGTATTGTGCCAAGCGCATGCGTTCGATATTGAGTTTTGAGTCTTGATTGCCTTTCTTTTGTAGAAAAGATAAGTAATCAAAAGGCGTTTTCTTACTCAAAAAGAAAATGAACGAAAATAGAGTCAACACAATTCCTGCAAATTTTGCTGAGAATGGAGCAGTCATGGCCCACGCTACAACCCGTGCTTTCGCCGATGAGCGTCGCGCCGCGATCATGGAGATGCTCGAGCACAACGCCTCAGTTCAGGTGGCAGAAATCGCCCAGACCTTTGGCGTCTCCTCCGTCACGGCCCGCGCCGATCTGGACGCGCTCGCCGAGGCCGGCAAACTGCGCCGCACACATGGTGGTGCCGTGTCGCTCCACAAGCGCCTGACCGTCTCCACGCAGGATCGCCGCATCAATGTCAACGTCGCTGCCAAGCAGGCCATCGCGCAAAGCGCCATCGAGCTTGTCAATGACGGCGACACGCTGCTCGTCGATTCGGGCACCACGGCGCTTGAGTTCGTCCGGCTCCTCGACCAGCGCGACGGCACCACCGTTATCACGGCCGACATTACCATCGCTGATTATATCGACGAGAGCATGCCCTCGGTCGATGTCGTCATGCTGGGCGGGGCACTGCGCAAAGGTCATCGCTATCTGTACGGCCCACTTACCATGCAGGCGCTCCAAATGGTCCACGCCGACCTTGCCGTCATGTGCCCCGGCGCTTTTGTTCCCGGCTGCGGCTTTACGACCGACTTTCCACAGATGGCCGAGACCAAAACAGCCATGATCGCCGCAGCCCATCAAAGCGTCGCCCTCATGGATGCCAGCAAGGTCAACGGACGCGGCATGTACCGTTTTGCCGAGCTTGCCGACGTTGACACCATCGTGATGGACCGTGATCCCGGCGATACCGTCGCCACCTCAATCGCCGAGGCCACCGACGACGCCCGCCCAAATCTCCTCATCGCCGGCGCTTAAACAAAAACCACCACAAAGGTGCCTGTCCCCTTTGTGGTGGTTTGAGCATTAAAAGTGAACGTGTCGCTACTTGGAAAGCTCGTCGGCGAGAACCTCGATCTGAGCGCGCGAGGCGTCGTTGAGCGAGCCCAGCACGGTCACCTTGTTCTGCGCCAGGGTGATGTCCTTCATGCCCTCGAGCTCCTTGGTCATAACCTTGGCAGCAGCGGGCGCCCAGGAGCCGGCCTCGACGAGCGCCACCGTGCGGTTCTGGTAGGCATGCTCGGCGAGCGTGTGGATGAAGGTGCTCATGAACGGGAAGATCTCGCCCTGATAGGTGATGGAGGCGAGCACCAGACGGTCATAGCGGAACGCATCCTCAACGGCCTCGGCCATGTCGTCGCGAGCCAAGTCAAAGACGGAAACCTTCTGGCCGCGGGCCTCGAGCGCAGATGCAAGCTCCTCAACGGCGGCCTTCAGATGGCCGTACACGCTCGCATAGGCAATCGTGACGCCCTCGTCCTCGGGCTGATAGCTCGACCAGGTGTTGTAGGTGTCGAGGTAATAGCCCAGATTCTCGCTAAGAACAGGACCATGGAGCGGACAGATGATCTGGATATCCAGATCGGCGGCCTTCTTGAGCACGGTCTGCACGAATTTGCCGAACTTACCGACGATGCCAAAGTAGTAGCGGCGCGCTTCGCAAGCCCAGCCTTCCGGGTCCTCGATGTCGTTGGCGCCGAACTTGCCAAAGCCGTCGGCACTAAAGAGCACCTTGTCGGTAGACTCGTAGGAGAAAATCACCTCGGGCCAGTGAACGTTGGGAGCGCCGACAAACGTTAGGCTGTGACCGCCCAGATCGAGCACGTCGCCCTCTTTGACGACCATCTTGCGCTCGGGGTAGTCGGTGCCAAAGTAGTTGACCATCATGCGGAAGGCACCCATGCTGGCCACAATCTGTGCCTGGGGATAGCGCTCCATAAAGGCGGCGATACCGGCGGAGTGATCGGGCTCCATATGGTGAACGACCAGGTAGTCGGGGGTGCGGCCGTCGAGCACGGCCTCGAGGTTGCCGAGCCACTCGTCGACAAAGCCAGCGTCGACCGAATCGGCGACGGCGATCTTGTCGCCCAAGATAACGTAGCTGTTGTATGCCATACCATTCTCGGACACGTCGTACTGGCCCTCGAACAGGTCAATGTCGTGATCGTTGACGCCAATGTAGCGGATATCCTTGGTGATCTCCATCAGGCAAAGCCTCCTAGATAGACAAAAGAACCCGTCTATCATAACACTCGGCAGTATCCCAACTGCTATCTGCCGGCATCCATACCGATTGTTATTGAAATACGATTAATCGCCGTTTACCTGCGCAAACTATGCGCACGGTATCGCCGTGCTATGCCGGATGATGAGCTGGCCGGGAATACGAATGGCAACGTTTTTGCCTGCTGTGCCCGCCTCGGGAACCGCATGCTCAAACACCTCGCGTCCACGCTGATGCAAATCAAATCGCACCGTCGTGAGCTCGTTGTGTGCCACAAAGTCGTCAAGCGAATCATCGACGCCCACCACGCTCACGTCCTCGGGAACGCGCAGACCGCTATCGCGCAGCGCTGCAATCGCGCCATTTGCCATCTGGTCGTTTGCCGCATAAATCGCCGTCATGGTGCGATCGTGCTCGGCCAGGTACCTGCCAGCCTCGTAACCGCTGTTGGCAGACCAGTCGCCCTCGAGCGGCTCTGCCGGCTCGATGTGTTTACGCTCGAGTGCATCCTGCCAACCGGCACGACGAAATTGCTCGTCGACCGAGAACGACGGGCCGCCAATATAGCGAATTTGCTCGTGCCCCAGCTCAAACAGGTGATCCATAAGCAATAGCGAGCAGCCGTAATGGTCGGAATCGACCGTGGTCACCCGCGGATGCGCGTACATGGTAACGATGACCGTACCAATGCCCGGCAGTGGATCAAACGTCTCAAAATCGGGCGCCATGCGGCTCATGCCGATGATGATGCCGTCCACGGGCAGCGCGGCCATACGACGCGTGGCCTCGGCAAGCGAAAACTCCTCGGTCTTGGACATCTCGACCAGCGTGATGGCGCAATGATGCTCGCGAGCAGCGCTGGCGATGCCGTCGATCATTGAGAGGTTGCCAAACTTGGTGACATCGTTGACGCACAGGCCGACCGAATGGTAACGGCCATCACGCAGCGAGCGACCGGCATAACTCGGACGAAAGCCGAGCTCTTGCATGGCGGCCTGCACGCGCTGGCGCGTCTGCTCGTTGACGTTGGGCAAGCCGTTGGCGACGCGCGAAACCGTCTGCTGCGAAACGCCAGCAGCGCGGGCGACGTCGGCCATGGAGACCGGACGCGTGCCTGTATCGTTGGACGGGCGCCTTGCCACAGGATCACCTTCACCCTTGCGAGATCTGAATAGCGTGAATGCCGGCCGAGCAGAAATACACCCCGCGCCGAGGACCGCTATCGTCGGACGCATGTTAACGTACTCTACTTTTTCTATCTGCATCTCTTCTGCTTTATAAGTCCATACGGCACTACCGTTCACGGCCGAATATCGACCGATTACCAGATTCTCAAAAAGTGACAAGCGATGTGTTATGAGTACGTTAACATAGCTCGTAACGTGCGGTATCGTGAACAAATGGTCTATGCCGCTTCAAGTTGTTAACGTACTCATAACGACGCAAAACTCGCCCGTGTGCGCCAAGGAAAGGACTCCCATGACCACCCCCGACGAAAAGACATTCGCCACGCTCACCAAACTGTTTGAGGAGGAGTTTGGCCCCATCGGCGACCGCCAGGTGCTCTACGTGCACGCGCCCGGCCGTTCCGAGATCAGCGGCAACCACACCGACCACGAGGGTGGCCACGTTATCGCCGGCTCGCTCGATGTCGCCGTTGACGGCATCGCCGTGGCGACCGACACCAACAAGGTCCGCATCGCCGATGAGGGCTACCCCACCTTTGAGATCACGCTCGACACGCTGGATATTCAAGAGTCCGAGAAGGGCACGTCCGCAAGTCTCGTCCGCGGCATGGCCCACGAGATTGCAGCCCTTGGCGTTGAGCCCCACGGCTTCGACTTCGCCTTCACCTGCTCCGTCCCCTCGGGCGGCGGCCTTTCCAGCTCTGCCGCCGTCGAGGCCGCGTACGGTCGTGCCATGGAGACGCTCTGGGGCGCGCCCGCAATTGAGCCCGTCGCACTCGCCCAAATGAGCCAGCGCACCGAGAACAACTATTACGGCAAGCCCTGCGGTCTGATGGACCAGGCTGCTGTGTGCCTAGGCGGCCTTGCCTACATGGACTTTGAGGACCAGGCTCAGCCTAAAACCCAGAAGCTCGAGCTCAACTTTGAGGATCACGGCTACGCGCTCGTGCTCGTTAAGGTCGGTGCCGACCACGTGGCCGCCACCGATGACTATGCCGCCGTTCCGCGCGAGATGCAGGACGTTGCCGCCGAGTTTGGCAAGGCACGCCTATGCGAGGTAAACGTCGCCGACTTTGACGCCAAGCTCCCCGAGCTGCGCGCCAAGCTGGGCGACCGCGCCTGCCTGCGCGCCGTTCACTACTGGTACGAGAACGGCCTGGTCGACAAGCGCTGGGCAGCCCTGAACGCCGGCGACATCGACCAGTTCCTGGTCCTGACGCGCGAGTCGGGCGCCAGCTCTGCCATGTACCTGCAGAATGTCGTTGCCAAACTGGGTTCCGAGCAACCCTCCATGTATGCCCTAGCGCTGGCCGAGCATGTGCTCGACGGCCGCGGCGCCGTTCGTATTCACGGCGGCGGCTTCGGCGGTACCATCCAGGCCTTCGTGCCGCTCGACCTGGTCGACACCTTCATTGCCAAGATGAACGGCTGGCTGGGCGAGGGCTCTGCCCGTCATTACGCTATCTCTGACAAGGGGGCTTACGCGGCATGGCTGTAATGACTGATGTGCGCGAGGCCGCGCAGGGCCTAATTGAGTATGCCATCCATCGATCGATGATCGGACAGGACGACCGCATCTGGGCCTACAACACCATTCTGGAGTGCATCGGCGCCACGGGTCCCGCACTCGACATGGCTTGGGCACTGCAGACCGAGAAGCTCTCGCTCTTGCACCCCGATACCCTGCCCAACTTTGACCTGGAGGGCACGCTTGCCGCGCTTTCCGTGGCTGCCGTTGCCAACGGTGCCGCCGAGGACACGGCATCGGGCCGCGACCGCATCGCCATGCGCATCATGGGCGCGCTCATGCCGAGGCCTTCGGTTGTAAACGAGGAGTTCAACGGACGTATGGGCGTCAACGAGCCCCGTGCCGCAACCGACTGGTTCTACGGCCTGTGCTGCGACGCCGGCTATGTGCGCCGCGCCGCCATCGCACGCAACATCAAATGGAGCACTTCCACCAACTGGGGCGACCTGGAAATCACCATCAACCTGTCCAAGCCTGAGAAGGACCCGCGCGACATTGCCGCAGCAGGTGCCGCCAAAAACATGGGCGAGAAGTATCCCGCTTGCCAGCTCTGCATCGAAAACGAGGGCTACCCTGGACGCTCCGCCGCAGCCGACGGAGGCGCCCACCCCGCCCGCCAGAATCTGCGCGTTATCCCCATCCAGCTCAACGGCGAGCGCTGGGGCTTCCAGTACAGCCCGTACGCGTACTTTAACGAGCACTGCATTGCTATGAGCTCCGCGCATCGTCCGATGCACGTCGACCGCAAGGGTCTGACCTGCCTGCTCGACTTTGTGGACCTGTTCCCGCACTACTTTATTGGCTCTAACGCCGACCTGCCCATCGTGGGCGGCTCGATTCTGTCGCACGACCACTTTCAGGGCGGCGCGCACGAGTTCCCCATGATGCATGCCGCCGAGGTCACGCAGTTTAGCGTGCCCGGCTTTGACCAGGTCAGCGGCACCGTGTTGCAGTGGCCGCTTTCGGTGCTGCGACTGCGCTCGCACAACCGCACCCAGCTGCTCGACGCCGCCGAGAAGATTATCCTCGCCTGGCGCGAGTGGACCGATGAGTCGGTTGGCGTCATCGCGCACACAGCCGACGGCGTAGCGCACAACACTGTGACGCCCGTCATCCGCCGCGTCGACTCCCGCGGCAATGCCGGCGGCGAGATCTACGAGGCCTACCTGGCGCTTCGTTGCAACATCACAACCGACGAGCATCCACTGGGCGTATTCCACCCACATGCCGAGTATCACCACATTAAGAAGGAGAACATCGGCCTGATCGAGGTCATGGGCCTGGCCATTCTGCCGCCGCGCCTGGTTCCCGAGCTTGGCGCTGTCCGTGAGCATCTGCTGGCAGCCAAGGTCGATGCCAGCTACGATCTTGCCGGTGCGCTCGAGGGCGATGATCTTTGTCGCAGCCATGCCGCGTGGGCCGAGGACGTCTTTGCTCGCCGCGCCGACGAGCTTACGGCGGATAACGCCATCGATATCCTGCACGAGGAGGTCGGCGTGGCGTTTGGCCACGTGCTCGACAACGCCGGCGTCTTTAAGTGGGACGAAGCCGGCCGCGCCGCCCAGCAGCGCTTTATCGACTCGCTGTAGAGCACAGACCCGGACGCTCAACGGCAGCCCCCACGACATAGCCACCTACACGACAACGGCGCCCGCCGGCAACATCGCCGGCGGGCGCCGTTTTCTGATGCAAGGGTAGCTAATTTGCACCAAAACACGGAGTGTTCCAAACTGCCGGCAGAGAAGGAGCGCCCCAGGTGCCGACCTAAACCCCACATTATTCGATGGAAAAACGTGGTTACCTCCCACATTATTCGATGGAAAAACGTGGTTTACTCCCACATTTTTCGATGGAAAGACCAAGACGGTCTTATACTAACCATGATCGTTAGGGGGCAGTATGCAGCGACAGCTAATGGACGAACTCATCGCTTGGAAATCTAGGTCAAACCGCAAGCCCCTCCTGCTTAAGGGGGCCCGCCAGACGGGAAAAACCTGGCTTCTCAACGAATTCGCAGGCCAGCAGTATCAAAACGTCATCCGTTTTGACTTTATGCTCGAACCGGGCGCACGTTCGCTGTTCGACGGAAGCCTTGACCCCAAACGCATCATCTCCCAGATAGAGCTCCTGCGCGGCCAGACCATAACGCCGACAGACACGCTCATCATCTTCGACGAAATCCAAGAGGCACCGCGTGGCATCACCTCGCTCAAATACTTCAACGAGCTGGCGCCGGAATACCATATCATGGCAGCCGGCTCCTATATGGGGCTCGCGCTCCGACGCGAAAACGAGTCGTTCCCCGTCGGCAAGATCGACCAGCTTACCATGCGCCCCATGGGGTTTGTCGAGTTCGTTCGTGCCGTCGATGGCGATCCGCTCGCAGATGCCATCCTTGCCGCAGACATGGACCTGCTGGCGAACGTTTCCGAAAAGCTCGAGCGCCTGCTCAAGGAATACCTCGTTGTCGGTGGCATGCCAGAAGTTGTCTCCGCTTTCGCCGCCTCCCACGATTTCATCGAGGCCCGCAGGCTTCAGCAGCAAATCATCGAAGCTTATGAATCCGATTTTGGCAAGCATGCGCCAGCCCGCATCGTCGAGCGCATGAGGCTGGTTTGGAAATCCCTTCCCGGCCAGCTCGCAAAGGAAAACAAGAAGTTCGTCTACGGCGCGCTTCGTCCCGGGGCGCGCGCACGCGATTTTGAGGAAAGCCTCCAGTGGCTCATGGACTATGGAATCGTTCATAAGGTACCACGTGTTTCCGCCCTAAGAGCACCGCTCACAAGCTACGAGGATCTCTCGGGCTTCAAGCTGTTCTGCATCGACACCGGCATCCTCGGAGCACTCTCCGGCCTCACGCCAGCCATTGTTCTGAACGGGCCCGCTGTTTTTACGGAGTTCAAAGGCTCGCTGACCGAGCAATACGTCGCACAGGAGCTTTTGCTCCAAGGCAAAACTCCCGCGTATTGGTCATCCTCCTCCGGCAATGCAGAGACTGACTTTGCCATCGACCATGCGGGGACCGTGCTTCCGCTCGAGGTCAAGGCAGCAGAGAATCTCAAAGCAAAGAGCCTGAGGATTGCCTGCGAGAAGTTCAAGCTCGAGCGCTGCGTGAGAACATCGTTAGCGGCATATAGAGACGAGGGCACGCTCGTCAACATTCCGCTCTGGGAGATTGGGCAAATCGACAAGCTGGCATAGGCGCTGTGGAGGGGTGCCCCGTAAGGAGTGTCCCAAACTGCCGGCAGAAAAGAAACGTCCCATCTGCCGCATTCCCGAAGCAAGGCAACACCGATGTTTTGGCAACGGTAGCGAGCGGGCCGCATTTGAGACAAGGTGACGTGAAACGAAAGGGCGCAGACCTTCTGGTCGCGCCCTTGAAGTTGAACGTCAGATTGTCCAAATGCGGCCCGCGCAGCGTCGGCAGGTTACGGCGTTTGGTAAAACGCCGTAACCCTAAAGCTCCGTTACTTCAACGTTGTTGAAGATCTCATCCCAGCGGTCCATGACCAGGTGGCCGGTCTTGGGATCCATGGCGTTGAGCTTGCCGCAGGTATTGGCGGTCTTGAGCACCGTGACGTCGTCGGCACCAGCTGCAATGGCATGCGCAAAGCCGGCGATGGTCGAGTCACCGGAACCCGTTGCGTTCACAGCCGCAATCGCGGGCGTCTTGGCGCGGAACGCGCGGCCCTCATGGAAGCCCACCGAACCGGCAGCGCCCATCGAAACGACAACCCAGGGGATACCGGCAAAACGGTCATCGGCGGCAAGCGCCTCGCGCAGGGCATCGACATCATCGGTCGTAAAGGACGTACCCAGCAGGCCGTTAATCTCGGTCAGGTTGGGCTTTACGAGCTCAGGCTTAGCGTCGGACTCCAGCGCGGCCTCCAGCGATGCACCCGAGGTATCGAGCAGCACCTTGGCGCCCGCCTCCTCGGCGATCTTGACGAGCTCGGCATAGTAGCCGGCATCGACGCCGCGCGGCAGCGAGCCCGAAAGCGTCACAACGTCCGCCTTCGCTGCGAGCTCGGCGAACTTGGCCGTAAAGGCCTCGAGCTCGGCCGGGGCGATCTGCGGGCCGCTCTCCAGCAGCTCGGTCTGATTACCCTCGTGCAGAATATTCAGGCAAATGCGCGTCTCACCGGCGATAGGCACAAAGTCGTTCTTGACGCCATCGGCATCCATAAGCTCGGCCATATAGGCACCCATGTGGCCGCCGAGCAGACCGGTCGCGAGCACATCGTCACCCAACTGCAGCAGCACACGGCTCACGTTGAGGCCCTTGCCGCCAGCGGTCTTTTCGGGCGTCACGCGGTTAACATCGTCGATGATCAGCTTGTCGAGCTGATAGCGCGTATCAATCGACGGGTTCATGGTAACGGTCAGAATCATATTGAACTCCTGTTCCGGGGCGGCATGACCTGCCCCAAACACACGATAACTCGTTAAAGGATCTCGATCTCAAAGCCGCGGGTGACGGTCTCTCCCGGCTTGGCCACCAGGCAGCCACGCTTGTGCTCCAGAATATCGTCCTCGTCGGAGCAGGTGGACAGACCACCCCACGGTTCAACAGCCACAAAGTCGCCCTCGGGCTTGCTCCACACAATCAAGTACGGCATATCGGGGAACGTCAGGCGCACGCCCTTGTCCTCGGTTTTCTTGGTCAACGTAACCACGCGGCTCTCGAGCACGTCAAAGATGGTCTCCGCGAAGTCGAAGAGTTCGTGGGTAAGCGGTAGGTTCTGGCCGATCATGGGGTTCTTGCTGCGATGCTCAACATCAATCAGGCCCGTCGAGGGAACGGCAGTACAGAGCTCGGTGGCCTCACGCTGCTCAAAACGAAGCTCATAATCGTCATAAGACTCGCCCTCGTCGAGCGGGCACTTAAAGCCGGGGTGACCGCCCACAAAGAACGGCATGTCCACGGTGCCCTCATTGGTCACCTCGTACGACACGGCCACCTTTTCCGAATCGATCGTGTAACGAGCAACGATCTTAAACGGATACGGGTACTGCTCGAGCAACTCGGCATGGTCGGCAGAGCTTAAGCTCAGCGCAACCATGTTGTCGCTCTGCTCCTCGAGCTTCCACTCCTGCTTGCGAGCAAAGCCGTGGCGGGCGAGCTTAACCTCGCGGCCGCCCATGGTCATTGCGCGACCGTCACGAAGACCGCCGCAGATCGGGAAGCAAATAGGTGCCTGGCCCGACCACACCGCCGGATCGCCCTGCCACAGATACTCGCGACCGTTGGCCGCAATAGAAGTGAACGACCCGCCCGCCGTGCTCAGTGCCACGCGGATAGAACCGTTATCAAGAACAAACTCCATAGGAGCCTTCCCTTTCTTACGACAGCCCACCAAGTCAATAGGGCTGATAGAAAACCGGCCCGCGCCCCCTCACAGAAACGCGAGCCGTCAATTGAAAAGCTGCAGAATACCGGGTCCCGCCAAAACGAAGCCCACAAGCTCAGCAAGCAAACGTGTTATCGGAGCAGCTTACTGAACCAGAAAGCTTCGCAACAACAGCGGCGACCCCACAGGCACCCCCAACGTCAGCGAGCGGCGCGCAGCGTCGACCCGTTACGCGGTTTGGTAAAACCGCGTAACCTCCTTAGTCGTGATATTCGCCGCGGTCCCACTTCTCGAGGAACTCGTCGAAGAAGTGCGGGTCGGCCTGAACCTCGGCGTCGGCCTTGTTGCAGGCATCGATCTTGGCGATCAGGGCATCGTGCTCGGGAGTCTTCTCGTAGGGCTCCTCCAGGAAGGCAAGCATAATGTCGGCCATCAGGAACTCGCCGGTGATCTTGCCGCCAAAGCCCACGATGTTGGCGTTGAGCTCGCGACGGGCATACAGGGCAGAGGTCATGTCGCGGACCAGAGCGCAACGGGCGCCGGGAACCTTGTTGACGGCGTTGGTGATGCCGATGCCGGTGCCGCACAGGGCCACGCCAAAGTCGGCCTTGCCGCTGGCAACAGCCTCGCCCACGGCCTTACCGTAGATGGGATAGTGCGTACGGGTGTGGCTGTAGGTGCCGCAATCGAGCACCTTGTAGCCAGCCTGCTCCAGGCGGTCGGCCAGATAGATCTTCTCGTCCGTAACGATATGGTCGCAACCGATTGCGATGGTCTTCTTCATCAGAACGTCCTTTCGTCTGAATTCACAAGTTGAGGTAGAAGTTCGAGTTCTCGGTGGCTCTCGTTAGGCCATCTTGTTGAGCATGTCGACACGAATCTGGTGACGGCCGCCGGCGTACTGGGCGCGCAGGAACTCGCGGGCGATCTTCTTGGCGACCTCGGTGCCCACAACACCCGGGCCCATGGTGACCATGCGCGAGCCGTTGTGCTCGCGGGTCATGTAGGCGGAACGCTCGTCGGAAATGTTGGCGACGACCATGCCCTTCATCTTGACGGCGGCCATATAGGAACCGACGCCGTACTTATCGAATGCGAAGCCCTGGGAATCCTTGTGCTCCAGCAGGTCCTTGGCGACGGCGGTCGCGGAATCGACAAAGTCCGCGGCAGGGGTCTCGGAATAGTCGACGACCTCGTGACCGTCGGCGATGAGCATCTCCTTGATGGACTCCTTCATCGACATACCGTCGGCATCGGAAGCGATTACAACCCTCATGACATCCTCCTTGAGAGATACGCAGGTGCGCAGTTTCTGTTTGGAAGTGTTGAATCGCGTTCAGGTCCGGGCATCTGAATGTGCGGTTCTTCACTGTTCATGTTTATTTGAACACATTCGAACATTAACTGCAACAATTATTTGTTTGTCTTTGTTCTTTTTTGAACAATTACCGTTCGCGGATGATTGCTGACCGTTTGGACTCAGAAAAGGCCCGACTTACCGCGCATTCAACAAACAAAAGGGCGGCCGAGAACGTGTCTCGGCCGCCCTTCGGCGGTATTCCCCGGTATATACAGCTGTTTTAGCTACTCGGACTGCCCGCCCTTTTTGGCGTGCTTGGACGGAGCGCTCAGAAAGCGACCCGTCAGATAGTTCGCCGGGCCGGAAATATCAATCCCCAGTAGCACGTGCCCCAGCCACAAAAACGCGGCGAGCACCAGCAGTGGAATCACGCACGAGGTCACGATCATCACGATGACGCCTTCGATGAGATCGGTCACTTGCCGCACAATTTCATCGGTCATCTGCTTGGCGCCGCTGGTCACCGACGTGACGAGACCCGAGGCACCGTCGGCAAGCTGCTCAAGCACGTTCTTGGACTCTGTGGACTCGGTCTTTTTCTTGCTTGTTTTGGAGCTATCGCTATCTGCCGCGCTCGCAGCGTCGGCCGCCTTTTGCTCGGCCGTCTCGATGCTAACGCGATACGTTTCGTCGACCTTTTGCGACACCCATACGCTTGCGGGCACCAACGCCATGCCAATTATGGCGACCACCAGCACACGCGTTGCCACGCGGCGCAAGACGGCGCTGGTGCTCCAGCGTCCGTGAATGCCAAGTGAGATCGCAAAGAGCACCAGCGCAAACGGGATCAGGATGCCCAGGCCAACCGACCACAAAATGGTCAGCAGATACTTCTCGAGGTAGAGCACGGCAAGCACGATACCCAAGTTTCCCGAAAGCTGCGCGAGCTGCTCGGCGACTGGCGTTCCCGTATCACCCGGCAGCGCGGTGATACCCGCAGATAGGGCGACGCACGAGGTCGTGAGCGCCAAAACATCGCCCTTCTTTTGATCGATAACCTCGATGGTGGAGTCCCAAGTTTTGGTATCGGCGAAATGCGGACGAGCTACAAAGCCCGACAGCAGCGCCAGTACCACGAGCGCAACGATAAAGCCAATCTGCAGCTTTTTGTTTGCGCACACGACATCGGACAGACTGGGCTGCAGCTCGGTTACCGCTGTGTGCTCGGTTATCTGGACAGGACGCCCATGAGCCATCTCGTGCGCGTCTCCCTTTTGAATCAATCCGTTGCCCGGCATTTGGATACCTCCTTATTCCGGCCTGTATTGCGGATGGAAGTATACCCACCCAGCGAAAAACCGAACGGGAGGGCGTGCAGAAGCTCCATAACGCTGCTAGTCGAATAGTGCCATTTCAAAACTATGCTGGTTTACTACGGTAAAACCGATAGGACCGACCACATTTGCTATTAGCAGAAAATGACAAGCTTTCTACCTGCGGCTTTGATAACGCCGTTCTTTCCATAGTTGAAAGAATGCGAATCATCGTAGTAAACCGGCATAGTTTTGTAACCGACAGGCCGAGTCGGCACCGCAGCAAACCTAATAACCCGTTTTCTTCCATCCTCAAAGGATCAAATGCATGGCAGGAGTGTCCCTAACTGCCGGCAGATAAGGAACGTCCCCAAGTGCCGGGTAAAAAGAAAAAGCCCTGTCGCGAGTTTGCGGCAGAGCTTTTGGAAGGGGACTTGGTTGTGCGGGCTCGTTAGGCGAGCTTGGCCTCGAGCTCGGCGATGCGCTTGTAGGCATCGATGGTAAAGCGGGCCTGCTTCTCCAGGATCATAGTGGTCATGAGGGTGTCCTGAGCGTGAGCCATGATGAAGGTCATCTCCATCTCGCCACCGCCGGCCTCCTGCGAAAGCAGCTTGGTCTGCGTGTCGTGGGCACCGATGAGCGCATCGCTGGCATCCTTGTGCAGCTGCTCGGCCTTCTCAAAGTCACCCTCGCGAGCAGCATCGAGCGCTGCAAGCAGATCGGTCTGGGCGTCACCTGCGTATGCGACGATCTCGAATCCAACCATCGAGATTTCTTCTTTGGTTGCCATATTGCGTTCCTTTCACATATGAACCAATGGAGAGCATCGCGTCCGGGCATACGCGCTGCGTTCTGCATGGCAGAAACATTAACATTCAAACAAAAAAGAACAGCGCAAAACGTAATTTCAAGCTATGAACGGTCACTTTTCGCCCGTGAACGGTTTCCAAACCATTTCGAACAATATCAAACATGATTAACGGAAACCCAAACAGGACCGCGCCCTAGCGCAAATCGCGCACCGTATCGCCCTCTACGAGCACGCCGGGGATCAGCATGTGCTCCACGCCAGACGCACCCCCCTCGGCACCGGCGATCTTATCGACTGCCCACATGCCGACACGCTTGTTGTCAAAGCGCACGGTGGCCAGGCGACGATCGGGCACGATGTCGCCCAGACTGTCATCAACACCCACCACGCTCACGTCCTCGGGCACGCGCTTTCCGCGCGACTCGAGTCCGCGAATGCAGCCGTAGGCCATGGCGTCGTTGGAGGCATAAATGGCAGTACAGGTCGGATCGTCCGCCAGAGCCTGACCGGCGGCATACCCGCTCCGTGCCGTCCAATCGCCACGGATGAGTCGCGGCGACTCAATACCATGCGCGCGCAAAGTCTCGCGCCAGCCCTCCTCGCGCTGCATGCCCGAAAGCGAGCGCTCGGGACACGAGATAAAGTGCACGGTCTTGTGTCCATGTCCCAGCAAGTACTCGACAACCTGGCGCGAGCAATCAAACTGGTCGTTATCGACCGTCGAGCACAGCGGATGCTCCAACATGGTAACGAGCACCGTTTGCATACCGGGCAGCGGCTCAAAGGTACCAAAGTCCGCCGGCATGCGATTCATGATTACAACCATGCCGTCCACCGGCAGCGCGCTCATGCGCGACGATGCGCTCTCCAGGGTATAGGGGTGTCCATCTACTTTAGTAAGAGTGATGGCATAGCCGTGTTTATCGGCGGCGGCGGCAAAGCCCTCCATACGGTCGAGGTTACCGGTACCGGTAATGTTGAACATGGCGACGCCGACAGTCTTGAACTTGCCGCGGCGCAGCGATCGACCGGCAAAGTTTGGGCGATACCCCAGCTCGCGCATGGCGGCACGCACGCGTTCCTTGGTCTCGGGGCGCACGCTGGGCGAATCGTGCACGGTGCGCGAGACCGTCTGCTCCGAGACGCCCGCGAGGCGCGCCACGTCTTTGACGGATACCGATTTTTTAACAGCGGCCATAGGTCGATCTTTCTATGTCAACGATGCCATTGGTGGCACCCTACGCAGTCAAATGAAACGTCTTCAAGTATATCTAACGCCTCCCCCACCATACGCTCACCACCCAAAACCTACCGTTCACCGACATTTTTGCTTCCCCGAACGGCTTTTGTCGCCCAAATGTTAACGTTGCCATTGTGCAAACACAGAGCCACCGGGCGGCTCAAACGTTTACGCGTAAGGAATCGACGGTTCGCAGGCACAGGAACCACCGGTTCGCGTCTTTTTTTGTATCACAAAATGGCAACGTCAACATTTTGGCAACCGAACGTCAAAAGCTACCATCGTTGCTAACCCACCGACTCTTAGGAGCATTGCATGGAGCAACTCATCGCCATCATCGAAAAGGGCCAGCCCTTTTTCAACGCGATCGCCCGCAACAAGTACCTCAAGGCGATCCGCGACGGCTTTATCTCCGTCATCCCCATCATCATCTTCTCGTCCATCTTCTGCCTGGTAGCCTCGGTCCCCAACATCTGGGGTTTCTACTGGCCCGATGACATCAACAACGCTCTGTGGAAGTGCTACAACTACTCCATGGGCATCCTGGCCATCGCCTGCGCCGCCACCACAGCCAAGCACTTCGCCGACGCTCAGAACCGCGACCTGCCCAAGAATAACCAGATTAACTTTATCTCATGCATGTGCGCGGCCATCATCGGCTTCTTGCTCCTTTCGAGCGACACGGTCGCCACGGACGCCGCCAGCGGCTTCAACACCACCTACCTTGGTTCCAAGGGCCTGCTGACCGCCTTCATCGCTGCGTTTGTGACCGGCATCATCTACAAGTTCTTCATTAAGCGCAACATCACCGTCAAGATGCCCGAGCAGGTTCCGCCCAACATCTCGCAGACCTTCAAGGACATCATCCCCTTCTCCGTCTGCATCACCGTCTTTTGGGTTTTTGACATCGTCTTCCGCGCTGCTTTTGGCTTCTGCTTTGCCCAGGGCGTCATCCAAGTGTTCCAGCCCCTGTTCACCGCTGCCGATGGCTACATCGGCCTCGCTGTGATCTACGGCGCCATGAGCCTGTTCTGGTTCGTGGGCGTCCACGGCCCCTCGATCGTCGAGCCCGCCATCGCCGCCGCTCTCGTTGCCAACATGACCGACAACCTGGCTGCGTTCCAGGCTGGCCAGCACGCTTCCGCTGTCCTGACCCAGGGTGCCCAGTACTTCGTCGTCTGCATGGGCGGCACCGGCGCCACGCTCGTCCTGGTCTTTATGTTCTGCTTCCTGGCCAAGTCTCAGGAGATGCGCGCCGTCGGTAAGGCCGCCATCGTCCCCGTCTGCTTTGCCGTCAACGAGCCGCTGCTGTTCGCCGCGCCCATCGTGCTCAACCCCGTCTTCTTTGTCCCGTTTGTCTTTGCCCCGATCGCCAACATCTGGATCCTCAAGATCTTTATCGACTTCTTGGGCATGAACGGCTTTATGTACACCCTGCCCTGGACTGTCCCCGGCCCCATCGGCACCATCATGGGCCTGGGCTTCCAGCCGCTCGCCTTTGTGATGCTCGCCCTTATCCTGGTCGTCGACTTCGTTCTGTACTACCCGTTCTTCCGTGCCTACGACGCCCAGAAGTGCGCCGAGGAGGCCGAGATTTCCCAGGAGGAGCTCGCCGCCAAGAACGCCGAGAAGGCCGCCAAGCTCAACGATGCCTTCCAGGGCAAGGCCGATGCCAAGAGCGTTGCCGCCGGCGCTGCTGCCGAGGCCGTGAAGGCCGACGCTCCCGCCGTTGTCGCCACTGAGACAACGGCCGCCAGTGACCTCAACGGCAAGCGCGTGCTCGTGCTCTGCCAGGGTGGCGGCACCTCGGGCCTGCTCGCCAACGCGCTGGCCAAGGCCGCCAAAGAGCGCGGCATCAATCTTGAGACCGCTGCCGAGGCCTATGGCAACCACGTTGACATGCTTCCCGACTTTGACCTGGTCGTCCTGGCCCCGCAGGCCGCAAGCTACCTGGCCGACCTGCAGAAGGACTGCGAGCGCGTGGGCAACAAGTGCGTCGCCTGCCGCGGCAAGCAGTACATCGAGCTCTCCCAGAACGGCGATAAGTCTCTCGCCTTCGTCTCCGAGCAGCTTTCGAAGTAAGTAACGCTCAGGGCCAGCCGACCATCCAAGACCGGCTGGTCCTTCGATTTAAACGATTGGATCATCATGTCCGTTAACCCCGCTAGCGTCACCAACCCGCCTGCGCAGTTTCCCGAGGGCTTTGTCTTTGGCGGCGCCACTGCTGCTTACCAGGTAGAGGGCGAGACCCGCACCCACGGTAAGGGCAAAGTCGCCTGGGACGACTTCTTGGAGGCCCAGGGGCGCTTTTCCCCCGATCCCGCTTCGGACTTCTACAACCAGTACCCCGTCGACTTGGAGCTGTGCGAGGAGTTCGGTATCAACGGCATCCGCCTCTCCATCGCCTGGAGCCGCATCTTCCCCAACGGTACCGGCGAAATCAACCCCGAGGGTGTCCAGTTCTACCACGACCTCTTCGCCGAGTGCCACAAGCACCACGTTGAGCCGTTTGTCACGCTGCATCACTTCGATACGCCGCTGCCCCTCTTTGAGAAGGGCGACTTCCTCAACCGCGAGACCATCGACGCCTTTGTGGACTTTGCCACCTTCTGCTTTAAGGAGTACGCCGACCAGGTGACCTACTGGTTCACCTTTAACGAGATCTGGGCCGACGCCTCCAACACCTACATCGAGGGCACCTTCCCCGGTGGCGTCAAGGCGCATCTGGCCGAGGCTTTCCAGTGCGAGCACAACATGATGCTCGCCCACGCCAAGGCCGTGCTGGCCTTCCACAACGGCGGCTTTAAGGGCAAGATCGGCGTCATCCAGTCGCTGGAGTTTAAGTATCCGCTCAACGAGAACGACCCCGCCGACATCAAAGCCGCCAACAACGAGCACGTGCTGCAGAACCAGTTCTTGCTCGACGCCACCTTCCGCGGCGACTATGCCCCCGACACCCTCGAGTGCGCCAACCGCCTGGCTGCCGTCTCGGGCGGCACCATCGAGATCCTGGACGAGGATCTGGAAATCATGCGCGAGGCCGCGCTCTACAACGACTACCTGGGCGTTAACAACTACCAGTGCCGTTTTTTGAAGGCTTACGATGGCGAGAACGACCTGCACCACAACGGTACGGGCGAGAAGGGCACCGGCCGCTGGCGCGTTAAGGGTATTGGCGAGCATGTGAACAAGCCTGGTATCCCCACCACCGACTGGGACTGGATCATCTATCCCGAGGGCCTGTTCGATCTGCTCGTCTACATTAAGCAGCGCTACCCCAACTACAAGCAGATCTTCATCACCGAGAACGGCATGGGCTACAAGGACCCCTACAAGGACGGTTTTGTGGACGACCAGCCGCGCATCGACTACATCGAGCAGCACCTGCGCTGGTTGCTCAAGGCCATGGAGGTGGGTGTCAACGTGGGCGGCTACTTCCTGTGGAGCCTGCAGGATCAGTTCTCCTGGACCAATGGCTACAACAAGCGTTACGGCTTCTTCTACGTTGACTTTGAAACCCAGAAGCGCACGCCCAAGGCAAGCGCATACTGGTATAAGCACGTGGCGCAGACCCGTCGTCTGGACTAGCGGCTTGCGACGAGCGGTTGGCGGAGTTGCACCGCCCACATAACCTGTCCCCATTTCTCAGCCGGGGGCGGCACGTCACACGGCGAGCCGCCCCCGACCTTTTTGTTCAGGTCGGAAGCCGTTCGTCTCAATCTGTAACATCTAGCTGAGTTTTTTGGTCCTAGCTGTTACAGATTGAGACGAACAGGATTGCTCTTTCCGAAGAATCTAAATCTGTAACACGTAGCCCGCTTTTGACCGTCTACCTGTTACAAATCGAGACAAACGGAGTAGGACCTAACCCCGTATGTCCCTAACAGTCGAGCGTTCGACCAGCGTGCTCGGCACATGAATCGCCTCGATAGACGAGCTCTCTCCAATCGCCGCCTCAAACGCAAGCTTACCGACACCGCGCAAATCAAATCGCAGCGTCGTCAGCCGATTGTGAGGAACAAGTCCCTCGAGTGCGTCGTCGATACCAACCACGCTCACGTCGTCGGGCACGGACAGGCCCGCGTTCTCGAGCGCGGCGATAACGCCCAGCGCCATCTGGTCATTTGCCGCAAGCACGGCAGTCGGCGCCTGCGACCCGCCGGCAAGCACCTCGGCCGCAATCCGCTCGCCCATGGCGTACCCACTGTCCGCACTCCAATCGCCACGCAGCATCGGAGCGGCATCGACATGAGCACGACCCAGCGTATCGCGCCAACCGGCCTCACGAAAACGCGAGGAAATCGAGTTTTCCGGACCCGCCACAAACCGCATATTCGAGTGACCATGTTCCAGCAGATAATTGGTCAACAGCTCGCACGAACCATACTGGTCGGAGTCGATCGTCGTGCAGCGCGGATGCGCATACATGGACAGGATGACCGTTCGCATTCCCGGCTGGGGAACAAACTCCTCAAAATCGGGAGCTATGCGGTTCATGTTGAGAATCATGCCGTCGACGGGTCGCTCGACCATGCGGCGCGAGGCATCGGCAAGTGCATAGGGCTTGTCGCCGCCCATCTCGATCATAGTGACGGCAAAATCGTGCTCGCGCGCCGCTTGCATGATACCCTCGAGCGTCGCCAGGTTACCGACACGTGTGATGTTGTACATGCACAGGCCAATAGAACGATACGACCCGCCGCGCAACGCCGCTCCAGCAAAACTGGGACGAAAGCCCAGCTCTTCCATGGCGGCCAGCACACGCTTGCGCGTCTTTTCCGCCACGTTGGGCATACCGTTGACCACGCGAGACACAGTCTGGCGGCTCACGCCAGCGAGCGCCGCAACCTCTGCCGCGCTCGCCGAACGACCATTCCTTGTCTGCTGATCCATGCCTTCCACGCTAACCTGCTTCCCAACTATTCCCCGCGCCCATGGCGCATCGTACATACATTGATAACGTGCTCATGATACCCGAGCCATATACCACAACATGAAAACTTCTGTCAATCAAAACCGCTTACCGAACAAATACAACCGTTCGCGGCTGTTTGAAGTTGTTTTGTTTCTATACATCCCAGCCGGATGTTAACGTGCTCATTGTCAAATGTTCACGTGGTCATTTTGGTTCTAATCATTTTAAGATAGTGTTTATCGGGCTTTTTCACCGCTGAACGCTAACCAGGGAGCCTCCTGAGCGCAAACGCACAATATCGAACAGCGAGACGAGAGGGTGTATGCATATGTCTTTGCTAAACCGCGTACAGCAGCTGCCGAAGGGCTTTGTTTGGGGCGCCGCAACCGCCGCGTACCAAACGGAAGGTTCCACGAAGGTGGCAGGCAAGGGTAAGACCATGTGGGACGATTACCTTGTCGCCCAGGGTCGCTTTTTGCCCGACCCGGCCAGTGATTTCTACAACCGCTACGAGGAGGATATCCGCCTTTCTGCCGAGCATGGACTCAACGCCATTCGTGTGTCCATCGCCTGGACCCGCATCTTCCCCAACGGCGACGATGCCGAACCCCTCGCCGAGGGCGTTAAGCACTACCACAAGCTGTTCGCCTGCTGCAAAAAGTATGGCGTCGAGCCCTATGTGTCCCTGCATCACTTTGACTCCCCCGCCGCCCTGTTCAACCAGGGCGACTGGCTCAACCGCAAGACCGTCGACGCCTATGTGCGCTATGCCGAGTTCTGCTTCCGCGAGTTCCGCGAGGTCAAGAATTGGTTCACCATCAACGAGCTCATCAGCCTCTCGCACTCCCAATACATCCAAGGCAACTTCCCGCCCAACCATCACTTTGATGTGACGAGCGGCATCCAGAGCCAGCACAACGAGCTCGTTGCCCACGCCCGCGCCGTCAACCTGTATAAGGATCTTGACGAGACCGAGCACCTGGGCGGACGCATTGGCATGGTCAACGTCCTGACGCCGGCATATCCTGCCACCGACTCGCCCGCCGACCAGCACGCCGCCGACCTGTACAACGCCTTCTACACCGACTTCATCATGGACGGCGCCTTCCTGGGTCACTACTCCGCGCGCACCCTCTCACTCATCAACGAGATTCTGCGTGCCAACAACGCCACACTTACGGTTGAGGACAGCGACATGGAGGAGCTCGCCAAGGCGGCGCCCCGCAACGATATGTTCGGCCTCAACTACTATCAGTCGGCGTTTATCGCCGCCTACGATGGCGAGTCAACCAACAGCTTTAACGGCACCGGAGACAAGGGCACCTCGTGCTTTAAGTTTAAGGGCGTCGGGCAGCAGGTCGATATGCCGGGTATCCCCACCACCGACTGGGATTGGCTCATCTACCCGCAAGGCCTCTACGACACGCTCAAGCACATCAGCGCCACCTATCCCAACCTCCCCGTCATCTATATCACCGAAAACGGCCTGGGCCACAAGGACCCCGAGCCCGACGCAAACGGCATCGTCGCCGATCCCGAGCGCATCGACTTTGTCGACCAGCACATGGAGAAGGTGCTCCAGGCGCGCGCCGAGGGCGTCGACGTCCAGGGCTACTTTATCTGGAGCCTGCAGGACCAGTTCTCGTGGGCCAATGGCTATAACAAGCGCTACGGCCTGTTCTACATCGACTTCGACACGCAAAAACGCTACATCAAGCAGTCGGCACTCTGGTACAAGGAGCTCGCCGACACTATGGCGGACGCGCAGTAGCGCATCGCCTCGCTTTCCCCCGAGAAGGGAGCGGCCCTATGCGATACAAACCCAGCCGCTCCCCTCTCTCCCCCTGGGACCGACCCCGCCTGCACCCGGGCTTTTAGCAAGCGGGAGACCATATAGGTTTTCAACGTCCATGCCATTAAGATTTCATGCAAAGAGGAGCGTGAACTATGGAATCGATCGTTAAGTTCTTGGAGAAAGGTCAGCCGTACTTCGACAAGGTCTCTAAGAACATCTACCTTCAGGCCATTAAAGACGGCTTTTTGGCAGCAATGCCCATCATCCTGTCTTCTTCTGTCTTCCTGCTTATTTCGACCCTGCCGGGCGTTGTCGCCACGGTCGGCGGCTTTACGCTGCCCGACTGGTGGAACGTCGACGTCGTGAACTTCTGCAACAAGGTTTACAACTTCACGATGGGCGTCGTGGGCATCATGGTCGCCGGCACCACCGCAAGCGCGCTGACCGGCTCCAAGAACCGCCGCATGCCTGCCGGCAAGGCCATCAACGCCACGAGCACCATGGTCGCCGCCATGTGCGCTATGCTCATCTTGGCCGTTACCCAGACGAGTGCCAAGATCGACGGCGCCGATGTCTCGGTGTTCTTTACCGACAACATGGGCACCAAGGGCCTGCTGAGCTCCTTTGTCGCCGCATTTGCCACGGTCAACATCTATGCCTTCTGCATTAAGCGAGACATCACCATCAAGCTGCCCAAAGAAGTCCCCGGCGCCATCGCCCAGAACTTCCGCGACATCTTCGCCTTCAGCTTCTCCATCCTGTTTGTCGCCGTCATCGACGTTATCTGCCGCACCTGCTTGGCCGTCCCGTTTGCCAACGTCATCTCCACGCTGGTGAGCCCGCTGTTCGCCGCTGCCGATTCCTACGCCGGCCTCGCCCTCATCTGGTTCATGATCCCGCTGTTCTGGTTCATGGGCATCCACGGCCCCTCGGTCGTTAAGCCTGCCCTCAACGCCGCGCTGTTTGGCAACATCACCACCAACCTCGCCACGCTGCAGGCCGGCGGTCACCCCGCCCTCGCCCTGACCGAAAACTTCGGTAACTACATCGGCGAACTCGGCGGCACCGGCGCCACGTTCATTGTCCCGATCATCTTCCTGCTCTTTATGCGCTCCAAGCAGCTCAAGGCCGTCGGCAAAGCCTCTGTCGTGCCCGTGATGTTCGCCGTCAACGAGCCGCTGCTGTTCGCCGCGCCCATCATCCTCAACCCGTACTTCCTGATCCCGTTCCTGTTTGCCCCCGTGGCCAACGTCCTCATTGGTAAGTTCTTCATCGACTTTTTGGGCATGAACGGCTTTATCTATGCCATGCCGTGGGCACTCCCCGGACCGATCGGCACCTTCATCGACACCAACTTCCAGCCGATCTCTCTGGTCCTGGTTGTCGTCCTGCTGGTCGTTGACTTCTTGATCTACTACCCGTTCTGCAAGGCCTACGACAACGTCCTGTGCAAGCAGGAGGCCGAGACCCTGGCCGAAGAAGAGGCCGAGGAGACCAAGGCCGTCAAGACCGCTGCCGCCCCCGCCGTTGAGGCTCCTGTTGTCGAGACCGCTTCTGCCACTGAGGCCTCCGCAGCTCCGTCCGCCCTTAAGGGCAAGGATCTGAGGGTTCTGGTTCTGTGCGCTGGCGCCGGCACCTCTGCACTGCTCGCCAACGCGCTTAAGGAAGGCGCCGACGAGCTGGGCATCGACATTACCGCCAACGCCGGTGCCTACGGCAGCCACTACGCCATCATGGACCAGTACAACGTCATCGTCCTGGCTCCGCAGGTTCGCACCTATTACAACGAGATGAAGGCCGACACCGACCGCCTGGGCATCACGCTGCTGTCGCCCAAGGGCAAACAGTACATCGACCTCACTAAGGATCCCAAGGGCGCCGTCGCCTGGATCGAGGAAAACCTCGAGGCATAAGACGCTGACACCACCTGCCGCTTGCAGACAATAAATGGCCCGTGCATCGATGTTGAACTGCGCGGGCCATTTTGTTTAGACCGCACCCGTCCTCCTGTTCATCTCAATCTGTAACATCTAGCCGAGTTTTTCGGTCCTAGCTGTTACAGATCGAGATGAACGCACAGGCCAAGCCGAAAATCTCAATCTGTAACATGTAGACCACTTTTGACCGCTTAGACGTTACAGATCGAGACAAACGGAATATACCGGACCGAATTGTCTAAATCTGTAACAACTAGCTGAGATTTTCGGCCCTACCTGTTACAGATTTAGACGAACAGGCCGAGCACGTCTACGCCCGCAAGTCCTTTACGCTGGAACGCTCGACCAACACGCCCGAGACGAGCGTACGGCTTCTGGAGCTCGGAGCTTCCAGACCCGCGACGACCTCGTTAAGCGCACGGACGCCCAGCTCGCGGTGGCGAAACTTTACCGACGTCAGAATCGAGTTGGGAATCGTCTTATAGAGCTCATCGTCGAAGCCGATCACGGACACGTCGTCGGGCACACTGAGCCCTTTGTCACGTAGAGCCATCATCACGCCGTTTGCCATGCAGTCGTTAGCAGCGAGGACCGCCGTGCAATCGGGTTTATCGGCAAGCACAAGCCCCGCGGCATAGCCACTATCCGCATTCCAATCGCCCTGCAGAGGCTCGGGCGGTTCAATGCCACGCGCCTCGAGTGCCGCACGCCAACCTTTCATACGACACTGGCTCGACAGCGCCTCTTTCTTACCAGAGACGAAGTACACGTTCTTGTGCCCGCGATTTAAGAAGTACTCGCACGCCATGCGCGCGCCGCCCTCTTGGTCGTCACTGACGGTGGAGCAGGTAGGATGCTCCATCGGCGTGATAATCACCGTCTTGAGGTCCTTCGGTGCCTCAAAGGTATCAAAGTCATCGACCATCTGACGCAGGTTGAAGATCATGCCATCAACAGGCAGCTGCGACATCCTACGCGCCGCTTCGGCAAGGGTCATCTTCTCCCCCGCCCGCTTTTTGATCATCGTGAGCGCAAAGCCGCGTTCTTCGGCGGCATCGGCGATGCCGTCAATCATGTCCACGGCGCCGCCCGACAAGTGGAACAGCACCACGCCGATGCATCCGTATCGCCCCAGTTTGAGCGAGCGCGCGGCAAAGTTAGTTCGAAACCCAAGCGCCTCCATGGCAGCATGGACTTTATCGCGTGTCGACTCTCGCACGCTATCGGGCTCGTTGATCACACGCGAAACCGTCTTGAGAGAAACGCCCGCGGCAACTGCCACATCATTCATTGAGACATTTTTCTTGTCCATCGTTGCCACTACTTCTCCAGTCGGTTTTGCATCGCTTGTTTTTTGCGTTCTAGCATACACTACCTGCCTGACTGATAAATCAACCGTTTACCGGACAATATCGACCGCTCACCCGTATATCCTTGTTGCTCTTCCAAAAATGTCTTACGTTGTCATTAACGAAATGACAACGTTGTCATTTCGCAATGCCTTCCTTAAGCAGGAAGGTTTCCGGGCAGTCCTGACCATCCATCGACGACCAGTTCCATCCACATGCATCGCGCATCAAGTAGCAAAGGAGCTTTATGGACGCCATCGTAAAGATGCTCGAGAAGCATCAACCGTTCTTTGAGAAGATCTCGAGGAACATCTACCTCCAGGCCATCAAGGACGGTTTCCTTGGGTGCATGCCCATCGTCCTCACCTCTTCGATCTTTCTGCTGATCGCCACGCTTCCCGGCGTGGTCGGCATCACGCTGCCCCAGCCGCTCATCGACTGGTGCAACAAGCTCTACAACTTCACCATGGGTGTCATGGGCATCATGGTTGCCGGCACCACCGCCAAGAACTTCACGGCATCCATGAACCGTCGTATGCCCGCCGGCAAGGTGCTCAACGACGGCTCCACTATGGTTGCTGCCCAGTGCAGCATGCTGCTGCTCGCTGTTACGCAGTTCAGCACCAAGTTCAACGGCTCCGAGCTTTCGGTCTTCGATTGCACCAGCATGGGCACGCGCGGTCTGTTCTCGGCCTATATCGCCGCGTTCATTACCGTGTGGGTCTATAAATTCTGCGTCTCGCGCGATCTGACCATTAAGCTGCCCAAGGAGGTTCCGGGCGCCATCGCTCAGAACTTCCGCGACATCATCCCCTTTGGCGGCGCCGTCATCATCTGCGGCATTATCGATGTCGTCGTGCGCAACCTCATGGGCGTTCCGTTCTCCGAGCTGCTTATCAAACTGCTCTCCCCGCTCTTTACCGCTGCAGAAACCTATCCTGGCCTTATCCTTATCCAGGCAGCCACCGCGTTCTTCTGGTTCATCGGCGTCCACGGCCCCTCGATCGTCCAGCCGGGCATCGACCCCATCCGTCTTGCCAACCAGGCCGAGAACCTGCAGGTTCTGCTGGCAGGTGGCCACCCCGCCCACTCCCTCACCTTTAACATGTCGCTCGTGGGTGAGTTCGGCGGCACCGGCGCCACGTTCATCGTGCCGCTTCTGCTGATTCTCTTTATGAAGTCCAAGCAGCTCAAAGCCGTCGGTAAGGCCTCGATTGTCCCCGTCGCCTTCGCCGTCAACGAGCCGCTGCTCTTTGGCGCGCCCATGATCCTCAACCCCTACATGCTCATCCCCTTTGTTGCCGCCGGCTGCGTCAATGTGAGTGTTGCCAAGTTCTTTATCGATAACGTGGGCATGAACGGCTTCTCCTTCGTGGTGCCTTGGGCCACCCCTGCCCCCATCGGCATATTCATCACCACGAACTTCCAGCTCATTGCCTTGGTGTTCGTCGCGATCATTATCTTGCTGGACGCTGTCATCTACCTGCCGTTCTTGAAGGCATATGACAAGCTGCTCTGCGACCAAGAGGCCGAGCGCGCCGCCGAGCTGGGTCTCGAGTCCGATGGCGCTGCCGCCATCGCTGCCAGCGCCCCTGCACCCGCTGTCGAGCAGACTACCGCTGCCGCAGAGACGACCGCCGCTGCCGTCAACAGCGAGCCTGTCGCCGATCAGCCCGAGCCCGCCGCCGACGCATCCGCTAAGAAGGACGTCGATGGCCTGAAGGTCCTCGTCCTGTGCGCCGGCGCCGGCACCTCCGCCATGCTCGCCAACGCCATTAAGGAAGGCGCCGCGCAGACCGGCGAGAACATCGCTTCCTCCGCAGGTGCTTATGGCCAGCACACCGCCATCATGGATCAGTACGACGTGATCGTGCTTGCCCCGCAGGTCCGTAGCTACTACAACGACATGAAGGCCGACACCGATCGCCTGGGCATTAAGCTGCTCGCCCCGCGCGGCAAGGAATACATCGACCTTACCCGCGACCCCGCCGGTGCCATCAAGTGGCTCCGCGAGAACCTCGACTAGCTCCCCCCTCTGTTGGTGCCCGGATCCCCAGTTCGGGCACTTCTCCCTATTCGTATCCCACAGAAAGGATGACTCATGACCAATCCCATGCAGTTCCCCGACGGCTTTGTGTTTGGCGGCGCCACCGCCGCTTACCAGGTTGAGGGAGAGACCCGCACGCACGGCAAGGGCAAAGTGCCCTGGGACGATTTCTTGGCTGCTCAGGGTCGCTTCTCCCCCGACCCCGCAAGCGATTTCTACAACAAATACCCGGTCGATATCGACCTGTGCCAGCGCTTTGGCATCAACGGCATCCGTGTCTCCATCGCCTGGAGCCGTATCTTCCCCAACGGCACCGGCGAGATCAACCCCGAGGGTGTTGCCTTCTATCACGAGCTCTTTGCCACCTGCAATAAAGCCGGCGTTATCCCCTATGTCACGCTCGATCACTTTGATACGCCCGAGGCCTTTTACCAGAACGGCGGCGAGGGCTTCCTGACGCGCTCGACGATCGACGCCTTTGTCGAGTACGCCAAGTTCTGCTTTGCCGAGTTCACCGAGGTCAAGCACTGGTTTACCTTTAACGAGATTCCCGCGACCGCCGAGGGCAGCTTTATCGTTGGCAACTGGCCGCACGGCGAGAAGTATCGCCTGGACAAGGCCTTCCAGCTCATGCACAACATGATGGTGGCCCACGCCAAGGCTGTCGTCGCCTTCCATGAGGGCGGCTTTGAGGGTGAGATCGGCATTGTTCAGAACCTGGAGCCCAAGTATCCCCTCGACCCCAACAGCGCTGCCGACTGCGAGGCCGCCCGCATGGCCGACGTCATCAACAATCGCTGGGTGCTCGACGCCACCTTCCGCGGCCACTATGCAGCCGACACCATGGAGGCTGCGACCAAGCTGGCCCATATCGCCGGCGGCGAGCTCGACGTCCGCGACGAGGACATCGCCGCGTTGACCGCCGCGCTCCTCTACAACGATTGCCTGGGCGTCAACACCTACAAGTGCCAGTTCCTGCGTGCCGCCGAGGGCGAAAACGACATCAACCACAATGGCACTGGCGACAAGGGCTCCTCGCGCTGGTTCCTCAAGGGCGTTGGTGAGTCATGCGTGCGCGAAGGCGTACCCACCACCGATTGGGACTGGATTATCTATCCCGAGGGTCTGTACGATCTGCTGCTCCGCATTAAGAACGATTACCCCAACTACAAGAAGATCTACATCACCGAGAACGGCATGGGCTATAAGGACGACTTCGAGGACGGCTTTATCGACGACGCCCCTCGCATCGACTACATGCGTCAGCATCTCGCGTGGATCCTCAAGGCAATCGACGGCGGCGTGAACGTTGACGGCTACTTTGTGTGGTCGCTGCAGGACCAGTTCTCCTGGACCAACGGCTACAACAAGCGCTATGGCCTGTTCTACATCGACTTTGAGACCCAGAAGCGCTATCCCAAGGCGAGCGCGTACTGGTACAAGAACGTCGCGGAGACCGGCCTGCTCATGGCCTAGTTTCCGCCGCATACCCCCTGTCGGCCGCATGCGAATCCCTCCACGGGTTCGTATGCGGCCTTTTTGTTTTTTGCCGAGCCGCGCGGATCGTTTGTCTCGATCTGTAACATCTAGCTGGGATTTTCGGTCCTAATTGTTACAGATTGAGACGAACGCGCAGGCCGGTCCGAATAATCTAAATCTGTAACACCTAGCCCACTTTTGACCATCTACCTGTTACAGATCGAGACAAACGCACAGGTCAATCCGCTCAATCTCGATCTGTAACATCTAGCCGAGCTTTTCGGTCCCAGTTGTTACAGATTGAGACAAACGGAATCGGCCAGGCAGAAAATCTAAATCTGTAACATCTAACGAGCATTTGATCGCCTAGTTGTTACAGATCGAGACAATCAGATGGTCAAATCCTCACTTTCCAGGCAGCTACGAAGCGCTCCTCTTTCTTAATTATTATCGGCATCACGAACACACTTCGGTAGCTTTTAATGCCAAAATGATACCGAAAGCGTGTTCGAGAATACGGATAATTCCATGCGTTAGCCCAATCAAGCCCCAGGCTTACAAACTCCGTTATTGTTCAGAATGCCAATGCATTTGCGTTTGCGCGTCATTTCGCGTCACTTTGACGCGCATAATGACACGCAAATTTTTTCGTGTCATAATTTTGACGCGTAAAATGACGTGTAAAATTTTTACGTGTTATTTTTCACGTCAAATTGAAGCGAAACGGAGCATCACAATGCAAGAATCCAAAGATCTTGAATTCAAGGAATGCGTCACCAATTCGTTCCTTAAAACCGTCTCCGCTTATGCAAATGGCACGGGAGGACGCGTTCTATTTGGAATTAACGACGACGGAGAAGCCGTTGGCCTCGATGACCCCAAGCAGACCTGCCTGGATATCGAAAACAAGATTAACGATTCGATCATCCCCCAGCCCGATTACTCCCTAAAGATCGACGAGCCCGATGCAACCGTGGAGCTTACGGTCTTTCCCGGCAGATCGAAGCCTTACCTATACCGCTCGAAGGCATACAAGCGCAATGACACCGCGACCATTCCAGTTGATACCCTAGGCCTTTCGCGTCTTGTACTCGAGGGTCAAAACCTCTCCTTTGAGCAGCTCCCGGCAAACAAACAAGATTTATCTTTCACCGTTTTAGAGAATCGTCTAACAGCAAAACTTTCGCTTCAGTCATTCACAACCGATACTCTCAAAACCCTTGGCCTGCTTGATGAAACCGGAACCTACAACAACGCGGCAGAACTGCTCGCGGACGAGAATGGCTTCCCGGGTATCGACATCGCAGTGTTTGGTGAAACTATCAACCTCATTAAGCAGCGCAAGACTCTTGAACATGCATCCGTTCTAGCGGAAATTGACGGAGCCCTTGAGCTTTTCGAAGCCCAGTACTGCTACGAAGAGATCCAGGGGATGGAGCGGATCCGCAAGGAGCTCATTCCGCTCGAAGCATTCCGCGAGGCCATTACCAATGCAGTCGTTCATAGGACTTGGGATGCGCCCGCACACATCCGCATCTCGATGTTCGACGACCGTGTGGAAGTCGCTTCGCCCGGCGGCTTGCCGGCAAGCATGACCGTCGATGAATATCTGTCCGACATGCTATCCGTTAGACGCAATCGTATTCTTGCCGAAGTCTTTTTGCGCCTGGGTCTTATCGAAGCCTTTGGAACGGGCATCATGCGAATTCGCGATACCTATAAGGACAGCGTCAGAAAGCCCCGGTTTCAAGTTTCGGATAACGCCATTGTGGTAACACTTCCCCTACTCATGGATAACCCGGGGCTCAAAGGCGACGAACTTATCGTATTCGGACTGCTGAGCGGAGTACACCCTCAATCGACAAGCGAGCTTGCGGCCAAAGTCACCTTTAGTCGCTCGAAGCTTCTTCGCATCCTCAAAAAACTCGTTGAGACAGGCCTGGCGACAGTTGAAGGCACCGGCAGAGGGCAGAAGTATCGTCTGCAGCGTTAGCTAGCAGATGACCTGCGTATGCTCCTCGATGGCGGCACGATCTTCGGCGGCGATGCCCGGCTCGCACACCACGGCGTCCAGGCTGTCCAAGCGGCAGAAGGTGTAGAAGTCGCGCTTGCCGATCTTGCTGGAGTCGGCGATCAGATAGCGCGAGTCGGCCTTGCTAAAGGCGAGCTGCTGGATGCGGCCCTCGTCCATGTTGGACGTGGACACGTCGCCGTCCAGAATGCCGTTTGCGCCGATAAACGCCGCGTCGATCCCCAGTGCGCGCAAGGTGTCCTCGGCCGTAGGGCCCACAAAGGCGGCGGTGCGGCGGCGGTACACGCCGCCCACCAGGCACAGTTCGCAGTCTTCGCGCGCCTCGAGCAGGTTAAACACCGAAAGCGAATTGGTCACAATGCGCAGGCGAAACGCCGGCAGCATCGAGGCCATCTGCTCAACCGTGGTGCCCGTGCCCAAAAAGATGGTCGAGCCTTCCTCGATAAGCTCCACAGAACGGCGCGCAATCTGCAACTTTTCCTCGGCATGCTTCGTGCGCTTTTCGCTGTGCGAATACTCATGGCGCAGCATAGCGTGTGGACGGCCCTGCGCACTGCGGGCTCCGCCGTGCACGCGCTCGATCTCGCCCAGGCTCGCAAGCTCCTCAAGATCACGGCGGATCGTCATATCCGAGACACCTAACGCATCCGAAATCTCCTTGACCGAGACCGTTCCCTGTTCCTCGAGCAGCTGCCGAACCTTATCCTGTCGCTCCGCTTTAATCACGATGAGTCCTCGCTGTTCCACGCTCACGTCAATTCAAACAATAACGAACAAATTGTATCAGACTCGCGCGCGTCAGAAATGAACGCCCGCACAGCTCCAATCATCACTTTTTTGAGAAAAATACCCCCTGCTTTAGTGGGGTGTAGTGATAATCTCGCCTGTTCGCGCTACAGTTTGTCCGAAATACCTCGATGTTAGGAACCAAATGATCACTTCCGAGCTTTTCGGCACCGCGCCGTGCGGTACCCCCGTTCATCGCTACACCCTCAACGGGCCCGAGATCTGCGTTCGTATTATGGACTATGGCGCCACCGTGCTGGGCATCGACGTGCCCGACATTCCCGGCAACGTGCGCGATGTGGTGCTGGGCTTCGATAAGCTCGAGGATTACTTTGACAACCCCGCCTGCTTTGGCGCGACCATCGGCCCCGTGGCAAACCGCACCGCGGGCGCCACGATCACCATCGCCGGCACGGACTGGCATATGCCAGCCAACGAAGGCGTCAACAACCTGCACAGCGATCTTGAGCATGGTCTGCACAAGCGCGTGTGGGATGTTGAGCTCGACGAGGTCCATAACGCCGTGCGCATGACCACCTCGCTTGAGGACGGTGAGCTGGGCCTGCCCGGCAACCGCACCTTTACGGCCGTGTTTACCGTGACACGCACCGGCCGCTTCCGTATCGAATACGGCTGCGAGAGCGACCGCGCCACCTACGTGTCCATGACCAACCACACGTACTTTAACCTTGCCGGCCATAACGCCGGCATGGACTGCGAGCACTTCTTTGTTGCCAACGCTGCCCACTACCTGCCCATCAACGAGCAGAACATCCCCACCGGCGAGATTGCTCCGGTCGAGGGCACGCCGTTTGACTTTCGCGAGCTGCGCCCCGTCGCGCCTGGCATGGAGACCGACGATCCGCAGATTAAGCAGGCCCGTGGCTACGATCACTGTCTGTGCATCGATGGCTATCAGTACGGCCGCAATCTCCGCCGCGCGATGCACGTCGAGGAGATGTGGACCGGCCGCGAGCTGGACTACTACACCACTGCCCCGGGCGTGCAGCTCTACACCGGCAACTGGCTGGGCGACGAGCACGCCAAGGACGATGCTAACTATGGCTGGGGCGCCGGCTTTGCTCTCGAGGCCGAGATGTACCCCGACACGCCGCACCAGCCGTTGTTCCCGCAGGGCATTGTGGGCCCGGGTCACCCCTACAGCAATGTGATCGAATACCACTTTATGAGGCACTAAGCCCACAACGCAACATATCGCACAGCAGCGCCCGCCGGCACCACCGCCGACGGGCGCTTTGCTACCTAGTCATTGGGGACGTTCTTAAATGACTAGTTGGATGGGGTCGGGATTGGAGCTGGGGAGATAACGGATTTCTAGTTCTATGCCGAGTTCTTGCAGCTCTTTGAAGGCGGCGATGTCCGTATTGTCTACGGCAACGGCAGGAGTTGCGGAGCGCTTGCCCTCACCCGCCCGCATATGGCCAATGCTGATCTTGGCGATCGGCACACCACTCTTAACCAGCGCGAGCGCATCGGCGGGCGAGGCCACCATGATCAGAATCAACTGGCGCGGCGTTGCGGTATGAATGATGTCGATAGTCCTTTGCACCGAGAAAAACCGCGTCCAAACGCCTTCTGGCGCCGCCACCCTCATGGGTGCCCATTGGCGTGAATCCGCCGCGATCTCATCGTTGACGATTAGGACAAGGTTGGAACCCACGGCTTCGTTCCACAGCTCAACGTCTTGTCCGTAAATAAACCGGTCATCGATACGCGTGAGAAGAATCTTGGGTTGAGCCATCGCCGCCCCATTCTGCTTGAGATCCGTAAGAGCAAGACATCACGCCTTCAATATTAGTGCATTTAAAGTGAGAAAAGCCGTCAGAACACTTGCGCGGATGTGCGATGTCCCGTATCATAGACAGCCGTTGACGCCCCAGTTGCGTCACTACATGGCCGCCAGCGTAGCTCAGTTGGTAGAGCACCGCTCTCGTAAAGCGGGGGTCACCGGTTCGAGCCCGGTCGCTGGCTCCATTGCACAAGATAGCCGCCTTCGGGCGGCTTTTTTGTTGCTGATTTTGAGTGCGCATGCGCCAACCCAAGCATCACCGCGTCGACAGTTCCCCTATTCAAAAACAGAAACCCCGCCAAACGTGATTCCCCTAGGGGAAACACTTTTGGCGGGGTCCTTGCGTGATTTCCCTAGGGGAATCACGCCATCAGACGAACAGCGTGTTACTCCTCCCAGTAAGCGTCGGCAAGCAGCTTAAAGCAGATCTTCTTGACCGGCTGCGCGCCATCGCCCGAGAACTCGAGCGTGGGCATATGAGGCTCGCCGGCAACAAACAGCGCAAACTTGTCGTCAGCAAGATCGCCGGCGATCGAGGCGTCGGAATCGACCAGATCGTAGTCGTCCTTCTCGTCGAACTCCTGGACCAGCGTCAGGCTGCCCGTGGCAACCTTAAAGGCCTCGCGACCCTCGACGTCGATCTGCAGGTCGTGATAGCGCTGATGCGTCTCATAGTGAGCCTCGGCTTCGGGACGCGTCGTGGGAGCCATGACGTTCGCAAAGACCTTGTCGCCCAGAATCGGATGGCTGCCGACCTCGAGCTTCGCCGGATCGTTCTCCTCGAGCCAGTCGATCAGCACGTCGAGGCCCTTGAGCATTCCACGGTACTCCTCGATATCGCCCAATGCACCGTAAATCATCTAAATCCCCTCTCGGATCGTTTCTTTGGCGGCTACTCGGCAAACGCATTACCGACGCTGTTGCCACCCACATGCGTCTCGACCAGGGTAAGGTCGGGATTAAACACGACAGCGTCGGCGTCGCGCCCCGGCATAATGCTACTGCACTTGTCGTCGACATGAGCTGGCAACCGATGCCGGGGCCGCAGCACAAGCTCCTACAGCTCGGTCACGACAACGCCGTTGTAAACCTCGTCCCAACGATCCATAACCAAGTGGCCAGTCATGGGATCCATGGCATTGAGCTTGCCGCAGGTGTTGGCGGTACGCAGCACCGTCTCGTCGTCGGCGCCGGCAGCAATCGCATGTGCGAAGCCGGCAATGGTCGAATCGCCAGAGCCCGTAGCGTTAACGGCGGGGATATCGGGGGTCTTGGCGCGGAACGCACGGCCGTTATGGAAACCAACGGAGCCGGCAGCGCCCATGGATACGACGACCCAGGGGATATCGGAGAAGCGGGCGTCAGAGGCGAGCGCGGAACGGAGCTCGTCCACATCGTCGGTGGTAAAGCTCGTGCCCAGAAGACCGTTGATCTCGGTCAGGTTAGGCTTAACCAGCTCAGGCTTGACCTTGGACTTGAGCGCAGCCTCGAGCGAAGCACCCGAGGTATCGAGCAGCACCTTGGCGCCGGCGTTCTCGGCAATGCCCGTGATCTTGGCATAGTAGTCTGCCTCGACGCCGCGGGGCAGCGAACCCGAGATGGTAACGACGTCGGCCTTACCCGCAAGCTCGGTAAACTTGGCAGTAAAGGCATCGAGCTCCTCGGGGGCAATTGTCGGGCCGCTCTCGAGCAGCTCGGTCTGGTTGCCGGCGTGGAGGATGTTGAGACAAATGCGAGTCTCGCCCTTGATGGGCACAAAATCATTCTTAATGCCGTTAGCATCCATGAGCTCGGCCATATAGGCGCCCATATGACCACCAAGCAAGCCGGTTGCCACGACATCGTCGCCCAGCTGGCCCAGGACGCGGGCCACGTTGAGGCCCTTACCGCCGGCGGTCTTTTCGGGCGTCACGCGGTTGACGTCGTCGATAATGAGCTCATCGAGCTGATAGCGCGTATCGACGGACGGGTTCATCGTAACGGTGAGGATCATTTCTAGCTCCTTATCTCGCAGGCTCCTTATGCCTTGCAAAACGAATTGGCTACATGCGACTACAGAATCTCGATTGTGAACGAGCGCACGATGGTTTCTTTGGGCTTGGCGATAAGGCAGCCGCGCTTGTGCTCAAGCACGTCGTCCTCATCGGAGCAGGTCGAAAGACCGCCCCAGGGCTCAACTGCCACAAAATCACCCTCGGGCTTGCTCCACACAATGAGGTACGGGAAGCCCTCAAAGCTCAGGCGAACACCCTTGTCCTCGCCCTTTTTGGAAAGCGTGACCTGACGGCTCTCGAGCACGTCAAAGATGGTCTCCGCAAAATCGAAGAGCTCATGTGACAGAGGCAGCGTCTTTCCCACCATGGGGTTCTTGGAGCGGTTGGTCACGTCAATCAAGCCAGTCGAGGGGACGGCAGTGCAAAGCTCAGCAGCCTCGTCTTTCTCAAAACGCAACTCGTAGTCCGTATAGGCCTCGCCCTCATCGAGCGGGCACCTAAAGCCGGGGTGTCCACCGATAAAGAAAGGCATGTCCTCGGTGCCCTCGTTGGTAACCTCATAGGAGACGCGCACGGCGGCGTCCTCGAGCGTATAGCGGGCGACAAGCTTAAACGGATACGGATAATCGCTCAGCAGCGCGGCGTTATCCTCCGAAGCCAGGCACATCGCCAGCTCGTTCTCGCTCTGGCTCAGCAGCTTCCACTCCTGTTTGCGCGCAAACCCATGGCGGGCGAGCTTCACATGATGTCCGGCAAACGTCATGGCGCTGTTATCGCGCAAACCTCCGCAAATCGGGAAGCAAATCGGTGCCTGGCCGGACCACACGGCGGGATCGCCCTGCCACAAGTACTCGCGACCTCCAGCCTCGATCGAGGTAAACGAACCACCGGCCGTGGAGACCTTGATAGAAATCGAATCGTTGGAGAGAGCGTATTCCATTGTCCATCCTTTCGAACAACTGCTTTTTGCTCGCAAGAACCCGTCTCGGCCCTGACCAAAGGACAAACCCGCACGTTCATCGATGCGTCCGGTTTCCCAGGCATGCAACGGGGTACCATACAGACATTGATGCAATTACAGCTGAAAGGCCTTCTTATGCGAACCATCATCCTTTATGCCTCACGCCACCACGGCAATACGAAAAAGCTCGTGGACGCCATCGTTGAGGCACACCCCGAAATCGATACCCTCGACGTGAAGTCACTCGGTAAAAACGAGTACCCCGACCTGCACGAATACCATCTGATCGGCGTCGCCACGGGCATTTATTACTCCGAGATCGACAAAGATATGGCGCGCGTGCTCACGAACGTGCTGCAGCCGCAGGACAAGGTGTTTGGCCTTATGACCTACGGTGGCAAAAACAAGTGGTACGGCAAGGATATCGATGGCATCTGCCGCATGAGGCAGGCCATCTTTATGGGTGTCTACGGCTGCCCCGGCTTTGATACGTGGGGACCGTTCAAGCTCGCCGGCGGCGTCCAGAAGGGGCACCCAACTGCCGAAGAGATTAAGGGAGCCGTCGATTTCTTCAACAAGATCGAAGACGAGTACGGCGACATCATCGTCGAAGAGTATGCCAAGCGCGAGAAGCGTCTAGCCTACGAGAAGGAGCATCCTGCAGGAGGTCTGGTGGCCGGCGTCAAGCGCACGGCAAAGAAGATCGCTAACAAGCTGTAACTGTAAAGGTGCTTTTGAGCGTTTAACCCATACGGCGGGTCCGAGCAGATTCGGGCCCGCCGTCTTTTTCTATCGTTACTCGGTAAAGGCGTTGCCGACGCTCTGGCCGCCAACATACGTCTCGACGAGGGTGAGCTCATGGTCGAACACGACAAAGTCGGCGTCGCGACCCGGCATGATGCTGCCGCACTTATCCTCGATGTGTGCAGAGCGCGCCGGCACCTCAGTTGCCATGCGAATGGCGATATCGGCGCTGGCGATGCCCCAGTCGACGATGTTCTTGACGCCCTGGGCAAGCGTGAGCACCGAGCCGGCAATGCTCTTGCCGTCGGCGAGCCAGCACAGGTTGTCCTTCATGATGACGTCCATGCCACCACTGGTGTAGCTGCCCTCGGGCATGCCGCCGCAACCCAGGCAGTCGGTGATGAGCACCGTGTGCTGCCAGCCCTTTGCCTGCAGCAGCGCCTTGATGGCGGCAGGGTTTACGTGCTTACCGTCACAGATGATCTCGGCGTAGGTCTCGGGCGTGGACATGGCAGCGCCCACGACACCGGGCTCACGGTGATGCAGCCCGCGCTGGCCGTTATAGGTATGCGTAAAGCAGCTGGCACCGGCGTTGATGGCGGCGATGCACTCATCGTAGGTGGCGTCGGAGTGACCGATGCTGGTCACCACACCCTTGGCGTTCAGAGCAGCCGCATAAGCAGCGGCACCGTCGCGCTCGGCCGCCATGGCGCTCTTAACGATGCGACCGCCCGCAGCCTCCTGCCACTGATCGAAGACCTCCTCGGAGGGATCGATAAGATAAGCGGGGTTCTGCGCGCCCACGTGCTTCATGGTAAAGAAGGGGCCCTCCAGGTAGATGCCCTGAATGCGAGCACCGCAGAAGTCGGGGCCGCGACCCTCGTCCGCCTGGGCGATGGCGGCGCAGGCATCCTTGATCTGCTCGACGCCATCGGTGAACGTCGTGGGCAGCCAGCTGGTGGTACCGCGACGGGCGAGCTCGGTCGAGCTGATATCAATGCCCTCGGGATCGTTATCGGTAGTCGAGTGGTTATAGAAGCCATGGATGTGAGTATCGACCATACCCGGTGCGATCCACGATCCCGTGTAGTCCTTAATCTCGCAAGAGGGCTCGTCGGCCTGCCAGGCGCCAAAAACGCCATCCTCGACCATAAGATAGCCGCCCAGTTGCGGGCCTGCCGGCAAGAAGAACTTGTCAGCCTTAATTGCGTACGTGCTCATATGCACTCCTCGCTTCTAAAGCAGTTGACTGTGGTAATGCTTATACCCAGCTCACGTAAAACAAAAAGCGCCCGCCCGCCGTTATGAGCGGACGGGCGCCCTTACAGGGGGACGCGATTAAGCGGTGAAGGGGTGAATCGTCACGCCCTTAACCACGCGGTTGACCGTGCCGGTGGGGCTCGGCGTATCGGGCGTGTTGCCCACGCGGACGGAGTTGAGCAGGCTGATAGCCTGGGCAAACATCACGAACGGCAGAGCAAGGTAACCCTCGGGAAGTGCCTCGTAGCCCTTAAAGGTGAAGGACTCACCCTCATAGACGGTGGCACCTTCCTGCTGAACGGCGATGGTGTGCTGAGCGATCTCGTCGCCACCGATCTCGTTGAGGATGTCGATGTCGTACTGACGGGTGTAGGCGTCGTTGTTGACGAACACGAAGACGAGCGTCTTATCGTCGACGAAGGACTTAGGTCCGTGACGATAGCCCATGGAGGTGTCGTAGGAAGTAGCGACCAGACCGTGAGCGAGCTCGAGGATCTTGAGCTGGCTCTCCTGAGCAAGGCCACCGAAGGAGCCAGAACCCAAGTAGGTCACGCGGTTGAAATCGCCAGCCAGGTAATCGGCGATCTCGGGCTCACGGGAGATGACCTCCTCGCCCATCTTGGCAATCGTCTCGACCCACTCGGCCTTCTGCTCGTCAGAGGCAGTGTCGAAAATAAGGGTGGAGAGCAGGGTCATGCAGGAATAAGAACCGGTCATGGCGAAGCCCTTGTCGTTGGCGCGCGGAATGAGCAGCGTCAGCGCATTGGGATCATCGGCAGACTCGACGGCAAGCTTGCCCTCGGGAGCGCAGGTGATGTTGAGGAACTTGACGTTGTGGACGAGCTCCTTGGCAACGGCAACGGCGGCAAGGCTCTCGGGGCTGTTGCCAGAGCGGGCAAAGGAAACCACGAGCGTGGGATCCTCGGCGCGCAGGAAGTCGCGCGGGGCGCTCACGATGTCGGTCGTGGCGATGGGCTTAAAGTCGTAGAGATCAGTGTTGCCAGCGTGACGCAGGTACGGGGCGCAGGTATCGCCAACGTAGTCGGACGTACCGGCACCGGTGAAGACAACGGACAGACGACCCTCGCCCATAGCGCGAGCCTCGGCCAGGAAGGCCTCGATGGCCTCCTTGTTCTCGCGATAGATGTTGAGCGTATCACGCCAAAGCTCGGGCTGCTGAGCAATCTCGGCCGTGGTGATCTGGGCGCCGAGCTCGGTGAGCTCCTCGACACTCTTCTCGAACATTTCTAATACCTCTCTCTAGAAGTAATCCTCTGACGTGCAATTATACACTTCGGTTGGTTATCTGGTAGTAACCAGTTAAATGCAAAGAATCACCATATGGAAACGATGCGAGCACTAGTTACTGCGCTGGTGGTAAACCTTGTATTTAAACTGATCGGCACGAGCAACCGAGAGTGTGTACTCCACTACCTCGTTTGACTCGTTATACGTAGTCCTGACCAAATCGAGCACAGGCGAGCCCTCGACAATTCCCAAAAGGTGGGCATCGGTGGGACGGGCTATGCTCGCATAGAACTCCTCTTCGGCCACGCGAATCTTTTGCTGAAAGTCCTGCTCAATCACATCGTAAAGCGGCTTACGCTCCAGCAGCGGTCGCTTTAGGGACAGAAATTGACAAACCGGTAGATAGCTGCGTTCGACCATCATGGGCATGTTGTCGGCAGAGCGAAGGCGCTTGAGCTTAAAAATGAGATCACCGATGCGCAATCCCATATGCTCGGCCAGATTCTTATCGGCCTCCATCTCGCAAAACTCGAGAATCGTGGTCTCGGGTTCTCGACCCATCGCGCGCATCTGCTCGGTAAAGCTGTAGGACTGCATAAGATTGGTTGCTTTTGCCGAACGGTCGGTCACAAAGGTACCGCGACCGTGCTGCCGAACCACCAGTCCTAAACGCTCCAGTTCCTGCAGAGCCAGGCGTACCGTAGTGCGCGAGAGACCATAGCGCTCCGAAAGTTCGCGCTCGGAAGGAATCATGTCACCGGCGCGATATTCATGGTCAATCTTTTCGGTCAGAATATCGACCAGCTGATCGTACAGCGGTTGCTTACGCGCTCCGATCGCCATCCTATCCTCCCTTTTGCTCGAATTCGGCTAACTACCTAGGGTGTTATGCATTATCTGTCTGCCACACCCGAATCATTAAGAAAACAAAAGCCGCGCGCTCTTTCGAGCACGCGGCTTTTAACATACACATGGCTTAAGGGGTCGGGGTGTGAGCCGCGTAGGGACACACCCCTCAAGCTAGAGCCTTACCAGATGCTCGGCCAGAGACCAAGCGGGCCAGCGCCCAGGATGCCAAGGACGAAGAGCAGGAGAATGCCCTTGGTCGGGGTCCAGCTGTGCTTAGCGAACATGTAGTAAAGCAGCAGCGTAAGCATAAGCGGGACGAGCTTCGGGACGATGGTGTTGAGGGTGTCGGCAACAGAGAAGTTGACCGGATCCTCGGTAACGGTGCCGTAGGTCACGGACTCCATGCCGTTACCCAGATCGGTGACGCCGCACTCGACAGCGTTGCCGTCGGCATCGGAAGCGGTAAGGGCGTTGCCGTCCTTATCGGTCATGGCGATGGTACCGGCCTCAGCGGTCTCGGTATCGATGCCCTCCATACCGGTGAAGTTCTCGGCCTCCTTCTCGGAGACGATCACGGTAGTAGCGGAGAGACCACGGGTGGTGCCGTTGGGGATCTGGAGGTTGATCTGGGTGCCACCCATGGTGACGACCAGGCAACCGACGACGAAGACGCCCATGATGGAAGCGGCACGCGTGAAGGCCTGCATGTTGGCGGTCAGAGCGTCAATAGCGCTGGTGCCAAGCTTGTAGGACCAGTTCATGAGCCAGAAGCGCAGAGCGAACTGGACGACGTTGAAGATCACCAGGAAGATGATCGGTGCAGCGGCGTTGCCGTTGATGGCCATGTTGGAGGTGATGCCGGCCGTGATAGGCACGAGCGTCAGCCAGAACAGGGCGTCACCGATACCACCGAGCGGGCCCATTGCGGCGACGCGGACGGCGCGGATCGTGGGGATGTCAACCTTGTTCTGCTCGAGCGAAAGCACGATGCCCATAACAAAGGTGACAAGGAACGGGTGGGTGTTGAAGAACTCCAGGTTGTGGCTCATGGAAGCCGCGAGGTCGTTCTTGTTGGTGTGGATCTTCTCCAGACCGGGGATGATGGAGTAGAGCCAGCCAGCGGCCTGCATGCGCTCGTAGTTGAACGATGCCTGCAGGAAGCAGGAGCGCCAAGCCATCTTGTTGAGGGTCTTCTGGTCGAGCTGCGGAGCAGGAGTGAGATCCTCGTAGTGCTCCGGGATCACATACTCATTAGATGCCATCTTCGAAGTCACCTCCGTCAGAAACAGCTGCACCCTTCAGCTCGGTCTGCTGCTGGAAGTCCCAGAAAGCGATGCCGAAGCCGATGAGAGCGAGGATGAGCAGAGCAGGGGTTGCCAGCGAATCGTTGGCAACGGTGATGAGCGCGAGGCCAAAGCCCATGAGGAAGAAGCCCCACATATCGCGGTTCATCATAACCTTGAGCAGGACGGCGAAGCCGACGAAGCGCATCATGCCGCCTGCAGCGGACAGACCGGTCTGCAGCCAAGTCGGGATGGCGGAAGCGATGGTCTGACCAATGGTAGCGCCAGCGATGAAGAACAGGGTGACGACGACAGCGAAGATCAGGCCGAGCAGAGCCATGGCGAAGTAGTTCAGGCGCTCGATGCCCTTGGTGTCCGCGTTGTGAGCCATGTTATCGGCCGTGGACATAAGCGGGGACATAAGCGTGAAGACCAGGGTAACGCCGAGCTGGCCAAGCAGAGCGAACGGAATGGCGAGACCGACTGCCGCGTTGGGCTCGAGGCCCGTGGCGATAGCGAGAATGGCTGCCATGATGCCGCCGATGACGGCGTTAGGCGGCTGAGCGCCTCCGATCGGCATGTTGCCGATCGTCATGAGCTGATAGGTACCACCCACGAGAAGACCGGTGTTGAGGTCGCCAAGGATAAGACCGATGACGGCGCCGGTGACGATGGGCTGATAGAGAGACTCGAGGAAGTCAAACTGGTCGATTGCCGCGATGAACGTGACGACGAAGACCAGAGCGATCTGGATGATCGAGTATTCCATCTTGCTCCTCCTTTCAAAATGTATGTACGCACTTTGGATTTCACGTACAGAACGTCAGGGTTTCACTCCTGACAACGTGGATCACGAGGATTACGAGAAGAGCTTGCTCGTGTCCTCAACAGGCGTGCTCGGAACGCGCCTGATCTCCAACTCCACCCCCAATTCCTGCAGCTCTTTAAACGCAGCGACATCCTCGTCGTTAACTGCGACGGAGGTGGCGACTTGGCGCTTTCCTTCCGACATGTGCATGTTGCCGATGTTTACCTTCTTTATAGGCACACCGCCCTTGACGAGCGTAAGCACGTCTTCCGGTGTTTCGGCCACGATGAAGATCTTCTGGCGCGGGCTCGCCTTGCCAATGACGTCGATGGTCTTCTGCAGAGAGAAGAAACGCGTAGCGACGCCGGCGGGAGCGGCCATCTTCATGAGGTTCTGGCGCATGGTGTTGGACGCCACGTCGTCGTTGGCGACGAGGATGAGGTTGGAGCCCAGGGTGGAGTTCCACTGGGTGGCAACCTGACCATGAACCAGTCGGTTATCGATGCGGGTAAGAAGAATGTTGGGTTCTGCCATGTTGATCAGCTTCCTTTCGTTATTTGCTGACGACAGTTACTTGATCTCCTGAATCGCGTAACGCGAAACATCTACGACGGCTCCGGATCGGACTTTGATCTGGACCTTCTCGCCTTCGATGCCTTTGACGGTTCCGTAGATACCGCCGGCGAAAAGAACCTCTTGACCCGGCTTGAGCTCGGTGTGCAGCTCCTTGAAGTACTTCTGCTTCTTCTTCATGTTGATTTGCGACCAGATGGTGTAAATCAAGCCCATGATGACAAGCAGGCCTAAAAGGGCGACCGAGGAGCTCAGGACGTTGGCTCCGAAATCGGCCATTAGATGCCGTCCTCGTCGCCGAAGATATCCTCTTCGTCGGAGCCGGCAACGGATGCGACCGTCTGGGCGGTGATGCCCGTCTGGCCAACGGTCACGGCCTGCTCGCCAAGCTCGGCGAGCGTGGCGTTGCCGCGGAGGAACAGAAGCTCAATAACCATGGGAAGGTTGGTGCCGGTCAGAACCTCGACGTTGTCGACATCCTGGGCAATCATCATCGCCTGGTTGAACGGGGTGCCACCAAGCAGGTCGGTAAAGACGAGCACGCCATCGCACTCCTCGCGCATGGCGGTAATAGCGGCGCGGAGATCCTCACCGTAGGAAGCAGCCTGGTCGCCCTCAAAAGGAACGACGGTAAAAGCGGGCTGGTCGCCAGCAACCATAGCGATAGCGCTTGCGAGGCCGGGTGCGAACTGTCCATGACCGGTAAGAATAAAGCCAACCATTCAAATTTCCCTTCCGAAGGTGTGTACGATCTGAGTCCGATGATTTTCGGAAGCCAGCGGGCGCTCGCCCTTAAAGCTTCTTAGAAAGCGTACTTTGAAGACCAGTGGTTTCTAAACTGGTAGTAACCACGTGACGTGTTGTTGTCACTATATCACCCCAGAAGAGGTCGCTTTCGTTGATTCATACGGTAAAACGTTTTTGCACCGCTCACGGTGATAAATCGACCGTTTACCGGTCGTTAACACTTCTACCTGCGGTTTTGAAACCGTTCCGAAATGCTTTGGCAAAAGATCGGATCTTTTCCTGTGTCTAAACAACGCAGGGCGGCTAAAAATAGCGTGTAGAAAAATTGCAGGTCATTGTGAAGATATGTGAATTGGTCTTTTTGACTTAATACCAGTTAGAACCAGTTTTGAGATTATCGGTGAACGGTAGTTTTCGACCGTTCACCGGTTACTTGTAATCGTTTGCAGCTGTTTTCCCAGATGAATTAGAGAAACGCGATGGAACGCTTGCGCGGGCGCGAGGCCTATCCTATTGATTTCGGCAACAAAAAGCCCGCTAGAACGTTGTCCGTTCTAGCGGGCTCAATCAGGTAGATCGGTTAGCGCGCAGTAGTGCAGGCAAACCTTACGCAAACAGGCCGTAGATGCTGATGTTGGCCTTGGCATACAGGCCGTTAGCATACTCGGTCCACTTGGAGCTGGCGCTCGAAGCCTGCGAAGAATACTGCTGGTAGGCGGTGTAGTAGGCGGTCATAGCCTGCTTATAGGTAGCGCTATCGGCCGTAAAGGCATCATCGGCAAAGGCCTTGGCATAGGTGCTGTCGGCATCCTTCCAAGTGCCCTTTGAGCTATCCCACTCATCGCCGGCAAGGTTGATGATGTAATCGGCGTAGTCCTTGCTCGCGGTCTCCTCGTTGCCGTCAGCAGGCTCGGTCGGGGCGGTCGGCATGCTTGCGGAGCTATCGCCCACCTTCTTCTTGTAGAGCTTCTGCAGCGTCGCGGACTGGCGGACGATCTGCTTGGCCTGGTCCTTGGACACGCCATACTGCGTGGCCATGGTCTTGTAGTCCGAAGTGCCGATGGATTCCTCGGCGTACTGCTTCATCTCCTTAGAGGAGACGGTAATGCCCTCGTCCTCGGCAGCGTCGAGCAGGATCTTGTTGCGCACGTAGGACAGGATGACGTCGGCAGAAGGAGCGGTGTAGTTGCCATCGCTATCCTTGACGGTGTCGAGGCTGTACTGGCTCTCGATGGCCTCGCGCGCGGTGATGTCGCTCTTCTTGCCGTTGTAGCTATAGCTTGCCACGGTCGAATCGAGCTGGTCCTCGGTCAGGGTCGACGAGCCGACACCCTTGCCGCCAAAGCCGCCATTGCCAATAAAGAAGCCGACCACGGCGGCGATCACGACGGCAACCACAAAGGCGGCAATCATCGTCTTCTTGTGCCTGGATGCATGGTCGTCTTCATCGGAACCCAGAATATCGTCGTCCTCATCCTGGGCCTCGGGCATCAGATTCTCGTCAGCGGCATCCGCGGCAATCTGAGCCTCCAGTCGGGCGTCCTCCTCCTCGGCCGTCGTGCCGGCGGCAATGTGCTCGGCAGACGTACCGGCGACCAGATCGATCTTCTCGTCCTCGTCACCGTCGGGGCCTTCGCCGCGCTCGATGATCTGGATGCCGTCGATCTCGTCCTTCTCGTCCTTCTTTTGAATCAGACCCATATCAGTTACTCCTTGTTAGGAAACATAGTCTTCAATAGAATACGCCCGACAGAGTGCCGGGCGTATTGATTCTTAGGTTATACGCAAACACTTAAGTACTATTTAGGCGTTTGCAGCCTGCATGTCTTAGGCCAGGTGCGCGATAACGGCATCGGCAAAGGCCTGCGTGCCCACGGCGCCCTCGACGGAGCCGGTCTGGGCACGACGTACGTCGCCGGTAACCTGCTTACCCTCGTCGAGCGTGGCGGACACGGCGGCGCGGATACGATTGGCCGCATCGTTCTCGCCCAGATGATCGAGCATCATAGCCGCAGACAGAATCTCGGCCGTGGGGTTGGCGATATCCTGGCCAGCGATATCGGGCGCGGAGCCATGCGTTGCCTCGAAGATGGCGCAGTCGGCACCGGTGTTGGAGCCGGGGGCCATACCCAGGCCACCTACCAGGCCGGCGCACAGGTCGCTGACGATATCGCCGTACAGGTTGGGCAGCACCAGGACATCGAAGTCGTTGGGGTTCTGGACCAGGCCCATGCAGGTGGCGTCGACAATCTTGTCGTTGAACTCGATATCGGGATAGTTGGCGGCCACCTCGCGCGCAACGCGCAGGAACAGGCCATCGGTCGCCTTCATGATGTTGGCCTTATGCACGGCCGTCACCTTTTTGCGGCCGCAGCGGCGGGCGTACTCAAAAGCGTACTCCACAATGCGGCGGCTCTTGGCGATGGAAATCGGCTTGATTGAGATGGCGGAATCCGCGGCGAAGGTCTTCTGGCCCGAGCGCTCGACGAGCTGCGAGAGCTCCTCGACCTCGGCAGCGCCCTCATCGAACTCGATGCCGGCATAGAGGTCCTCGGTGTTCTCGCGCACGATAACCAGGTCGACGTCGCGGAAGCGCGAGCCGTCGCCCGGCTGCGACAGGCAGGGGCGCACGCAGGCGTACAGGTCAAAATGCTTGCGCAGGGCGACGTTAACGCTGCGGAAACCCGTGCCGACCGGCGTGGTGATGGGGCCCTTGATAGCAACCTTGGTCTCGGCGACCGCATCGAGCACATGTTGGGGCAGCGGCGTGCCAAACTCGTCCATGACGCCGGCACCGGCCTCCTGGACGTTCCAGTTGATCTGGACACCAGTGGCCTCGACCACGCGGCGCATAGCCTGCGTAATCTCGGGACCGATACCGTCACCAGGAATCAGGACTACATCGTGCGCCATAATCTGTTACTCCTCGTCTTCGGCGTCGTCAGATTTTTTTACGCTAGCACGCTTCTTCTTTTTGGAGAGATCCAGGCCAAAACGTTTAACAAGCATTTCGCAAATCTCGCTCGAACGGGCCTTGAGATAGCTACCCTTGCCGTTCTCGGCATCGAACTTAAGGCGCAGCGCGAGCTTCTCGGCGACCTCGGCGTCAATCTCGCCCCGGCCAAACTCGTACAGGCAACCGAGCATGTCGCGATACTCGAGGTCGCCGTGGTAGCACTGGATGGCCTCGTCCAGGATGGGCCAAGCCTCGCGCGAACGCTCGACGCTCGTGGCGCCCCACACGCACAGCAGGCGGAAGGCGGCATAGCGCAGCGTGGACGAAATCTCATCGAACAGCGCGGTCTCGGCGCCCTCAAAGGCATCGCCCAGCTGCTCGGGGCAGGTGGTGGCGAGCGCCGCCAGGGCATCGAGAGCCTCCCAGCGGGTCTGAGCCTCGGGGCGGTCGAGCGCCTCGATCAGCGCGGGCACGCAGGGCACGACGCGCTGCGGATCGCGCTCGGCAAGCAGGTGCAGCACGCGGGCGGCAAACTGACGGATGCGGCGCGTGGGGCAGCCGAGCTCCTGGACCAGGCGGTCGACGGCGTTCTCGTTCTCCTCTGCCAGCTGGAGCTGTGCCAGCTCCTCGTCGGTGAGCTGTTCGTCTTTGTTTTCTGCCATAGTTACCTCTTTTTACTATTTCTTAGCGTGCTTGTCAGCACCCTTGCTGTCATCGGTGACCGAGATGAGCTGTCGGTCGGCCGCGCCATTGCGACGCGCACGGCGGCGCTCCTCGGCATCGCCCGCGTCGGCGGCGGCGCGGTGAGCCTTGTTAACGTTAAAGACCTCGTCGTGTTTGCGCCACGGACCGACGGACTCGCCAAAGCTCATCTTAAGGCCGGCGATAAAGCCGCCGAGCCAGCCGATCGGCGCAAACTGCACCAGCGGGAACAGCGAGAACACCCAGGTCAGCAGGATGACTGCCGCCGCTCCCGCAAAGTTGGCAATCCAGTAGTCGCGCTTGGTGATGACGCGCTTTTCGCACGCCCACTGGCCGCACAAAAAGCCGATGTAGATCGCAAAGAGAAAGAGCACCAGCGCAAGCACCACGAACGTCCAGCTCATGGGCGCTACTCCCCGTGATGGTGGCCGCAGCAGCACTCGTGGCCGTCGTCATGGCCGTGGCCGCCGCAGCACTCGTGGTCCTCGCCATGGTGGTGGCCACAACCGCACTCGTGGTCGTCGCCATGTTCGCCGCAACCGCAGCCTTCCTCGTGAGCACCATGCTCCTCGGGACGATACTGCGACCAGTCCAGACCGGCGGCGATGGCGTCGGCCTCCTCCTTATAGAGGACCGTGACGGCCTGGGTACCCAGCTTGGCACCACCGATGGCGTCGAGCATGTCGTAGAGCGTAAAGGCCACGTCGGCACCGGGCAGCGCAAGCTCGCGGTCGTCGGCATAGGCGAGCGCCAAGCGCAGGTCCTTGATAAAGTGCTCGACCATAAAGCCGGGCTTGTAGTCGCCGTCGAGCGCCTTGGGAGCCAGGCTCTCCATGGCGCCGGACTTGCCGGTGCCGCCCAGGATCATCTGGCGGGTCTTCTCCAGGTCAAGGCCGCTCAACTCGGCAAATGCCATGGCGTCTGCCATGCCGACCATGCAGGCGCCCAGCGACACCTGGTTGGCGAGCTTGGCAGCCTGGCCCTTGCCGGCGCCGTCGAAGCAGCAGATGTTGGCCGCAAAGGTGGCAAGGATGTCGCGGACCGGCGCGATGTCGTTCTCGGTAGCGCCCACGATAGCCGTGAGCGTACCGGCGATAGCGCCCGACTCGCCGCCGGTGACGGGGCAGTCAAACGCCATGCGACCAGAAACCTGGGCGGCCTCGGCAATGTCACGGGCAAGCTCGGGCGAGCTCGTGGTGAGGTCGATCAAGACCGCACCCGGCTTGGTGCACGCGAGCAGGCCGTCGCCCGCCAGGTAGAGTTCCTCGACCTCGGAGGGATAGCCCACCATGGTAAAGACGACATCGGCGTTCGCCGCGGCATCGGCCGGCGTATCTGCCCAGACGGCGCCGCGCTCGATAAGCGCCGCCGCCTTGGACTTGGTGCGGTTGTTGACCGTGACGGGATAGCCGGCGTCCAGAATGTGGCCGGCGATGGGGGCACCCATGATTCCGGTGCCAATGAATGCGACGGAGAGCTTGTTTGCCATGAAACCTTTCCTTTTGGGTTGGGTGTTGTTACCAGGTTGAATACTCGGTGCCAGCGTTTGGGCTGTGAGTCGAGGGCGATTACGGACGCAGCGCTTGCCTACTGACCGCGCACGCGGCGGGCGATACGGTCGGAAAGCGACGCCTTGTCGGCGCGGTTCTTACCCCAAAACGCGCAGCCCACCATGCCGGGGCCCACGTGCGAGCCGATGGTGGGACCCACGGAGCCGCGAATGATCGTGACGTCGGCGCAACCCTCCTCCTTGCGGATGGCGGCTTCGAGCCAGTCACCATCCTTTTCGGCATCGGCCGTCATGATGGCGATGGGCATGGTGCGATCGGGCACGTAGTTCTCGCGGAACGACTTGAGGATGGACTTGAGCGCCTTCTTGCGGCCGCGGTTGACGCCGATCAGCGACAGCGAGCCGGCCAGGTCGTAGGAGAGCTCGGGCTTGACGTCGAGCTTTGCCGTGAGCTGCGCCGCCGCGGGAGGAATGCGGCCGCCGGCAGCCAGTGCGTCGAAGCTCTCGAGCGTAAAGTAGCCGTGCACGTAGGTCTTTGCCTCGTTTGCCCAATCGACCAGCTGCTTGGCGGTCAGTCCCGCCGAACGCTGGCGCACGGCCTCGAGCGCCAAGAGCGCACCGGTCGCGCAGGGCAGAGCGTTGTCGACCACGTACAGCTCAAAATCGGGATACTCGGCACGCACGGCGTCCGCCGCCTGGCACGCGGAGTTGTAGCTCGACGACAGCGCCGAGGTAAAGCACAGGTAGACCGTGGGCGTGCCCTCTTTGGCGCACTCGGTAAAGAACTCGATATAGCGACCGAGCGACACGGCCGAGGTGGACACGCGGGCACCGGCGCGCATGCGGTCGTAGAACTCCTTGGGTGTGATGCTCGACCAGATGTCATCCGTGCGCTCCTCGCCATCGATGATAAAGGGGAAGCCCAAGATATCGACATCGAGGTTCGCGGCGACCTCGGGGCTAAAGTCGCAGCAGGTATCGACGACGATGCGGCAGCGGTCAGAATGGCCGGTAGATGCAGCCTTGTCCATCAAAGCGACTCCTTACGTAAAAAGGCGGCCACCCGCATGGGATGGCCGCCAACCGTTAACTCATGCAAGTTAACGTATTTTACTCGTCAAGTGTTTCGATACGGGGCTTGATGATGCCATATCCACCATTCTTACGGTGATACACCACATTGATGAGGCCGGTCGTCGCGTTCTCGAACACGTAGAAGTCGTGGCCCAGCAGATCGGTCTGCACCAGCGCCTGCTCCTCAGTCATCGGGGTAACATCGATGACCTTCTCGCGGACGAGCAGGTCGTCCTCCTCCTCGGGCAGCAGCAGGTCGGCCAGATCCTCGACACGCTCGACCGGTGCGACATCCGCGGCGCTGGCACCGCCCTGGCGGTTGTCCACGACCTTGGTCTTGAACTTGCGCAGCTGGCGGGTGACCTTATCGGCGGAGAGATCGATGGCGGCATACATATCTGAGCCGTGCTCGGCAACGCGAATCACAGAGCCGCGGGCACGAACCGTGACCTCGACGATTGCCGGGTTGGGGTTCGAGGGGTTCTTCTCATAACGAAGCACGACGTCGACCGTCATGGGCTCGATATCGAAAACCTTGAGCGCCTCGCCGATCTTCTCATCCACATGCGCACGCAGAGCATCGGTTACCGTCGTCTTGCGTCCAGAAACCTTGATATCCATACGTGGCTCCAATCTGCCTCGGGGACTTACTGTACTGGCTATGTACCCATTGCCGTGCATTTAATCACCCGAATTCCCAAAGACCCGAATAACGATTGCTTGATACCGCATACCGAAGTCTCGCACTTTTCCGTGGCAAAGTGCGCTATAGGAAGGCGTCGGCAAAGCTAGTTTTTCTCCTGGAAATCAGCTTTTGCCTGCCGTTTTTACCAAAATAGAAAAGCCGGGCTCCCCTATTGGGGAGACCCGGCTATGCGTGTTGAAACCGTGAAGAAGCGCCTCGTTCAATGTATGGCAGACGCCACCCCTAGCAATAACTAGCTATTGAGCTTGTTGATGTCATCGTCGGTGATGGTGCCTTCCTGGCTGGACGACGGGCTGTCGCCGTTGTTATCGGAGGCGTCGTCATCTGAGGACTCGGTCTCGTTGGACGTGGAGTCGGATGCCTGTACATTGGCCCCCGAAACGGTCTTGGCGGTAAGGTCATAGGGCATCTGGCCGTACCAGACGCAGTGGACTGCCTCGAGCGTACCATCGACCGTGATGCCATCGAGGGCATCGCTCACGGCACGGCACAGCTCATCGTTAGAGCTAAGACCTGCAACGCCAAGCGTGGAGGGCGCCTCGAGCGTGCCGACATAGGAGATCTGGCTCATCAGGCGCGCGAGGTAACCACCGGCCGTGGAATCACAGATCACGTAGTCGACCTCGCCGGACTCGAGCGCCTCAAAGCACTCGTTGATGTTGGAGAAGGTCTTTTGGTTGGCCGTGATGCTCTGCTTGGCGAGCGCTTCCTGCGAGGCCGAGGAGGTCTGAACGCCCAGGGTGGACGTGTTAAGGGTATCGGTGGAAACGCTTAGCGACCCACCATCGCTGGTTTTACCAAACACAGAAGCGGCATCGTACAGGCAGGTGCCGAGCGAGCTAACGTCCCCGTCTGTGGAGTTGATCTCGCCGATAAAGATATCAGCCTTTTTGTCGCCGAGCGCGGAACCTGCCGAGGACGCATCGACAAAGGCGACCTTAAGGCCCATGCGGCTTGCGAGGGCGCGGGCGGCGTCGACCGCATATCCCGTGAGCTCGCCGTCGGCGCCCTGCATGGCCTGCGGCGCATCGGAAGTATCGAGGGCAACCGTCAGGGTTCCGGGAGTGACCAGGGCATCGTCCGACACCGCCGGCGTGACCGTCTCGTACTCGATCTGGTCGATCGTGGGAGTCGTGAACGTAGACAGCGGGTTGAACGCGCATCCGCTCAGGCCCAAAACGGCAATGACCGCTGCGGTCCCAGCACCTAACCGAGCCGCGTGCATCAAGCTGCCCCTCACCATGTCCACTACCCTGCCTTCTGTGTCGTATACGATCCGTGCGTTGCGCGGAATATCGGGTTGTTCCCACCAGCTGACCTGGTATTTGACCCCACACTTGCGCACCGGGGTGTTTGCTCGGGAGGCCGTAGCCACCTTCACGACTGACCCGCTCGCCCGCGAGGCGGTATTGCCCCAAAGAAAGTAGAACGGACGGTGCGGCTTACATCTAGGACGCGCCATGATCGCGCCGCGCGCACGCGGTCGCTTACGTGGATCCCTTTGACCGCGTCTGTCTTGGACTAGGACGGGCATTTCGTCCGTCCGCAACCACAGCCTGGTAGGAACGTAGCGCATTATAGCTAAGTTCAAGCTGAAGTTTAAGGTTAAGGGCGTCATTCGCATCGCGCGCACAGATTTTGCAGGTCGGAGTGGGCTATTCATGCCCCTATGAAGCCCGGAGCTCCCCTACGGGGAGCTCCGGGGCGCCCTTCTTAGGGTGCCCGGCCAAAATACGGCAAATATGAGTACTGTCACCAATTTAGTAACAGGCACTTTTGGCCTCTCGGACAGATTTTGCGCTCAGTGTCGCCAACCTGATGCTTAGTTATTCTACATTTGTTTATTATCTTCTCACTTTACGCCGCCTCCGAGTTCTAAATTCCTTGATTTTGCTGTTACTGATTTAGTGACAGTACTCATATTTGCCATATTTTGTCCAGGGCATATGATTAACCCTCTATTTTCGACGCGAATTAGACCGGCTTAAGCCCAAAACACGCCCGCAGCGTGTTAAGCAACGCCTCTTGCTTCTTCCTGCGGGCATCGACACGATTCCGGTACCGCTTTCGCATACGCTGGTGCATGCGCCATGCGAGCGCTTCCATCGCTTCCATGTCACAGAGCATTTCGTTGTTGACCGTCGCGACCTCGATTCCCATAGTAATCAAGCCCGTGTTGCGCTTTTCATCATGGATACGTCCCCTCCGAGAGGAATGGCCCAGCTCACCGTTGTATTCTAGGTCAAACCGGGCTGCTTCCTGATACGCATCGCAAACTGCATGCGGCATCCCCGAGATTGCCTGCGCGCGGTCATCGAACTCAATCTTGTAGTCGGTCTTAAAGGGACCACAGGCAAATCCGCCATAGGAAAACGGAAGCGAAAACAGGGCGAGCATGATGCACTCCATGGGTGAGCGCAGGTTTTCCGAAAGATAGGGACACAGACGCTGCAGCTGCTTGGCTGCGTTCCCCTTGCATACCGCGAGGTAATCTGCCAGACGATCGGGCGTCAGCACCGGCTCAACCTCAAAGTAGCCCACATCTGCTGGCTGGTCCTTGTCCTTTGCAAGTTTATTCGTAACAGGCGAGGTGTAGGGAGGCAGATACTTCCCGCGGTCGCTCAGTGAAATCTTAGAGCATAGTTCCTGGGCCAGGGCAAACGCCTGGATGCAGCCGACCTCGCGCGCAACGGCAACACAAAGGGCCTCGGGAGATAGACTGTACACCCCCGGTTCTACCTCTAGAATCGAGCCGGCGGGCAACCCGGAGCATACGGACCAGCCCACGCCAGGCATGCGGCGGCGCTGCGCCGCAGATCCCACCAGCAAGCAAAGACCTTCTTGCACCTCGCCGCTTGCGGCCCCAATCCGCACCAAGTCGGGAAGATAGATGTCCTCGGTCGAGGGCGACGACGTGCGCAGCACACGGCGCTCTTCATCGGGATCGAGGTCCCTCCAGCTTATGTAACCCATTTGTCGGCGCTCGGCGCGCATCATGCGTAGCGCCGAGGCGCCTGTTAGGATTACGGAAGCCGCTAGCTGTTCGTCTGTCGGCTCGTCACACCGCGCCATCTTCACTGCCACAAAATCACCCCTACCAAACGCGTGCGATAGCGAGGCCATCGACTGCCGCAGCACCGGCGCGCTTGAGTTCCGCCGAAGCCGCGGCCATCGTCGCGCCCGTGGTGATAACGTCATCGATAAGCAGCAGGCGGCGGCCGTGCACGCCCTCAACCGTCTCGTACATGCCTTGGGCACGCTCGCGGCGCTCCTCACGACCGAGTTCGCGCTGGTCGCCATGCCCGTACTTGACGAGAGCATCGAGCAGGGGAACACCCGACAGCTCGCAAAATGGGCCCGCAATAGCCTCCATATGATCAAAACCACGCCGCCGAAACGCTGCCGCCGTCGCAGGCACAAACACCACCGCATCCGCACCGGACAGCACACCTCCGTAGCGATCGGGCGCTACGACCTGGGCATGCAGGGCGGTGTCGTAGAGCAGCTCCGCCAGATACGGAGCCAGACGTCGCTCGCCCGCATCCTTGTACGCTTTAATGATGCGCGGCAGCGGATGCGCATAGACGGCGCACGCCAGGCAGCGGTCGAGCGCCTCCGCCATTGCCGAGGACGCGCCCTCGACCGAACACTCAGTGCATAGCAAATCCCCAAACGGGGCGCCGCATCGGGTACAGCTATGACGTGGGTCGATGAGCGTGAGCGCGGCCAGGCAGTCTTGGCAAATAAGCGCACCGGCGCGCTCGCAGCCGGCACATCGTGTTGGCGACAATGCCTCGAGCGCCTCGCGTGCCACCCGCTCGGCAAACGGTAGCAATTCGTCCGCAAACGGTAGGGCACCGGCACCCTGCAGACGGCTCAATATGTTCAGATGGCTCTTCAAGACACAACCCTCCCTACGCTCGATCGCAGGGAGGGTTGTTGATTCGGCGCTATGATACCCCGATGCGCTCGGGGCAAGGCGGGTTAAATCCGCTCGCGGGCGTTATTCGCCGGCGGGCGGTTGTGGTGCGGACGAAGACGGGGTCGAGCCCTCGCCACCATCCTGGCGCGGCTTGCGGGAACGACGACGGCGACGGCGCTTTTGACCCTGGTCGGCCGAGCCCTCGCCACCGCGATCCTCGCGCGGCTCGCGCTCGTCGCGAGCGGCGCCACGCGAAGCCTTGGCAGCCGCTCCCCCGCCATCCCCGGGACGACGGCGCGTGACCTTGACCTCGCCATCCGAGACCTGATCGGCCACGGAGGGCACTGAGGGCTTCTGTTGCGCGCCCGAGGAATGGCGACGGCGCGGACGCGGCGCGCGCTCCTCCTCGCCACGTGACTTGCCACCCTTGTCGGCAGGCGCATCGGAACCCGAACCACCCTTGGGGGCGGTACCAGCCTCGCGAGCGGCTGCGGCGCGGAAGGCGTCCTCGCGCTCCTCGCTCGACAGATGACGGCGGCGGCGACGTGTGGGGTTCATGCCACCGCCGCGATTCTGCTGCTGGGGCTGCTGAGCCTCGCGCTCGCGGGAAGCGTTCTTGCCTGCGGGAGCGGCCTCGCCGGCATCGCCCGAACCCGAGCGCTTGCGACGACGACGGCCACCGGCGGCCTCCTCGGCCTCGGGTGCCTCGACCTTACCGCGGCCCTTTCCGCGGCCACGGCCCTCGCCCTGGCCCTGACCGGCGCGAGCATCGGATTCGGCATCGCGACGACGGCGCTTGGGCATCGACGTACCGGCCAGACGGTCGGCACTCGACAGGCCATCGCCCACATCGACGCCGTTTTCGCGATCGAGCTCCATGAGCGCCAGACGCATCTCGGGCGACTCAATGCGCTCGAGCACGTCGCGCGTCACGCAGTCGGGGCGGCAGTTGCAGCCCTGCTCGGCGGCCTTCTTTTTGCAGCCCTCCGAGCACGTCATATCGGCCAGGTTGACCTTAAAGACTTTGCCGTTCTCCAGGCGCAGCACCAGCTGCTCACGCGGCGTGTCATACTCCTGGATACGCGCCTTGCCAAGCGGCGTATCGATGAGCGTCTTCTTTTTGGGCGCACGGCTCTTAAAGTCCTTGTAGGCCTCGAACTCGTAGCGCAGGCAGCACATCAGACGACCGCACACGCCGCTGATCTTGGAGGAATTGAGCGGCAGGTCTTGCTCTTTTGCCATGCGAATCGAGACGGGCTCAAACTGTCCGCCAAAGCGCGTGCAACAGAGCTCTTGGCCGCACTGGGCATAGCCGCCCACCAGGCGGGTCTCGTCGCGCACGCCGATCTGGCGCATGTCGACGCGAATATGCAGCGTCGAGGACAGATCCTTGACGAGCTGGCGAAAATCGACGCGCTCCTCGGCCGCAAAGTAGAACACGGCCTTCTCGCCGCCAAACAGGTACTCGACGCCCACCGGCTTCATCTCGAGGTCGAGCTCCTTGACCAGACGGCGGAAGTCGACCATGGCCTCGTCGCCCTGGATGGCCAGGTCGTCGGCAAGCTGCAGGTCGATGTCGCTCGCCACGCGCAGCACGGGCTTGAGCGGCTGACCGATCTCGTCTTGCGGCACCTCGAAGGGATCGGCCGTGACCAGGCCAATCTCGGTTCCGCGCTCGGTGGAGCAGATAGCGTAATCTGCCTCGAGGATATCCAGATCCTGCGGGTCGAACCACAGGTCGCGCGAGGCGTAGGTAAACTTAACGGGTACGACTAACGGCATTTCAGTGCCTTCCTGATATCGAACAGCATGACCTCGATGGCCAGCTGGGGAGTAACGTTTCTGGCGATGTTGCGCTCGGCGGTCGCGACTGCCTCGAGCGCCCGCGTGGCACCCGCAACATTGGTCGCAGCGGCAAGCCGACCGATCGTGTCGCGCACGTCTTCGTTCACCACGTCGGCCGCCTCGTCCTGAAGTGTCAGCAGCACATCGCGCATGAGCGTCCGCGCGCTCGCCAGCGCTTCCATGATACCCGAACGCTCGCGCGCATTGAGCTCGCGCTTATTGCGGTCCTCAAGCTGCTTCAATGCTCCACGCGACAGGTAGTCGGCGTTTTGCTCGAGCACCTTTTCCTGCGTGGACTTGACCTCGGCGAGCGGCGCCTTAACGGCGACGATGAGCGACTTGGCGCGGCTGAGCACGTCGGCCTCGTCGGCGGCAATGAGTGAGTCGATGGCACGGACCATCTGACGGCGGGCGTCCTGGCGCTCGGCACTCTTAAGGAACTCGATGCCGCGCGTGGGGCTGCCCGCCACGGCGACGGCCATGCGACAACGCGCGATATCCTGACCAGTGGCACGGCTCACGGCGTGCGCGGCGACGGCGGGTGACACCAGCCGAAACGGCACGCACTGGCAGCGGCTCACGATGGTGGGCAACATCACGTCTGCCGAGGTGCCCAGCAAGATAAACATAACGCCCTCGGGCGGCTCCTCGAGTGTTTTGAGCAGTGCGTTGGCGGTGTTGGCGCGCAGCTGCTCGGCACGGTCAATGATGTAGACCTTGGCCTTGGCGCGGATGGGCGCCAGGGGTACGTCGTCGAGTAGCTCGCGCGTCTGGGCGATGAGGTAGCCCGTGGCGCTCTCGGGCGTGTAATAGTGCACGTCGGGGTGCGTATGGCGGGCGACGCGCACGCAGCTATCGCATGAGCCGCAGCCATCCTGCTCGCACAGGAAGGCTTGGGCGAGCGCCCACGCGGCGTCGAGCTTGCCCGCGCCGGGCGCGCCCAAAAACAGGTAGGCGTGCGATGCGCGACCGCTGGCGACGGCATTGGTCAAAAAGTCGCGCACGCGCTCTTGGGTGTCAAGCTTGGCCAGCAGGCTTGTCTGAGCGGGGGCCATGTTACTCGGCCTCCTGGGCAAGCGCGGCGGTGACGGCGTCCTGGGAAATGTCGAGGCCGTAGACGCGAACCTGCTCGACCGTCCGCGCGAAGACGTCCTCGATGGACGCGGTCGCGTCGATGAGCTTTACGCGGTTTGGTTCCTCGGCGGCAATGGCGCAAAATCCCTGGTAGACGCGCTCTTGGAAGGCCATGCCTTTTGCCTCCATGCGATCTGCCGCGCCACGGGCTGCCATGCGTAACGCCGCCTGCTCGGGTGTGATGTGGTAGACGAGCGTGAGCGCCGGATGCGTACCGGCGACAGCCAGGTTGTTGGCATTGCGTACCATCTGACGGTCGAGGCCATCGGCAAACGCCTGATAGCAGGTTGTGGAATCGTAGAAGCGGTCGCACAGGACCACCTTGCCGGCAGCAAGGGCGGGAGCTATGACCTCGTGCACCAGCTGGGCACGCGCCGCCTCGTAGAGCAGCAGCTCGCAGGTGTCACCCATCGCCGTGTTGGCGGGGTCGAGCAGCAGAGCACGGATCTTTTCGCTGATGGCGGTACCGCCCGGCTCGCGCAGGCTCACAACCTGGTAGCCAGCGAGTTCGAGCGCGCGGGCAAGCAGGCGCGCCTGCGTGGACTTGCCGGCACCGTCGACGCCCTCGAGCGTGATAAAGCTATGTTGAGCGGGCTCAAAAGCCATGGGCGCAGCCCCTTCCTACAAGGCGCGTAAATGCGATTTATAGCAACCAAGCCATGATACCCCAGTGCTCGGTGCGTCCCCAATGGCTAAAGGTGCCTTTCCAAAGTTGCGGTGAAATAGGGACTGATTGAAGCTCTGAAACCGCCAAACAGTCCCTATTTCACCGCAACTTATGATGGGGAATTTTGGACGCTGGGTATAATCGTCGTATTGCATTGAAATGTGGCGAAAGGAGTGGCAATGTCTCGGTATTGCGCCTCGTGCGGCAAGCTTCTTGCAGATGATGCCAAGTTCTGCACCTCGTGCGGTGCACCCGTTGAGCAAACAACCGCGAGCGATAGCCAGCCCGCTTTTGAGCAGACCGGTTCCCTCGATACGCCGCAAGCCAAGGCGGACGACCCCCTCGCCTATCGCCCCGACCCCGCCGCAGGCCCCGCGACCGTCGAGACTACGCAGCGCGTACCCGTCGCGAGTGGCTCGCCCCAACAGCAGCCGGCTCCCGCATACGCGCCCGCTTCACCACAGACCCCCGCTCCCAAAAAGAGCGGCACCGGGCCGCTTATCGCCGTTATCGTTGTGCTGGTGGCGATCATCATCGCCCTGGTCGTTTTCTTTGTGATCAAGCCTTTCGACAACGCCGCCACGCAGACGACCGCCGAGGTAGCTAAGCTGCACCATGACGTCGACGACGATGACCTAAAGCCTCTCGGCGATCCCAACAGCCTGTACGACGATGATGACGATGACGACGACGAGGATGGCGGCGAAGCAACGCTCTCCGAGCAGAATCTCTACCGCCGACTAAGCGAATACTACGACTTGCTCGAAGACCTCGACAACTACGTCCGTGGCTGCGCGCAGAACTTCAACGGCAGCTATCTGGAAGAGGATCGAACCACCCGTCAAAATCTCGCCGACGTCGCCGAGCGCACGGAGAACACCATCGAGCAGTATTACGACATCGTCGAGGACCTAGACGTCCCGACGAGCTCCAAGAACTACAGCTCCTGGAAGGACATCATCGCCCTGTACGACGACCTGGATCACCGCATTGACGCAATCTGTGATGCCTGGGAGATCAGCCTGAAATACGCCAAGCCTGCGGACCACAAGAATGAGATCGTGGCGCCGCTGTCGCGCGACAACGTGGCGGGCACCAACGACAACAAATACCGCCTGGACTTTGAGGACCGCTACCCCGGCGCCGCACCCGTCGAGGTGAAGTAATCCCAACAACTGATCAAAACTTGCGGTGAAATAGGGATTAATTAGGCCTTTTACCAGCAAAAACAGTCCCTATTTCACCGCAACTTAGAAGTGGGGCCGGGCGCGCAAATGCAAATGCGCGCCCGACCCCGCCGTGTCTATATGTGCTCGGATATGTGCTCGGTTACTTATCGGCAGCCGCCTTTTTGGTTGTCGATTTCTTGGCCGTCGTCTTTTTGGCGGTCGTCTTTTTAGCGGTCGTCTTCTTCGCAGCCGTCGTCTTCTTGGCCGTGCTCGCCTTAGTCGTGGCCTTGCGGCCGCGGGCGGGCTTCTTCTCCTTGGTCGGGCAGTCCATGTTCACGCAGATGCGCCACGGACCGCGCGCCGTGTTGACCACCACGATGGGGGCGCCGCACTCGGGGCAGGTCTCACCCGTCGCCTCGAGCTTACCGCGCGCCGGCAGAGGATAGCTCACGCCGCAGTCATCGTAGTTGGTGCAGCGGATAAAGCGCTTGCCGCTCTTCTCGCTCTTGTGCGCGATCAGGTCGCCATGGCGTCCGGCCTCGGCGCACACCTTGCACTCGCCCACCTTAAGGTCGGGCTCGTAGTTGGTGGGGCACGTGGGGTTCACGCAAATCTCGAAGGCCTTCTGGCGGAACGGCTGGCACTTAATGCGCGGCGCGCCGCACTCGGGGCACACGGCCGCCTCGCCCTCGAGCGGGCTTACCTTGACGCCGCTCGGCACCGGATAGGTCACATCGCAGTCGGGCCAGCCCATGCAGCCGATAAAGCTGCCGCGGGTCTTGGCGCTCGTCTTCATAACCAGGTCCTTGCCGCACTTGGGGCAAGCGCCCACGCGCGCATCGGCCGTGACGGCGTCGCTGATGGCGTCGCCCAGCTCCTGCGTGTGCTTGAGCAGCTCGTCGAGCACGCCAGCCAGCAGCGCGCGCGAGTGCGTCACGACATGCTCTTCGGTATCCTCGCCGCGCTCCACACGGGTCATGTCGCCATCGAGCTCGCTGGTCATATCGGGGCTCGTGATGCGCGGGGCAAACTGCGACAGTGCATCGATAATGGCGATGCCCAGCTGACTCGGCTCCACGGGATCGTTTTTGAGATAGCGCACGGCGTACAGGCGCTCGATGATGCTCGCGCGCGTGGACTTGGTGCCCAGGCCGCGCTTTTCCATCTCCTGCACGAGCTTGCCCTGGCTGTAGCGCGCGGGCGGCTCGGTCTGCTTGGCCTCGAGCTTAATGTCGAACACGTCGACCGTATCGCCCTGCTCCAGCGGCGGCATCTGCTCGTCGCGCTTGAGTCCGTACGGGTACGCCTCGCGGAAACCCGGGGTCACGAGCACATCGCCCGAAGCCACGAACGGCTCACCGTTCACGTCGAGCTCGAGCTTAGTGTTTTCGATGGTCGCGGGACCCATAAGCGTCGCTAGGAAGCGGCGGGCGATGAGGTCGTAGAGCTTGCGCTGGCCGCCGTCGAGCGTGGACGGATCGCCCTCGCCCGTGGGATAGATAGGCGGGTGGTCGGTGGTCTCGACCTTGCCGCGCGTGGGCTTCATGGGGCCGGCGAGGACCTTTTTGCACACGGGCGCCAGCGCCGGGTTGATCTTTGCAAGGTCACTCACCACGGCGCCCAGATCGAGCGTCGCGGGGTATACGGTATTGTCGACACGCGGGTAGCTGATGAGGCCCGCCATGTAGAGGGACTCGGCGATACGCATGGTACGCGCAGGCGAGATACCCTCGGCTGCGGCGGCAGCCTGCAGCGAGGTGGTCGCAAACGGCGTGGGCGGCTGCTGCTTGCGCGAGCGCTTGGTCACCGCGGCGACGGTTGCCGTCTTGGCACCGTCAACGTGACCGTACGCCGTCTCAGCAGCATCCTTGTCGGTAAAGCGCGCCGTCTTGTGCGCGATCTTAAAGCGATCGTCCTCGGCAGCGCCTTGCGCGGCGCCCATGCCGCGAATCTGCCAATAGTCCTCGGGCACAAACGCCATGCGCTCGCGTTCGCGCTCGACCACCAGGGCAAGCGTCGGCGTCTGCACGCGGCCGGCGGAACGCACGTTGCCAAAGCCGCCAAACTTGGCGAGCGTCAGGTAGCGCGTGAGCACCGCACCCCAAATGAGGTCGATGTGCTGACGGCTCTCGCCGGCGTCGGCCAGGTTCTGGTCGAGCGAGACAAGGTTATCGAAGGCCTGCGTGATCTCGGCCTTGGTAAACGAAGAATACTGGGCGCGGGCGACCGGCAAGTCGGGCGCCACCTCGCGCACCTTGTTGAGGGCGTCCGAACCGATCAGCTCGCCCTCGCGATCGAAGTCCGTGGCAATGATGACGCTGTCGGACTTTTTGGCGAGGTTCTTAAGCGAGCGAATGAGCTCTTTCTCAGCCGGCAACTTAATGACGGGCGCCCAGGTGAGGTAAGGCAGACTCTCGAGCTTCCAGCCCTTAATGGAGATGCCATCGGCAAGGAACGGCTTACGCTTGGTGTCGTAAGGCGGACGCGCCAGGCCATCGGGCATGTCGGCCGGCAGTATCTCGCCGTCCTCGGTGACCGAATACCAGCCCAGCTTTTTATCGAACAGCACGCTGTCGCAAAAATCAGGCGCAAGGATGTGACCGGCAAGGCCGATCGTCACGCACTCCTCGCCCTTCCACTCAAAGCGGTAGATGGCGGTGTTGTACACCTTGTCCTTTTTGGGCTTACCCGTGGACAGACGCTCGGCGATCTGACGCGCGGCGTCGTTTTTCTCGGCGATGATGAGCTTCAAAAGAGGCTCCTATCTCGTATCTCTGCGGCTACGCCCGCCCGTATGGCGGCCGACTTACGCCCTTGCTTGCTCAATCTGCCCGATGAGCCAATCGCACCAGGCATCCATGCCCTCGCCCTTGCGCGCGCTCACGGCAAACCGCGGCGCCTGCGGATTGAGGTCATCGAGTGTCTTAGTATACCTATCCATGTCAAAATCGAAAGCCGGAGCCACGTCGACCTTGTTGAGCAGCTGCGCGCCGGCGTGTTGGAAGATGCCCGGGTACTTGATGGGCTTGTCGTCGCCCTCGGGCACCGAAAGAATCATGATGGACAGGTTCTCGCCCAGGTCAAAGTCGACCGGGCAGACCAGGTTACCCACGTTTTCGATAAAGATGACGTCAATGTTTTCCAGACCCACCGCCTGGTCGAACGCGTCAACGGCCTCCATGATCATGTTGCCCTCGAGGTGGCACAGGCCGCCCGTGTTGATCTGGATGGCGGGCATGCCGGCTTCCTTCATGGTAATGGCGTCGACATCCGAGGCAATATCGCCCTCGATGACGGCGCAGCGCAGGCCAGCCTTGTCGCGCAGGCGCTCGTTGGTGCCCAGGATCGTGGTGGTCTTGCCCGAGCCGGGGCTCGACAGCACGTTAATCACGTAGGTGTTTGTCTCATGAAATCGCTGACGCAGCTGATCTGCCAGGCGCTCGTTGCGCGACAGAATCGGCGACGCGATATCAATCGTTTTCTCGGCCATATTCGGCACTCCTTACTTCTGCCCCTTTATACCCCGTCCCCAGATGGCTGATGGGCTAATCGTCGGGGGTCTCGATTTCGATACTTGCGATGTCGAGCTCGCGGCCGTGCAGTAGGCGCACATTGGCGCCGCCGCACTGGGGGCAGCGGCAGTGGAAGCGGTCATGATCGAAAACCTCACCGCAGTCCAGACACTCGCTTTGCGGATGGACCTCCTCTACCGCAAGCTCGCAACCTTGCGTGAGCGGGTCCTCGTCACGAAACGTCTCCCACGCAAAGTCAAGCGCCTCGCGCACGACCTCGGTCATATCCCCGATACGAAGCGTTACCAAAACGGCGCGCGAGGCCCCCGCCCCACGCGCCGCACGAATCACTGTATCGAGTATGCCGTTGACAATGCCAACCTCGTGCATACCGATTTACTCCTCGTCGTCCTCATCGTCCGAGAACAGGTCCAGACGACTCACGAACAAGCCCTCCTTGCCCTCGCGCGCGGTAATGACCACACGGGCGATGGCGAGCGAAATCTCGTAGAGCGAGAGCAGGGCGCCATACATGAGGCCCAGCGTAACGGGCGAGCCGTCGGGCGTAATCACAGCCGAGCCCACAAGCAGGCCAACGTATACGTAACGCCAGGCGCTGCGGAAGGCCGCGTAGGACACGATATGGAAGACGGACAGGTAGAAGATGATGAGCGGCAGCTCAAACGCCACACCAAAGCCGATCATAAAGAGCAGCTCCATGTTGACGTAGTTCTCCAAATCGGGCAGTGCCGTGGCAACGGCCGAGGTCTCGCCGATGAGCCATTCAAAGCCCGCAGGGATGATGATGAAGTAGCAAAAGATTGCGCCCAGGAAGAACAGCACCGTCGAGGCGAGCACCGTGGGCACGACCCACTTGCGCTCGTTGGGGCGAAGCGCCGGCAGGAAAAACGCCAGAATCTGCCAGATGATCATGGGCGTGCACATGACCACGGCCATCTTGATGGCCAGCGAGAAGCGCAGGCCAAAGCCGCCGAGCGTGGTGGTGATGTAGAACTTACCATCCGGCACAAAGGAGCGGATGGGATCTTCCAGGATGTCGAGCACCACGGGCGTGGCGAAATACAGCACGATGGCTGCGGCAAACACCGAGACGACCACGATGGTCAGGCGGCGACGGAGCTCTCCCAGGTGATCGAAGAGCGGCATACGCGCAGGTCCGATAGGCATTACTCATCGTCTCCCTTCGGGGCATCGGCGGCGGCAGCGTCGTCCTCGGCCTCGAGCTCGCGAGCGAGCTGGTCGACGACGGCCTTGCGCTTGCGGGGACGACGGGCGTAGAGATCGGCCGTCGTGGGCTCTGCCGGCTCGGGCTCGGGCTCCGGCTCTGCAGCAGACTCGGGCTCGGCGGCGGCGGCAGCGGCGGCAGGCTCTGCGTTCTCGGCCTCCTCGGCAATACCTTCGTCCTCGGTGGCACCCTCGCTCGCGGCCTTCTCGGCGGCAAGGCGGGCACGGCGCTCGGCAAAGGTCTCCTTCTTTGCGGGTGCAGCCGTCCCGGCGGCATCCTCGTCCGCATCGGAATCGTCATCGACGGCAGCCTTCTTGGGCTTGACCGGAGCCGAAGCAGCCTCGCTTACCGGATCGATGATCTCGGACTGAACAACGGCCGTCATCTTTTCCTGCGTCTCGCGGAACTGACGAATGGCACGGCCGATCGTGCGGCCCATCTGTGGGAGCTTATCCGGGCCAAACAGCAAAAAGCCGAAGACCACGATGATCGCGAGCTCACCCTCTCCAATACCAAACACACATACCTCCAAGGCTCGATGTGAGTCGAGCCCGCACCGCGCCATTCGGCCGGAACTCGTCTATTCATTCGGTCAAGTATAGCGCCCGGACGCCAAAACGTCCGAGCGCATCACAAACATATGCCAAACGGCACGCCCTTTTGGGGGCAAAGATTATGCAGCGGTGATCGAAATCTCCTGGTCGACACCCAACAGCTGAACCACGCGCATCACCGGGGGCTGCACATTGGTGCAGCTAAAGCGCTTGCCGTGGTCGACTGCGTGGTGCGCGGCGCCCACGAGCACGCCAATGCCCGTCGAATCGATGTAGCTCACCTGGGCAAAATCGAGCTCAACGGCCTCAGTGGGCTGCTCGAGCGCCAGGTCGATGGCATTGCGCAGGCTATCGGCGTTAGAGATATCGATCTCGCCGGTTACCTTAATGGTGTAGAGCTCTGGCGTGGGGTTGGTGGAAATACCCAAATCCATGTATATGCTCCTTTACGTATCGAAGGTGCGGATAGTACGGGAAGCCGCGCGTTAGGCGCGCTCGGCACGCGCAAGCTCGGCAGCGACAAGCTTAACGACCAGCACCAGTACATCGAGCGCGGCCTCCAGGTCCTCGACCGTGGGATAGCTCGGCGCGATGCGGATGTTGGTATCGCGCGGGTCCTTGCCATAGGGCCAGGTAGCACCGGCCGGCGTGAGCTTGACGCCCAGGTCGGCGCAAAGCGCAGCAACCTTCTGGGCCGAGCCCTCGGGACCATCGAAGCTTACAAAGTAGCCGCCGCGGGGGTGAGTCCAGGTGGCGCAGCCCGTCTCGCCCAGACCCTCGGTGAGCTTGCGCTCGACGGCCTCAAAGCGCGGGCGCAAGAACTTGGCATGCTTTTTCATGTGCTCCTTGACCGCCTCGATGGTGGGAAGGAAGCGCACGTGACGCAGCTGGTTGAGCTTGTCGGCGCTGATGAGGCCGGCCTTCAGGCGCTTGGAGAACTCCGCGATAACCGCGGGGCTCGCACCGATAAAGCCGATACCGGCACCCGGGAAAGTGATCTTGGACGTCGAGGCAAAGGCCACCACGCGGTCCTCGGTGCCCGCCGTGCGGGCAAGATCGAAGATGTTGGCGAGCTCGTCGGTCTCGTCGTACAGGTCGTGCACGCAGTAGGCGTTGTCCCAGAAGATGCGGAAATCGGGTGCGGCCGTGGGCATCTCAATCAGGCGGCGCACAGTGTCCTCGCTAAAGGTGATGCCCGTGGGGTTGGAATACTTGGGCACGCACCAGATGCCCTTGATGGAATCGTCGGCGGCGACGAGGCGCTCGACCTCGTCCATGTGGGGGCCGTTGTCGGTCATCGCGACGGGGACGTTCTCGATACCCAAGTCGGCGGTAATGCCAAAGTGGCGATCGTAGCCGGGAACCGGGCACAGGAACTTGACCTTCTTGCCGTCGTGCGCTGCCTCGTAAGCCTCCCAGGGCTCGCTGCCGCACGAGCCGCAACGCCAGAACATGCCGGCGATATCGTGCTCGATCAGCAAACTCGACGAGCCCAGCACGAGCGTCTGCTCGGCGGGGCAACCCAGGAACTCCCCCGCTAGCTTGCGTGCCGAGGGAATGCCCTCAAAACAGCCGTAGTTGGAACAGTCGACGTTGCCGTCGTGCAGATCGGCATCGGCATTGAGGATATCGAGCATGGGTCGAGAGATGTCCACCTGGGAGGGCGACGGCTTGCCGCGGGCCATGTCGAGCGCCAGGCCCTTGGCCTTGACCTCGGCGGCCTCGGCCTTGAGCGCCTCGATGGCGGCATCGAGTTCGGTGGTTTCCATCTTCTGGTAGATCGTCTGCATGGGTGCGACCTTTCACGAAGCGGTACGTTGCAATTCTTCTAAGTATAGACCGCCACCGTCGCAACGTTATGAAGCCGTGATAGATTAAGTCCATCGCAATGAATTACGAATCGCCGCGCATGCCGGCGTGGAGCGCCCAAGGAGGCACTATGGAGTACGGATCGTTCCAGGCCGAGGAATTCGGCGACCTGCAGCGCCTGGTCGACGGACTGTTTTACGACCGCCACGCCATCGACCGCCTGGATCTGATCGTACAGGCCGAAATCTTGGACCTGGCGCCCGATCTCATGGAAATCGTCAACCTGCTACCGCCCGGCTATTACGACCGCCAGTCACTTTGCGACCAGCTCAACTCCGCCTTGGCCGCCCACGGCTGGGGCGCCATCTACGGCACCGTGGAATAAGCCTCGAGGCCGACGATTTGGCCCGTTTCCCGACCCTGGCGTAGCTTGTTTTAGGGCTTGTGGCCAAAAAAGGGCAAATATGAGTACTGTTACTTTTTTAGTAGCAGCGATTTTTGGTCGAAATCGGCAAAACTGGACTTGAAACTCCCTAGTCACCGTCAACCAGCGCCGAATTGGAAGTCGATGCTCACTCATTAACGTACAGTTCTTATAACTTTGTTCATTATTTTCCACACCTAAAATGAAACGCCGTTTGTAACAGTACTCACAAACGGCGTTTTTTGACCACGGGGGTGTCTGGCAGAGGGCCAGTAGCACCCGGATCCGAGTTTCGAACGCATCCAAACCGGTTCTGGTGTCTGTTTTCGAGCTTTTACTCGCCCTTGGGCGCGGGGTGTTTGCAAACCACGCTCATGTAGATCATGCCGAGCACGGCAGCGGTGACCGAACCGGCAAGAATGGCAGCCTTGGCGGCAAGAACCTCAAACTCGGCCGTCGGGAAGGCAAGGCCGCTGATGAGAATCGACATCGTAAAGCCGATGCCACCCAGAATGCCCACACCGGCAATCATGTGCCAGTTGACATTGCGCGGCAGCTCGCAAGCCTTAAGCTTGACTAGGGCAAACGTCATGCCAAAGATGCCGATCGGCTTGCCCAGCAACATGCCAAAGTACACGCCGAGCGTCACCGGGTCGGTGAGTAGCGTGCTCATGTCCACGCCCACCAGGCGAACCTGTGCGTTCACGAACGCAAAGATCGGCAGGATCACAAAGTTGACCGGCGTGGAGATCAGACGCTCCATGCGGATGAGCGGCGGGGTCACGCGGTGCATGACGCGCTCGACCTTGGTGGTCGAGACGGTAAAGTCATGCTGACCCAGGATGTGCGCCTCGTCATCGTAGCGGTCATCGAGCAGCGGCAGGCACTCCCCCAACCAATCGGTAAGGCTGTCGAGCTTAACACCGCACTTGGCCGGGATGGTAAAGGCCAAGATGACGCCAGCAAGCGTGGCATGTACGCCGCTCTTGAACATGCAGAACCACAGCAGCAGGCCCAGCACCGAATACGGGGCGAGACGGTAGTGCTGCGTCTTGTTGAGCCACACGAGCGCGCAGGTCACAAGCGCGGCGGCGCCCAACCAAAACGGATTGGGGCTCTGACCGTAGAAGATGGCGATGGCGGCGATGGAAATGAGGTCGTCGGCGATGGCGAGCGTCGAGAAGAACACGCGCACGCCGTTGGGCACGCGATTGCCCAAAAGCGACAGCACGCCCAGCGCAAAGGCAATATCGGTTGCCATGGGAATGGCCCAGCCGTTGTGCGCGCCGGCATGGTTAAAGATCAGATAGATGCAGGCGGGAACGACGACGCCGCCCACGGCCGCCAGCATGGGAAGCATAGCCTGGCGCGGGTTTTTGAGCTCGCCGACCGTCATCTCATACTTGAGCTCAATGCCCACCAGCAAAAAGAAAATCGCCATGAGGAAGTCGTTGACGAATAGCTCAACGGTGAGACCGGCCGTAAGGTTGCCCAGACCCACATACAGCGGGGTCTCCAAAAAGTGATGGATGGCCTCGTAGGCATCGGTATTGGCGCAAATGACGGCGGCGATGGCGGCGAAGACCATGACGGCGGCAGAAATCGTGCCGTTCTCGGTGATGCGCTCCCAGATGTCGTGGCGTTCAAAGCGCTTGCGCTCGCGAACGTTGAACAGCTGCTCAGTTGCTGCCATGGGCGGCTCCTTTCACGGGATGGCTCCCGTCTTAAAAAAGCACGGCCCGCCCAAGTGGCGGCGCCGCGCTCTAACGTATTACGCTTGCATCTAGCCTACCCTGCACGACAAGCACGCAGGCGTGGCCGAAAAGCGGAACCACAGGTTGAACATTATTTGCTCAACGGCACGGGCACGCCTGTCCAAGAGACGACGCGGCGACGTGCACAAAAAACGACCGGAGCGCGGGGCGTCCGCGATCCGGTCGTGGCGTTTGGTCAACTAAACCTAGCAGGCGGCCATGATGGGGGCAGCGACCTGCTTCTTACGGGAGAGGACGCCCGGCATCCAGACGTCGTCGTGCTCGTCGGCAATGCCCAGGCCCTTCTGAGCGGCCTCGGTCTCGCCCTCGAGCAGGACCTGCGAGCCCTCCTCCATGATGTCGGTGATGCACAGGACGATGCCGTCGGCACCCTTCTCGGCGGCGTAGGCGCGCATGGCCTCGCGAATCTCGTCGATCATGCCGAGCGCGCGGCTCTTGTCGACGGTCTCGTACTGGCCGATGAGCAGCTTCTTGCCGGCGGGCTCGAACATCTTGATGTCGTTGCCGACCATCTCAGCTGCGGTGAAGGAGCCGGACGGACGGGTGAGGAAGACCTCCATGCCAAACTTGACCGGGTCGACGCCCACCTGCTCGCCGAGCTTGGCGGCGACGGCGCGGTCGACATCGGTGGTGGTGGGGCTCTTGAGCATGAGCGTGTCGGTCATCATGGCCGAGAGCAGCAGCTTGGCCTGGACGTCGGAAAGCTCAACGCCGAGCACGCCGGCGAGCTTGGTGACGATGGTGCAGCTGGAGCCCCAGGGCAGGCAGATGTAGTGCAGCGGGCCGGCGGTCTCGAAGTCGCCGATGCGGTGATGATCGACAACGCCAAAGACCGTGGCGTCCTTAAGGCCGGCGACGGACTGGGCAGACTCGTTGTGGTCGGTGAGGACGACGAGCTGACCAGCCTCGACGGACTCGATCACGCGGGGCTCGGCGATGCCGGCGTCGGCGAGCAGCTTGGCGGACTCGGCCGGAAGCTGACCAAGGGCGCAGGCCTCGTAGGTGTTGCCGGCATACTCAACCTGGTTGAGCAGCTGGGACAGAACGACGGCGCTCATGATGGCGTCGTTATCGGGGTTCTGGTGACCAAAGACAAGAACGTTTGCCATGGATATCCTCCACTTGATATGTGTACTTGGACGTAGCTATGGTAGCACGCCGATGCCGAGCCTTCGCAGACGGAAGGGCCACGGCATATTTTGGGGCGCAGGCACGGGGGCCAAGGCTGTCCCTTTTGCACCATGTTGGTGCAATGTAACCTGTCCCCCTTGCACCAGCTATTTACCGGCGGCGCGCAGGGCTACGTAGGCGGCACCGATGATGCCGGCGTCGTTTCCGAGCGAAGCGACCTTAATGGGCGTCTCGCGCGAGGCGGAAAGCGCGTAGCGCTGGAAGTACTCGCGAGCCTTGTCGAGGTAAACATCGGCCGAGGCGGAGGCGCCGCCGCCGATAAGGAACATCTCGGGATCGACCACGTTGGCGATAAGCGCCAGTGCGCGACCGAGATAGTCGGCCATGGTATCGGCCGCGGCCAGCGCAAGCTTGTCGCCCTCGCGGCAGGCCTGGAACACGTCCTTGGAATCGGAGGGACCGGTGAGCTCGATGGGCTCGACGCCCGCCTTCTTGCACTCGGCAAGGTAGTTGCTCACCACGCCGGTGGCGCTGGAATACTGCTCCAGGTGGCCATGGCCGCCGCAGCCGCAGGTGCGCTCCTCAGCCGGGTTCAGGCACATGTGGCCAATCTCGCCGCCGGCACCCACAACGCCCGATACCACGTCGCCGTTAACGATAACGCCGCCGCCCACGCCGGTACCGATGGTGACCATCACCACGTTCTGTACGCCCTTGGCGGAGCCGAGCCAGGCCTCGCCCATGGCAGCGGCATTGGCATCGTTCTCGTACTTAACGACCGCGTCGGGGCAGTGCTCCTGAATGGCGATCCTCAGCTCGGGCAGATTAATGGCAATGTTGGCCTTGACCTTGGCATCGCCCGATGCCGGGATGGGGCACGGAACGGCCAGGCCAATGCCTGCCACAAAGGCGCGCGGAATCTTGGCCTTGGCGACCACCTGGTCGATAGCCTCGGTCACCGCGGCAAAGCCCGCTGCGTCAACGATGGGAGGCGTGGGCACGCTGGCCTTGGCAAGCAGGTTTCCGTCCTCGTCGAACAGGCCCTCCTTAACCGAAGTGCCGCCGACGTCGATGCCGATGTAGTACTGTTTAGGTTCCATGGGAGCCCACCTTTCTCGTTTAAACATTGCCTGTATGGTACCGCTCCCAAGGCAAAAACCTACCAAAAAGAGACAGGTTTGTTTTGGCAGGTTTTATCTGGGAAAACGCAAATGGTTGCCCAACAGGCCACGCAAGACCATTCCCAAAAATAAGGGCGCCGGGAGGCGGAGACTCCCGGCGCCCATCAAAGGGACTGTGTTGTCTGTTGGACCGCACGGTCCATCGCGGCGATAGCGCCGACTAGGCCTGAAGTGCCTGCAGCTGCTTGTGGATCTCGATGAGCTCCGTCGCCATGACGCGCATGGTCTCGGTACCGGCCATCTGGTCCTCGGCATGCAGCAGAATCAACGGGGCCTCGCCGTTACGTTCGCCGTTGGCCTCCTTCTTCAGAAGCCCCATGTGAACATCGTGGCCACCGTTATAGGCCTCGTCGCCCTGCTTGATAAGCTCCTCGGCGGCGTCAAAATCGCCCTCCTTGGCCTTTTGCACGGCATTGATGTACATGCTCTTAGCGGTACCGACGTAGCTGATGATCTCAAAGCAGGTCATCTGCAGTTCGTTCATATCCTCCATGCAGAGCACCTAGCCCATCACGCTGACGCAGTGGTCGATGATGCCGGCAGCGTTCATGCGGCCGTAGTCGACCATGTTGATGACCTCGACCGGAAAACGACCGGCGGCCTCCTTCTCAAAATCGCCCTTGGTGTAGCCGATCTGCGGACCAAGCAGCAACATGTCGCACTCGTCCAGGTGATCGTGGGCCTCGTTCATGGGACGAGCCTCGACCTCAATATCCAGACCACGGTTTGCAACCTCGGCCTGCATCTTCTGGACCAGCAGGCTCGTGGACATACCGGCATTGCAGCAGAGCATGATCTTCTTCATGGTTTCCTCCTTATAACTGCGCGGCGCGCAGACGACAACTGGTTTTATTCCTTGCGGCTATTGTGCCCACCCCCCTGCATCTTTACACAAGGGAGAGAGCTGCGGGCACCGGCGCCGCGTACCGGCGCCCGCAAAGGTGAAAGGGACGAACGTTAGGCGTTCTACTCGGCGAGAGCCTCCTGCTTGGCGATTGCCTTCTCGGAAATCTTCATAAAGGGCAGGTAGACGGCCATGCCAATGACAATCTCGATAGCCTGCCACACGCCAGCGCGCCAGTCAAAGCCCGTAGCGAGCAGGGCATTGATGACGGGAGGCATGGTCCAGGGCACCTGGGCGATGCAGGGGCTGATGATGCCTGCGCAGGTAAGGCCATAGGTGATGCCGATGAACAGGTCGGGAAGGAGGACAAACGGGATCATGAGCGGCAGGTTGTACACGATGGGGTAACCGTAGATAACCGGCTCGTTGATGTTGAACAGACCAGGCAGGATAGCCATCTTGGAAACGGTCTCGGAAGCCTTGTTTTTGGAGAACAGGAGCGTGTCGAGCAGGAGCATGAGGGTGCAGCCCGAGCCGCCGATGAGGGCGAAGCTGTTAACGATCTGCATGTTCATGTAGTGATCGGGCTGGATGGTGCCACCGGCGGCAAAGGTAGCCATGTTGTCGACGATGAGCATGGTCAGGATCGGCTCGACGGTAGCGCCAGAGATGGTGGACTGGTGAATACCGACGCAGAACAGCAGGTTAGCAAGGGTGTAGATGAGGATAACAGCCCACGGACCAGCGTTCATGATGCTCTTGAGCGGGTTGGAGATGCACGTGGAGATGATGGTGCACAGATCGGTGCCGGCGCACACGGCGAGCAGGGCTGCGGCAAGAGCGAAGACCGCGAGGTTAAGCAGCATCGGAATCATGACGTTGAAGGAGTTGGAGACCGCGGGAGGCACGCCCTCGCCCAGCTTAACCTTGAGCTTCTCGACGCCAGAAATCTTGATGAAGAGCGAGACGGAAAGCAGGGCGATGATAATAGCCGAGAACAGACCGTTGGTGCCGGTGTTGGCAGTCGAAAGGGCGCCCGTGACCTCGGCGGAGGTGATCTTGTCGGTGAGCAGTGGGCTCGTGGCGGCAAGCGTGGCGGTGATCTGCTGCGGCATCATGATGACGAAGGCAGAGATAGCGACGACCATGCAAGCAAGCGGATTATCGAAGCGCTTGTTCTTAGCGAGGCTGTAGCCAATCAATCCGGCCAAGATAATGGCAGAGACGTTGAGGGTGCCCAGCGTAATCGCCGAACCCCACGTCTGAAGGTTGGCAAGGCCCGCCGCATCGAGCGGGAACAGAGGGAACACGACGTTGTTAATAAGAACCGCGATACCCGCAAGGATATAGAGCGGCGTGATGGTCGCGAAGGCGTCACGCAGGGAACGCAGGTGAACCTGGTTTCCCACCTTCGCAGAGACCTCGGCAAACTTGTCGAGGAAGCTCTTTCCGTTGTCACTGGCCATGATTGCTCCTAACTTTCAAATCCGGCCTTTCCTATGCGCACGGTGGTCTGTCGCCCTCTGCCACCAGATGTGCCATGTGTTGCGCGCGGCGGCGCGCGGTCTGGACGTTCGTCCGGTCGCTAATCAACCACGTGGGTCGTGGCGACCTGTTTGAGCCAGGCCGCCGACTTCTTAAGACGGCGCTTATAGCCATCCATCAGATCGACCTCGACAAAGCCATAGCGATTCTTAAAGGCATTGGCCCAAGACCAGTTATCGATGACGGCCCAATAATGGTATCCGCGGCACTTGGCGCCCTCGTCGATGGCCTTGGCCACCCACTCCAGGTGCTGACGTACAAAGTCGACGCGGTAGTCATCCTGGATGGTTCCTTCGGCGTCACGGTTCTTGTATTCGTCCATGATGCCGATGCCGTTCTCGGAAACGAACCACTCAAGATCGGGGTAGTTCTTAGCGCAGTCCATGCCAAAGTCGTAGAGGCCCTGCGGGTAGATCTCCCAGCCGCGGCTCTCGTTCATAACGGCGTCGGGCCATACGTACTCGTCGGCAAAGTGCGGCAGGCCGTACTGGTCGACCTTGCTCGCCGGCGCCTGAACACGCGTGGGGTGGTAGTAGTTGCAGCCTAGCCAGTCGACAACACCCTGCTTGAGGATCTCTTGGTCGCCGGCGCGGAACGGGAGCTTAACGCCGCCCTCGGCCAGGCTGTCGAGCACGTCGGCAGGAAGCTCGCCCTTGGTGATGAGGTCGAGCCACCAGCGGTTGTTGATGCCGCTGGTCATGCGCACGGCCTCGAGGTCCGCCTCGCTGGGGTTCTCCTTGGTGTAGACCGGGGTAAAGCAGTTGATCATGCCGATCTTGGCATCGGCGCGAATAGCGCCCTCGTCATAGGCGCGACGATAGTTGGCCACGGCCAGCGCGTGCGCCAGCGAGATGTGATACTGCACGGTGCGGGCGCGGTTGAAGTCGTGGAGCTGCGGGAACCACACGCCCTCCTGATAGCGCTGCTCGGGCTCGACGATGGGCTCGTTAAAGGTGAACCAGTACTTAATCTCCTGGCCAAACTCGTGGAAGGCGACGTCGGCGTAATGTGCGTAAGCCTCGACAACCTCACGGCTCTCCCAGCCGCCACGGTTAAAGAGGTAGGTGGGCATGTCAAAGTGGTACAAGTTGACAAACGGCTCCAAGCCGGCTTCGCGAGAGGCGCGGAACAACTCGTGATACCACACGGCACCTTCCTCGTTGAGGTTGCCGTCGGCATCGAGCAGACGGCTCCACTGGATGGAAGTGCGATAGGTATCCAGACCCAAGTCCTTCAAAATGCGAAGGTCTTCCTGGTACTTGGCCATAAAGTCATTGCCGGCGTAAGAGCCAACGCGGTTGTAGAACGAACCCAGATCCTGGATGGACCAGGTGTCCCACAGGTTCTCGAGCTTGCCGCCCTGGTTCCACTGACCCTCAGTCTGCGGGCCGGACATAGCAGCGCCAAAGAAGAAGTCGTTGGGCAGCTGATACTGTGCCATCAAAGTCCTCGCTTTCGTGTTCTAGAGCTTCCGGTTGGAGACGGGTTTGCTTTGGCAGGTTATCCGGCGCGGGCGCGCACCGGCCATACCGATATCCAACCCGCCAAAACAAAACCGTCCCCAAACGGTCGATCCTGTTGTGCGGAAGGATTCCGTTCGTTGCTTAAACTATAGCGCTCTAATTTTAAAAGTAAAGCGTCTTTTTCTTTTTTCTTTCTCGAACTTCTTAGATAAAAGTAATATGGATGCCCTGTTGAGGGTTATACTTACTTTTTGTATTCATATATGTCGGAAAGGAGGTTCCATGATTCCCAAATACGAGGCGATAGCTGCAGATATTCGTCGAAGTATCGAGGATGGCGCTCTTAAACCGGGCGACAAGCTTCCCACCGTCGTTGAGTTCTGTGAGCTCTATAGCGTTTCCAAAATCACCGTCAAACGAGCTATCGAGCAAATCACCGAGGAAGGTCTTATTACCAGCCGGCGCGGATCGGGCACCTACGTTAAGGACACGGCGGAACTTCCCGGCCAGGCGTTTTTCCAGGGCAAAAACGACCGTGCCCAGGGCTTTTCGTATGAGCACCGCGGGGAAAAGGTGACCTCGGTGGTCTACGATTTCTCGATTGTTAATCCACCAGCGGACATCGCAGCCCAGCTGGGAATTGCCGAGGATGACTTTGCCTATCACGTCGTGCGCGTGCGTCAGGCCGATGGGAAGCCCATCGTTATCGAGTACACCTACATGCCCCTCGAGCTGATTCCGGGGCTGAAAAAGAAGGACCTGTACGGATCGGTCTACCATTTCATCCGCGAGCAATGCGGGCTGAAAATTTCGAGCTTCCACCGTACCATTCGCGCCGTGGCAGCAACCGAGGAAGAAGCCGAGCGCCTGGACACCAAGCCTGGCTCTCCCCTGCTCGAGCTCACCCAGATTGGCTTTTTGGACAGCGGCGCCGCCTTTGAGTATTCGGTCTCGCGCAACGTTGGCGACCGCTTTGAGTTGAACAACGTAACGTTGGCATAGGTTTTTGCAGTCATGCGGGCGCTCGTTTTGAACAGTTTTACGCAGCGCCCGCGCAACACAATGAGGTATGAATATGTCCGATTTGATTAAACTGACGCCGATCTTCCACGAGAAGATCTGGGGCGGTCGCCAGCTCGAAACCGTATTTGGCTACGACATTCCCGATGGCCCCATCGGTGAGTGCTGGGCCATCTCGGCCCACCCCAACGGCGACTGCCAGATTGCGGAGGGCCCGTATGCCGGCCACACGCTGTCGTGGCTGTGGGCCGAGCATCGCGAGCTCTTTGGCAACTGCGAGGGCAAGGAGTTCCCGCTGCTCATTAAGATTCTGGACGCCAAGGACGACCTTTCGATCCAGATTCATCCCAACGACGAGTACGCTGCCGAGCACGAGAACGGTAGCCTGGGCAAAACCGAGTGTTGGTATGTGCTGGACTGCGAGCCCGACGCCACGATCATCGTCGGCCAGCGTGCCAAGGACCGCGCCGAGGCCGCACAAATGATCGAGGAAGGACGTTGGGACGACATGCTCAACGTGTTGCCGATTCACAAGGGCGACTTTTTCCAGATTGATTCCGGTACCGTGCACGCCATCAAGACCGGCACGCTCATTTTGGAGACGCAGCAGTCGAGCGACGTGACGTATCGTCTGTACGACTACGACCGTCCCGGCACTGACGGCAACCTGCGCCCGCTGCACATTGAGCAGAGCCTCGACTGCATCGACTTTGATGCTCAGGCTCCGACCGACGGCACGGTGACCGCGCCCGAGGTGGACGGCGTGACCGAGCTCGAGTCCAACCCCTGCTACACCGTCGATCGCGTGCGCGTCAACGGCAGCAAGACCCTCGACCAGCGCTGGCCCTTCATGTGCCTGTCGGTCATCGACGGCGAAGGCACCGTCTGCGGCGACCCCGTCCACAAGGGAAGCCACCTGTTGGCCCCGAGCACCGTCAGCTCCATCGACCTCGAAGGCAAGATGGAACTGATCATCAGCCACCTGTAGGTCGCACCAACAACCCAAACGCAACAAGGGGCTCTCCCGTCCATGTGCGGGAGAGCCCCTTGCCATATCTATTTATCAGCCCACCCGGCTCTCCAGATCAAAAAGCGAACGAGCAGAGCGACGTTCGCAAGCACCGTTACCCAAGGACCTGGGCGGGCGTATAGGGCAACATCGATCGCGAGTTCCGCACGCAAAGGAGAGCACTTAATGTGCTCTCCGTCTTGCGCAGGACTGCCCGAGCAGGCGATGTTGCCCTATACGCCCGCCCAGGTCCGCCAGGATCACGACAGCTTGACGATCGGCGCAAAGCCCTTCATCAGCTTTTTGGTCTGGCCGGTCTTTTCGAACTGGACCTCGATCATGTCTCCGGCGACCGAGATCACGGTACCCGTGCCAAAGGTCTTGTGGCTCACGGTATCGCCCGCGGCAAAGTCCTGCGATGCGCTGGCGCGATCGACCTTGCGCTCCACCGTCGGAGACACCTTGGACGACGGCTTTTTGGCTCGCGGCGCACCCGAACCAAAGGTCGAGGCAACACGGCCGGCGTCGGGCGAGACCCCACGATGGCGCTCGGTCCCGTAGCTGCTGCCGCCAAAGAAATCGTCAAAGCTCGATCCGCCGCGCGAACCGGAACCGCCGGTCGAGCGCGTATGCGAACCGAACACCTTGCCGCCATACATATCCGAACCCATGCCCGAGCCAAAGGTGCCGTGACGGTCGCCGCGCTTCTCCCAGCCCGTGCCCTCAAAACCGGCAGAACCGATACCGCTAAACTCGATATCCTCAAACGGAATCTCATTGAGGAAGCGCGAGCGCGGGTTGGCAGAGGTCGAGCCGTAGGTGCGACGCGTGGCCGCATAGGTCAGGAATAGGCGCTTACGGGCACGCGTGATGGCGACGTAGGCCAGGCGACGCTCTTCCTCGAGCTTGCCCGGGTCATCGCTGCCGCCAGAGTCGTGCACGTGCGGGAAGATGCCCTCCTCCATGCCGGCTACGAACACCGCCGGGAACTCCAGGCCCTTGGCGGAGTGGATGGTCATCATGGTAATGGCATGCGTCTCGCCGGCCAGGGAATCCAAGTCGGAGCGCAGGGCCAGCCACTCCATGAGTGCCGGCAGCGCCTTACAGGTGAGCGGACCGTAGGTGCGCTCAATCTCGTCGGCATGCACGGCACCCGCCGGCATCTCCGTCGGCGCGGCATACGCGTTGCCCGCGATGGCGGCGGCCAGGGCGTCCTGCGGCGAGAGCGCCGGGGCGGCTAGGCTATCGAGCGGATTGGAACCTGCGGCATCGCGCGCGCCGACGAGCGCCTCAAACGAGGATGCCGGGGCAGATGGCCCCGGTTCGGGCGCAGGCGCGCTCACCACAACGGGCTCGGACTCAGGCTCGGCAGGCACGTCGGCAACGCCGGCTGCGCGCAGCTCTTCCAAGCTCTCGAGCGTACCCTCGATATCCTCGTGCGTCTCCTCAAATTCGGCGGCGACGCCCAGGAATTCCTGAATGTTCTCGGCGCGGCTCTCGGACTCCATGGTGCCCTCGGCGCGAAACGCCTGCAGCAAGCCCGTCTTATCGACGATCATCTCGACAACGTCCTTGAGCTCGCCGTCCATGCGGCGGCCCTCGCGCACCAGCGACACAAAGCTCGACAGGCCGTTGCGCACCTTGGCACTAAACATGCCCGTCTCGGCGCACGCGATCTCGCAAGCCTGGAAGAACGAGCAACGGTTGTCGCGCGCCAGCTGCTCGATCTTTTGGATCGAGGTGGAGCCGATGCCGCGGCGCGGCGTGTTGATGACGCGCTTGACGCTCATCTCGTCGGCCGGGTTCACGATCATCTTAAGGTAGGCCATGACGTCGCGGATCTCGGCACGGTCGAAGAATCGCGTGCCGCCCACGATCTTGTAGGGCACGCCCGCGCGCAGAAACATATCTTCGAGAATACGCGACTGGGCGTTGGTGCGGTAGAACACGGCGATGTCGTCGTAACTCGTGCCCTTGGCATGCAGCTTTTCGATCTCGCCGGCAATCCAGCGACCCTCGTCGCGCTCATCGCTTGCCTGGAAGGCCTGGATCTTCTCGCCGTCGCCCTCGGCCGTAAACAGGCGCTTGTCCTTGCGCTGCGAGTTGTGACGTACCACGGCGTTGGCGGCGTTCAGGATATGACCCGTAGAGCGGTAGTTCTGCTCCAGCTTGACGGTCTTGCAGTCTTTAAAGTCCTTCTCAAAGTCCAGGATATTGGTGATGTCGGCGCCACGCCAGCTATAAATGGACTGATCGTCGTCGCCCACGACCATGAGGTTTTGGTACTTGGCGGCCAGCAGGTTGGCGATCTCGTACTGGACGTGGTTGGTGTCCTGATACTCGTCGACGCTAATGTAGCGGAAGCGCTCCTGATACTTGTCGAGCACCTCGGGGCGGGTGCGCAGCAGCTCGAGCGTGCGCACGAGCAGGTCGTCGAAGTCCATCGCGTTGGCGGCGCGCAGGCGGCGCTCCAGCTCCAGGTAGACTTGCGCGGCCTTTTTGTCATTGGGGCTGTCGGCGGATTTGAGCATGTCCTCGGGGCCGATCATGGCGTTTTTGGCCGAGCTGATCTTGCTGCGGATCATGTTGATGGGGAACTGCTTTTGCTCGATGCCGAGCGCCTGCATAATGTCGCGCACCATGCGCTTTGAGTCATCGTCATCGTAGATGGTGAACTGACCGGTGTAGCCCAACAGGTCGGCGTCCTCGCGCAGCATGCGCACGCACATGGCATGGAAGGTGCACACCCACATGCCACGGGTGCCGCTGGGAATGAGTGCCGCCAGACGCTCGCGCATCTCTGCCGCGGCCTTGTTGGTAAACGTGATGGCAAGAACCTGCCAAGGTTTAACACCCAGGTCGCCGAGCATATGTGCGATGCGGAAGGTCAAGACGCGGGTCTTGCCCGAGCCGGCGCCGGCGAGCACCAGCAACGGGCCCTCGGTGGACAGGACAGCCTCGCGCTGGGCGGGATTAAGGCTGTCAATGTCGACGAGCGGCTTGGCGGGCTTGGGCGCCGGCGCGGGAGCGTCGTAGATGTCGAGCGGAACGAGCTCGGGCTCCGGCGCAGCAGGGGCGGTGTATGCATCGAGCGGCACGGGTTCCGGCGCGGGCGGCACAGGTACCGCGACATTCTTTTCCCAGGGCAGGGGCTGGGTCATGGGCGACTCCTCATCTGACGGACGGCGCGCCTGCGGGCAGCGCCATAGTTTGAGCCGTACCAGTATACCGAGCCGCGCGGACACCGACGCAAATCACACCACGACTCCGTCCGCCACCATCGGGCCCGCCCCAGCGGATTTGGCGCAATGGGGTCAGATTTGTCTGCACCAAGCTGGTGCAAAGTAACCTGACCCCATTGCGCCAATCACAGAGCCACCGATGTCACGGTAGCAGCAGCGAGCGGCGGCCAGAGCGAACAAATTGGCATGAAAAGAGGGCGGCATAGACCTTTTGGTCATGCCGCCCTCTTTGAATGACAAGTTGTCGCTCTGGCCGCCGCGCAGCGTCAACCAAGTTACAGGCCGAGCATAGGCTCCAGAACGAAGAAGTATGCGAGCACTACGACGCCCAGGATGATGCGGTAAACACCGAAGCACTTGAAGTCGTGACGGCGGACGAAGCCCATGAGCCACTTGATGGCGATGAGCGAAACCACAAAGGCCACAACGCAGCCCACGCCCAAGATAGCGACCTCGTTGGCGCCGAACGTGCCGCCCTTGATGAAGTATTTGACCAGCTTGAGTGCACTCGCGCCAAACATGACAGGGATGGCCAGGAAGAACGTAAACTTGGACGCCACCGAACGCGTGCAGCCCAAAAGCAGGCCGCCGATGATGGTAGAACCGGAGCGAGACGTACCAGGCACCAGCGAAAGCACCTGGAAGCAGCCGATACCCAGCGCAGTCTTCCAGCTCAGGTCCTCGAGCGTGGCGATGGAGCCAAAGTCCAGATTCTCGTCATCGTCCTCATCCTCAGCGGTAGCCGCGGCGGGCGCCGCAAAGTGCGCACCGGCGGGACGTCCACCCGACACCACAGCACGCGAGCCAAACGAACCGGCAACGGCCATTTCCTCGCGCTTGCTCGCGCGCCAGTTCTCGATCACGATAAACAGCACGCCGTACACAATGAGCGCCAGCGCCACGACGGGAGCATTGTAGAAATGCTCCTCCATCCAGTCGTTAAGCGGCAGACCGATCGCCGCGGCGGGAATGCAGCCGAGCACAATCTTGCCCCACAGCACCCAGGTGTCGCGACGGCCCTCCTTGCCCTTGCTGGGCGAGAACGGATTGAGCTCATGGAAGAACAGCACACAGACGGCCAGAATGGCGCCGAGCTGAATCACGACCAGGAACATATTCCAGAACGTCTCGCTCACGTTCATCTTGACGAACTCGTCCACCAAGATCATGTGACCGGTCGACGAAACAGGCAGCCATTCGGTGATGCCCTCGACCAGGCCCATGAAGGCAGATTTTAGAAGCTCGATAATATCCAAAGGGACCCCCTCGTTAGACACCCGCCGATATTGTTCTGCGGACGGTGCGGGCGATGTCCCATTATCAACCGTTCGGGCGCGTCTACGCCTACCCTTACCAAAAAACTCGCCCGTTCACAGAATTGCGAGCGGTCAAACCCAAATCCTTGGGTATAACTGCAACAAGATAAAGTGTCCGGCGGCCAACGCGCCCGCGCCCGCCCGATGCACGAGCCCCGCGCCCGTGCGATAGACCAAGGAGGAAACCATGAACGAGGGCTACACCAAGGTATTTGTTTCACTCGACGGTACTGAGCAGCAGGATTTTGTGCTCGCACGCGCCATCAAGGTCGCCGCGAACAACGGCGCCAAGCTAATCATCGGCCACGTTATCGATTCCACGGCGCTCGAGAGCGCCGGTTCCTATCCGGTCGATCTGGTCAACGGCCTAGAGGAGGCATTTAAGAACTCCATCGCCAAGCAGCTCGAAGAGGCCAAGGCCAATCCCGATATTCCCGAGGTCGAGGTCATGATTCGCGCCGGCCGTATTCGCGAGACGCTCAAGGACGAGATGCTCGACGTGGTTAAGCCCGACCTGGTGCTCTGCGGCGCCCGCGGCCTGTCCTCGATCAAGTATGCGCTGCTGGGTTCGATTTCGACGTTCCTGCTGCGCAACACCGACTGCGACATCTTGGTCGTGAAGTAGCGTTGCTCCCACCGGCCGCGGGGCCTGCGGGGTTTCCACGGGCACGTCCTCGCCGCGTTGCGGCTGCGGGATGTGCCCTTAGGAAACCCCTCCCGGCCCCGCGGCCTTCGCAGCCTTACTTCAACGAGTTGTCTGATAGAAAAATGGCGTGCCGCCCCGTTTGGGGCGGCACGTTTTGTTTGGGGCGATTCATTTAAATCCTTGCGGCTATATTCACGTTCGGGAACATAGCCGTCCGTGCCGCAAGACGGCCCGCCTACTCAAAGTATTGGAACTTGTTGGTTGAGAAGGCGAACGTTACGACGAAGCCTTCGCCGGGCTCGGATGCCGCGGTGACATCGATACCCATCTTGGAGCACAGACGCGCCACCAGGTAGAGGCCAATGCCCGTTGCGCGCTTGGTGGTGCGGCCGTTATCGCCGGTAAAGCCCTTCTCGAACACGCGCGGCAGGTCGGCCGCGCTCACGCCGCAGCCGTTGTCCGCGACGGTGAGCTCGATGCGTTCGCTCGCCAGGCCCTCGTCCAGCAACGCGCCCGAAAACACGATCTTTGCGCCGTCCTCGCGCGCATATTTAATGCTGTTCTGAATGAGCTGGCCCAGAATAAACTCGAGCCACTTCTCGTCGGTAAAGACCTCAAAGTCGAGGTTCTCGCACACCGGGGCCACGTGCGCCGCGATGAGCTCGCGCGCGTTGGCTTTAATCGCGCCCGTCACCAAGGTCTTGAGATCCCAGCGGCGAATCAGGTAGTCGCGCTCCACGACTTCCGAACGCGCGTAGTACAGCGCCTGGTCGATATAGCGCTCCACGCGAGCCAACTCACGGCCCAGGTCATCCACACGAGACAGGTCGTCTTCGCTGCCATCCAGGTTTTCCAAAATTAGATGAGCCGCCGCCAGGGGCAGTTTGGCCTCGTGGACCCAGCTCTCGATATAGTCGCGATAGTCATCGGTCTGACGCCGGCCTTCGGCAACCTCGTCGCAAGCGGCTTTGCCCACCCGGCGCAAGACCTCGTACTCGAGCTCGCCCTCGGCATAGGTCGGGCATTGCACCATCTCCTGCACCCATGCGGGGCTCTCGAGCTCCTCGGCCGCGCGCTCCAGCTGACGCAGAAAACGGCGGCGACGCGCGTACTCGACCACGATGCCGAGCATACCAAAGATAAAGGACACGCCGACCGCCACGACCACGATAGAGACGGGTGCACCGGCAACCGTCAGCACAAAGCAGCTCAGCAGCACACCGCACGTCCACACGGCGACGGGAAGCAGCGCATCTTTAAAGAACTTGCCAAACGACATAGCCGGCCCCTAGACCGAATAGCCTTGGCCGCGATGCGTGGTCAAATACCCCTTGATGCCGATTTTTTCGAGCGTGGTGCGCAGGCGGTTGATGTTGACGGTGAGCGTATTGTCGTCCACGAAGGCGTCGGAGTCCCACAGGTCCTGCATGATGGCCGAGCGCGAAACGATCTTGCCCGCGCGGCTCAGAAGCAGCGAGAGGATACGCAGCTCGTTTTTGGTGAGCTCGGTGCTGGTGCCCGTTTGCGTGTTGGTGACCATTGAGCGGGCGAGGTCGAGCTCCAGCCCCTTGTGGACAAGTGTGCTGCGCTCGCCTGACGCCGCGGTGCGACGCAGCAGTGCGTTGATGCGCGCCACAAGCACACGGGCGCTGTAAGGCTTGGGAACAAAGTCGTCCGCGCCGAGCGTCATGGCCATAACCTCGTCGATCTCGGTCGTGCGCGACGTGAGAACGATGATGGGAACCTCGGATTCGCGGCGAACCTCGTGGCAGATATGCTGGCCGTCCTTGACGGGAAGCGTGAGGTCGAGCAGCACCAGGTCGGGCACGGCGGCGAGAATATCGCGCGAGACATACTCAAACGATTCGCAGGCCTCGACTTCAAACCCGGCGCGGGCAAGGATGTCGACAAGCTCACGACGAATGGGCTCGTCGTCCTCAACGATATAGATCAGCGCCATTGATTCCGCTCCCCTCTTGGTTGTCTTGTCCCATTATGACCGCAAAGCTGCAGGTACACGCCTCGCGCGGTGCCAGGTGACAGAACTGTTCGCGAGCGGGGGCGTTTTGTCCGCCTCGCACTCGCAGCGGTGGCGGGGACCAAAATGATTCTTTAATCCCCGTCCCAGAAAAATCATTTAGCGGCGGGCGCGGAGCTTTTCGTAGCCTTCGGCGAAGAAGGCGACCGTGGCGGCGTCGGCCTCGGCGGCGTCCGTCTCGGTTGCGGGGACCACGCCGTGCTCGTCACTCACCAGGAACAGCGCGCCCTTGAGCTGCGCGGGAATGTCCACGCGCGTGACCGGGATGCCCTTGGTCTGGGCCAGCTGCTCAATGAGCGTCGCCGTGCCGCACAGACACTCGTCCGCTGGCGCCACAAAGGCCAGCTCGCCGTTATCGACGGCGGCGAGCAGCTCGGGCGCCACGCCGGTTTCGTCGGCCTCGGAGCGGGCCTCGGCGGAGCGGGCACGTAGCGCCTTGGCCGACGTATCGGCCAGCGGCTCGTACTCGCCCACCGTCATGGCGGCGTTGCCGTTGATGTCGATCACCAGCATGAGCACGCCGTCGTGTGCGGTGTAATCACCCTCGGCAAGCGACCACTCAACGTGTTGTTTGGCCCAGCTGAGCATGTTGTGGGTAAGCGGCTCGCCCTGCACCAGGCGCTCGGACAGCGCGCGAATGTGGCGGTTGAGCATGGGCACCTTTTTGTTGGACATGCGCCAACGGCAGACAAGCGCGGGCTTGTCGAGCGTAAACTTCTCGACCGCCTCCTGATTGGCGCAAAAGTCCTCGTACGCACGCTGATCCTCGGCATTGCCAAACAGCTCGGCATCATCAATCTGGGGCATGGTCATACCTTTCGTGTTAGTCATTCCGTCCTCTTATACCAAAAAGACGGCCCTCCAAACGGAGCAGCCGTCTTTTGCAGAGATTATTTTGACGATACGGTCAGGCGACCGATCGGCTTAATGGGATAGAACAACATCCCATTAAGGGTTTTCCAAGTGCCCGAGATTGCCCCGAAAGAGGAGCGCCGCGTACTAAATGTACGCAAGCGACGGTTTGAGGGGCAAGGTCGGGTGCTTGGGAAAGCCTCTAGTGCCTAAAATGCCTGGCCCCTGTGAAGACCATCGCAATACCATGCTCATTGCAGGCCTGGATGCTCTCGTCGTCGCGCTTGGAGCCGCCGGGCTGGATGATGCAGGTCACGCCGTGTGCAGCAAGCACGTCGACGTTGTCGCGGAACGGGAAGAACGCGTCGCTTGCACAGGCAAAGCCGCCCTTCTCCACGCCCTCGCGCTCGCAGAAGTCCTCGGCGCGCTCGCAGGCAAGCAGTGCAGAGTCAACGCGGTTGGGCTGACCCGGGCCCATGCCAATGCCGGCCTTACCCTTGGAGACCAGGATGGCGTTGGACTTGACGCCCTTGCAGACCTTCCAGGCAAACTCGAGCTCGGCCATCTCGGCGTCGGTGGGCTTGCGGTCGGTGGGGAACGTAAAGGTCGCGGGATCCTCGGTCACGTGGTCGACTTCCTGCACCAGCATGCCGCCGTCGATGGAGCGCAGCTCCACCTGGGCGCCGTGGTCCACGCCGCCGGTGGCCAGCACGCGCAGGTTGGGGCGCTTGGCCATGCGCTCGAGCGCCTCGGCAGTGTAGCTCGGGGCGATGATAACCTCGACGAACTGCTTGTTCTGATCGGCAAAGTGCTCGACCAGCTCATAAGGAACCTCGCGGTTGCAGGCGATGATGCCGCCAAAGGCGCTCTTGGGATCGCAGGCGAAGGCGCGGTCGTAAGCAGACGTAATGTCCTCGGCAACGGCGGAGCCGCAGGGGTTCTGGTGCTTGAGAATCACGCAGGCCGGCTCGTCGAACTCGCGGACCAGGTTCCAAGCGGCGTCGGCATCCAGATAGTTGTTGTAGCTGAGCGGCTTGCCCTGGATCTGCTCGGAGCCCACGAGCGGGAACTGCGAGCTCGCGGTGTTCTCGCAACCCTCGGCAAAGCGATAGACCGTGGCCTTCTGCTGCGGGTTCTCGCCATAGCGCAGGTCGTCGACCTTCTCCAGCGAGATCTCGAGCTTGGCAGAGGTGTCCGCCACGTCGCTTGCCTGGGCGGCAAGCCAACGGGAGATAGCCGTGTCGTAGGCGGCGGTGGTCTGGTAGACCTTCACCTGCAGGCGACGACGGGTGGAAAGCGTGGTGCAGCCACCGGTCTCGTGCATCTCGGCCAGGACAGCATCATAGTCGGCCGGGTCGGAAATGACGGTAACGCTCGTGGCGTTCTTGGCGGCAGAGCGCAACATGGAGGGACCGCCGATATCGATGTGCTCGATGGCGTCCGCGAAGGTGACCTCGGGGTTGGCGACGGTCTTCTCGAACTCGTACAGGTTGACGACGACCAGGTCGATCAGCTTAATGCCGTGCTGAGCGGCCTCCTGCATGTGCTGCTCGGAATCGCGGCGGGCCAGCAGCGCGCCGTGAACCTTGGGGTGCAGGGTCTTAACGCGGCCGTCCATCATCTCGGGATAGCCCGTGAACTCCTCGATGGGGGTTACGGGAACGCCCGCGTCCTCGATGGCACGAGCCGTGCCGCCCGTAGAGATGATCTCGACGCCAAAGTCATCGACCAGCGTCCGTGCGAAATCGACGACGCCCGTCTTATCGGTAACCGAGATCAACGCGCGTGCGATCTTCACATCAGATCCCATGCAGTCCTCCTGTCTGGTACGCCGCCGTGCTCTGTGAGTCGGTGATACGTCGATCTGCAGCGCTCGCGCAGCGGCATTGAAAATACTGATTCAATGTAGCGCATCGAGCGCATCGATGCACCCCGCAACGGGCGCATGTGCAGAAAAAGTTTGCGAGCAGAGGGGATGGGCACGGCACCGGGCACGGTGAGTTCATGGAACACAGGGGCACCATAATTAGATGCCAATGGCGTGGTAGAACTGTGCTCGATATGCATCCGCAAAAGAAAGAGGCACCATGGTCTCGCGGGTTCTCTACCGACCGTTTGATACCGAAGACTTCGACGCCATCGCGCTGATTCTACAGCAGCTCTGGCATAACAATTCGGATAACGATGAGTACAACCGCCTCGAGGCCGCGTGCGACCTCGCCTATTGCCTTTCGTCGTCGACGTTTTCACAGGTTGCGGTGATTGACGGCGAGGCGCGCGGCATTGCACTTGCACGCGCAGGACAGAACTCCGGCGTCACTATCAACGAGCATTGGATGGATACCGAACGCGCGCTGCTATCGCAGATGCGTGAGCTGGAGCCTGATGCCTGCGCCGAGTATCTCTCGTTTGTGCGCGCAACCATCCGAACCAACAACCGCCTGCTCGAGAGCAGCCCGTTGCCGCACGACAACGAGGTCACGCTGCTTGCCGTGGATCGCGATGTCCATGGCCTGGGCGTTGGCACGGTTCTGCTCGATGCCGCGATCTCGCACCTGTCCTCGCTTGGAGCGACGAGGGCGCACCTGTACACCGACTCCAACTGCTCGTGGAAGTTCTACGAGCTGCACGGCTTTAAGCGCACCGCCACGCACCGCGCCAACCGCGAAGAGCGCCGTCACGACATGCCGCGCGAAAGCTTCCTCTACGAACTCGACCTAACAGTCTAGGCCCAGCAGCCATACCTAGTCGTTGGGGACATTCTTAAATGACTAGTCGCTGGGGACGGTCTTCGTAAGTAGCGCATAAAAAGGGGATGGGCTTTCCCCGACGGCTGTCGAGAAAAGCCCATCCCATAGCTTACGACCGTTAGAACGTTCCGCCGCCGCCTCCGCCGACGCCACCACCGCCGCCGCCCGAGAAGCCGCCGCCTCCGCCGCCGCCCGAGCTATCGGAACTCGAAGCCAGCTCACGGATGCTCTCGTGATACACATCGTTAAACGAATCGAGCGGCGAATCGATGCCGTAATGATGGTAGTACCACCAGTAGCAGGGGTAATTGTCGTAGAAACCGTCGACCTCGCGCACCTCGGGAGGCACCGCCTCGGCAAGCTGACGCAGGACTTCCTTCGAAACGCCCAGCGCCACACCCATCACCAGCAGCTTGTTCCACAGCACCAAATCGCCCGGGACGGCTTCCTTTAGGCGCGTGAAGTCCTCGAGCCAATGCTTGAGCGCCTTGCAGCGGGCCGCTACCTCGGCACCTTCCGGCGTAAAGCGGCGGAACGTAAGGCCCACGCCAATACCCACCAGCACAATCGGCACCGAGATAACCGCGGCGATAATGTTCGCCTGTGCGCCGTCGGTAAAGAAAATGGATCCCATGGGAACAAAGGCGATCAGAATACCAAGAACCAGGCAGAACACCATTGCGACAATGCCGTCCGAGGCAACGTACTCGCTATCGGCCAACTTGCCCTTAACGGTGTTCTGATAGTCCTCGAGCTTGTCGCCCACGGGCGTAGCGTGCTGCTTGACGTAGTGCTGCAGCTCGTCAAACGTGCGCGAGCGATCGCCGTTCTCGTCGGGCTTAGCACCGGCAAAGAAGACCTTGAGCACCATGTGGTCAATGCCCTTGGCCAACTTCCAGCCTGCATCACTCACCGTCACGCGATACGTCTGCTCTTCTTTTTCACGCCCCAGCAGGCCCTTCTTAGCCTTAGTCACGGTCGCCTGCTCCAGCTTGATCACACGGTCGTCAGTGAGCTTCATGAGCGTGGCGATATATGCCTGATCGGGCACCTCGTTCCAGCTCATGAGGGCCGAAAGCACGGCGGGATGGTCGGCCGAAGGCACATCGCGGAAATATTCGTCCTGGAAAAGCGGCTTGGGCTTGCGCTTACGCAGCTTGAGCATAACGATTGTGCCGGTGAAGGCCACCGCCGCAACAACACTTAGCACGGCAAGTGCATTGGCAATCATGCGAGCGTGAGCGCGGCGGGCGTTAGCTTCGTCGGCCCATTCCTTCTCTTCGCTCAGGATCGTTGACATGCGCTCTTCGCCCGAAGCGGCAAGCTGCGGCACCCAGTCGCTAGGGAAGGCGATGCGTGCCTCGGCGAATTCGCCCTGATGCACGCAGGGAATGGTATAGGTGACCATGGGTTCGTCCGCATCGAGCGATACATCGCCCGTCAGCGGGCCGTGGCCCCATGCGCGGAAGTTATCGCCCTTGACGGCCGCCGTCCCGGCAGCGGCATTTGCGAAGCGCACTTCCATCTCGACATCGTCGGAATCCGCAGACCAGCCGTCACCCACAAACTTCCAGTAGAGCTCGGCGGTATCGGACCAGTTCATAACCGCACCGGTCATGGTGTAGCTCACGTAATAGATCGCGCTGTCACCGCTCTCGTGGGGGCTGAACACCTTAATCCTTACGCCGTCACCGGTCTGCTCGACCGTGTAGACGCCAGAGTCGCCCTTGTTCGCGCTATCGACTTTATTAAACGCGGTGTCCTCTTCCTCGACACTCAGCACGTCGACGCCCGCTGTGCCGCCCTGCTGGTTGGTGCCCGTATTGATCTCCCAAAACACGCCGTTGATGTCGTCGTCGAAATCAAACTGGCGTCCCTCGACAACGGTCAGCGATCCATCGGCCTCAACCGTGGCACTGATATAGGTTTGGGTCATGGAGTAGCCGTCGGCGCACGCGGCGGCGGGAAGCAGCAGCAACGCAAACGCGACAAACGCGCAGGCAGAAACGAATCGCGCAAACAAGCGGCGCTGCCGGCAGGCATTGGCAACGGGGGCGTTCATAGGCACATCCTTTGTCTGTAAAACCAACATCGCCATTGTCCCACGTTTGCGGGCACACATGACGAATATCTGGGTCAACGGAACGTCAAATGGGATGAAAGTCACGCGCGCACCCCGGCAGCTAGTCATTGGGGACACCCTTGGCATGGCCTGCGCCAGCAATAGATACCACTTCACAGCTCCGTCACAGGTGTAGCGGCTTTGTGTGGGCGCGGCATGCGCTGATTGAGCCGCCAGCCGAGGGGCATAAAGCAGTTGAGCAAAAACGGTTTGCCCCTTTGCCGTTCGCTCGAGGATCATGTCCCCCTTTTCCGCGGAAACCCCGGCAGTTGCGAAGAGCTGCCGGGGTTTCTGTCGTTTGTGAGGCTAAGTCGGTACGCAGCGATCGAGACCTTGAGCCGCAAACCCACCGTGCGCAATGCGCACCGCCGCCAACTTGTGAGCGCGGCAACGCCTTCCCTGCCAAGCCCCGCGCTATACTCGTCCGCATGGATATCAAAACACGCAACATAGCAACGCCCGCCGCGGACGCGCCAGCGACGCCACCCGCCTCCGCCCCCGCGCCCGTCGTGGGCCGTTTCGCCCCGTCGCCCTCGGGCCGCATGCACCTGGGCAACGTGTTCAGCTGCCTGTGCTCGTGGCTTTCGGCCCGCAGCCAGGGCGGCAGCATCGTGCTGCGCATCGAGGACCTGGACGATCGCTGCAAGCGCCCGGAACTTGCCGCTCAACTGATTGACGATCTGACCTGGCTGGGGCTCGAGTGGGACGAAGGCCCCTACTACCAGCACGATCGCCTGGATCTGTACGAGGACGCCCTGCGCCAGCTGCAAGACGCCGGCCTCACCTATCCCTGTTTTTGCACGCGTGCCGAACTCCACGCCGCGAGCGCGCCGCACGCCAGCGACGGCACGCCCATCTACCGCGGCGCCTGCAGAGGTCTTTCTGCTGATGAAATCACCCGCCGCAGTGCCCTGCGTGCTCCGGCCACGCGCCTGCGCGTGCCCACCGTCGACGACCTCGCCAGCGACGTGATCGAATTCGTGGACCGCACGTACGGCGCCCAATGCGAAGCACTCGCCACCGAGTGCGGCGACTTTTTGGTGCGCCGCAGCGACGGCGTTTTTGCCTATCAGCTAGCCGTGGTGGTCGACGACGCTGACATGGGCGTCACCGAGGTCGTGCGCGGATGCGACCTGCTGGGCTCTACGCCGCGCCAGATCTATCTGCAGCATCTGCTGGGACTTCCCACGCCGCACTACGCACATATTCCGCTGCTCATGTCGCCGGACGGCCGCCGCCTTTCCAAGCGCGATCGCGACCTGGACCTGGGCGAGCTACGCGCACGCTTTGGCACGCCCGAGGCACTGCTGGGCTGGCTCGCCGGGCAAACAGGCATCGCGCCGGACACCACGCCGCGCACCGCCGAGCAATTGGTCGAGCACTTTAGCTGGGATGTTATCCACGCGCACCGGAAAAACATCACCATAACGGCCGAGTAGCCAAACGTCTTGCCGCTACGCAACATCCCAGGGCTGGAGTTCATCACCCAAGCGAACGATACAGTCGTAGAGCACGGTGTGGCGCTCGGCCGGGTTGGCATCCCGATGAAAATGGCCGTAGTACCAGCGCTTGTAGTCCAAGCGATCTTCCAGCTCATCGAAAAACGCCGTAAGTCGATCAACGCCGGGGCAATCCCAGCCGGGCGCCGGATAGAGCGTGGGCGAAAGCATGTGCGTAGAGCAGGTGTGGGTGATTACGTAGTCGACCTTCCAGCCCACGCTGTCGAGCTTTGTCCGTGCCTCCTCAAAGTTGCGCTCGTCCGGCAGCTCCTGTGGCCACCAGCTGGAATACGGAATGCGGTATTCCTTGTCCACGCTCGTGGCACCGCCCATGGTAAAGATCGTTGAGCCGTCGAGTTTAAAAACCTCGCCGCGCGTCAGGCGCCGTATGGGAGAGGTATCCGACAGGCGCTGCGTCAGCCCACCGTGCCACAACTCCATGGGTCGCTCCGCCCAGTGATCGAAACGTTCGTGGTTGCCGTCGACGAACAGCACGGTATAGGGGCGCGACTCCAACCAAGCGATATCGGCGCACTCCTCGGCAGAGAAATCCCACGGAAAGCCAAAGTCGCCCGCGACAATCAGATAGTCGTCGCCCGTCAGACTATCCCCAAGCTCCCAGTCGCGCAGCTTTTGCATGTCGACGCCGCCGTGAATATCGCCCGTCACATAGACCGTCATCGGATTACCACTTCCACCACTTCCCTCTTATAGGCTTCGAGATCGCGCTCGACCTGCTCATCGCCCGTGGCGTTGACCCACCACGGCCATTTAACGCAACACGCCGGCTCGTCGACCTGCGCAAACCACGACTTGAGCTCCTCCAGGCTCACCGGGGCGTAGCCGTTGGCATCCACACCCACGTCATAGCGCAGCAGCCCCTGCCTGAGGTTAGACCTGTTGTACGCGCCGCCGCAGCTGTGGATATGCCCATGAAGATGCCAGCTGCCGTGCGACATACCCTGCCAGTCGACCATGGGATAGTGGCTCAGCACGATTTTTTGGCGGTCGATCTTGAGCACGCAAATGGGCGGCTCGACGATAAAGGCATCCGCTACCGCAGGCTGCATCCAGTCTTTGTCGTGGTTGCCGGGCAGCAGATGGACGCGCTTGCATGCGATGCTTTTGCGCAGCTCGTAGGCATCTTGGGCCGTCATCTTAAAGCTAAAGTCACCCAAAATGTAAAGTTCGTCGTCCACGGCGACCTTGCTATTAATGCTCGCGACCATGGCGTCGTTCATCTGCGCAACAGTCGACCAAGGCCTGTCGGCAAGCCGTAGCATGTTCTCGTGTCCAAAGTGAGTATCGCTGGTAAACCAAATCATAGGAACCTCCTAACGCTGCGGGGCATCCATCCCTTAGGGCTTACCCTTCGTTCTTCCATCCAAACGGGTCAAACACCCAAAAAACCAGATCGAGCACGCCGCCGGTCATCATGGCACCGGCAAGGGCCATGCAAACATGCAGAGAGCCGCCGCTTCGAAGCACGTCGAACGGCCCCAGAACAGCCAGCAGCGCGACCGCAGCGCCGGCAACGCACAGCGCGAGGCACGGCCCTGCGTCCTTGACGCACCTCTTTGCGAGATGCTTGGTGTTGTCACTCATCGATATCGATCTCCTTAGAGGGCCGTTGTTCAGGTGCATGCCGCCGCGACAGAGCAGGGCGACAGGCTAAGTGCCACATTGCGTGCGGACACGTTTTTAGGCGCGCACCGCGTGGGACCTTCTTGCCCCCTACGGTGCGCGCCGAAAATGGTCCGCTTTCCTTCTGTCCCTAACGGGTCAGCTGGCGGCGCTTATCGGACAGGAAGACGCCGGCGGCCACCAGGACCGTGCCGCCGATAACGAAGGTCTCGCCCAGTAGGTCGGGCGTATCGCCCGTGGCAGGCATCGCCGTCTGCCACGTCGCGGCCTCGGTTGTTGCCACCGCATGTTTGGCCTGGTACGTCACTTGCGTGGCGGGCTGGGCCTGCTCGCCATTCCCGCGTTCGGCGGCCTCTTGGCGAGCGATCTCGGCGTTGAGCTCGACAATAGCCTGGTCGAGCTCGGCCTTGGCGGCGGCGTAGTTTGCAAGCGCCTCCAAGTATGCCGGCGCCACAGCATCCGCCGCAGCCACGGCGGCATCGAGCTCGGCATTGGCGGCCGCGGCGTGCTCGGCGGCATCGTGAGCCGCGGCAATCTTGGCGTTGAGCGCCTCGCCTGCATCGTCAGCGCCGCCGTTAACAATGGCTTCGGCAAGATTGATCCTACGCAGGCGGGCAACCGCGGCGGCAGAGGCATCGCGGGCGGCAGCCGTATCCGTCACGGCTTTGTCAGCATCTACCCAGTCGTACTCGGCATCCATCACGGCCGTCGCCGCAGCATCGCGCGCGGTATCGGCAGCGGCTTTGTCCTCGGTAGCCTTGGCAAGCGATGCGGCGGCGTTCTTAAGCTGAGAGGCGCGGACAGCAGCCGCGTCAGACTTTGCCTGAGCCGTTGCCACGGCGGCATCGGCATCGCTCGCAGCCTGCTGGGCCATATCGAGCTCCGTCTGGGCGGCAGCAGCATCGATGTCTGCCCGATCGGCATCGCCTTGGGCAGCAACAAGTTCGACCTCTGCCCCGCGCTGATTGGCACGAGCGTCTTCGCCATTTAAGCTAGCCCTCGTAGTGCCTGGAAGCACGAATCGCGATTCAGTGCTTCGGGAACCCCAGCTATGCCCTAAGCTCATTGTCCCTTGCGATGTCATCTTCTGCGCATCCCTTGAAGATGAACGACTAGCACGGTTCTTCTTAGCCTACCTGTCGTCCGATGAAGGACAGCAGAGACTTATGGCCTCCTCGCACGGAGACTCGCTTGCGCAGCTATCTCCCAAAGACCTACGAAGCATGACCGTACCCGTCCCCCCAGCCGAGCGGAACAGGAGCGCTACGTGCAAGAGTACGAAGCAAAACAGCGCGCCTACGAGGACGCCTTTAAGCAGGCGGAGCATTACGCCGCGAGCAAGGGAACGATGTAAAGCTGGGATCGGCAGGCTACCTGGACTTTTCCCGGCAGCCTGCCGATCGGTCGCTGACACCGCGGGCCATTGGGAGCAACAGTCCGCTACCTGCACCACGTGGTGACATAGATAACGGGAGACCCGGCAAGGCACACCACCAAGACGACGGCCGCGATTGCAAGCGCGATGGCCATGCTCACGACGACATAGGCCACGGCAATGAAGACCAGCGCCAACACGCAGGCCAACAGCTCGGCCACCTAGCACAAGACCAGGTTCGAGCTCGCGCGCTTCAGCAGGACGTCGGCGAGACGGACGCATCGTGAGACTCACGAGCGCCATGGGCGGCCCGTGGCGCGACCGAACCGACGGAAGCGCCCGAAGTGCACGCGGCCACGACGCGGGCGAGCCCCGACGAGCAGCTCCGAGCCCGGACGGCCCCGGCCACGGGGCGGCTGAAAAGGTGAAACGTTGGCGAGCGTGGGGCAGATGTGCGGGAGCCTGTGAAACTTGTAGAGGCGTCCTTCCTGCTAGAAGCTTCGGTCGATAGGCTCTGTTTGTCTGTTGCTCATATGGCAAGTGATACACTTGCAGCTGTTACTCACGATTTAAGGTGGTCATCATGTCCGCTCCAAGACGCACTAAGTCTAGTCAGGCACAGCAGGATTTTCAAACTCCTAACACTGATGGTGATAACTACCTGGTCGAGCGCGACGGATGGATTGATAAGGCATCGTCGGGCTTCATTACGAACAGTAAGGCCAATCGGCAAATCTATCGCGTCATATTGGAGACTCTTTGGCCGAAAGGGTATGGCATACCCGGGCCTATCGTTGGCCGCGAAGAGATCAGGGCTGCGATTGATCGCGCCAAGGGCGGCACATACCACGATCCGTTCAGGCGGTTGCGCGAATTGCAGGGCGATGAGGGGTTTCTAGGCATCATCAAGAATGGGCAGAGGTATCAGCTCATTCATTTGAACATCTCACCAAAGAAACGGCCCAGAACATCACTCTCGGCAGATAAATGGAAGATGGTCCTTGGGGCCTACAACAATGTTTGCGCCGTCTGTGGTTGCACGCCCGATGAGAATGGATTTCAGCAGGATCACAAAGTCCCCCGTGCCCGCGGTGGTACCGATGACCTTACAAATTGGCAGCCACTTTGTGATTCTTGCAATATCGAAAAGAGCGTCGTCTGCCGAGGATGCCAGAAAGATTGCTCACAATGCGGCTACGCTTTCCCTGAGTTCTATAGGCCGGTTAGGCTGTCGGGACAGACCTGGCGCGATGTCAATGAGTACTCAGAAAAACATCACCTCGATCCGAGCCAGTTCGTAACCGAGGTGATTTATCATGCCATCTCTATCGAGTACGATAACTCAATCTGGCATTGAGTTAATCGTTGCTCGGGCGGTATTGCTCCAACCTTTCATCATCTGTTTGAACAAGCGAAATGACGTCTTTTATGGCTAGCCCCAAAGCCCTGCCTACCAGAGGCGGGATAGCGTTGCCAATTTGCGCATTCCGGGGAACATCGACTCCTCTTGCAGGGCCGTTAAGTGTATAGCGTCCATAGAATTGGAAGTCGTCAGGGAACGATTGCAGGCGAGCCATCTCCCGGAGAGTTACGACTCGAGGTTTATCGAAATGTATGAGCTCCTCTGGCGCAGTTGTTAGCGTTGAGCAAGGTTTTTCGAGGTCTAGAACAAACCGCTTGTTTGAGTGACACCCGTTCGCATACAAGAACTCCTTGCTGAGGCGCCCGGGTTGCTGCGTCATATGCGCCTTGTTGTAGAGCGCAATGAGCTTATCGCTGTGCCGATTGAAGCGATGGCAGGTCGGCACTGCTTGCTTTCGAATATTCTTCCTCATGAGCTTCTGGTAGGAAGTGCTCGCAGGCAGATACTTGCATGTTTTAAACCTTGGGAATTCTGGGTCTGCCACAAGTTCATCGCCTGAAAGGTCGCTCAGCGCCTCTGCGACGTTTACATATCTGCTTGTGGCAAGCCTAAGGTCCTTCCTCTGCTCGATGCAGATAGATGAAAGCAAGTCATCGAGCAAACTCTTGACATCAAGTTTCCCTGCGTAGTCCTCGGAAATAGCAAGCAGTATTACCCGCTTGCGTATCTGTGGGACACCGAAGTCGGCAGCGTTTATGGTGATTTTCCCGACGCTATAGCCCAACTCTTTGAGCTTATCGACCGCCTCTTCGGCGACGCTTCTTGTGGTGTTATCGCTTGGACGCAGTACGAACTTTTTCCCAAATCCACCAACGTTTTCCACCAGCACGAAGCGTGGCCTGAGTATTCTGGCCATTTCAATTTGTTTAAAAACAAGCAGGTTTCTCGGGTCATTGCCGTTGCGCGCCCCCGCGACGGAGAACCCCTGACATGGAGGGCCGCCAGCGAGAAGAGTCACCTCCCCGCTTAGTTCTTTCAGATGCCCTCTCGCGGTATCGTCTGAGAGAACATCGTTAATATCGTGCGATTCCTTAGTGAGCCATTCAGGCCAATTCTGAAAGTGGCTATAGGGGGAGGTTTCGCTAATTAAATTATGTTCAAAAGTGGAATAGGCCATAGGGTCTTTCTCAATTGCGAAGATACCCGACCAGCCTGCCCAGCCAAGGCCCAACGATAGGCCTCCACATCCTGAGAATACATCGATATATGACAAGGAGGAGGGTGCCGGCTCCGAAGGCCTGCTGTCACCTTGAAAAATAACGCCTTCCAACTCTTTCATTTTCTTTATTGCTTGCTTTCCCGTTTCCGTAACAATATAGCCGCTCTTTTTCCGGTAGGTTGTAAGGCAGTTCGAGTCCTTGAGCGACTTGATCCAACCGTTAATGGTCGCAGGACTGCTCCCGTATGCCTCCGCTATTGCGCTTTGTGACATCTTGATTGCAGGCCCCTCGGGCGTAGCAGTTTGTTGGGCGTCGAGCCAGCAGAGAAAGCGATACTCTTTTGTGGCGAAAATGCCGGTGCGCTCTGTTGACATCTAAAAGCCCTCCACTTGATCCTCTGCCTTTCAAATGCACTAAATTATTATAAGAACTTACCGAAGATTCAAGCCCTGTTTTACCGATATAACCGACTGCGAGTCTTCGACCGATGCCAACATGAGTCTGTTCGTGAGGGTGACCTTTAAATTCTTCAAGTAAGACGTATTTGGCATAGATGCTGAATCGCGATGTATTCAATCATCGTGTTTTAGCATATAAAAGGCTATAAATTAATCAAAACTACAATGTGTCATAAAGCAGCTGGGCATACTTTGAAAGTTGGTCCTCACTGCCGTGAACTCTATTCCCAAGCGGCCGAACCTTGCGCTATTTGCAATATCCCCAGTTGTCTTGCCTTATGAATTACGTCATCTAAAACCTGGCTTTTCATAACCGATTGACCACTCGAATAGTGAAATTTGTCAGCCGAGGCGGGCGTTAGATGCTGCTGCATGAAGTGCTATCCAGCACCCGCCTCGGACAATTAGGCCGCACTCGAATCCGAGCATGAACGCTGCAAGACCGGCGCACTAGTCTTCAAAGTCGATTTCAACCTCGGCGGCCTCATATATCTGGTTGATCACGTCGATGTCGATGCGGTTTACTATCCACCCTCGCAGCGAGCAGCGTTGCACGAACTCCTCGATGCGGTTCACGTTGTACATCTCTCGTAGAGTGACAACGACTGCAAACCTGATTCCATCTCCAGCACCAGGCTTGTTGCGCTCCTTCTTGCGCAGCATAATGCCCCATTGCGGGTTGTCGTAGGCTTTGCGCGGGGCGAACCGGGACTTGAACACGTCGCCGATGTGCTTGACGTTGTCCCACTTGCGGTAGAGCGCACGTGCTTCCGCTTCATAGACTTGGGAACCTTCGTCTCCCTGGACGTTTTTGTCCAGGGATTTGATCCCTTTACCCTTGATGCGTCCGAAATGGAGGTCGATCTCTGTGGTGGTGTAATCGACGCCTTGGCTCCTGTGGCATTCCGGGAAGTAGCAGAGCGTGGCCCGCGCCATGAACGGATACCTGCCGTCGTTCATGGGAATCGGTATACCGTAGTTGTAGGTCTCATAGCTGTCGATTGCGCCCGAGAGGATGAATCGAATCTCGTTGTTGGGCGTGCCGATTATGTCCTCAATACTGATAGGCGGAACGCCGTACCCCCTTGTATTGGATAGACCGCCCTCACCCCATCCATAGGCCGAGTCGATGAGAAGCGCCTTGGCCTCCTCCCTCGTGAGTCGAGCCTTATAAATCAGAAAGGCGAGCTTTCGTGCGATCCACGGGGCGGCGAAAGACGTACCCCAGTCACGCACGAGGGCGAAAGGCGCCGCCACAACGAGCCCGTCCTCCTTGGTGCCGCCGTAGTAGCTTATGTCGGGCTTGCCGAAGAACGACAAGACCGGCCCGTGGCGCGAGTAGATTGCTGGCGCACAGTCGCGTCCCACCGAGTTAACCACCACGGAATTGATTGAATCCGCCGGCGATCCAACGCGCTTTGTCTCCTCTCCGTTTTCGAGATTCGTTCCCGATACCACAAACACCACGTCGTATTTCGCCTGCAGCTCATCAAGGATCGACGCGACCGGAGAAATTGAGTTTTCCGGGCATTCCGAGGCGGTGCCGAGCGACAGGTTCCAAACCTTAATGCTCAGATTTGCCTCGATTATCCTCTTGACGTCGCGCATAACGGTAAGCGAGTTCAGCTTCTCGCCGTCGGTGATGCCGAAGTGCTTGACGCGGAAACGGCCGCAGCCGTCGTCTAGCTCGGGGTTGAGCGAGGGGCCATCGACGATGATGGAGGAAACCTGCGTCCCGTGGGCCACGTCGTTGTTGCAGTCGCGTTTCTCGGTCATACAGTCCTGGTAATCAACCCACGCGCTAAAATATGCGTTCTCGTTGAATAGCGTATCGATAACGCCGACGACTGGCTCTCCGTCCGGATCGGGAATCGAGGGCGGTAGCGGCAAACGCGCCTCGTATTCCCTATAGGCCCTCTCGCCCCAGAGTTTCGCTAGGTCAGTGTCGGCGAAGTTGACCGTAGACATGGCGACGAGGTAGGGCGCTTCGCGACGAAGCCGCTCATATTGGTCGGGATACAAGCGAACGCAGTTCTCAAAGACCTGTCCGCTGTCCAGCGCGGGTATGACTCGGCTTAGCAGCTCGTATGTATCCGTCCCAGTATCGTATATGGTGACGAAGGCGTCGTCGTTCTTGTACGCATCATCGATTGTGTCGGTGTAATAGAAATTAACGAGGTAATGGGCATCGCGAATGATTTGCGCGAAGGCCGTTTTTGAGATTGACGCTCCGTAAGCGTCGAACTTTTCTTTGTCGAGCTGCGACAGCTCCTTGCTGCCTATCACGCCGTTTGGGTAATTTCGCCGCAGGATGCCTATACAGGTGCCCAGCTCCTCTACCGTCTTGTCCAGCGTCTGCGGGGCAACGCGGTATGTGATGATGTGGCGGGGGTTATTCCCCGCGCTTCCAGGTATCTGCTCGAACCTTGCGCCGACAATGGAGTCACTTGCGTTGTCACTGCTTCGCGCCAGGAGCCTCCTGCAACGATTACTCTTAGCCACGGTCGATTTATAACGAGCATTAATTAGGTAGTCGATGCCGAGTTGCTGGCGCTTCCAATAGTTCCTGCACTCGACAAGATCGGCCTTTAGACCTTCAAGCTCGTCAGCAGAAACGGATTGCCCATTTGGGAGCGACGGCGGGCCGGGAGGCATTGCCCCCTTGCGCTCATAAGAGCCCTTCAGTTCGAGAATAGCGTTGCTCATCGTCTAACCTTTCAGCTCGCGCGAAAGAGTGCTGATCGGCGTGCCCGTCAGCGTCTCTATCTCGCGCATGGAGAAGCCCTGCTCGCGGAGGCTCTTGGCGTCGGGAACTACGTTGCCCGTCGCAGCCTTGTAAAGGCGGCGCATGTAGTCGAACGGCTCGCCTGGATTGCTGAAAGCAATCGCCGTTTTGATGAGGTTTGAGAGCTCAGCAGGATACAGCACCTCGTCCATAAGCCGCATTATCTTGTTGAATAGGCGCACATCTTTCCCGGCAAAGCGGAACTTGGCTAGATGCACGTTGAGCAGCGTGGTCGCTACCTCGAGGAGGTCATCTCGGGTGTACCTGCCGAAGTCGATCACGGAATCAAACCGACGAATCATCGCCTTGTCGAGCGTTCCGTACATGTTGGTCGTGGCGATGAGCACGACTTGCGTGTTCATACTGTCCAACTCGCGGAGGAACGTGGACGTCGCGCGTCCCATCTCGCGGACATCGTGGCTGTTGTTCCTGTCCATCGCAAGGGCGTCGATTTCGTCGAAGAGCACGACGATTCTGCCCGGGTTGGCAAACCCGTTGATCTCGCGGAAGAGAGTCGTGATGTTCTTGCTTGTCTGTCCGAGCTTGCTGTCGATGACCTCGCTAAAGTCGACGACAAACAAATCCCTCTCAAGGATTCGGGCGACATGCTTGGCCGTTTCGGTCTTGCCTGTGCCGGGAGGTCCTTGGAACAGGAACTTATTGATGCCCGCGTCATGGCCGACTGCATTTATGATTCCCTTCACGTCCTCAGAAATGACCTCTGGGAGAGGGAGGGGCGAGCGGGAGTAGTCCATTCTCCTGAGGAAATGGCCCACGCCGCCGCTTGTCTGTGGGACAAAGGTATTCGCGTCCGAAAGAAGGGCGAGGACGTATTCTGCGAGCTCGGTGTCGCCGGCCCGATCGAAGTCATGGGCGATCTCTATGGCCTCCTGACGAAAGCCGTAGTTGTTGTCCTCCACATGGTATTTAATAAGGTTCAGTACATTCCTCTTCTTCATTTTCCATTTCTCCAGACACTATCCGCCCCATAATGGCACTTTCTAGTATAGAACAAAACCAACAGAATTGGAATAGAGATTGACTTTTTAAGCCGAGCGGTGCTACCCTCGAATCGGTTCGGGGCACCACGAGCCAACCTGTCCGTTGCCAGCCGTAGGGAGGTGATTGTATGGCACGGCATCACAGCCCCAAGCTCAGCAAAGCCGCCGCTGTTCTGGCGAGCGGCAAGTCGAGCCCTCGGGCCAAGTCGCAAGCCGGCAAAACGCTGGCAGACCACAAGCGCCGCATGCATTAAGTGGCACGCAGCATCCTGAAGGAGGTGATGAAGATGGCATATGTTCGAGTGCGAATCCCGAAGTACCGAGTTACCAAGACCGGGCGAATCGTAAAGACCGGAACAATCACGCGATACGTCCATGTTAAAAGGAAGTAGAGCCCCAATGCGCAATTGAGGCTCCACTCGGAACGGAGCGGGGGTGTAGTTTAGCGGCTTGCCCCCGCTCCGCATATTCGCAAAGGTTAGCGCAGTTCTATCCGTGCCGCAATTCTGCATTATCGTCACAAGGTGAGCGGGTGGCTATCACAAATACGTTGCTTAGAACAGGGCACTGCCACATTCCAGCAAACCAATCCGAATCCTCGCTTGGTCGGGAGATAGTCCAATTACCCCTTAAACACCATATCGTTGTGGTATTCAATAAACTCAGCTCGTGGGACAAATCGCTTCGGAAGCGTAATTGGCTTTCCGTTGTAGCGCCACAAATACTCATCCTCAGGTGTTTCATGTCCGACCACACCGGACACCACTATCTTTAGGTCCTTCGTAATGGTAATTAGCCCCCGATCGAACGCCTTATCGTGCAATGCGTTCAAGAGCAATCCATTGTCGGGGGCAAGTCGCTCCGTTTTTGGATCAGAGACAATCCAGGGCTTGATATGGCTAGCAACCAACAGAGCCTTGTTTGATAGCCCCGTCAAGCAGCATCTTGAATCGTAATTGACGAGCAAGGTATTTCGAAAGAACTCCTGGTTCACCCGCATCGAAACGATTGCTTCGCGCTCTTTGCCCTCTGGCAAATCAAAGCCAATCGTCTCTTTCAACTCATCGCTTAGCGGTTCTTCAAAATCGAATCGATTGAGGAACACCTCGGTCGCTTCCTCGACGAGCTCATCGCCAGCAGAGGAATACTCAACCCAAACCATCTCATCCATTTTGCTCGCATGGGTCATTCCAACCTTGCCGCGAGCGCGTCGACGCTCATCGAAAGATGCAAGATTCCAGATTTTTAGAGCGACTGCGTTCGGCGTTCTGCCAATGGCCTTAGCTAACGCCTGGACGTCCTCGCCTGTTTTATCAACCTTTTTTGATGGTAGGGCGAGGTACAAAAACAGAGCCGCAAGGGTTTCTTCCCTCGACCATTTGTCTCCACGGCCTGCCATGTTTGCTCCTCGCCCGCGCACCGCTCACGTAATAGGTCCAGGATAATCCCGCGGGGGACCGCACTCGCTGCCTTTTCTCATTCGTCGGTGAATGGTTCACATAATGGCACTCCCCCGCGCTCCTCATACCCGCGCTCGAGCTTCTTCCCAAGCTCCGCAGCGGGCAGATACGGCTCCCAAAGCGGGCATCCCTGCCAACCCTCCGCGAACCCCATGCGGTGCAGCTCGTCGGCATCCAGCCTGTCTAGCAGCTCAAACAAACGTGTGCGCCAGCCTGTCTCGGGGGCGATGCGCTCCAGCAGGTAACTCAGGATGGTGAGTATGCCGAACATGTTGTCCGACCGCACCTGGTACGGCTCGTGCCACTCTGGATACTTCGACTTGGTGGGGATGGTCGGCCTGGTGCCAAGCCCTCTGTTCCACAGGCGGCCATGGTGTGCACATATGTTGCGAGCGGTGTTGATGGCCACGAGCCACGACTTCAACACGCGCGACGATACGCCCAGGTCCCCAGAGATTCTGTTCCTGATGTCAACCGACGCGCCGTTGTAGAGGCGAAGCATCGTGCCGAAGTCCATCAGGTTCACGAGAATCCAATAGGGCGGCAGGTCATGCGCGTCGCCGTAGGCCTCCTTGAAGTGGATAGCGAAGGGTTCACGCGAGCGGTCAAGCTCCTCAGTGCATCGTTCGATGAACTCGCCGTACGCATCGCCCTCAAGGCGCGGGAGATTCTCGCGGTCGAAGAAGCCGAACGCTCCGGTCTTGCCCGCGAGCTCATAGGCCAGCTGCGTGCGGAAGTAGACCTCGACGCGCTCGATGGCGTCCAAGACGATGAGCCTGAACTGCCTGTCGAAGGTGTAGAGCTTCCAGATCTGGTCGAATGTCGTGCCCTCGACGAAACGCTCGTCCTTTTCGCCCTCCTTGTCTGCCTCTGGCTTGCGCTTGAAGATGTACCAGTAGCCGCTCAGGCGGTAATAGCCAACGTTTGCGAGGTGGGCGATAAGGTCATCGCGGTCTGCCACCAGGCCGCGCTCGACTATGAGCAGGTCGGCCTGCTCCTCGAAGGTCAGCCAGGGTTTCTTGTATTCCCCCATGGTGCTCCTGTGCTCGATGCATAAAAGAAGACCCGCCAGTGTGCATGCTCGAGAGCAGAGGCCGGGCGGGTTTACTAAGGTCATTTTACCGCAGTCGAAGCCATTCTATACGGAACTCCACGAGGAAAGTTTGCAAGCGGCCGCCTCCCTTGATTATCAACTTCATCCGAACACCTCCCACATTCATCCGCACATGTGCGGATGAATGTGGGAACCCGATACCCTGAGGGCCGGACCGGCCGGCC
>JAGZYM010000002.1:0-129837 GCA_018377855.1 Collinsella sp. | reverse complement strand
CACCCGAAAGAGCCCGCGGATATTAGCTTGCCAGGCAAGCGTCGACTAAACGTGCAGCGTGCGCGGGCCCTCCCGACGGGAAACGAAAAAGCCCGGTTTAAAACCGGGCTCGAACAAACACGCCTATTGACAATGGCTTTCTCATATTAAAGTGGCTGGACAGCACATTGGTGCACCGACCAGCCACTTTGTTTAAAGATAGCAACCTTACATAAGATATATTATCGTACTTATCCGCGGAGAAACGCATATGCGCTCGTTGCTGCTATGGCTCCGTCAGAAACGGCGGTCACAACCTGACGTAAGCGCTTGGATCGGATGTCGCCAGCAGCAAATAGACCTGGCGTGCGGGTCGCCATGGATTCATCAGTCAGAATGCCGCCATCAGGCGCCAGATCGACTAGATGCTCAACAAGCTCGGTATGGGGTTGCGTGCCGGTAAAGACAAAAATGCCAAACGAGCCAGGCTCAAAGGTCTCGGCATGCGTCTTACCGCTTGCATTGTCCTTGAACGTAATTGTCGTGGGCATCGCTTCACCAGAAAGTTCAACAATACTAGTTTGGTACCTAACTGAAATATTATCTTTTGCAAGAACTTTTTGAACCACACCATCGGGGGCACGGAACTGATCGCGGCGCAAAACGATGGTCACGCTGCTGGCGATTTCTGACAAGAACAGAGCTTCCTCGCAGGCAGCATTGCCGCCGCCGATGACAAAGACCTGCTTGCCGCGAAAGAACATGCCGTCGCACGTCGCGCAATACGAAACGCCGCGACCGCGATACGTATCCTCGCCAACAAAACCAGCAGATCGCGGCGTGGCACCCATGCAAGCGATAACGCTCGAGGCCAACGTATCGCCCAAATCGTGATGCACCGTAAACAGCACTGTATCGGCATCGTAATCGATACCCGTAACCATGCTCCATGTAACCTGTGCTCCCAGGCCCTCTGCATGTTGCTGAAAACGCTCGCCGAGTTCGGCGCCGCTCAAGAGCGGAATGCCCGGATAGTTCTCGACCTCATTGGTTGTGGCGATTTGTCCTCCCGACATGCCCTGTTCAATCACGGTCGTCGTCAGGTTGGCACGCGCAGCGTAAATGGCGGCAGCATAGCCCGCGGGGCCTCCACCGATAATCGCAACATCAATCGGCTGATCGGTAGTCATGGAATCTCCTCTCGTCGATACATTGACGTTCTTTGCGCTCATACCCAAATTTACGTGAACATGACACTCATGCACTACAATAATAAATCGCGTAACAAAGCTGAAGGGGAGTTATCGATGGATCAAACGCAGACGGGCAATACCGCTCCCCTGCCCATGCAAGCCACTCCCCAACCGGAGCAAATGACCGTTTCACCCGCACAAAAACCCCTAGTAACCATTGTGCACGCATCGGTTGGATCGGGCCACAAAGCCGCCGCAAATGCGATTGCGCAGGCATTCGACCTTATCCGCGGCACTAATGGCATCCCCGAGGACGTTGAGATTGAAGTGCTCGATATCCTTGATTTTGGACGTATTAAATTCGACGGCAATAAGACCGCGGCTTCTTTTACAGGAGCCACGCGCCCCATTTACGACCTGACCTGGCGATATACGTTTACGGGACATCTGCTCTGGGGTGGCGGCACGGCATGGTCGCGCATTATGTTCCCCGCCTTCAACGAATATATTCGTAGCCGCAGGCCTATAGCCGTGGTCGCAACGCACATCACAGCAGCCAATGTTGCCGTGGGTGCCCGCGTAATTACGGGTATCGATTATCCGGTCATCTGCGTACCGACCGACTACGAAGTCGAAGGATTTTGGCCCCACAAGGACACCGACCTATTCTGCGTAGCCAACGAGTTTATGGCCGAAACGCTGCGGCCGCGCAAGGTTCCCGAGTCAAAGATCCGCATAACGGGCATCCCCATCCGAGCCGGTTTCGATTCAGATTACAAACGCGAGGATGAGCTGAGCAAGTTCAATCTCCCCATAGACAAAACCGTCGTATTGGTGATGGCCGGCGCCAGTTTACCCCAACCATACGTGCGTTTCCGTGCCGCGATGGACCACACGCTCCCCTTCTTACGCAGCTTTGAGGACATGCACTTTGTCTTTTTACCGGGCAAGGATAAGGAATACGCCACCCGACTCAAGACGCTCTTCGACGCCATGAAACTCGACAACGTCACGGTTCTGGACTACGTGGACGACATGGCGGCCCTCATGCACGGCTGCGACCTGGCAATCCTCAAATCAGGCGGACTCACGGTCACCGAGTGCCTGTGCGCTCATCTGCCGATGATCCTGCTGGGCAAATCATACGGTCAGGAAAAGGCCAACACCACGATGCTTACCGGCATGGGCGCCAGCATGCACGTCACCACCGCACGCGAGCTCATCGTGACGCTTCGTCACCTGCACGACCACCCTGAGTCGCTCAAAGCGCTACTCATCAACGGCGAAGTACTACGCCGCCCCCACGCAGCCGAGGACATCGCCATCGCAACCATGGAGCTAGTAGGCAAACCCCAAAAGCGCAAACGAGCCTTCTGCCGCTTCTACTGGGGCGGAAAGCCCGCGCATATCCGCTAGTCGAATGTCCGCCGCTCTGCCGGAGCCGCCCTTATATCATTCCATGCTCAAACATTCTCGCTTCGCCGCGAAACTGCGCGTGGAACGATATAAGGGCGGCTCCGGCAGAGCGGCTGCGTTTACTTACTAGCAGCTACTTCGGTATCCCCTCCATTAGAACCTGCAAAGGTAAAACAGGAAAATATAAATACAGTAAGCCGATGCGACAAAGGGACAGCCCCTTTGTCGCATCGGCTTACTAGAAAAGTAAATATTGTTTCAAGCGAGTAGCCGCCCGCCCGGAGCTTACCTATATCGTTCCACGCGCAGTATCGCAGCGAGCGAAGCGACGCGAGAATGTTTGAGCATGGAATGATATAGGTAAGCCCCGGGCGGGAGGGATACGAGCGCCCCTAGGCGACGCCGCTGGAGCCGAAGCCTCCGTTGCCTCGGTCGGTTTCGTCTAGTTCTTCTACTTCTATGAGGTTGACCGTGGGGACTTCTTGGATGACGAGTTGGGCGATGCGGTCGCCTTTGTTGATTTGGATGTTGTTGGAGGGATCCAAGTTGATGAGGATAACCTTGAGTTCTCCTCGGTAGTGGGCGTCGATGAGACCCGGCGTGTTGACTATAGACAGGCCCTGCTTGATGGCCAAGCCGCTGCGGGGCTGGACGAAGCCGGCGTAGCCATCGGGCAGGGCGATGGCCAGCCCGGTAGAGACCAGACGGCGTTCGAAGGGCTTCAGGACGCAGTCCTCGTTGGAGCGCAGATCCAAACCGGCATCGGTGGGATGGGCGTATTTGGGAAGCTCGACGGTGGGGTCGAGACGCTTTATGTTGACGGTAATGTTGGACATGGAATCACCTTAGCTTGTCGAGCTCTTGCAGAAACTCATCGACGTCTTTGAAATCGCGGTAGACCGAGGCAAAGCGGATGTACGCCACCTTGTCGATCTTGGCCAAGCGCTTGAGCACCATGTCGCCCAACTCATGGGACGTGACGGCCGTCAGCGTGCGAGAGCGCAGCTCGACCTCGATGTCGTCGATAATCTCATTGAGCTTCTTAGTGTCGATATCGCGCTTGATGGTGGCGCGCATCAAGCCGACGAGCAGCTTATTGCGATCGAACCGCTGCTTAGTTCCGTCCGACTTAATGACCTCGATTGGGTCTTCACATCGCTCGAACGTTGTAAAGCGGTAGTTACACGAGCAACATTCGCGACGACGCTTAATGGTGTTATTTGACTCCTGCATACGGGAATCAACGACGCGGGTATGTGCCTTGCCGCATTTGGGACAGCGCATGGTACCTCCTCTTAAACGATAACAAGGGTACCATGCGCAGCGCGATAATGATTACGAACGAGCAGGAACCTTAAGATGCGCACCGGCGGCGAGCGAACCATGCTCCAGATGATTGACGTTACGGATCATGTCGGAAGTCTCTTGCGTGGAAAGGCCATCGATTGGATATTCCTCGGCAAGCGACCAGAGAGAATCGCCAGGCTGAACGCGAACGGTCTCATAGGTAACGTTGGAAACGGACTCGGCATACGCGGCGTGACGAGCGCTAAAGACCGACATAGCGAGGACAAAGAAGAGCGTAAGCGCAACGGCAACGGCGACAATCGTCGGAACCTTCAGGGCAACGCGAGCCGGCGCGACTACAGCCTGCTGATTGCGAGCAGGCTTTACGGTCAAAGGCTGAAAGCCGGAGCGGCCACCCTGAACAACCGTAAAAGTGGGTTCTGCAGGCGTCTCGAGCTTAAGGGCGAGGTTTCCCTGGACCATATTCGTTGCGTTCATCATGTTCTCCTCTCGCGTGTTTTGCTGAGAACAGTTTTATCAAGCCGCGCGGACAAAAATGTCTAGCGCGAGAACGAATGTTCGGTTATTATTATCTTCGAACAGTTGTTCCTGTCAAGCAAAATTCGAACATTTGTTTGACATGGGTAGAGAGGATGCCCTGATGGCTCGCAAAATTACCAAGCGTCAGCAGCAAATTTACGACTTCATCAAGGAATATCAGCAGGAAAAGGGTTATCCACCCAGCGTGCGCGAGATGGCTTCTGCCGTGGGCCTTTCCTCCCCCAGCACCGTGCACGCCCATTTATCTGCCCTGGAGGCGCGCGGGCTACTCAAGCGCGATGCCACTAAACCGCGCGCCCTGGAACTCTTTAACGAGGACGGTTCCTCTGTCTCAATTTCTAAATCTGACGAGCCCACCGCACCTCGCGGAACGGTCTCGCTACCGCTCGTTGGTCGCGTCGCGGCTGGGATTCCCATTCTGGCCGAGCAGAATATCGAAGACACTTTTACTATCCCGACCGAAATCGCCACTGATCAGGGTTCCTTTATCCTTGAGGTGCATGGGAGCTCAATGATCAATGTCGGCATCTTCAATGGCGATTACATCATCGTCCGTGAACAAAAGAGTGCCATGAACGGCGAAATTGTCGTGGCCATGATTGATGGTTCAGCGACCGTCAAGACGTTCTACAAGGAACAGGGACGCGTACGCCTGCAGCCTGAGAATGACACCATGGAGCCTATCTATGCAACGAATCCCGTTATCCTGGGCAAAGTCGTCGGCTTGATGCGCCGGTTCTCGTAATGCAAAAACGCATCACCATCTTTGATACCGTCCGCGGGTTTACGATGATTTCAATGGCAGGTTTTCACGCTTGCTACGATCTCGCCTACCTGTACGGTTGGGATATGCCCTGGTTTACCCAGACTGTCTTTCAAGACATCTGGCGCGCTAGTATCAGCTGGGTATTTTTGTTTATCGCGGGTTGGATGTGCACGCTCTCACGCAACAATGCTAAACGAGCGGCCAAGTACGCTGCCGCGGCTTTGGTCGTCTGGATTGCAACAACGCTCGTATCTGTCGACGATTCAGTGAACTTTGGCATCATTTATTGCATGGCGGCGTGTACCGCTGTGGCAGCCGTAGCACGACCGATGCTTAAGAAAGTGCCCAGCACGTGGGGCATTGCGATATGCCTCGCCCTCTTCGCAGCGACATGGGGCATCCCGAAATCGACCTATTCATTCCCCTATTTGGCGTGGCTAGGATTTCCCGGCCCCTGGTTCGTTTCAGGCGACTATTATCCAATCATCCCGTTCATATTCATGTATCTCACAGGATACTTTGCTGCGTGTACCGCTCAAAGATGTGAACATCCCGCCCCAAGCTGGGCCTACGCCAATCCCGTCCCGGCGCTCGCCAGCCTTGGACGTCATGCACTCCCCTTTTATCTGCTGCATCAGCCCATCATTCTGGGCATTTTGGAGCTCGCCTACTCGGTGCGATAACGCTCGAGCCGCGGTGCAATACGGGCCGGCAGTTTCGCCACAATACGAACGCCGTCCTCAAGATATTCCTCGTGCAAAAGGGTTCCCTGCTCATGCACCAGCGTGATGAGGGCGCCCTCACGATACGGGATATCAGCAGAGAGCAACACATCGGTAGCAGCCGCCTCACGAGCAATACGGTCGACGAGATCGTCGAGTCCCTCGCCCGTCTGGGCCGAGAACAGCACGGCCTCGGGATAGCGACGACGGAAGCTCAATCGATCAACACTATCCAAAAGATCGATCTTATTGAATACGGTCAGCGTTAAACGCTCTCCAGCGCCGATCTCATCAAGCACGCGGTCGACAGCCTCCAGCTGTCGCTCATAGTCCTCGTCAGACGCATCTACGACTTTGAGAATTAAATCGGCACCCAACACCTCGGACAGCGTCGATTTAAAGGCATCGACCAAACCATGCGGCAGCTTTTGAATAAAGCCGACGGTATCGGTAATCGTCATGCCGCGACCGCCGGGCAGGCGATACGAACGCGTCGTCGGGTCGAGCGTAGCAAACAGCTTGTCCTGCGAAAGTACCGTAGAGCCGGTCAGGCGATTGAGCAACGTCGATTTACCGGCATTGGTATAACCGGCTAACGCGACGCGAAACGCCGGTGACTCAATGCGGCTCTTGGACTGGACATCGCGACGCTGTTCAACCTGCTTAAGCTCACGACGAAGCGCGGCAATCTTATTGCGAATGAGTCGACGGTCAACCTCGAGCTGGCTTTCACCCTGCCCAAAGCGCGAACCGATGCCGCCGCGCGTCTGTTCCTTGGCGAGATGGCTCCACATGCCACGCAGACGAGGCAACAAATATTGAAGCTGTGCCAGCTGTACCTGTAGACGTCCCTCGCGCGTCTGAGCATGCAGACCAAAGATATCCAAAATCAACGCCGTACGGTCAATAATCTTGACAGGTTCACCCACGGCTTTCTCAAGATAGGACTGCTGTGAGGGCGTCAGATCGTCATCGAAGATAACAACATCCGCATCCATGCGATGCACCAGGCCGCACAGCTCTTCAACCTTACCGGAACCGATAAACGATTTAGGATACGGCTTTACCAAACGCTGAGACAGGCGCGCCACGCACCGGGCACCAGCCGTATGGGCAAGGCGCTCCAGTTCATCAAGCGAGCGATCGAGCGGCCACGCATTGTCGCGCCACTCAACACCAACTAATATGGCACGCTCGGGCTCGGGTGCCGTAGGAACAAGGGGGAAACGGGCCATTAGGCAGCCTCAATACAATGCAGGATGTCCTCAACGACCTCATCGATCGTAAACTTGTCCATATCGAACCACACGATGCGATCATCGCGTTTAAACCACGAAAGCTGGCGTTTGGCATAGCGACGCGAACGCATCTTGATGAGTTCGCGAGCCTCATCCATAGAAATCACGCCATTGAAAGCATCGATAATCTCTTTATAGCCAATTGCCTGCATCGACGTCAGGGCATCTCCCAACCCCTGGTCCATAAGACCGCGAACCTCATCGACAAGACCCTGTTCAAACATCAGATCGACGCGCAGGTTAATGCGCTCGTAGAGCACCTCGCGATTACGCGTCAGACCAAACCATAGAGCATGATAATGCTCGCGCGGAACACTAAACTGACTTTTTTGCTGTGCATAGGAGATACCATCATCATGCATCTCGAGCGCACGAATCACACGGCGCACATTATGGGGATGAATAACAGCAGCCGATTCTGGGTCGCGCTCGGCAAGCAGGGCATGCAGTTCTTCCTCGCCAATGCGCTCGGCAAGCTCCTGATAGCCCGCACGGCGATCGTCCTCAAGTTCGCCCGAGGGAAAGTCCATCTCATCGAGGGCGGCCTTGAGATAGAACCCCGTACCTCCGCAAAAAACCGGCAGGCAACCCAAACCAAGGAGACGTTCAACATGCGCGCGAGCGTCAGCCTGATAAAGCGCAGCAGAATATGCCACACCCGGCTCTACAATGTCGACGAGACGCAGCGGCGCCGTACACTCATCGGGCGCCATCTTTGCGGTACCGATGTCCATGCCGCGATAGATTTGCATCGCATCGCACGACAGCACTTCGGACGAAAGACGAGCGGCCAAACGGTCGGCAACATCACTCTTACCAACCGCCGTCGGACCGACGATCGCAACGGCGGAAAGACCTGCCCCGGGAGAAACCATTAGCGCGGCTCGCCCACAACGGAGCCGGACAAATACCAGGTCTTGGCAACGTCAACGTCAACATCAACGATCTTGCCAACAAGCTGATCGATGCTGCAACCCTCGGGGATAGGCGCATGCACGGTCTGATTCTTGGGGCTCTTGCCCAGCAGGACCGCGTCGTTCTTTTTACTCGTTCCCTCAATGAGCGCCGGCACCACAGTATGAAGCTCACCCTGGTTATACTCGTGTGCCGTGGTCTCGATAACCTTAACCAGGCGGTTGAAACGCTCGAGAATAACCTCATGCGGCGTGGGATCGTCAATCTCGGCGGCCGGGGTACCGGCGCGCTTGGAATAGATGAAGGTATAGGCCTGGGCATAGCGGACCGTCTCGGCAAGCGAGAGCGTCTGCTCAAAGTCTTCTTCAGTCTCGCCCGGGAAGCCAACGATAATGTCGGTCGAGAGCGCGATATCGGGCATACGGTTGCGAATGCGATCGACCAGGCCCAAATAGTCCTCGCGTGTATAACGGCGATTCATCTCTTTGAGGATCCGAGTCGAACCTGACTGGACGGCCAAGTGCAGCTGCGGCATAACGGCAGGCGTCTCGGCCATAGCGTCGATGGTCTCGGGCAGTAGATCCTTGGGATGCGAAGACGTGAAGAAGATGCGCTCCACACCCGTATCGCCCACGGCACGTAGCAGATCGGCAAAACGCGGCTTGCCAAACAGATCGCGACCATATGAGTTAACGTTTTGGCCCAGCAGTGTAATCTCACGCACGCGCTGGCGCACCAAACCGGTCACCTCGTCGACAATTTCCTCGAAGGGGCGGCTCTTTTCGCGACCGCGCACGTACGGCACGATGCAATAGGTGCAGAAATTATTGCAGCCCGTCATGATGGGCACCCAGGCGTGATACTGGGTCTCGCGATGCCACGGCATGCTCATGGCATCCGTATCCTCATGCTCATTGGTGCGGATATGACGCTTGCCGTCAAGGAACGCCTCGGCAATGAGCTCGGCCACATGTGCGATAGAATGCGTGCCAAAGATGACATTGACGTTATCGACGTTGGTGAGAAGGCCCTCGCCATCACGCTGCGCGATGCAGCCGCCCACGGCAACCACACGCTTGCCCGAAGGCGAAGGCGGCAGGCTTTTGCAGGAATTGCACTGACCGTACAGGCGAGTATCGGCGGCCTCACGCACACAGCATGTCATGAAGACAACGATATCGGCATGCTCGGGATCGAGCGCCATGAGGCAACCATACGAATCGAGCAGACCGCTCACACGCTCGGAGTCGTGCTGATTCATCTGGCAGCCAAAGGTGCGGATAAAGTAGGTTTTACCGGCAAGAATATCGCGTACGGAACGCTGGTCCATGTGCATAAGTCCTAACGATGGAAGGGAGGCGAATCGAGGCAAGCAGAAGCTATGCCACAGGCTTAACATCATCCATGACGACGTTATCCATAGCAGCTCGATTGATCTGGTGAACGTAGATAGAAAGGCGGATGGCCGTGCGCGACTCCCCGTTAATGAGGATATCGGAGAACACGGGCGCGCAGGAAATATCAAAACCGGTTGGAATCAAAAAACCGCGCGCGATAGCCACGGCCTTAATGGCCTGGTTGACAGCACCGGCACCGACACACTGGATGTTGACGGGTACACCATCCTTGACCATGCCGGCGATGGCGCCGGCAACGGACGCGGGCGATGATTTGCTTGATACCTTCAGGCAATCCATGAAGAAACTCCTGCGTTTAAAAGTACGTTTTAACTGCAATAACTTTATCGTACCGAGTGGACTCGGTAAAGACACTATTCCTCTTTGGCAAGATCGAAGGTCACGGTGATTCGATCACGCGAAACGCGAATCTTTGGGTCGCCGCAAAGGTTGAGATAGTACCGGGCGGCAAGGTCATTAAAGTCGCGCTCCACAGCACGCGAAAACTGTGCCATGTCATCCTTGGCAATACGTAGCCCGCGACGATCCTTCGCGAGATCGACAGGAGCCGGCGCATGCGAAGACGAATCACGCTCGCGCAGCAGACGCGCGGTCACACCGCGAACGGGCTTAATCTGCCCTGCCAAAATGCGATGAGCCGTGCGCTCGGACATCTCAAGACCCAAACCCGAACAGATGCGGATAAAGTCCTCGGCATCGGAGGCAAGGCCTAAACGGTCGACAACCGGAAGCTCGCTCTCGTCGTCAATGAACAGGAGACGAGACGTATCGAGCCGACTTGTCGCCTGAGCATAAAGGGTCGCGGCAATCTCAGACGGAGAACCAAGATAAACATCGCAACCACGCAGCTCCTCGAGCGCAAACTCACAGGCAGCGCGAATAATATTATGCGGGCCGCGAGCACAGACATAACGTCCGTCCTCATCCTTGACGGCCTGGGGCCAGCTGGACTGATCGGCACGCTCGCTGAGGCGGTCGGCTGCAACGCTCACCTTAAAGGCTGAACCAAGATCGACGCCGGACGTGACCACACGGGCCTCGTCGGTGTTCTGCTTGATCGAAAACAATGCCATGCCACGACCGTGAACGCCCCAACGGTCCATCTTCATGCTCTCGAGCTTTGAGGTAACGCGAGCATCGAAGATTCGCTCTTGCATATCCTGCGGAACGCCCGAACCGTTATCCAGAAAGACGAGCGTACGGACGCCATCTTCCTTAGTCGTGGCGAGATAGACCTTGTCGGCGCCGGCATCACGAGCGTTGCGCAGCATTTCGATGACAATATCCTCGACATGCTGAATGTCGTGCTTTGCCTGGCGCCGCTCGGCCTCCGAAACGCGGAGGCGGACATACCCCTCGCCAAGGTTCTCCTCGACGCGAAGGTTGCCCTCCCCCGACATCGACGCGATAAATGAGATGAGCTCGTTCGCGTCGTTCATGTTATTTAGCGATATCGACAGCGCGGCTCTCGCGAATCACGACGACGCGCACCTGACCGGGATACTCCATCTCTTCCTCGATCTGATGGGCGATGTCATGAGCCAAGACCGTGGACTGAGCATCGGAAATCTTGTCCGGCTGAACCATGACGTGAACCTCGCGACCAGCCTGCATAGCATAGGTACGCTCGACGCCGTCATGGGAGTTGGCGATCTCCTCGAGCTTCTCAAGGCGCTTGATGTAGTTCTCGGCCGATTCGCGACGGGCACCGGGGCGAGAGGCAGAAACGGCATCGGCAGCCTGGACCAGAACATCGAGCACCGTGTTGGGATCGACGTCGGCGTGATGGGCCTCGATAGCGTGAACGATAACGGGCTTCTCGCCATAGCGACGGGCGAGCTCGGCGCCGATAACGGCATGCGGACCCTCGACGTCATGGTCGATAGCCTTGCCAAGATCGTGCAGCAGGCCGGCGCGCTTGGCAGTCACAACGTCCAGGCCAAGCTCGGAAGCCATCACGCCGCACAGGTCGGAAACCTCGAGGGAATGCTGGAGCACGTTCTGACCAAACGAGGTGCGGTAGCGCAGAGCACCCAGGGTCTTAACGATCTCGGGGTGCAGATCGTGGATACCGGTATCAAAGGCAGCCTGTTCGCCAGCCTCGCGCACGCGCTGCTGAACCAAGTCGGCGGCCTTGTGATACATCTCCTCGATGCGGGCAGGGTGAATGCGGCCGTCAGCGATAAGGTTCTCAAGGGCCACGCGGGCGGTCTCGCGACGGACCGGATCGAAGCTCGAAAGCACAACGGTCTCGGGCGTATCATCGATCACGAGGTTGACACCGGAAACCTGCTCGAAGGTGCGGATGTTGCGACCCTCGCGGCCAATGATGCGACCCTTGAGGTCATCGGAAGGAATATGCACGGAGGTAACGGTGACCTCGGCGGTGTGATCGGCGGCACAGCGCTGAATCGCCAGAGACAAGATCTCCTGGGCGGTCTTATGGCACTCGGCGCGAACCTGCTGCTCGGACTCACGGATGATCGTAGCGGCCTCGTGGGTAACCTCACCACGAACCTTGTCGAGAAGCTCCTTGTGAGCATCCTCGCGGGTCAGGTCGGCGATGCGCTCGAGCTCCGAGGTCTGCTTGGCGCAAAGCTCCTCAAGCTCGCGGGAGCGCTTCTCGACCTGGCCAGCCTGGCTGGACAGCTGATGTTCACGCTTGTCGAGGGCATCGTTGCGGCGATCGAGGGACTCCTCGCGCTGCATCACACGGTTCTCGAGCGTACGAATCTCGCTCTTACGCTGCTTGTCCTCGGCCTCGGCAGCCTGCTTATTCTTGATGATCTCTTCCTTTGCCTCAAGCAGAGCCTCTTTTTTGAGGGTCTCGGCCTGACGCTTTGCATCACCGATTAGGGACTCAGCCTGTGCGTGAGCCGACTGGATCTTTTCGTCGGCCTCGTGAAGACTACCCTGCTTGGCGGTGCGCATGTAGGCAATGGCGGCGATGGCACCCAAAACGATGCCAACGAGCGCTGCGATGATAGGCATGCTCACTCCTTTTTATGGATTCGTTACACAACAAAGCGAACCGTCCTTACGAACGGCTCGCGACATTTGAGTAATATGGGCGCAGCTTATGCGGGTCGGATACAGATAAACATATAAACAAACTCATCAAAGATGAGCACATATCACAAAGCAAATGACAGTGTTTATCGTACGTTGAACCGCAACAACTGTCAAATAAATGGACCCAGCAAGGCATCTAAAACGCGGTGAACGGCAGGAACACAAAACGCATGTGTCTAAACTGCGCATTCCTCACGTTCGGCATCCAGACGCGCCTTAACGGCATCGGCGGCGATGTGGTACGAAAAGCCCTTGCCCATCAAAAACCGGACGAGTTTTTCGAATCCACGCGTCTCGGGAACACGACGCTTCGCGAGCAAAGCCGATGCGCGAGCCAAGTCGTCCTCCACGGCGAAAAAATCCTCGGGATAGCCGGGGATATCATCGAGTACGACATGGCGGCGCTTAAGCTCAGTCTCAATCTTGCGCTGCCCCCAGCCGCGTCGTTTGCGTTCCTCGATAAAGTACGAACAAAAGCGGTTCTCATCTAAAAAGCGATACTCAGTGGCACGCTCAACGGCAAATTCAATCGCGGCCGCGCGAAACCCATAGCGAGCCAACTTGTCACGGACCTCACCCGTGGCATGGTCGCGGCGCGACAGCATCTCAGTCACCATGGTAAGCGCGCATTTACGCTCAATGAGCTGCACCGCTTCGCGAAACTTATCCCAATCGCAGGGAAGATCGGGGCGATTTTTAAGAAACAGGCGCGCGACACGAACAGGAATCCAGATGGATCGCTCAAAACCGCCCTCGAGCTCACAGTCGATATGTGCACAAGGCTTTTTTGATGCATACCCACTCGAGAACGAAGAGGCCGCCTTCTTATCGGGAAAGACGACCGTGGCCTCGGTCACCGTATACGACATGAGGGCATCCGCTACTCGTCGTCATCATCGAGCATCGCGGAGCCATCGATAGCGTAAAGCTCATCGAACTCCTCAGTTTCGGGCTGATCGGTCAGCTCGACCTCGGACGGAGCATCGTCATCGAATTCAAGGCCGCAGGCGAGGCGAACCTTATGCTCGATCTCGTCTGCACAATCGGGGTGTTCGCGCAGGAAGGCCTTAGCGGCCTCGCGACCATTACCGAGCTTGTCCTCACCGTAAGCAAACCAAGAACCCATCTTTTTGCAGATACCGCACTCGACGGCCATGTCAAGAATCGAGCCCTCCTTAGAGATGCCCGTGCCGTACATGATGTCAAACTCGGCCGAGCGGAACGGAGCGGCCACCTTATTCTTAACGACTTTGGCACGCACGCGATTGCCGATAACCTCGTCCTTGAGCTTGATGCTGTCGATGCGGCGAATATCGATGCGCACCGACGAGAAGAACTTGAGGGCGCGGCCGCCCGTCGTTGTCTCGGGGTTGCCGAACATGACGCCGATCTTCTCGCGCAGCTGGTTAATGAAGATGCAGGTCGTTTTAGATTTGGCGAGCGAACCGGCGAGCTTACGGAGTGCCTGGCTCATCAGACGGGCTTGAAGGCCGACCGTAGTATCGCCGATCTCGCCCTCAATCTCAGCACGCGGAGTCAAAGCGGCGACAGAGTCGACGACGATGGCGTCGATGGCGCCAGAGCGCACGAGCATGTCGACGATCTCGAGCGCCTGCTCGCCCGTATCGGGCTGGGAAATGAGGACCTCATCGATGTCCACGCCGATACGCGCGGCATACGTGGGATCGAGCGCGTGCTCGGCATCAATAAATGCCACGACGCCGCCCATAGCCTGGGCCTCAGCCAAAATCTCGAGCGAAAGCGTTGTCTTACCGGAGGACTCGGGACCGTAAATCTCGACGATACGGCCGCGCGGCACGCCGCCGATGCCCAGCGCGGCATCGAGGGCCAGGGCGCCAGTGGGAATGGCCTCGACCTCGAGCTCGGGACCACCGTCGCCGTACCTCATGATTGAACCCTGGCCGAATTTCTTCTCAATCTCGGCCTTGGTGGTGGCGATCATCTCATCGCGCTCTTTACCCGTCGTGCGAGCATGAACGGTACGTACGGGACCTGAATTCTTGGCCATGAATAGCCCTCCTCTTAACAACCTGCATCGATAATAAACGAACGGCTGTTCGTGGTCAACCGTTCAGATAAATCATATGCAGCCGACCTTTCCAAAACCCAACCAAACGCCGACCAAACACTGACCAAAAACTTGACCGCAGGCAAACCAAACAAGGCAAGACAAACATGAATACGCCAACTACCTGCACGAAGAGAAAATTCGCCAGAGGCCCCTATCTCCACAATTAAGGGGCCCGGAGGCCCCTTAAAACACGTCTATTCCATAGAATCGAGCACGTAGACAATGCGACCCAGTGCCTCAGCGACCGCATGGGCACGGACGCATGAACGATCGCCCTCATAGTGACAACGAATGGAATCCACGACCGGCGCTCCCCCATCGGCCGAGCGATACGCCCAGCCAATATAAAAGGTTCCAGCCGGATCGTCCTCGGTGCCTCCACCGGGGCCGGCATAGCCCGTCGCGCTCACGGCAATATCGCTCTGGTACAGCTCCAGCGAACCGGTAGCCATCTCGCGCGCCGTCTGATACGACACCGCGGTATAGCGGTCGAGCGTCTCCTGCTCAACGCCGAGCACGCGATGCTTAATCTCGTCGCAGTACGTCACCGCACCGCCACGAAGCACTGCCGAGGCGCCAGGGATATCGGCAATCGTCGAGGCGATCATGCCCGCTGTCAGAGATTCAGCCGTCGAAACCGTCGCACCACGAACGCTTGCACGCTCGACAATATCGCGTGCAAGATCTTCATTGTGCGCGGCAATTTGCTCAAATGATTCCGTCATGCCTACCAGGACCTAGACCGAAAAGACGATCTTGCGGCAGTTCCAGAAGTACTGAGCGCCCGAGATAACGGTCAAGACAACGGCCACGGCGTACAGGAAGCGTGACACCGAGTGGATACCGAGCGTCAGCGCCACCGGGCCAAGGTGCAAGCCGGCCATCGCAAAGACGCACAGATAGCCGCAGATGGAAACCATCGTAGTCGCCGTCTTGTACTTGCCGAGCTTATCGGCGGCAACGACCACACCGGCCGCACTCGCGACCATGCGCAGGGCGCTCACCAGCAGCTCGCGGAACAGGATGATGAACACGGACCACACAGTCACCATACCAAAGTCCAAGAACAGCAGCAGGGCCGAGAACACGAGCAACTTATCGGCAATGGGATCCAAGAACTTACCGAAGTCGGTGATCTCGTTGCGCGAACGAGCCAGGTAGCCATCAACCTTATCGGTGCACGACAGGATGACGTACAGAATAAAGGCGCCAGCGGCGAGCGGACCGTCGAAGGTGCTCCAATCCGTACCGGCAACGCTTGTGTGAGACAGCGCCGACACAATCATGAACACCGGAATAAAGACGATGCGCACGCACGTCACGATGTTGGCGGGCGTCCAAACACTCGTCAGTTCCTTATTGCTCTCATTAGCCACGACGCTCTCCTACTCCACAACATGACCGATAAGCTCGTAGCAAAAGCTATCGGTAAACTCGACCGTCAGAATATCGCCCACAGATGCCTCGCTAGCATCCAGATGCACCGCGCCATCGGAATCGGGCGCCTGGAACCAGGCATGGCCGATGAGCTCGGCACCGTCTTCGGTCTCCTCGATACCGTCGACGATCACCTGGGCGCGCTCGCCCACGTGCGCGGCAGTCGCGGCAAAGCCGAGCGACTCGGCCAGGTCCATAGCCTCCTGGGCGCGCTCGAGCTTGACCTCCTCATCGACCTGGCCCTCCATCTTGGCGGCCAGGCTGCCCTCCTCCTGCGAGTAGGCAAAGACGCTCGTGTAGTCAAAGCCGACGGTGTCCATAAAGTCGATAAGATCGCGGAACTCGTCGTCGGTCTCGGTCGGGAACCCTACCATGGCCGTGGAGCGGATCACGATACCGGGGATGCGCTCACGAAGGTCGCGGAACAGGTCTTCGAGCTCCTGGCGCGAACCGGAGCGGCGCATGGCCTTGAGGATGCGCGCGTCGCAGTGCTGCACGGGAATATCGATATAGGGCAGCACCTCGGGCGTATCGCGAATGGTCTCGATAAGCTCGTCGGTCATGCCCTCGGGCTGCAGGTAGAGTACGCGGACCCAGACGTTATGAGGACGCACCGCCTCGGCAACGGCCTGCAGCAGCTGCGCCAGATTGCGCGGCGAGCCCTCGGAGACGTCCTCGTCGGCAAAGTCGGTACCCCAGATGCCCGTGTCCTGACCAATCAGTACGATCTCGCGCACACCACCGGCGACCAGGTCGCGCACCTCGGAGATAATGCTCTCGGCATTACGCGAGTGATAACGACCACGGATATACGGGATCATGCAGAAGCTACAGAAGCGGTTGCAGCCATCGGAGATCTTGACGTAGGCGACAGCGCCCTCGACGGTGCGCTTGACCTGCGGAATATAGGCGGCAATCTCGCGCTCGACACCCAGCACGTCATCGATGACCGCCACGATGCCGTCTTCCTCGTCGGCCTTTACAAAGGCCGCGACCTCGGGCAGCTCGTCGGGCAGGTCGTCGCCGTAGCGTGACGGCACGCAGCCGCACATGACGATCGGGCAGGAACGAACGCCGTCCTGCACCTCATTGGCAAGCTCGAGCGTGGTCTCGATGCTCTCGGACGTTGCAGAGGCAAGGAACGAGCATGTATTGACGATGGCGATATCGGCATCCTGCGGATCGAATGCCTCCTCGTAGCCTGCGGCGGTCAGCAGCGAACGCATACGGTCGGTATCGACCTCGTTCTTGGCGCACCCGAGGGTGATATAGAGTACGGAGCCCAACGGAGTATCCATGTTGGAGAGCGGTCCTTTCGAATGAATTAACGGTAGTTGGTGAACTGCAGCGGCTGACCGTAGTCCTGGTCGCGCAGGAACTGGATCACGGTCTGCAGCGCATCCTTGGAAGCAGAGGAAACACGCAGTTTGTCGGCCTCAATCGTCACCTTGACCTTGAGCTTCTGATCCTTGATGTCCTTATTGATCTTCTTGGCAGTCGTCTGGTCGATACCTTCGACGATGTGACCGAGCACGCGCACGGTACCGCCCGATGCAGCCTGAGGCGCATCCCAGGACACGGCCTTAAGATCGATGCCGCGCTTGATGAGCTTGGAGCTCAGGACATCGATGATCTGCTTGGAGACAAAGTCGGCCGGGGTGTTGATCGTAAAGAGCTTGTCGCCCTTCGAAAGCTCAATGGTGGCGCCGGAGTCCTTCAGGTCATAGCGCTGGGAAATCTCGCGCGTGGTCTGTTGGAAGGCATTGTCGACCTCCTGCATATTGACCTCGGACACGACGTCGAAGCTGGAATCTTTAGCCATGATGTTTCCTTTCGCGTACGAGAGGCCTAGTAGCTATCGTACGAATAGTCGGTAGAATCGCTGGGCGTCTGACCGTCAGTTGCGGTATCGGCGCCATCCGTGGACTGGGTATCGGTACCGTCGGTGGTATCGGTACCATCGGTGGTGTCGGTACCATCAGAACTTTCACCATTCTCGGAATCAGACGTCTCCTTCTTGGGAACGGTGATCGTCACGCGCGCCACGCCCGAGGTCTTGGTATCGTAACGGACCTTTTCACCGTTCTTGGTAACGGTGACATCGGAAGGCTTGGACGTGGTGATCTCGATCGAGGACTCGGGCGTGTACTCCTGCTCAAAGGGGCCAGTCGCCTGGGCGCCATAGACCGACTTGCCGTCGACCTTGACCTCAATCCACGCGGTCTTTCCCTTGGCAACCGAGACCTTGACCTTCGTGACCTCGTTCTCTTCCTTCTTTGCCGTCGTCTTGGTAGCGTCCGAATCAGCCGACTCATCCGTCGCCTCATCGGTGTCTTCGTCCTCGTCGACCGTTTCGGACTTCTTAGAAGACTTCTTGGTCGTCGTCTTGGTAACAGCGGGCGTCTCAGGCGTGGTCTCGGGCGTCGAAGATGCGCAGCCGCGCAGAAGCACCACGATGAGCACAATCAACAGCAGCGCAACGGCACCGATGCCGGCGTAGACGATACGCGGATCGAGCCCGTTGTTTTGAGGAGTACGTGATCCGCCGCGTCCACGATTGGAACTGCTGCGGCCGCCTCCCTGAGGCATACGACCACGATTGCTATCGGAACGGCCGCGATAGCCACCCTGGCCCTGAAGGCTGCGCTGACCCGAGCGGGGCGCAAGTTCACCGCGGCCTTGATAGCCACGCTGGCCCGAACGCGGAGCCGAAGAGCGCTGGCCATACGGCTGTGATTGAGAGCGAAGACGCGGCGTCACCTGCGTGGTATCGGCATCTGCATAGCCACCGCGAGAGCGACCAGAAGAGACCCCACGGTAACCGCGATCGGAATAGCCGCCGTCGCCGTAGCCGGCACGAGGGTCACGAGCCACGCCGCGGGCAGCGGGAAGTGCACGGTCCTCGGGCATCGGCGTACTGCGGAACCGGTCACGCTGCGAACGAATCTCCTCGCCCGAACCCGTCTCGGTAATATAACCGGCCTGCTGAGGACGCTGTCCATAACGCGTCGAACGACCGCCCTGAACCATCAGGAAGCGCCCGTTATCGACCGAGGAACGCGAATTGACGTAGCCAGCGGCTTCCTGAAAACGACCGCCCTGCTGCGACGTCTCGCGCTCATATGCCATCAGATCGTCAAAGTAGGCATTGACGACCTCGCGCGGATTGAGGCCCAAAAAGCGAGCATAGCTCGAAATCATGCCCTGCGCATAGCCGCGCGGCGGCATCGAAGCAAAGTTACCGGTCTCGAAAAACTCGATGATCTGCGGCCTGATTTTGATGGTGTTGGCGACCTGCTGAATGGAAAGGCCCATTCGGCGACGCTGCTCGAGCAGCATGTCACCAAAGCGTGCAGCCATCAGAATCCTCCAAACTCACGATCTTCACGTGCCATCTCGGCGTCGACAGATTCCAGCGCGGCAAGCCCCTCCTCGTCCAGCAGGACCTCGCGCGGCTTGGAACCGTCGGGCGGACCGACGACACCCTTTTCTTCCAGCATGTCCATAATACGCCCGGCGCGCGCATAGCCAACCTTCAGACGACGTTGCAGGCCAGATGTGGAGCCAAGCTGCGATTCCACCACAATATGGGCGGCTTCCCAAATGAGAGGATCATCGTCTTGCGGCTCGGCGACTCCGGTGCGGACAATGCCGCCGCCACCCGCCATGGACATGGAAGCGGGCGCCACGGCAGACAGGATCTCCTCGTGGTAGTCGGGCTCGCTCTGCGACTTGACGAACTCGACAATCTCATTGATTTCGTCATCCGAGACAAAGCAGCCCTGGATACGGCGAGGCTTGCCCCAGTCGACCTTCGAGAACAGCATGTCGCCCAAACCAGTGAGCTTTTCGGCGCCCATCTGATCAATGATGACGCGCGAGTCGATACCCGTGGCGACGTTAAAGGCGATGCGGTTGGTGATGTTAGCCTTGATAAGGCCCGTCACCACGTTGGAGCTCGGGCGCTGCGTGGCCACGATAAGGTGGATACCGGCGGCACGGCCCAGCTGAGCAATACGCACGATCGAGGCCTCGACATCCTTACCGGCGACCATCATCAGGTCCGAGAGCTCGTCGATGATGATGACCAGGTAGGGCATCTTTTGCGGCGGGTTATCGTAATGCTCAAACTCGCCGGCGGCCTGCTTTTCGTTGTAGGTCGAGATCTTACGCACGTTGAGACGCTCGAAGACCTTCAGGCGACGCTCCATCTCGGACACGGCCCATTGCAGAGCGCTCGCGGCCTGCTTGGGCTCGGTCACCACGGGCACGTAAAGATGCGGCAGACCGTTATAGCCCGCAAGCTCGACGCGCTTGGGGTCGACCATGATCAGGCGAACGTCCTCGGGAAGGGCGCGCATGAGCAAGGTCGTGATGATGGAGTTGATCATGACCGACTTACCGGAACCCGTGGTACCGGCGATCAGCAGGTGGGGCATCTTGGCGAGGTCGGCGACGACCGGCGTACCCTCGGCATCGCGACCGATGGCCAGCTCGAGCGGACCGCCCTTCACATAGGGCAGCACGTCGCCCAGGTTGACGTTCTGGCGCTTGCGATTGGGGATCTCGATACCCACAAGCGAGGTACCGGGGATCGGGGCAAAGATGCGCACCGACTGAGCAGCGAGCGAAAGCGCGATATCGTCCTCGAGGCTCGAAATCTTGCTCACGCGCTCGCCCTCGCCAGGTTGCAGCTTAAAGGTCGTCACCGTGGGGCCGGCGATCCAGCCGACCACGCGGGCACTGCGGCCAAACTCAAGCAACGTGGACTGAAGCGACTCGGCAGTCTGTTCCAGCTCCTTGTCAGAAGACGCGGAGGACGCCGACTGCGGGTTGGCATGCAGGATTTCGAGTGGCGGAAGCTTAAGGCCATCCTCTTCTTCGCCCTCGTTATCTGCGGCGCCGCCGTCCGCTCCCCCATCCCTAGCCGCAGCCGATCCGACAGCACTCGAGGCAGGCGCATCGGCAACCTTGGGATGCTTCAAGAAGTCGGGAATCTGAGGTGCTGCCGAGACAGGATTCACGGCAAACGGCGGCTCGGACTCGTCAATCTTATCGGGGTCGTCTTCCATCGAAAGCTGGCCGGTTACCTGTTCGCGCTTGGCATGGCGACTCGGCAGCAAAGTTGTCTTTGCGGTCTCAATCGGCGCCTCGTCGTCCTCGTCATCGCCCTCAGTGAGCTCAATCTCGCTATCGGACCAAGACGGGTCGGGCTCACTCGTATTGAGCTTAGGCGCAGCCTTGCCCTTCTTGGCATGGCGGCGCGGCAGCAGCGTCGTCTTAGCGCGCTCGGCCTCCACGGCATCGGATACGTCGACAAACGGATCCTCGTCCTCGTCGTCATTGTCCAAAACCGGGTCCACATCGTTGCCCATGACCGTGGTCACTGCAGCATCGGAGCCCTTTTGACGAAGAATGCTCAGGTGCGGACGGGCAACGCCGGGCACCGACAGGGCTTCGTCGTCACCCCACGGACTCGCGTTAACATCGGCACGACGGCGCTCGGCAAAATCGGCCGCACGGTCGCGAGCAGAGCGCAGCACGCCGCCAACCGAAAAGCCGATGATGACCAAGCCCACGACGACAAGGCCCAACAGGACTACCATCGCGATAGGCTTACCCAGGGCATTCTGCAGCGCACTCGCAATAAACGCACCGATGTAGCCACCCGAGGCGGACAAATTTTGCGGCGTGAACATAAGGTCACACGAGACACTCGTACCCGGCACCATCAGCGAAAGAATGGAAACGACGGCGATAAAGACCACGGCGCCGCCCGCAACAGAGCGCACGTTGAGCGGCGAGTCCTCGCCTAAAAAGAGCGTGGCGGCAAACAGCAAAATGACGATCGGCAGCACATAGGCGCCCAGACCAAAGCCCAGGTGGTAGAAACCGGCAACCGCAGCCGTAACGGGTGCGGTCGCCGGCGAAATCACGGCAATGAAGGACGCAATCGCCAAAACGGCGATTGCCACGCCGGCGATATCGCGGTTGGCCGACGGCTCCACCAAGGGTTCAAAATCGTCGAAGTCCGCCTCGTGGCCCTTATTGGCACGCAGATGGGAACCGGCACCCTTAGCAGATGCCGGTTGGTTGTTGGCTTTATTGCCTTTGGCGTTTTGTGCAGATCCGCGCGCCAAACTAAACCTCCATGACGACCGGGATGATCATCGGACGGGTGCGCGTACGGCTCCAGATAAAGTTAGAGAGCGAATCGCGCACGGCCTTGCGAATGGCATCGGAACCGCTGCTCGTAAAGCTGAACTTGCCTTTCTCGATCGTCTTCATGATGGACGAGGAGGCATCCTCGGAGAACTGGTCGTCGATGGCAAACGAGACGCCGCGGCCCGAGAACTCGATGGCCTCAATCTTCTTGTGCTTGAGCGAGACGATGGCAACAGCGGTAACCATACCGTCGTTGGCGAGCTTCTGACGATCGCGCAGGACGATGGGGTCGGTATCGCCGATACGCAGGCCGTCGACGTAGACGACGCCGGACTCGACGGGCGTACCGCGCTTGACGATACCGCCGCGCATCTCGAGCGTGTCGCCGTTATCGAGGATAAAGATATGATCGTCCTTGATGCCCATCTTGCGGGCCAGCTGGGCATGGGCGCGCAGATGCACGGCCTCACCGTGAACCGGCATAAAGTAGGTGGGCTTGGCCATGGCCATCAGGAGCTTGAGCTCCTCCTGGCTACCGTGACCGGAGACGTGGACGAGAGCGCGGTTCTTATCCCACACGTCGCAGCCGAGCTTGGCCAGGCTGTTGACGACCTGCTGGACGGCCTTCTCGTTGCCAGGAACGGGAGTTGCCGAGAGGATGACGGTATCGCCCTCGTGAATAGAGAGCGTCTTGTGCTCACCGTTGGCCATGCGGGACAGCGCCGACAGCGGCTCGCCCTGCGAACCGGTGCACATGACGACGATCTTATCGTCAGGCAGGTTATCGATATCAAAGGCATCGATAATATCGGCATCGTCGATGTTGAGGTAGCCAAGCTCGCGCGCCACGCGGGTATTGGTGAGCATGGAGCGTCCGGTCACGACAACCTTGCGGCCGCACTTGCGGGCGGCGTCGCAGATCTGCTGCAGGCGATGGATATGGCTCGAGAACGACGCGACGAACACGCGGCCCGGGGCGTTCTTGATGGCGTGCAGCAGGTTGGGACCGACCTCGGCCTCGGACTTGGTAAAGCCGGGAACCGTGGCATTAGTGGAATCGGAAAGCAACAGGTCGATGCCCTGCTTGGCAAAGCGGCTGATAGCGGCATAGTCGGGCGTGACGCCGTCGATGGGCGTCTGGTCGAGCTTAAAGTCGCCGGTGTGCATAACGGTGCCCTGATTGGTACGGATGAACACGCCCAGAGCGCCGGGAATGGAGTGCGTCATCGAGAAGAAGTCGAGCGAGATGCCGCCGAGGTTGACATGGCTGCCGCCCTTGACCTCGCGGAACTTGGGTGCGCGGATGCGGAACTCAGAAAGCTTGCCCTCGATAAAGCCAAGCGTCAGCTTGCTCGAGAAGATGGGCACCTTATTGTTGAGGTCCTGCAGCAGATACGGAAGCGAACCGGTGTGGTCCTCGTGGCCGTGGGTGACGACGATACCGCGGAGCTTCTCCTCGTTCTCCAGAACATAGGTGTAGTCGGGAAGAACCAGGTCGATACCGGGCTGGGAGTCATCCGGGAACATGAGACCGGCGTCGACGAGCACCATGTCGTCGCCGCACTCGAAGACCGTCATGTTCTTACCGATGCCGTCAAGGCCTCCGAGCGGAATGATCTTCAAGGGAGATGATTTTTTAGCTGCCATAGGTTAGTGTGGTTTCCTTTCTTCGAAACGGGTCTGAAACAACCGACGGGGCGCTTCTGGCAAACCGACCGCCGGGAACGTACAAACATGCATCACAGAGTCGATGCAATAACCACAGTATGATACCCATTTGCACAACAACAGACTACCCATGCATCAAAGCCCCATCTGAACCTGTGTATCCCGCCGGTCAGGGCTCAGCGGCCCCGGCACGGGCTAAGTTTCCTGCTCTACAGTCCTGCTCACGACGGAGGCCACATTAAGTGGCCTCCTGTTCGTGCGGAACTCGCGATAAACTTAGCCCGTGCCGGGGCCGCTGAACACTGACCTGCCAATATGAGATAGGTTTATTTTGGTAGGTTTTATCAGGGGAAATACTGCTGTGTCTATCTACTGATCTGAAATCTGACTACTGAATAGACTGTCTAACTAAATAGCGAGCGGCACTAACCAGCCCTTTTGCTTGCGCCCGGGAGGGCCGCATATGAAGTTTATCGCGAGTTCCGCACGCAAAGGAAAGCACTTAATGTGCTTTCCGTCTTGCGCAGGACTGTAGAGCAGGAAACTTCATATGCGGCCCTCCCGGGCGCAAGCAAAAGGGCGACCCCTGTACGGAGTCGCCCTTGTTGAGCTGCTTATGTGTAGCTATTACTCGGCGTCGTGGTGACGGCGGGGCTTGCGGCCTCCGTTGTCGCCGGGACGGCGCGGACGGTCGCTGCGCTCGGAGCGCTCGCGACGCGGACGCTCACGGCGCTGGAAGTGCTCGCCGTCGCCCTCAGAGGCACCCTCGGCACGAGCAGGGGCCTCGGGCTTGTCAAGACGATCGAGCGAGATCTTGCCGCGATCGTCAACCTCGATGACGACGACCTTGACCTCGTCGCCCACGTTGAGGACGTCCTCGACCTTCTCCACGCGGCCCTTGGCGACGCGGGAGATGTGCAGCAGGCCGTCCTTACCGGGCAGCAGGTTGACGAAGGCGCCGAAGGGCTGGATGGAGACCACGCGACCGGTGTACTCCTCGCCCGGCTCGGGAACCTTGATAATGAGCTTGATACGCTCGACGGCCTGGTCGACAGACTCGCCGGTGCCGCCGACAAAGACGGTGCCGTCCTCCTGGATGTCGACCGAGGCGCCGGTCTCGTCCTGGATACCGCGGATGACCTTACCGCCGGAACCGATGACGTCGCGGATCTTGTCGGTCGGAACCTGGATGGAGACGATGCGCGGGGCGGTGCTGCGCGTGGTGTGGCGCGGCTCGGGGATCACATCGAGCATCTTCTGCAGGATGAAAGCGCGACCCTCCTTGGCCTGCTGCAGGGCGCGGGCCAGGATGTCGAAGGTGAGGCCGGTAGCCTTGTTGTCCATCTGCAGGGCGGTGATGCCCTCGGTGGTGCCGGTGACCTTAAAGTCCATGTCGCCCAGGAAGTCCTCGAGACCCTGGATGTCGGACAGGACCACGGTCTTGCCCTCCTCCTGGATCAGGCCCATGGCGATACCGGAGACCGGGCGCTTAATGGGCACGCCGCCGTCCATAAGGGCGAGCGTGGAGCCGCAGGTCGAAGCCATCGAAGAGGAGCCGTTGGACTCCATGACCTCGGAGACAACGCGGATGGCGTAGGGGAACTCGTTCTCGTCGGGAAGCACCGGAAGCAGAGCGCGCTCGGCCAGGTTGCCGTGACCGATCTCGCGGCGCTTGGGGCTGCCCATGCGGCCGGTCTCGCCGGTGCAGAACGGCGGGAAGTTGTAGTGGTGCATGTAGCGCTTGCCCTCAGTGGGCTCGATGGTGTCCAGGCGCTGGCCCTCGTTGAGCATACCGAGCGACAGGACGGAGAGCACCTGGGTCTGACCGCGCTGGAACAGGCCGGAACCGTGAACGAGCGGCAGGTAGTTGTCCTTCACCATGATGGGGCGAATCTCATCGGCGGCACGGCCGTCGACGCGCTCGCCGGTCTCGACGACCATGGTGCGCATGGCCTTCTTCTCGAGCTTCTTGAGCGCCACGGGGATCTCACGCTCCCAAGCGGCCTGCTCCTCCTCGGTGAACTCGGCGCGGATGGACTCCTTCAGAGCCTCGACCTTGCCGATACGGGAGAGCTTGTCGGCGTCGCGAAGGGCAGCGGCCATCTCGTCGTAGTGGGCGAAGATGCGCTCCTGGACCTCCTCGACGGGCTGATCGAGCGGGTACTCCTTCTTGACGATAGCGCCGTTGACCTGCTCCCACTCGGCAACGAACTCGTCCTGAGCCTGGCAGAAGGCAGCAAGGGCCTCCTGGCCAAACTTCATGGCGGCGAGCATGTCGTCCTCGGAGATTTCCTCGGCGCCGGCCTCGACCATCGAGATGAAGTCGGCAGAGCCGCCCAGCTCCAGGTCCAGATCGGAGTTCTCGCGCTCCTCGTAGGTGGGGTTGACGATAAACTCGCCAGTCTCCACGTTACGGCCGATGCGCACGCAGGCAAGCGGGCCCTCGAAGGGCACGCCACCGAGCGTCATGGCCAGGGAAGCACCCATGACGTTGATGACGTCGAAGGGGTTGACCTGGTCGGCGACGAGCGAGGTGGCGACGATGTGCACCTCGTTGCGGAAGCCGTCCGGGAAACTCGGGCGAATCGGACGGTCGATCATGCGCGCGGTGAGCGTGGCCTTCTCGCTGGGACGGCCCTCACGCTTGAGGTAACCACCCGGGATGCGGCCGGCTGCGTACATCTTCTCGTTGAAGTCGACGGTCAGCGGGAAGAAGTCGTAGTTCTTGCGCTCCTTGGAGACGACCACGGTGTCGAGCATCGTGGTGTCGCCCTGCTTGACCAGGCAGGCGCCGGTGGCCTGCTTGGCAAGCTCGCCCGACTCAAAGGTGTAGGTCTTGCCGTACAGCTCAAAGGACTTGGATACGAGTGTCATTGTTCTCCTTTACCCCACAGGCCCCTTGCCTGCGGGCTTCTCATGTGACGCGGGCCCCCTGCCCCCGCCACGCTTCAGAGCGTGATTGTTCGCGCCCTTACACAAAAAGAGCGCCCCGCTGCGCAGGACGCTCTTAGCATGTACAAATCCTTACTGGATGTTGTCGCGGATGCCCAGAGCCTTGATGAGCTCACGGTACTCGACGATGTCGTTCTTCTTGATGTAGGAGAGAAGACGACGACGACGGCCGACGAGCATGAGCAGGCCACGACGGGTGTGGAAGTCCTTCTGGTGGGACTTCATGTGCTCGGTCAGCTCCTTGATGCGCTCGGACAGGATGGCGACCTGAACCTTGGGGTTGCCGGTGTCGACCGGGGTGTTACCGAACTGGGCAGTCAGCTCCGCCTTGCGCTCTTTGGAAACAGTCATTGTTTCACCTTTCGTTTCTTGTCGCCCTCGGGCGACGCTATTCGCCTCGGACTGGGAAGCCGCCGGTGGAGCGAGCATCCAAGATCGAGGTACCAACAGGTCGGTATGTTACCACAAGCAGCCCGCGCCTGCGCATCATCACCGACCCAACATGAATTCCATCGCACGGAGGCGCTGATCGGTGTGCGTCGCAGCCCAAACATGTGAAAGCCCCAACAAAAAGGCAGCGGTATGGGGGTCGACCCTCTCGGCCATGAGTGCATCGAAGGTCATGGACATGAGGGCGCGCAGCCACGCGACCTCACCGGTCGACACCAACTCGGCACCCGGAACGCTCGACGCGCACGACCCGCACAGAAGACCGCCCGCCCGGGGCGAAAAATACGACAGCATGGGGTCTCCGCACAGCACGCAGGCAGAAAAATCGGGTCGATAGCCAACGTGCGACAGCAGCTTAAAGACATATGCCGCCACAAGCAGATCCATATGCGCCGTGTCGAGCCCGCTGCCCACCAGGGCAAGCGCTCGCTGTGTTATGGCAAAGGTAAACGGGTCCTCGGCGTCCTCGAACGAGCACACGCGCGCAACCTCGGCGATCGCGCTTGCGGCGCAGGTCGTCTCGTAATCGGGCGCAGCACCGAGCGGCGCCTCCATAAGCTCAGCCTGGGAAACCACGTCGAGCGACCGTCCATGCGCGAGCAGCATATCGACGGTACAGAACAGCTCGCAGCGGGCCGCAAGGCGACCGCCAGGCTTACGTGCGCCCTTAGCCACAGCGCGCACCTGCCGCCCCCGTTCGTCAAGCATCGTCAGGATCAGGTCCGTCTCTTTGAGCTTGGTCTTATCGAGGACGAGCACCTTCGAGCGATATGTGCGAGAACCTGCCATAAACGCCGAGGCTTAATCTTCGGCGTTGTAGCCAAAGCGGCGAATCTGGGCCTCGTCGTCACGCCAGCCGGCCTTGACCTTCACGTCCAGCTCCAAAAAGACCTGCGTGCCAAAGATGCGCTCAAGATCGCGACGGGCGTCGATACCGATATGCTTGATCATCTCACCGCCCTTGCCGATGATGATGCCCTTTTGGCCCTCGCGCTCGACGTAAATGGTGGCGTGCACGCGCAGCACCTTCTTGGTCTGCTCGAGCGCATCGCAAATCACGCCAACGGAATGCGGGATCTCGTCGCGGGTGCGACGCAGGACCTTCTCGCGCACAAACTCGGCAACGAGCGTCTCGTCGGACGCGTCGGTGCCCATGTCCTCGGGGAACCAACGCGGACCCTCGGGCAAAAAGTGCGCAACGGTCTCGATAAAGGCATCGACGTTGAAGTTCTTGACCGACGACGTCACGATCTCGTCGTCATATTCCATAAGCTCGTGGGCGGCCTGAAGCTGCTCCATGACCTGTGCGGGGTCGGCCTCATCGGCCTTGGTGAGCACCAGGACCTTCTTGGAACGGGCATTCTTGACGCGCTCGGCAACCCAGGCGTCTCCCCTGCCGATCGGCTTGGTGGCATCAATCAAAAACGCGACGACATCGACATCGTTCAGCTCGAACAGCGCGCTCTTGTTGAGCTCGGATCCCAGACCGTCCTTGGGTTTGTGAATACCCGGGGTATCGACAAAAACCAGCTGGTAGCCAGGACGGTTGACGACGGCGCGCATACGGCGACGGGTCGTCTGGGCCACCGGCGAGGTGATGGCAACCTTTTTGCCATAGCAGGCGTTGAGCAGCGTGGACTTACCGGCATTGGGGCGGCCGACCAAGGCCACGAAGCCGCTGCGGAAACCGGGCTCAACGTCGCCAAAGCCCGCGAGGCTGTCGTCCTCGTCGCACAGGGCGTCGAGCTCCTCGTCGCTCATGCCCTCAAACGGGTCGAACTCCTCGACATCCTCATAGGCCTCTGTCGCTTCGGCATCCACCGCATCCAGGGACTCGTCGTCCAGAGTTTCATCGATAGGCTGCATAGTGTCGGACATGAAAATCCCTTTCTAAATAAAGTCGAGCGCGTGGGCAAATACCAGCAATCCCACAATCGCCGCGGTGATGGAAAGCACGTATACGGAGGCGGCGGCGATATCCTTCGCGCGCTTTGCCAGCGGATGAAGTTCCTGGGTCGCCAGGTCGACGATCGCCTCCATAGCGGTATTGCACAGCTCGCCGTGAATCACCAAGCCACAGCAGATGACAACTGTGGCCCACTCGGCAATGTCGAGGCCGACAACGCAGCCGGCAATGACGGTGCACACGCCCGCCACAAGCATGACCTTAATGTTGCGCTCGGTTTTAACGGCGGTGACGAAGCCCTCCATGGCGTAGGAGAACGACTTTAAGAAGGACGGATGGTCCTTGTTCGATCCGGGAATCATAGACGGCTCCTAGTCGTGGGCGTGGTTGGTGATGGGGCCGACGTGGACCAGCTTGGGGTCCTCGCCGCGCTCGAGCGCCAGATCGCGCAGGATGGCGTCCTCGCGGGCCTCCATGACCTCGGCCTCGTCGTCCTCAATGTGGTCATACCCCAGCAGGTGCAGCATGCCATGCACGAGCATCAGGCGGCACTCGTCGGCAGGGCTATTGCCAAAGCCGGGGGCCTGACGGGCAATGACCTGCGGGGCCAGGATGATATCGCCGAGCTCGAGCGTCTCGTCGGCGGGAATATCCTCATCAAAGGCCGAGTCGCACTCAAACGAGAGGACATCGGTGGTACGGTCGATACCGCGCCACTCGTGGTTGAGCTCGTGCATTTCGTCCTCATCGACATACGAAAGGGAAATCTCGACTTCACGCTCAACGCCCTCGGCGGCAAGCACGACCTCGCAGATGTGCTCTACCTCCTGCGCGTCGAGCAGCGTATCGAGCTCGGCATCGTTGCTGATCAATACACTCAACGGGACTCCTTTCGGTCGCACGAGCGCTGCTCACGCACGTCATCATAAGCATCGTAGGCCTCGACGATGCGCCCCACCAAGGCATGGCGCACCACGTCGGCGCGCTCCAGGTGAGAAAACGCCACATCGTCGACACGGCCCAAAATCTTCTCAACGTCGGAAAGACCGCCGCGACGACCCACCAGGTCACGCTGGCTCAGGTCGCCGGTAATCACGAACTTGGAATTAAAACCAAGGCGCGTCAGGAACATCTTCATCTGCTCGGGCGTCGTGTTTTGTGCCTCATCGAGCACCACAAAGGCATCACTCAGCGTTCGACCGCGCATGTAGGCGAGCGGGGCGATCTCGATCACGCCGCGCTCCATGAGCTCATCGGTGCGCTCGCGATCCATCATGTCAAAAAGGGCGTCGTAGAGCGGACGCATGTAGGGGTCGATCTTTTCCTCGAGGGTACCGGGCAAAAAGCCCAGGTTCTCCCCCGCCTCGACAACCGGACGCGTCAAGATCAGACGGCCCACCTCGTGACGCTTGAGCGCGGCAACGGCGAGCGCCATGGCCAGATAGGTCTTACCGGTACCGGCAGGACCCAGGCCAAACGTGATGGTATGCGAGCGGATGGCATCCACGTAGCGCTTTTGGCCAAGCGTTTTGGGGCGAATGACACGGCCGCGATACGAAAGCAGCACATCATCGCGAAGCGATGTAGCCTCGTGCTCACCGTCGCGCAAGACGGCCAGGCAGCGAGAGACATCGTCGGCAGACAGTGTGCGTCCGGCGGCCGCCTCGCGAAAAGCATGCTCGAAAAAGCGCGCCACGAGCTCGACCTCGTCCGGGTCGCCGCTCACGGCGATACTGTCGCCACGGGCGACCACGTGGGCGCGAACTGAGCTCTCGAGCTGACGAAGGACGCCGTCGCCGGCGCCCAAAACGCGCGAGGGGTCAATACCCTCGGGAACGGTAAGTCTAATCTTCGAGGCTTCCATGAACCTCCCTGCGTGCATGGACCAAGCCGGAATCATCGACTCCGATGATAGCAACATCGAGCAGGCAAGGGGCTGTGAGTCCACAGGTATCGTCAAGACGGGCATGATGGAACGAACCGAGCGTCAGGTTGTCGCCATACTCAAGTACGGCACGCTCGACGGTTCCCACGCGACGGCGAGCGTCGGCAATGGCGAGTTCCTGCGCCGCGGCCCTCATGCGGCGGCTACGCTCGGCCATAACCTCGGGCGGCACCTGGTCGGGCATATCGGCAGCAAGGGTACCGGGACGCTTGCTGTAGCGGAACACATGCATACGCGAAAAGCCCACGCGGCGGCACAGCGCCAGCGACTCCTCAAACTCCTCGTCCGTCTCGCCGGGAAAACCGACGATGACATCGCACGAAAGGGACGACTGAGGCAAGTTGGTGCGAATCATGCGCACCGTCTCCTCGAAGGCCTCGGCGCTATAGGGACGCCCCATGCGATGCAGTGTCCTGGTGCAGCCGGACTGCACGGGAAGGTGTAAAAAAGGGGCGATGCGCTTCGGATAGCGCGCCATGACCTTAAGCAGGGACTCGGAGATATCCATGGGCTCGACCGAGGAAATGCGCACATGCGGAATGGACGTGCGCTCCATGATCGCCTCGAGCAGCTCATCGATCTCGACGTGTTCATCAATCGCGCTCTTGCCATCGTAGGCGCCCAGGTTCACACCCGTCAGCACCACCTCGGGCACGCCGGCCTCCTGAGCCTCGCGAACTTGCTCGAGCACGGACTCGACCGGCACGGAGCGCTCGGGGCCGCGGGCCTTCCACACAATGCAATAGGTGCAACGATGGTTGCAGCCGTCCTGGATCTTCACGCCCAGACGCGAGCGACCGAATGCATCGACAACCTCGCCGTCGCTGCAGGCGGGAACGTTATCGGACTCAACGCCCAGCACCTCGCAGACGCGTTCGGCGACATCGATCTTGGACGGCTCGGCGATCACGCGGTCCGAAAGCTCCAGTAGCTCCTCGGGATGCAAATTGACCACGCATCCGGTAACGACCACATAGGGCTCGTTTGGATAAGCCAGCGCATGGCGAACGGCCTTACGGGTCTTGGCCTCGGCCTCGCCCGTAACGGCACAGGTGTTAATGACGATCAGCTCAGCATCCTGAGGCTCCACCATCGCAAAGCCCAGGCGCATGAGATCGGCAGTGATACGGTCGGACTCAACCCGGTTGACGCGGCAGCCGAGGTTGACGACAGAGATATGAGGTGCGAGCACGCGGGCTCCTTAATCGAGGATGTCGTCGAGAGCGCTCTTGATGCGATCGGTCACGGATTTCTTACCGGATGCGACGTCATCGCCCATCTCGTCGGCAAAGGCGCGAAGCAGCTCGCGCTGCTTGTTGGAAAGGTTCGTGGGGACGACCACGCGCATCTGCACGATCAGACGACCGCGCGAACCGCCACCGCCGATACGCGGCATGCCGTAATTGTTGACGCTCACGGTGTCACCGTACTGTGTGCCGGCGGGAACCGTCACCTTGACGACCTCGTCAGGCATAATGCCCTCGACCTCGATCTCGCAACCGAGCGCGGCCTGCGCAATCGAGATATCGCTCACCAAGTACAGGTCATCGCCATTACGCTTAAAACGCTCGTGGTCGGCGACACGCACGTTGACGATCAGGTCGCCCGAGGGCTCACCGCGAAGGCCGGCCTCGCCAAAGCCACTCACGCGCAGCTGGCGACCGGTCGAAACACCGGCGGGAATATCGATGTCGATCTTTTCGTGCGAAGGCGTACGACCCTGACCGTCGCAGGTCTCGCAGGGATGATCGATGACCGTGCCCTCGCCGTGGCAGTCGGGACAGGGCGAAGAAGACTGGACCTGGCCTAGGAACGAACGCTGGACCGTCGTGACATAGCCCGTGCCGTGGCAGCGGCTGCACTGCTTTTCCTGTGCGCCCTCGGCCCTACCAGTGCCGTTGCAATCCTCGCAGGGGGCAAGGCGGTCATAGCTGATCGTCTTTTTGCAACCGAGTGCCGCCTCCTCAAGGGTCACCGAAAGGGAGATGGCCATATCGCGGCCGCGACGACGCTCACGGCGATTTCGGGCGCCACCGCCGGCACCGCCGCCAAAGAACGACGAGAACAGGTCGTCCATGCCCATGCCGCCAAAGATATCGTTGATGTCGACATAGCCAGAGCCACCGGGGCCGTCCGCGGTGCCGTAACGGTCGTAGTTAGCACGCTTCTGCTCGTCGGAAAGAACGGAATAGGCCTCGTTGAGCTCTTTGAACTTGGCCTCGGCCTCGGGGTCGTCCGAAACGTCCGGGTGTACGGTACGGGCCTTCTTTAGAAACGCGCGCTTAATCGTCCGCGCGTCGGCATCCTTGTCGACGCCAAGCACCTCGTAGTAATCCCTATTTTCCGACACGACCGAATCCTTCCGACTTTCATTATTGTCACAGTGCGTCCTATACCCAAGCTGGGCCGGCCGCAAACAGAGGGTTTGATGTTATTGCATTCCGTAAGGCGAAAGCATGGCACGCTGCGAGCAGCTCGCAAACCAAACCGACACGAGCGCAAACATAAATCCGTTGGCAAAACCGTTGACAAACTGCATCGCGCCGCGCTTCCACCACAGCAGGCTGCGATGCAGCACGCCATCCGAGAGCACCATAAACAGGCCCATGGCAAACGGAATAAAGCACATCACGGCAAAGGCCGAGAACACGCCCGAGATGGCCGATAGCACCAAAAACGGCGCCACGATGCCCATCAGGTAAAAACCGGCACGGGCCTTGCCTTCCAGACGCTCGGCCTCGACATGGGCGCGGCCGACCAGATCGCCGCCCGAGGCACCGTTGGTGCCGGCGTGACCCATGCCACCAATACGGACATCATCGCCATCGTGCGTACCGGCAGGAAACTCAATCGTCTGCTCGGAGGTCACACGGACACGGCCGCTGCCGCCGCAATCGGGGCAGGGATCGGCGACGACCTTACCGGAACCGCCGCACTCGGGGCAGACCGACTGAAACGTGCCGGCGCCAAACAGGAAAGACAGGTCGACGTCGATGTGGCCGCGACCACCGCAGCTCGGACAAGTATGTGCATGCTCGGACGAAACAGAACCCGAACCTCCGCAGTGACCACAGGTATCGAAGCGCGTATAGCGGACGGTCTTGCGGGCACCGCCCTTGGCCTCCTTGGCGTCGAGCTTGATATCGACGACCACGTTGGCGCCGTTCTCGGGATTGTAGGCAGCCTGCCCGCGACGCGGCTGGCCCCAGGCGCCACCAAAGGGAAAGCCGCCCTCAAAGGGATTGCCATAGCCCGCGCTACCGGCGTAGCCGCCGCCATAGGGAGAAGCCGTAGGAGCGCCGGCGAAGGGATTGCCCGAGCGCATGGCGTCGTAGCGCGCACGCTTCTGCTCGTCCGAAAGCACGGCATAGGCCTCGGAAACCTCTTTGAACTTTTCCTCGGCATCCGGTTCTTTGTTGACGTCCGGATGGAGCTTGCGGGCCTTTTGCTGGAAGGCCTTCTGTATATCACGCGAGGTGGCGTCCTTGGAGACACCCAAAATCTCGTAGTAATCTTTTTCGTTCATCGTCGCCATGCGCGGCAACCTCCTGCTCACAGCAGCGTATATATTGCGGTAATTCTACCCGAGCGGCCTAGGCTAGACCCCAAAACAGCTCGAACAGCACATTTCCATCGAGCCAGCCCAAGTGGCTGGGCGCCAAACGAGCACGGACGCGACCTGCGATAACGTCTTTCGAGGCGACGCGCTCCGCAAGCCCCTCAACGCCATCGGGCACCCAAGTGGCAAGGCCCAACTCGAGCGCACGGTCACAGGTCGCCGCCAACTCATCTGCAGCGATCACGTTTGCCGAGCGAACCAACAGGTCGGGCCCAATGCCACGCGTCATGCGGCAGGCGAGCATCAAATCCTCGGCCGCAGCCTCGCGCTGCGACAGATACTCGGCATCAAACGTCGTCGCGGCATCGTCGCGTTGCACCAAGCGCACGCGATATGCATCGCCGCGAGCGGGCACGTCGGGAAACAGCCCGGCCAGGCGATCGAAATCCTCGGCGTCGAGCATACCGGCGGCAGAGCGGCCCAAACCCAGATAGCCCTGTCCGGTCCAATAGGCAATGTTGTGGGCGCACTCATGGCCGTCGAGCGCGTAGCTTGCCACCTCATACGGGTGATAGCCGGCCGCACTCAGGCGCTCACGCGCCGCATCCATGCATGCAGCCTGGAAATCCTCGTCGGGCTCGAGCGACTCGTCGCGACACGCCATGCGATAGAGCGGCGTGCCCTCCTCGAGCGTGAGCGGGTACACCGACACATGATGCGGCGCCGCCGCCAACACGCCATCGAGTGTGCGCTGCCAGCTTAGGTCGGTCTGCCCGGGAAGGCCGCACATCAGGTCGCACGACACGACAAGCCCAGCGTCCTTGACCGTCGTGATGGCAGCGAGCGCCCGATCGGCATCGTGAATGCGGCCGATGGCGGTAAGTTCGGCGTTATCGAGCGTTTGCACGCCCAGAGAGACGCGCGTGACACCCACCCCGGCAAGCGCAGTGGCAAGCTCTGCGGTCAGCGATTCGGGATTGGCCTCGCAGGTAAACTCAACAGGCTTGCACCACGCAGAGATACGCCGGGCAAATTCTACCAAACGCTCCCCCGCCAGCGACGGCGTGCCGCCGCCAACATAGACGGTGCGGATCTGTGCAAGCGCGCCTGCGTCGCCAAAAGCATCGAGGCGCGCATACAACTGCTCAAAATAGGTATCGAGCGCAACGCTCATGTTGCACGGAGCAAAACTGCGTGAGTCAAAGTCACAGTACCGGCATTTTTGGGCGCAAAACGGCACATGCACGTACAGCGCGGTAACGGCCACCGTTAGGCCTCCAACGGATGAGCGGGCACCGACTCGCCGGCGGCAAGTGCGGCCTCACAGGCCACCACATCGTGCTCGATATCATCGACCAGTGCCATGAACTCCTCGTATGTGGAGCAACGCACCACCTGAGCGCGCCAGGCGGCAGCATGGGGCATGCCCTTTAGATACCAGCTTGCGTACGTGCGGGCACGCGACATGAGCGGCAACAGCTCGTGCGTGAGCGTCAGGTGCTCGCGCAGGGCATCCAGGCGCTCAACCGAGGAGCGAGAAGGAACCGGCGTGCCATCGAGTGCAAGGGCTCGGGCATCGCCGAACACCCATGGATTGCCGTAGATGCCGCGCGCGATAAACACCGCGCTGGCACCCGAGCTTTGCAGATGCTCAGCAGCGTCCTCTGCCGAGAACACATCGCCCGAACCGATAACGGGAATCTCGACGGCGTCGGCCACCTCATCGACGACCGACCAATCGGCCTGGCCCGTATAGAGCTGCGTGGCGCAGCGACCATGTACCGCCACCGCGGCGGCCCCTGCTCCCTCAAGCATCTGGGCAAACGTCGCGGCGTTGCGGTCTTCGGCGTAAAAGCCCTTACGGATTTTTACGGTCACGGGCACATGCGCCGCGCCCACCGCCGCCTCGACGATCTGCTCGGCCAGATCGGGAGTGCGCATAAGCGCCGAGCCCTCGCCCTTGGTGACGACCTTGCGAGCCGGGCAGGCCATGTTGATATCGATCAGCGACAGGCGATCGCCCACACGCTCCTCGACGGCAGCAACAGCGCTCGCAAACTGATCGGGCTTGGAACCAAAGAGCTGCACGCAGATCTGCTGCTCCTCATCGGCCGGCAGTACCAGGCGCCACGTCTTATTGCTGGCATAGGCAAGGCCCGCCACGCTCACCATCTCGCTATAGGCAAGATGGGCACCGCGACGGCGGCACATGATGCGATAGGCGGGATCGGTCACGCCCGCCATGGGAGCCATAAGGAACGGCTGCTCGGCATAGGCGCCAAGCAACCGCTTGCTGTATTCAGAAAGTGCCATGGACCTACTCGTCCACCTTGAGAATCGCCATAAAGGCCTCCTGCGGAACCTCGACCGAGCCGATGGCCTTCATGCGCTTTTTGCCCTCTTTCTGCTTCTCGAGCAGCTTGCGCTTTCGCGAGATATCGCCGCCATAACACTTGGCCAGCACGTCCTTGCGGCGCGCTTTGACGGTAGAGCGGGCAATGATCTTGTTGCCGATGGCGCCCTGGATAGGCACCTCGAACAGCTGGCGCGGAATGATTTCCTTGAGCTTGTCGCACAGACCGCGGGCCAGGCCATAAGCCTTATCCTTGTGCACGATAAACGACAGCGCGTCCACCTCGTCGCCCGAAAGCAGGATGTCGAGCTTGACGAGCTCGGAGGGGCGATATTCGTTGAACTCGTAGTCGAGCGAGGCGTAACCCTTGGTGCGGCTCTTGAGCTGGTCAAAAAAGTCCAGAATGAGCTCGGCAAGCGGCATGTCGAAACGCATCTCGACCGATTTGCTCGTGAGATGGATCATGTCGGTTGTAATGCCGCGATGCTCGATAGCGAGCTGCATGACGGCACCCGTATACTCGGGCGGACAGATAATCTTGGCCTTGAGGTAGGGCTCCTCGATGCGCTCGATGCGCGTAGCCTCGGGCAGATCCTGCGGGCTGCGAACATCAATCATCTCGCCGTCGGTCTTGTAGACGTGATAGTCCACCGAAGGGCTCGTGGCAATCAGGTCCAGGTTGAACTCGCGCTCCAGGCGCTCCTTGACGACCTCCATATGCAGCAGGCCCAAGAAGCCAACGCGGAAACCAAAGCCGAGCGCCACCGAAGTCTCGGGCTCCCACACCAACGACGGGTCGTTGACATGCAGCTTATCGAGCGCGTCACGCAGGTTCTCGTAGTCCTTGTTATCGATCGGGAACAGGCCCGTATAGACCATGGGCTTAGCCTCGCGGTAACCGGGAAGCGGCTCGGGGCAGGGGTTCGACGCCCAGGTAAGGGTGTCGCCCACGCGAACGGCCTCGGGGTCCTTCAGGCCCGTGACCACGTATCCGACCTCGCCGACCGTCAGCGCGTCGACCGGCGTCTCGGCGGGACGCTTGACGCCCACGCCATCGACCAAAAAGTCGCCCTTTGCCTGCATCATGCGCAAGGTATCGCCCTTTTTGATGGAGCCGTCAAAGATGCGCACCGTGGCGACGACGCCACGATACTCGTCGAAGTATGAATCCAGAATGAGTGCCTTGAGCGGCGCATTCGCATCGCCCTTGGGCGGAGAAATCAGAAAGACAATGGACTCCAGCAGATCGTGGATGCCCTCGCCGGTCTTGCCCGAGACACACACGGCATCATCGGCAGGGATCGCCAGGTCATCCTCGATCTCGGTCTTGACCTCGTCGGGGTGTGCCGACGGCAGGTCGATCTTGTTGATAGCGGGCACGATATCCAAGTTGGCGTTCATGGCGAGCGTCGCGTTGGAGACGGTCTGCGCCTCGACGCCCTGCGTGGCGTCGACGACAAGCACCGCACCCTCGCAGGCGGCAAGCGAACGCGAGACCTCGTAGGTAAAGTCCACGTGGCCCGGCGTATCGATCAGGTTGAACTGATACGTCTCACCATCGTCGGCGTCATAGGACACGCGAACGGCATTGGACTTGATCGTGATGCCGCGCTCGCGCTCGATATCCATGGTGTCGAGCAGCTGCGACTCCATATCGCGCTCGTCGACGGTATGGGTGAGCTCGAGGATGCGGTCACTGATCGTGGACTTGCCATGGTCGATGTGCGCAACGATCGAGAAGTTGCGGATGTGGGAAATGTCAATTGAAGTATTCATGCGGACTATCTTACCCGAGCGATACAAAAAATGGAGCCTGTTCCATAAAACAGGCTCCATTTATGCGCGTAATCTGTGTGGTGTGAAATTTACAACTTAGGCGTTGATGCTGTTCACGAGCTTGGCAAGACCGGACTTGCGGTTGGAAGCCTGGTTCTTGTGGATAACATGCTTGGCGGCAGCCATGTCGAGACGCTTGGTGACGGTCTTGAGGGCAGCCTGGGCCTTCTCGGCGTCGCCCTCGGCGACGGCGGACTGGACGTGCTTGGTCAGCGTCTTGAGCTCGGACTTGACAGCCTTGTTACGCATGCGAGCTGCCTCATTGGTGCGGATACGCTTCTTCTGAGACTTGATGTTTGCCACTTCTGGAGTTCCTTTCGAGTTCCTTGCAAAAAATGTATGACACCTCTGAGACACGGTGAGGTCATGCAAGCGCCTACTATAGCACGCTCCCCCTCAAAGGGATAGAACGAATTTGTCAAATAGGCAGGTATCATCACGATTTTCTCAAGATGTTCGTAATCCAGAGCAAAAGCGCGGTCTGAGAATCGGCCGAACCCTTCAGTGCGAGCTCCACATCGACCGCGCCCTCGAGCGCGGCAACGAGCTCTGCCATCGAAAAGCGACGTGCCCAGGTCAGGTGATTCTTGACCTGCCAGGACTGGAGCTTAAGTGTTGCAGCCAGCTCACGACCCTGTCCGCGCGCATCGAGCGCCTTGGCAACGATAAGCTCGCGGATGCGGCCGCACAGCAATGTGTAAGTCCACACGTAGCTCTTGGCGGGCAGTAGATTGAAGAGCTCGAGCGAGCGTCGCATGTCACGGGCCGAGACCGCATTGAGAAAGTCCCAGGGTTGAACCTCGGCCGTACGTACAATCCAGCGCTCAACGTCGACAAGCTCAATCTGGGGCACCTCGACCATCTGGGCAAGCTTAGCCAAGTCGTTATCGAGCATGCGAGTGTTTTCACCCGAACGCGAGACGAGTTCCTCGGCGGCCGCCGTCGTGATCGACTTGCCGTGCTGCGTCGCCATCTGCTGCACGCGGCGCGGTAGCTCCCAGCGCTTGGTGCCGGAGCAATCGATCACAGCCTTCTTGTCGATCTTGGCGATCGCCTTATACAGGCGCGTGTTCTTGGCAAGCGAGTCGGCGATGATGAGGCAGACCGTTGTGGGACTGGGACTCGCCAGATACTCGACGAGCGGCTCCGAGACCGACTTGGCGAGCTTTGAGCAGCCATCAAGGATTACCAGGCGAAACTCACTGCCCATGGGAAAGGTGTTGAGCGATCCGATAATCGACTCGATATCGGGGTCTTTGGTCATATCGCGCTCGTCGAGGTTGAACTCGACCATGCCCGACTTTTCCAGACGCGCTTTCATACGCGAGACGGCGTGATCGCGCTTGACTCCGTCGGTACCGACGATCAGATATGCCGGCAGCAGACCGGTTTCGGACATTGCGCTCCCCTCCCGCAGGCCTTCGTATTCGCTCCGTGCCATTCTAGCCCAGGGGCCCACCACACGCCAACGACGTCGTCACGGTCGCTGGCATCGCATCGCAAAGCCATTCGCAGCCGGCGTGACGGTAATGTCGCCGTGTTCGATAGTGCACGCGAACACGCCGCCCGCTTCCTTAACGGCATCGATGCAGGCATCGGACGGATGGCCGTATCGATTCCCTTCGCCCGCACTCGCGAGGGAAAGCTCGGGCTTCAGGACGTCCAGCAACTCATCATCGACTGAAACCTTAGAGCCGTGATGCCCAAGTTTAAGTACGTCGATATCCCCCACCTCCTGCACGAATTCCCGTTCTTGGTCGATCTCGGCATCACCGGTGAGGAGCATACGCAGGCCCTTGCCTTCCTGAACATATGAGAGCAGCAGGACAAGCGAGTCCTCATTTCCCTCGCCATCCACGGACTCGAATGGCCACATCACGCGGGCGCAAAATGAGCCGATATTGACCGTATCCCCACGGCGCACCTGCCGATACTCCACGCCAGGTCGGTTCAATACCTCGGCAGGAGCATCCTCCAGCGCATCCGCCGCCACGGCAATCGTACCGACCGAAAACTGTTCGAGCACGGCAGGCAGACCACCCCAGTGATCCTCATCCCAATGCGTCACAAAGACGGCATCGATATGGTGCACGTTATTGCGAACCAACGCCGCCACCACGCGCTCGTCGAGCCCGCAGTCGACGAGCGCCACTGCGCCGCCCTGGCGAATAATAATCGCATCGGCCTGGCCCACATCGAGCACCGTCACCGAAGGCGGAGCGAATCGATCCCAGTAGACGTACGGAATCGCAGCCAAGAGCACCAGGCATGCAAGCCCCACCGCCATAGGACGTGCACGGGGACGCGGCCACCAGACAAGCAGAACCGCCAGCAAACACGGCACTAGGTAAATCCACATGCTATCGGGCGGCACGCTCACGGATGCACCCGGCACGGCGGCATACAGCTGCTCAAAGAACAGCGCGCAACGGGCGGCAATCATGGGCACAACGAGCGCCCAAGTCCGCAACGGCGCCAGGAGCGAAAAGGGAACCAGCACGATCGACACGGCAAGCAGTACGCTCACCACGGGGCCGATGACCGCATTTGCCAACGGAGCAATGAGCGAGAACATACCAAAGGCAGGAATGGTAATGGGAAGTGTCGCCAGTTGCGAGCACAGCGTGACGGAAAGCATGCTGGCAACGTCTGATGGCACACCCAGCTCACCCAAAGCGTAGGTCGCATAGGGGCAAAAGCACAGAATGGCTAAGACGCTGGCACATGAAAGCTGAAAGCCCATCTCGAACAGAACCGTCGGCCGCAGCAGCACAAAGATGGACATGGTTACGAAGAGCGCCGATGCGCCATGCCGGCGCCGCCCCGCGCCGTTTACGACAAGCGTCGCGAACACCATGCAGCACGCGCGCACGGCCGAGGGAGACGCGCCCGTAAAGGCAGCGTAGCCCACAAGCGTTATCGCCAATATCGCCCGTTGAAGACCGCGTGAGCACCGAGTCTTTTGCAATACACCCTCGATTACAAACCCCACGATTGCCAAGTGGCTGCCCGAGACGGCGATAAGATGCGCCGTTCCCGTCACCGAAAACCAGTCGCCCGCCGGCTGGGCGCGCAGCTCGGCCGAACGACCGCAGACGACACCGGCTATAAGTGCACGCGCCGGGTCGGTCGCAGGCGCGATGGACGCAAGCAGCCCATTTCGCATCCGAAGAAGCGGCCCCGGAGAGTCCTCATCGACCGACAAAAACCGAACGACTTTAACCTTGCGCACCTCGCCTCGGAGCACGCGCGATCGTCCATACGCATCGTTCTCAAAACGTGAAACGCGACCGATAACACGCACGTGCGCCCCGACCTTGAGCTCGAGGTCGCACGATAGGCGAACCATTGCCAAGTTCTTACCGTCCGCGCGTGCCTCGCAGGTATAGGAATACACGTCGTCGTTTATGGATGGGTCACCCTGCACGACAAACTCAAGGCTGCTTGCCGCTCGACCGTCGAGCGCCTTCGAGGCGCTTAGCACGCCCACAGCCCACCACGCCGAGACGACCGCTCCCGCCACGAGACCGACGGACGCGGCATACAGCCACCGCTTCCAAGGGGCAAGCCGCGCACAAGATTGAGCCAGCACAACGAATACCGCCGCCGTAACGGGAATGGCCCATAGCGGCCCGACCGCCGAAGCCCGCTCCCACAGCAGCGCATCGGCGGCCACGTTGAGCACCAAGGCGCAGCTCATGCACATGCCGGCACACAGGGCCATCGTCCACGGCATCAGAGGCCGCGGAGGCATCACATGCTCGCGCTCGGCCGCACTCATACGCAGATGGAATCTTTGATTTTGGCAAGCTTCTTCTCGCCGATTCCCGACACACGCATCAGATCGTCAACCGAGGCAAAAGCACCGTTCTTTGTCCGCTCATCGATAATCGACTGGGCCATGGAGGGACCGATGCCAGAGAGCGTCTGCAGCTCTGCCGCGCTTGCCGTATTGATATTTACTAGGCCTGTTGCGCCACTCACACCCGATGATGCGGAAGCCCCACCATCAACACCAACTTCCGCAATGGACGCCTGCTGCTCCCCTACCGTTGGAACGTGAATCTTCTGTCCATCGACGACCTTAGATGCCCGATTGAGCCCCGTAACGTCTGCCTCGGGCGCCAGCCCGCCGGCGGCATCAATCGCCTGAGCCACCCGCGCGCCGTCCTTGAGACGATATACACCGGGCGACACAACGGCGCCATCAACATCGACATAAACCTCTGCCGCGGCAGACGCCTTAGGCGAAGAGCCTTCGGATGTCTTTCCGCTCGAGGCATCGCCGGATCCCGGCTCCACTAACGAACCCGAACCATCAGTGTGCTCAAACGACACACTGCCGGCACCGCCGCCAAGGTTCGCCATCGCCAGTCCACTCGCCATCGCAATGACGACCAGTATCGCCATCACCACTGCCTTATGACCGAGCAGCTTGTCCGCCAAGCGGTCCATCCGTTTGACCCGTTCGTGTTGTTCGCGCTGCGCCATAGCAAAACCTCCCAACAACATCGTGTCAGGAAAAGAGTCCTGCAACAGCCATTCTCCAAAACCGGTTTTCGCGGTCAAACCAAAAGCCGACCAAAACCTTGCGAAATAATCTCCATTTATTCAGGCACACGTCAGCAAATGAGCACTTAGTCGCAAAATGCCCAGATAGCAAAAGACCGACGATGCAAGCGCATCGTCGGTCTATGCACAAATTTACTCGTGATCTTGGTAAATCTCACGCGGAGCAAGCTCCGAATGTTTACGTTTTAAGGTCTTAGGGGCCTTATACGTGTTGCTCTCGAAGTCGATGTACTCGGTCTGCTTGAGCAGGCGCTCGATCATCTCCTCGTGATCGAACAACTCCCAGGCCTCATGCACGGCATCGAGTTTAGCGTGCGTCTCGGGACGGCGCGGCATAAACAGCGTGCAGCAGTCGGGAGCGGCCTCAGTCGAGATATCGAACGTACCGATCTCCTCGGCGCGCGCGATGATCTCCTGCTTGTCCGAACCGATGAGAGGACGGAACACGGGGATCTTCACGGCCTCGTTGACGGCCATGATGTTCTCAAGCGTTTGGGAGGCAACCTGCCCAAGCGATTCACCCGTAACGATGGCCTTGGCGCCCTCGATGTGTGCAATGCGCTCGGCAACCGAATACATAATGCGGCGATACATGATCACGCGCAGGTTGCTGGGACAGGTGACCGAAATCTCACGCTGGCAGTCGCCAAACGGCACCACGTACAGGCGGCCGATCTGGACACCCGGCTCAAGCGCACGGATGATGTCCTGCACCAAATACTCGCTCGTATCGGGCGTCTGCGGACGACCGGAGAAATGTACCGGCACGCACACCGCACCGCGACGCGCGAGCATCCAAGTCGCCACCGGAGAATCGATACCCGACGACAGCAGCGTCACGACCTTGCCGGCAGAACCCACCGGCAGACCGCCCACGCCGCGCTCGGAGCGCGCGTACACATAAACGCTACCCTGGACCACCAGTACGTGCACCATCGCATCGGGGTCGTGCATTTGAACCTTTTTATCGGGGAAGGCCTCACACAACACCTCGCCCACCTGACGATTGATGTCAATCGAGGTGAGCTCATAGTCGGTATTGGAGCGCTTAGCGTGCACCTTAAACGAATCGAAGGAACCAAACTCGCGCAGCGCCTTGACGGCGGCGGCGCAGTACTCCTGCGGGTCGCGGTTGGTGTGATACGCCAAAGACACACGAGCAACGCCGGGAACGGTGCGAATAACACGCGCCGCATCATCGGCCTGATGCTCGTTAAAGGTCACGAGGATATAACCGGAAATTCGAGACACGGCGTTCACGGAAAAGGCGGCCAAAGCCGCCTTAATGTTATCCATGAGGATATGCTCAAAATGTGCGCGGTTCTTGCCCTTCAGTCCAACCTCGTGATAGTGGACCAGGCAGACTCGAGCCGCCATTTAGGCTTCAGCAACCTTGTGGCCGAGCGCCTTCTCGTAACGGGCCTCGTCGTAAGAGATGTCGCCGTCGACAATCTCGTCCATAGCCATCGAGATGGTATCGGCACCGGAAAGCCCGATGGTGATGTCATCGACATCCTGGACGGCAAGCACGCGGTTGTGCTGGCCACGCAGCATGCTATTGATGTCGCAGGCGCGCTTGGAGGCAAGCGAAGCGAGCAGGAAGCGGTTGTGATCGGTCTTCTCCAGAAGATCGTCAATGCAAGGCTTTACAACGGACACGGACCTCAGATCCTTTCATGCATATCGAGAACGCGAACGAGCTCATCGGTCGCGCGGTCGAGATCGTCATTAACCACGACGTCGTCGTAGCGGTCGGCAAGGGCAAGCTCATCGGCGGCGTTTGCCATACGCAGCTCAATCGTCTCGGGCGTCTCGGTACCGCGACCGACTAGACGCTCGCGGAGCACCTCAAGCGAAGGCGGCTTGATAAAGATCAGCACGGCCTCGGGGAAACGCTCCTTCACCTGCAGGGCACCCTGGACATCGATCTCCAGAATCAGAGACGCGCCCGAGGCGAGCTTGGACTGGACCTCGCTCACCAACGTGCCGTAGCAGTTACCGTGGACCTCGGCCCACTCAACAAACTCACCGTTTGCCACGCGGCGGTCGAACTCCTCGCGCGTCAGAAAAAAGTAGTTGACGCCGTCGACCTCACCTTTGCGTGGTGCTCGCGTGGTAGCCGAAACCGTCAGGCCCAGGTTCGAGCGGCGCTCGCGCACACGAGTGACGAGCGTACCCTTGCCTGCGCCTGACGGTCCAGAAATCACAAAGAGCTTGGAATCCTGAGCGCTCACTTATTTGGTCAGCTGCTCGAGGAGCTGCTCGCGCTGACGGACGCCGAGGCCCTGGACGCGACGGGTAGCGGAGATACCGAGCTCCTCCATGATCTTGGCGGCCTTGGCCTTGCCATAACCAGGAAGAGACTCGATGAGGGTGGAAACCTTCATGCGGGAAGCGATGGGGTCATCGGAGTTGAGCACGGACTCGAGGGACTTCTCGCCCTTCTTGATCTGCTCGCGAAGCTCAGCGCGGGCGTGACGTGCGGCAGCAGCCTTCTCAAGAGCCTGCTTGCGCTGCTCATCGGTAAGCTGAGGGAGTGCCATTCGTACCTCCAAGTAGTTGGGTTATATCTGATTCAATAATTGGCATTTTAGCACGTAGAACGTACAAAATGCCCAATCGCGGCTCCATAGGTTAGACGATACCCGCAAAAAGTGCAATATACTGCGCCCAAAGTTAAGCCCCTGACCTGCGATTCCACACAAAGGATGGGAAAGTTTACGCAGGCACAGGGGCTATTTTGTGCTAATGAGACCCAAAAGTGGTGACTTAGGGGAATCTTTTACGCGACGTTTTCGACCAGCTCGGCGACGATGGCGTCAAAGGCGGCAACCGGATCGTCGGCGCCGGTGATGGGACGGCCCACCACAATATGACTTGCGCCGCGCTCGATAGCCTGGGAAGGCGTCGCCACGCGGGACTGGTCACCAAGGGCGGCACCCACCGGACGCACGCCCGGAGTCACGATCAGGGCATCAGAACCCAGCAGCTCACGCATGTCGTGAGCCTCCATCGGCGAGCACACGATGCCATCGATGCCGTTGGCCTGAGCGAGCTTTGCCAGGCGGGCGGCCTCCTCGGACACGGGCGACTCGACGCCGATCTCGCTCAAGGCATCCTGATTCATGCTCGTGAGAACGGTGATGGCGACGAGCTTGGCGCGGTCCTCGCGCGCCTCCTCGGCACCCTCGCGGCAGGCAGCGAGCATGGCGCCCGAACCCAAGCCGTGAACCGAGAGCAGGTCGGCACCAGCAAGCGAGGCCGAACGGGCGGCGCCGCGAACCTGATGCGGAATATCATGGAACTTAAGGTCGAGGAAAACCTTAAAGCCCAAATCCTTGAACGTCTTGACGATCTCAGGACCCTCGGCGTAATAGAGCGTCATGCCAACCTTGAGCCAGGCGGCATGGCCCGAAAGCTCGTGGGCAAGCTCGAGCGCACGCTCACGGTCGCAGTCGAGAGCGACGATAACACGGTCGCGGGCATCGGTCTCTAGCATTCGAACGCACCTACCAGTTCGTTGATGTCCTTCACGCCCTGAGACTCGGCCCAGGCCTCGAGCTCGTGCGCGATCTTGAGCGAAGCGCACGGATCGACGAAGTTGGCCATGCCGACCGACACGCAGGTGGCGCCGGCCAGAATAAACTCGGCCGCATCCTCGCCCGTCATGACGCCGCCGACACCGTTGATGGGGATATCGACGGCCTGGGCAACCTCCCAGACCATGCGCACGGCGATGTGGTGGCACAGCGGGCCCGAAAGGCCGCCCTTGGGCTTGGCCACGCGGGACTTGCGGGTATGGACGTCGATGGCCATGCCCTGGATGGAGTTGATGACCGAAAGGCCGTCGGCACCGGCAGCCTCGAGGGCCTTGGCAATCTCGGCAACGTTAACCGGAGCCATCTTTACGAACAGCGGCTTATCGGTCACCTTGCGGCAGGCAGCCATAACGGAAGAGGCGCCCTCGGGCGTGGAGCCCATGGCGGCACCGCCGGCGGCGATATTAGGGCAGCTCACGTTGATCTCGTAGCCGGCAGCCCAGGGGCACAGTTCGACATACATCTCGAGTGCGCGGACAAACTCGTCAACGGAGTGGCCGGCAACCTGACAGATGACCTGGCAGCCGTCCTTGGAGAGCTGCTCGAGCCACGGACCGGACTCGCGGGCAAAGGCGGCCACGCCGGGGTTCTGAAGGCCCACGGAGTTGATCATACCGCCGGGAATCTCGGCCATGCGGGGCGCGGGGTTGCCGGGCCAGGGCTCGGCAGCGCAACCCTTGGTGGTGATGGCGCCCAGCTGGGAAACATCAAAGAAGTTCTGGAACTGCCAACCGTAGCCAAAGGTACCGGCTGCGGTGTTGATGGGGTTCTGCATCTTGACGCCGCCGAAATCGACGGCCATGTTCACGGTACCCACTAGAAGACCACCACCTTGGAAGCATCGAACACGGGGCCGCACATGCAAGCACCCTTCATACCGTCGACCGTTTCGACATTGCAGGTGTTGCAGGCGCCAAAGCCACAGCTCATCATGCGCTCAAGCGACACCTCGCAGTACGCACCGGCCTCGGCAGCGGCAGCGGCGACTTTCTTCATCATGACAGCGGGGCCGCAGCTGGCCACATAGTCGTAGCCGCCCTCGCCGAGCAGCTCGGCTGCCGGGTCGGTGCAAAAACCGTGCGTGCCCAGCGTGCCATCGTCGGTGCACACGTTAACCGTGGCGCCCAACGCACGGAACTCATCGACACCCACGGCCTTGGAAGCGGTGCCAAAGCCCAGGCAAACGTCGACATCCACGCCCTGCTCGGCAAGCATGCCGGCGAGGCACAGCACGGGCGGAACACCGATGCCGCCCGCCACGAGCAGCGCCTTCCTGGTGCCCTCGGGAACAAGCCAGCCGCGGCCGCCAGGGCCCAACAGGTTGGACTTGGAGCCAGGGCCCATCTGGGACAAACGACGGGTATCGTCGCCCACGACGGCGTACCACAGCTCGACGGTGCCGGCCTCGGCGTCGGCGCGGTAGTAGCTCAGGGGCACGCGAAGCAGCGAGGACGCATCGCCGGGTACGGCGATGTTCACAAACTGACCGGGCTTGAGCGCACTTGCAAGCTTGGGGGCCGAGATGACGAGCGAGAAGATGCCGTCGGCAATCTCCCGGTTCGAGACGACCTCGAAGTCGTGCATGCGTGCAGTGGAAGGTGTGGGCATAGACGCTCCAATCCCCCATGCGGTTGCATGGTCCAAACGAATAGAAAGCGCGGCACCGCAAGGGCACCGCGCATAAAAGCGATAAGGCTATGCTAGCAGATGCAGCCGTCGGCAAGCGTCTGCTTACCGCCGACAAACACATCGGTGGCACGACCGGTAAGCGTGCGGCCGGCAAAACCGGAGTTCTCGGCGCGTGACTCGTAACCGTCCTCGCCAACCGTCCAGGTGGCGGACGCGTCGAAGACAGTCAGGTCGGCAACGGAGCCCGCCTTGACCTGAACCTGGTCGAGGCCCAGAATCTCACGCGGCTTGATGGCCATGAGCTCGACCATGCGAGCCATGCTCATCTTGCCCGTGTTGACCAGCTCGGTGAGCACGAGCGACAGCGAGGTCTCGAGACCGATCATGCCAAAGGGCGCAAGCTCGAACTCGCGGGCCTTCTCCCACGGGGTGTGGGGAGCGTGATCGGTGACGATAACGTCGACGGTACCGTCGATGACACCCTGACGGATGGCCTCGGCGTCCTCGTCGGTGCGCAGCGGCGGATTGACCTTGAGCGAGGTGTTGTAGGTCTCGTCCAGGTCGTTCTCGGTCAGGAACATGTGGTGCGGGGTAGCCTCGCAGGTCACCTGGACACCGGCGGCCTTACCGGCACGCACGAGCTCCAGGCCGTGAGCGGTGGAGATGTGCTGGATGTGCAGCTTGGCACCGGTCAGCTTGGCGATCTCGATGTCGCGGGCGATCTGGAGCTCCTCGCCGGCAGCCGGCCAGCCCTCGAGAGCCAGACGGGTCGAGACCTTGCCCTCGTTGATCTGACCGTGGCCGACCAGGTCCTCGTCCTGGCAATGGCTCATGAAGACCTTGCCGAACATCTTGCCGTAGTCCATGCAGCGACGGAGCATACCCGCGCCCTGCACGCCGCGACCGTCGTCGGTGAAGGCGACGGCGCCGTGGGCGACCATATCGCCCATCTCGGACATGGCCTCGCCCTTAAGACCGCGGGTCATGGCGCCCGACGGATAGACGCGGCAGTGACCGACCTCGGCAGCGCGGGACTTGACGAACTCCACGACGGTGCCGTTATCGGTGACGGGATCGGTGTTGGGCATGGCGCACACGCCGGTAAAGCCGCCCTTGGCAGCTGCGCGGGTGCCGCTCTCGATGTCCTCTTTGACCTCGTAGCCGGGCTCGCGAAGGTGAACGTGCATATCCACCAGGCCAGGGACGAGGTACTTGCCGGAAAGGTCGCGGACCTCGGCTCCCTCGACGGCGAGATTCTCGCCGACCTCGGCGATCTTGTCGCCGTCAATCAGGACGTCAACGACACCGTCAAGCTCGACGGACGGGTCGACGACGTGGGCATTCTTAAGAAGCAAGGCCATTATCGGCACCTCCAAGCAGCAGATACAGGATAGCCATACGCACGCAGATACCGGCGTAGACCTGCTCCAGGATGACGGAGCGTTGCGGGTGGTCGGCCATATAGGAGTCGAACTCGACGCCGCGGTTGATGGGGCCCGGGTGGCAGATGATCGCATCGGGCTTCATGAGCTTCTCGCGGTCCTTGGTCAGGCCGAAGAGCTTGTGGTACTCACGAATGGTCGGGAACGGGGCACCCTCGAGGCGCTCCTGCTGCACCCGCAGCATGTAGACGACGTCCAGCTCGGGCAGGACGGAATCGAGGTCGCTCGTCACGTGGTCGCAGCCCAGGACCTCGGGCGCCGGCGGCAACAGCGTGCCGGGGGCGACGGCGTAGGTCTCGCAGCCCATGATCTTAAGGGCGGGAATCAGCGAGCCGCAGACACGGGAGTGCGCGATATCGCCGACGACGGCGACCTTCAGACCGTGGAAGTCACCCTTGTGCTCCCAGATGGTGTACAGGTCGAGCAGGGCCTGCGTGGGATGGTTGTGCTTGCCGTCGCCGGCGCAGATGACGCTCGCGGGCGAGTTCTGCGTGACGATGTAGGGAGCGCCGGCGTGCTTATCGCGCACGACGATGCAGTCGATCTTATAGGCGTTGAGGGTCTCGACGGTGTCGACGAGGCTCTCGCCCTTGACCGTGGAGGTCGAGGAGCCGCCAAAGTTGAGGCTGTCGGCCGAAAGACGCTTCTCGGCGAGCTCGAAGGAGCTACGGGTGCGCGTCGAGGGCTCGTTGAACATGTTGACGATGGTCTTGCCCTTGAGCGTGGGGACCTTCTTGATCGCACGCTCGTTGACCTCAGAGAACGCCTTGGCGGTCTCGAGGATGAGCTTGATGTCCTCTTCGGAGTACTCGGTAATGTCGATCAGGTGCTTATGGTTGAACGCCACGGTACTACTCACCTCCCAGCGGCGCGGAGCCCACGTGGGAACCCGGCGCGACGTCGTTAATCTCGACAGCGGTGTGGCCGTCGACTTCCTTCATATATAGGTGCACGTTCTCCTCATGCGACGAGGGAACGTTCTTGCCGACAAAGTCCGGCGAGATGGGGAGCTCGCGGTGACCGCGGTCAACGAGGACTGCCAGCTCAATGCGGCTCGGACGGCCCAGGTCCATGACGGCGTCCAGAGCGGCGCGGATGGTACGGCCCGTGTACAGGATGTCGTCCACCAGCACGACGCGCTTGCCGTCGACGCTGAAGGGAATGTTGGTGGCGTGGATCGCGGGAGCGAAATTGGTCGCATAGTCATCGCGGTAGAAGCTGATGTCCAGGCTGCCGAGCGGAACTTCGACGCCCTCGATCTCCTTGATCTCCTCGGCGAGCTTCTTTGCCAGAAGGTCGCCGCGCGTGACGATGCCGACCAGAGCGAGGTCTTCACAGCCCTCGTTGCGCTCGAGAATCTCGTGCGCGATGCGGGTCATCGCTCGATTGACGGCGGTCTCGTCCATGATGACCGCCTTGGGGGAAGTCGTGCCCATCGATCTCCTTCCTCACATGTCTTGACTGCTGACACAGTCAAAAAAATAGATGCCCGACCGCTTAAAGCGGACCAGACACCCACAGGAAAGGCTGCTCGCATGGCAGCTATGTAATTCCATGTGGGTATCTCGTACCCATTTAATGGTCAAGGGATAGTGTAGCCAACCTCGAGCTTAATTGCGAGCATAAATACAGAGCAATCCGTAAACGGAGCCCAATGCTCCATAAACCTATATATATTTGTGGGACGAGCTTGAAAACGCACGCACGAGCTGGCATAATCCCCTCTGCTGCACGCAAATCGGATCTACGTCCAGGGCCGTGGCGTGGGCACTATCGCCAAAAGAGGAATATCTCTGTGTAGATTGCGCACAGGGAGCGACTTCTGTGCTATAGTTCAGGCTTGTTTGTTAACGCGACATGTTCGTTTGTCGCCCAAGGAGGGTCAGTTATGTCCAAAGTTTGCGAAGTTTGCGGTAAGCACCCCGTTGCCGGTCGCTCCATCAGCCACTCTCACCGCGTCACCAACCGTAAGTTCCGCCCCAACATCCAGCGCGTCTACGTTGTCGTCGATGGTCACCGTCGCAAGATGAACGTTTGCTCCACCTGCCTCAAGTCCGGCAAGGTTGCGCGCTCGTAAATAAGGTCTTACCAACAAGTACCTCGGACTCTCCGGGTCAAAGACCTCGCGTTCATATAGAACTTACCAAAGGCGCCCTCCCCTACGGAGGGCGCCTTTTTTGCACTCATTGCACTCATTGGGGACAGACTTATATGAGGGTTTTCACGCATTGGGGACAGACATGGCGCACGCAAGCGGCACACCGACTGGCTCCGGCCCCTGCCTCACGCTGCATCCTTCCAGCCTGCAGTTGCCTTGGTCACGCTCGTGGCGCCGATACCGGTGATACGGGCAATTTGCTTAACCGTGAGATGTGCCCGCCTGAGCCTCAGCAGGCAGGCATCGCGTTCGGGGCGTGGCAGGGCCTTGAGCAGCGAAGGATCTATGCTCGGCAGAACTTCGCGCGCAACGGAAAGGGCCTCCTCATCGGGGATCCGCCGGCGTGGAAGAACCTCCATTGACCAGATGCGCCCGGCAACTTCCTCGAGATGCTCGCAATAGCAACGGGAGCCTCCGACAATATCGAGCATAGGGGCCGCATCACAGATGTCAAAGGGATCATAGCCCAGCTGATACGCCTTATAGCTTGACCAGCGGTACGCCTCGAGCGAGTCAAGCGCACCTTTCACGGGATTGAGATGAATATAGTCGAGCAGCTGCACCGCCTGCGTGTCCGACTCGCCCGCGACCCGCGAATAGCGATTGTCAAACAGATGTCCCGTTCTCCCCGTTTTCCCATTGAAATACTTAGCATATGCCGTCAGCGCGCACTGCATTGCCTTTGAAAGGTTGTCAAATGGGTCATCAATCATCAAATGGAAGTGGTTGTCCATAAGGCACCAAGCTAACACCGCCACGTCATGGCGCGCAAACCTGTCCGAGATATCCGATAAGAAACGATAACGGTCGGAGTCATCTTCAAAAATAATCTGTTTAGAGTTGCCACGGTCAAAGACGTGGTAATAGCCGGTGATCGAAACGGGGCGGGCGCCTCGGGGCATAATCTCTCCTTTCAAAACTGTTCAGGCAACACCTAAAAGGAGAGAAGCAACGCGAAATGCTGAGCCTGCAACCTATTTATATCCAATAAGCGGCAATAACAGGCCCAGAACGGCAAAATGGCAAATCGATGTCTGTCCCCAATGAGTGGAAGCACTCATGTAAGTCTGTCCCCAATGAGCGGGGCGATGCATTGGGCATAGTTTTAGTTGAAACGGTTCATTTGATTGAAGCGTTTTAGTTTGTCTTTTACGGGAATCTGACCGTTCACCGAATTATTTCTTGCTATCATGCATCTTGTAGGGTAAATCTCCGATCGCAAGGAGACACAAATGGTGAAAAAGTCACCGGAAAACACTACTCCCGCAATTGTGGACAACGTAGAGGCGCTTGAGGCTAAGCTCGCTCAGATGCGAGAGGCCCAGGCGCTTTTTGCTACGTACACGCAGGAGCAGGTCGACAAGATCTTCTATGAGGCCGCCATGGCCGCCAACAAGGCTCGTATCCCGTTGGCGAAAATGGCCATCGAGGAGACCGGCCGCGGCGTTCTTGAGGACAAGGTCATCAAGAACCACTACGCCGCAGAGTACATCTACAACGCTTACAAGAACACCAAGACCTGTGGTGTCCTGGAGCGCGACGAGGCTTACGGCATCACCAAGATCGCCGAGCCCATCGGCATCGTGGGCGCCGTCATCCCGACGACCAACCCCACCTCCACCGCAATCTTCAAGACGCTGATCAGCCTGAAGACCCGCAACGCCATCATCATCTCCCCGCACCCGGCTGCCGCCAAGTGCACCATCGCCGCCGCCAAGCTCGTGCTTGACGCCGCCGTCAAGGCTGGTGCCCCCGAGGGCATCATCGGCTGGGTCGATGTCCCCTCCATCGAGCTGACCAACATGGTCATGCGCGACGTCGACATCATCCTCGCCACCGGTGGCCCGGGCATGGTCAAGGCCGCCTACTCCTCGGGCAAGCCCGCCCTGGGCGTTGGCGCCGGTAACACCCCGGTCGTCATCGACGACACCGCCGACGTTCTGCTCGCAGTCAACTCCATCATCCACTCCAAGACCTTCGACAACGGCATGATCTGCGCTTCCGAGCAGTCCGTGACCGTCATCGACACCATCTACGACCAGGTCAAGGCCGAGTTCCAGAAGCGCGGCTGCTACTTCGTCAAGCAGGGTGCCGAGATGGAGGCCCTGCGTGCCGCCATGTTCAAGAACGGCGCCCTCGATCACCGCATCCCCGGCATGGCTGCCGCCAAGATCGCCGAGCTCGCCGGCATCGAGGTTCCCGCCAAGACTAAGATCCTGATCGCCGAGGTCACCTCCACCGACCCCGCCAAGGAGGAGTTCTCCCACGAGAAGCTCTCCCCGGTCCTGGCCATGTACCACGCCAAGGACTTCCAGGAGGCCGTCGACAAGGCCGAGCACCTGGTGCTCGCCGGTGGCCCGGGCCACACCGCCTCTCTGTACGTGCACCCCGCCCAGGCCGAGAAGATCAGCCTGTTCGAGCACGTCATGAAGGCCTGCCGCATCGTCATCAACACCCCGTCCTCGCACGGTGGCATCGGTGACCTGTACAACTTTGGCATGAAGCCGTCTCTGACCCTGGGCTGCGGCTCCTGGGGCGGCAACTCCGTCTCCGAGAACGTTGGGGTGAAGCACTTGATCAACGTTAAGACTGTGGCCGAGCGCCGTGAGAACATGCTGTGGTTCCGCGCTCCCGAGAAGGTCTACTTCAAGAAGGGTTCCACGCCCGTCGCCCTCGACGAGCTGGGCAACGTCATGGGCAAGAAGCGTGCCTTCATCGTCACCGACCAGTTCCTCTTCAAGAATGGCAACACCCGCGCCATCGAGGCCAAGCTCGACGAGATGGGCATCGCCCACGACTGCTTCTACGACGTCGAGCCCGATCCGTCGCTGCAGTGCGCACGTCGCGGCGCCAAGCAGATGGCTCTCTTTGAGCCGGACGTCATCATCGCCGTCGGCGGTGGCTCCGCTATGGACGCCGGCAAGATCATGTGGATGATGTACGAGCACCCCGAGTGCAAGTTTGAGGACATGGCCATGGACTTCATGGACATCCGCAAGCGTATCTTCACCTTCCCCGAGATGGGCAAGAAGGCCTACTTCGTCGCCGTCCCGACCTCCTCGGGTACCGGCTCCGAGTGCACGCCGTTCGCCATCATCACCGACAGGGAGACCGGCATCAAGTGGCCGCTCGCCGACTACGCGCTGCTCCCCAACATGGCTATCGTCGACGCCGACAACTGCATGACCGCCCCGCGCGGCCTGACCGCTGCCTCCGGCATCGACGTCATGACCCACGCCATCGAGTCCTACGTCTCCATCATGGCTTCCGACTACACCAAGGGCCTCTCCGAGCGCGCTGCCAAGCTCGTCTTTGAGAACCTGCCCTCCAGCTTCACGAACGGCGCCAAGGACCCGCACGCCCGCGAGGAGATGCACAACGCCTCCTGCATGGCCGGTATGGCCTTCGCCAACGCCTTCCTGGGCCTCAACCACTCCATGGCTCACAAGCTCGGCGCTTTCCATCACCTGCCCCACGGCATCGCTAACGCCGTCATCCTGACCCGCGTCATGCGCTACAACGCCGCCGAGGCTCCCGTCAAGATGGGTACCTTCTCCCAGTATCCTTACCCCAACGCGCTGCACAACTACGCCGAGATGGCCAAGTACTGCGGCATCGAGGGCAAGGACGACAAGGAGGTCTTCGAGAACTTCATCACGAAGCTCGAGGAGCTCAAGGACTTCATCGGTGTCAAGAAGACCATCGCCGACTACGGTGTTGACGAGCAGTACTTCCTCGACACCCTCGACGAGATGACCGAGCAGGCATTCAACGACCAGTGCACCGGCGCTAACCCGCGCTACCCGCTCATGAGCGAGATCAAGGAGCTCTACCTGGACGCCTACTACGGCCGCGAGCCCCAGGACTACGCCGTCTGCTAGTTTTTAGCACGGTTTTTTGCGGCGGGGGTGCACGGGTGTTTCACACACCCCCGCCGTCGCTTCTATCGCATCGTTGAAAGGATGCAACCATGCTGCTACCCGATTCCAAGACCGAGCTCGTCCGCCGTGGCAACAAGGTCGTTTACGACCTGGGCGACAAGATCGTCAAGGTCTTTAACGAGACCAAGCCTGTCTCCGACGTGTTCAACGAGGCTTTGAATCTTGCCCGCATCAATGAGTGCGGCATCCGCAGCCCCAAGGCTCTCGAGGTTTCCCAGCTCGAGAACGCCAACGGCTGGGCGCTCGTGACCGAGAAGGTTCCGGGCACCACCCTTGCCGAGAAGATGACTGCCGAGCCCCAGCGCTTTGGTGAGTACCTCGAGATGTTCGTCGACCTCCAGATCGAGATCCACGGCTACACCTCCCCGCTACTCAACCGTCAGCGCGACAAGTACGCCCGCATGATCGACAGCCTTGATCAGCTCAATGCCACCACGCGCTACAACCTTCAGGAGCGTCTGGACGGCATGACCAAGGAGTTCAAGGTCTGCCACGGCGACTTCAACCCCTCCAACGTCATCGTCGGCGACGACGGCCAGCTCTATGTGTGCGACTGGGCACACGCCACCCAGGGCTCCCCTGCTGCCGACGTTGCCACCACCTACCTGCTCTTTGCCCTCAACAGCAAGGATCAGGCTGAGGCCTACCTGGAGCTCTACTGCGACCGCGCCGACATGCCCATGCAGGTCGTGCGTCAGTGGACGAGCATCGTCGCCGCTTCCGAGCTCGCTCGTAAGCGCAACGTGAACGATGAGTTCCTGAAGAACTGGATCGACGTCGTCGATTATCAGTAATATCTGAGCGATTTATTTCGCATCGGAGGCACAATGGAAAACCCCGCAGCTCGCATGGGCTGTGGGGTTTTCCTTTTAGATATTGAGGATGCAACAAGATAAAAGGACGGCCCCGCATATCCCCATTCTGGAGAAATGCGAGGCCGTCCCGTATATCGAACTACAAGCGAAATCGTCGATTAACGGCGAGCCGCCTTAACAAGCTCGGCAACCTTGGCAACGACCTCGTCGATCGCCACGTCCTCGCGCTCGCCCGTGGCACGGTCCTTGAGCTCAACGGTGCCATTCTTAAGGCCGCGCTTGCCCAGAACCACCTGATACGGGAAGCCCATGAGGTCGTTATCGGCAAACTTAAAGCCGGGACGCTCATCGCGATCGTCGACGACAACCTCGATACCCTCGGCACACAGGCCATCAACAATCTGCTCGCAGACGGTAGCGCACTCCTCCTTCTTGGGATCGAGCGGAATCACCGCGACCTCGTACGGGGCAACGGACACCGGCCAGACAATGCCATGCTCGTCGTTGTGCTGCTCCACGACGGCAGCGAGCGAGCGGGACACACCAACGCCGTAGCAGCCCATGATGAGCGGCTTCTCCTTGCCGTCCTCGTCCATAAAGGTGGCACCCATGGCCTCGGAATACTTGGTGCCCAGCTGGAAGACCTGAGAGACCTCGATGCCACGGGCAGCGGAGAGCGGCTTGCCGCAGTGCGGGCAGGGGTCGCCGGCGACAACGGTGACCAGATCGGCCCACTCATCGACGGTAAAGTCGCGCTCGGGGCAGGCACCGGTAAAGTGATAATCGACCTCGTTGGCACCGCAGGCCCACTGCTTGGAATCGCGCAGGCTCTCGTCGCACACCAGACGAATGCCATCGGGCAGGTTAACCGGACCGATAAAGCCCTTGTGCAGACCGTAGGTCTGGAGCTCCTCGTCGGTCATCATGCGATAACCCTTGCCAAAGACATGCTCGGCCTTACAGTCGTTGAGCTCGTGGTCGCCCGGAACAATGGCCACGACAGGCTTGCCCTCTGCGTCGATGAGTGCCAGCGACTTGCGCGTGCCGTTCTCGGGGAAGCCAAAGAACTTAGCAACAGCTTCGATGGTGCCCATGCCCGGAGTCTCGACCTTGGTGAGCGTACCGTCGCCGGGGCCCTCAGTCACGACGACCTTGGTGCTTGCCGCCTCGTCATCGGCAGCAAAGCCGCAATCGTCGCAGTAGACCAGCGAAGCCTCACCGGCGTCGGCCAAAGCCATGTACTCGACGGAGGTGTCGCCGCCGATCTCGCCGGAGTCGGCGACAACGGGCAGAGCCTTGATGTAGCAGCGCTCGCAGATGTTGGCGTAGGCCTGCTTCATCTTGTCGTACTCCTCCTGCAGACTCTCCTGCGTGGCAGAGAAGCTGTAGGCGTCCTTCATGATGAACTCGCGACCGCGCATCAGGCCAAAGCGGGGACGGAACTCGTCGCGGAACTTGTCCTGAATGTGGTACAGGTTGACGGGCAGCTGTTTGTAGGAGCGCAGCTCATTGCGCACCAGGGCCGTGACGGTCTCCTCGTGGGTGGGACCCAGGACGAACTCGCGACCGTGACGGTCGTCAAAGCGCACAAGCTCCTTGCCATAGGCGTCGATGCGGCCGGACTCACGCCACAACTCGGCGTCGACCATGATAGGCATCATAAGCTCCTGGGCACCGGCAGCGTCCATCTCGTCGCGCACGATATTCTCGATCTTGCGGATCGAGCGCCATGCGAGCGGCAGATAGGAATACAGGCCGGCGGCCTCTTTGCGGATCATGCCGGCACGGAGCAGCAGGCGGTGGCTGGCGAGCTCAGCGTCCGCCGGATCCTCTTTAAGCGTCGGCGCATAGAGCTTAGACATATACATTGCTCGGGTCATTTATTTCTCCTCAATAAGCTTGTCGACCTCTGCCATAAGCGCGTCGACAATTTGGTCCTCAGCTACTTTACCAATGATCTGGCCATGCGAAAAGAGCAAGGCCTGACCACGTCCGCAAGCAACGCCCAGATCGGCATCAGAAGCCTCGCCGGGGCCATTAACGGCACATCCCATCACAGCGATCGAAAGCGGCGCGGAGTAGTTCTTAAGCCGCTCGGTAACCTCCTCGGCAATGGGAATAAGGTTAACCTGGCAGCGGGCGCATGTGGGGCACGAGACAATCTCGGGGCCACGGCGACGCAGGCCCAACGACTGCAGAATACCCCAGGCAACCGGCGGCTCCTCGACCGGATCGGCTGTGAGCGACACACGCATGGTGTCGCCAATGCCTTCGGAAAGCAAGATACCCAAGCCTACAGAGCTCTTGATGGTGCCCTGGAGCTTGGTCCCCGCCTCCGTCACGCCCAGGTGAAGCGGAACGTGGGGAATCTCACGCGACAGGGCTCGATAGGTATCAAGCGTCGTTTGCACGCTATGGGCCTTGGCCGAAAGCACAATGTTCGTAAAACCGCGGTCCTCAAAGTGCTTGACGAAGCGCTCGCTCGACATCACGAGCTTTTCGGGCTGCATGAGGTCGTCGCGCTCGGCGATATCCTGTTCGAGCGAACCGGCATTGACACCGATACGAATCGCGCACCCAGCGGCGCCCGCGGCATCGATCACGGCATCGACCTTGGCCCAATCGCCGATATTACCGGGATTGATGCGGAGCTTGGCGGCACCGGCCTCCACAGCGCCAATGGCCAGCTTGTGGTTAAAGTGGATATCGGCAACGATTGGCACCGGAGACTCGGCACAGATGGTGCGGAAACCCTCAAGCGCGGCCTCGGTGGGCACGCTCACACGCACGATATCGCAGCCAGCCTGCGCCAACGCGCACACTTGCGCAAGCGTTGCCTGGGCATCAGCGGTATCGGTGCAGGTCATGGATTGGACCACCACCGGCGCGCCGCCACCGATCTGCACACCGCCCACATGCACGGGGCGCGTCAACTCGCGAGGCAAAGGATGGGATAAAGACAATCCAAACACTCCCCTACAGAATAAATCGAAGGATGTCGGAACGAAGCATATAGACAAACAGCAGCGCAAAGAGCGCGATGCCCACATAGCTCACAATCGTCTGGACCTTGAGCGGAAGCTCGCGGCCAGCAATCTTTTGAATGATCTCGATGACCAGCTTGCCGCCATCGAGTGGTGGGATGGGCAGCAGGTTCATAAAGCCAAGCGAGAACGAAATGAGGGCGGCAAACGAAAGGAACGTGGCAGGGCCGGCAGCAGCAGCCTGTGAGGACATAACGCTAATGCCCACGATCGAAGAAGACTGATCGAGAATCTCCATCGTATGCTGCGGCTGGAGCAGGCGCATCACGCCCTCCGCTGTCTGCACGACACAGGAGAACGAAAGGCGAGCCGACGTGATGGGGTCTAAACGGACCACCTGCGTAGAGGCATACACACCTAGGCGCTCGTCCTCTTTGAGCGCAACCGAGGTCGAATGCTGCTTGCCGTCGCGCTCATACTCGATGGCGATATCGTCCTTACCGGCGGCCTTGCCGATGGCATCGTAAACGTCCATCCAGGTAGAGCACGATACTCCGTCAACCGAAAGGATCGCGTCGCCGCCCTCGATACCCGCCTTGGCGGCAATAGACCCCTCGTCAACCTGACCGATCACGTTGGTATCCATCGGCACGGTGACACCCGCAATAGAGTAGATGCTCATAAGCAGCAAAAAGCCCGTCAGGATATTGACGAGAATGCCCGCGAGCAGCATAAAGGCGCGCTTGAGAAAACCCTGGCCCAGATAGGTATGCGAACGCTCTTGCGCAAGGAACTCGGCTTCGCCGCACGGCAGCTCCCACACATCGCCCTCGGTAGTCGCATGCTCTCGATCGAAACGGCGGCCGTCAAAGGTGGTGTAACCCGCCGCGTCTCGCGGCAGCGTCTGATACTTGGTGGGATAGTAGCTCGGCGAGGGCTTCTCCCCTTCCTCATACCAAGGCGCGATAGAGCCCCAACCCAAGAGCAAGGCGCATGCCTCGAGCACAACCTCCTCGGATAGCTCGAGCTCGACAGCAAGGTCGGCCACGGTCACGCGACCATGACGATAGATAGCCGCGAGCACGCGATCGGCACACGAGACGTCGGTCGGATCCATACCGCAGATGGCAGCGTAGCCACCCAGCAGCAGCGGAGTCACGCCAAACTTGGTTCCAATGCGACGCGACGTGTAATGGATGTCAAAGCGGCAAGGCAGGCCCAAAAAGAACTCGGTCACACGGACGCCGCAGGCACGCGCCGCCAAAAAGTGGCCGCCCTCGTGCAAAAACACGAGGACGGAAAGCATCAGCAGGCCCCAAAAGACCGATGAGAGAACGCTCAGAACAGTATCCATAAAACGAAAAAGCAATCCTTATGGGTTAGGAACGGGTTGCGGCGAGCACCTGCGCAGCCTTTTCACGCGCCCATGCATCGATGTCGTGAAGCTGCTCAAACGAATCGACCGCCTGCATATCGTGGGAATCCATGCAGGATTCCACAATGCGATCGATATCGGTAAAGCTGCAGCCATCGTGCAGGAAGGCATCGACGGCGACCTCGTTGGCGGCATTGAGCACGCACGGCATGGTGCCACCCGTCTTGCCGGCACGTTCGGCCAGTGCCAGACAGCGGAAGGTATCCATGTCGGCAGCATCAAACGTGAGCTGCCCCAGCTCGCGGAAATCGATACGAGGCGCCGGGGTATCCCAACGCTCGGGATACGAGAACGCGAACTGGATGGGAATACGCATGTCGGAAGCACCGAGATGCGCCATCACGGAGCCGTCGGCGAACTCGACCATAGAGTGAATCTTGGACTGACGCTGCACGACCACGTTAATGAAATCGAGGTCGCAGTTAAACAGATGCATGGCCTCAATGCGCTCCAGGCCCTTGTTCATGAGGGTGGCGGAGTCGATGGTGATCTTGGCACCCATGGCCCACGTGGGATGTGCGAGGGCATCGGCACGCGTCACGCGGTCGAGCTCGTCGCGGGTGCGGCCAAAGAACGGACCGCCCGAGCAGGTGAGCCAAATGCAGTGGGCCTCGCGTGGGTTCTCCCCCAGATAGCACTGGTAGATGGCGGAGTGCTCAGAGTCGACTGGAATAAGCTGGCCCGGTTGCGCCAACGGCATAAGCAAGTCGCCGCCGACGACGAGGGACTCCTTGTTGGCAAGGGCAAGACGCTTATTTGAGGTCAAGGCCGCATGGCTCGCCTCGAGACCGGCGGCGCCCACAATAGCAACGAGCACGCAGTCGACATCGTCGCGACGCGCGAGCTCGCAAACCGCCTGCGCGCCAAGGCCAAGCTTCGTTCCCTCGGGCAACTCCTGCAGCACGGCGTCATCGCCATGAGCGACATCGGCCACGGCAACCGCCGGAACCGAGAACTCGCGGGCAGCGGCAACGAGCTCGGAGGTGCTGGAGTTAACGGACAGCGCCGTCACCTGCAGGCGATCGGCATGCTGGCGGCACACATCGAGCGCCTGGGTGCCGATGGAGCCGGTACAACCCAGGATGGCAACACGGAGGCGTCCATCGGGGCCATACGTCGTCTGGAATGACATTACAGCACGCCTCCGATCATCAAAAGCAGCTGCGCGGTGATGCAGCCGAAGATAAGCGAATCGCTACGGTCGAGCATGCCGCCATGGCCCGGGATAAGGTTGCCGGAATCCTTGACGCCCACACCGCGCTTGATGCGCGACTCGATAAGGTCGCCGATAACGCCCAGAATGGACACGACCACGCCGCACAGCAGCGCATAGGGCAGGCTGAGCTTGAAGAAATGCGTCGCCCACAGGATGAGCCAAATCAAAACCGAGCCCAGGATGCCGCCAACAAACCCCTCCCAGCTCTTTTTGGGAGAGATCTTGGGAACCATCTTGTGTTTGCCGATACGGCTACCCACGATATAGGCAAACGAATCGGAGACCCAGAGAGACGCGCAAACACCCACCGAAAGCAGGGCGCCGGCAAAACCGGGCACGGCATCGCGCAGCAGCACGATAGCCGACAGCATAAAACCGGTGTAGATGGGACCCATGAGTGTCACGGCAACATCGGATATGCGGGTACGCGGCGACCAGACATACCAAATGCCCACAGCGAGCATCAGGGCAAAAAGCAGGGCATTCAGCAGCATCGAATCGCCCAACGCCGACAGCGGAAAGAGCACGGCGGCAGCGATACCCATGCGCTCGTTAGCCATCTTGCCATCGAGCCTTGTCATACGGAAAAACTCATAGCAGCACAGACCGCTCATGACGGAAACAAAGATGGCCGTGGGCACGATACCCAAAACCAGGCACAGGATAAAGACAACGGCGTAGACGATACCGGCGGCGGCACGGGTAATAAAGCCCGCCAGCCACGAACCGGAACCGCTCTTCGCTGCAGGCGCTCCCGCAGTGGTAGCTTTGCGCGCAGGCGTCTTGGGAGCAGATGCCTTGGGACGATCGGACACGATTAAGCCTCCTCGGTCTTGCTCAGTCCACCAAACCTACGGTCACGGCCCTGATAGGCCAAAATGGCGTCGACAAGGCCCCAACGATCAAAGTCGGGCCAATAGGTATCGGTGACGTAGAACTCGGAATAAGCTACCTGCCACAGCAGATAGTTCGAAAGGCGCAGCTCACCAGAGGTGCGAATCACAAGCTCAGGATCGGGAAGACCGGCGGTATAGAGGTGGGAAGCCACCATGTCGTCATCAATTGCGGCAGGATCGATCTTACCGGCGGCAACGTCGAGTGCGATCTGACGGACAGCGCGGGTAATCTCGGCACGCGCGCCGTAGTTGACGGCAAGCGCCAGCGTCATACCGGTGTGATCGGCGCACTCGGCAAGACCGCGTTCAAAAACGTCGCGGGTCTTCTTGGGCAGCGCGGAAATATCACCCAAAAAGACAACGCGCACGTTTTCGCGCTTCAGAAGCGGCAACTCGTCGATGAACGTCTTGGCAAACAGGTGCATCAAGACGTTGACCTCATGCTGCGGGCGGTTCCAGTTTTCGGTAGAAAACGCATAGGCCGAAAGCACGTCGACGCCCAGGCGCACGCAGGCGGTAATGATCTCGCGCAGCGAGACGATACCCGCCTTGTGGCCCTCAGTGCGTGCAAGACCGCGCGACGTGGCCCAACGACCGTTGCCGTCCATGATGCACGAGATATGGTGCGGAATGTTATTGAGGTCAAGGTCGGAAAAACCGACGCCCGCAGGGGCGTCGGCAAAGTACTCGACCAGTTTATGCTCGTCGTATTTCACCTTAGATCTCCATGACCTCGGCTTCTTTTTCCTTCAGAAGCTCCTCGACCTTGGCGACATACTCATCGGTGTGCTTCTGGACCTTAGCCTGCTCGCGACGGACATCGTCCTCGGTGAGCTCCTCATCGCGCTCGAGCTTGTTGTTGAAGTCGCGACGGATGTTACGGATAGACACCTTGGCCTGCTCGGCGTACTCGCGGCACTCCTTGACGAGCTCGCGACGGCGCTCCTCGGTGGGAGCCGGGAACGGCAGACGAACGACGGTGCCATCGGAGTTGGGGGTAATACCCAGATCGGAAGCGCCGATGGCCTTGACGATAGCGTTGATGAGTGCCTTGTCCCACGGCTCGATGAGCAGCATGTGGGCCTCGGGGGTCTTGACGGCGGCAACCTGCGTGACCGGCGTGGGAACACCGTAATAATCGACGGTGATGTCGGACAGAATGTTGGCATTGGCGCGGCCGGTACGGACCTTGGAGAAGTTATGCTTGAGGGACTCGAGCGACTTGTCCATGTGGGCGGTGATGTTCTCTGCCATGCTTAATCCTCCTGATAGACGAGCGTGCCGACGGGCTCACCCGAAAGCGCGCGCTTGACGGTGTCCTCGCCATCGATGTTGAGGACCAAAATCGGCATACGGTTGTCCTGGCACAGTGCCGTAGCCGTGGAATCCATAACCTGCAGACCGCGGACGAGAACCTCGTGATAGGTAATCTTGTCAAAACGGACGGCATCAGCGCACTTGACGGGATCCTTGTCGTAGATGCCGTCAACCTTGGTGGCTTTAATCAGAATCTCGGCGCCGATCTCGCACGCACGAAGAGCCGCGGCGGTGTCGGTCGTAAAGTACGGATTGCCCGAACCGGCGGCAAAAATAACAACGTTGCCCTTGGAAAGGTGGTTGATGGCGCGACGGCGAATATAGGGCTCGCAGATCTCGTTCATCTGGATAGCGCTCATAACGCGGCAGGGAACATCGTTGTGCTCGAAGGCATCCTGCAGGGCGAGCGCGTTCATAACGGTTGCCAGCATGCCCATGTAGTCGGCCTGAGCACGCTCCATGCCACCGGCAGCGCCGGCCATGCCGCGGAAAATATTACCGCCGCCGACAACGACGCCGACCTCATGGCCAACGGCGAGCAGCTCCTTGACCTGCTTGGCAAGATGGTCGGTAACCTTGGGGTCGATGCCATATTGGCCGTCGCCCATGAGTGCTTCGCCGGAAAGCTTAAGAAGCACGCGTTTATATCGGATGTCGGACAAAGCGATCCTCCTTTAATTAGACTCTCAATATGATATCAAAGGCTCTCATAAGAGCCATGAAAAAGCAGGCTGTGAGTAAAACCCACAGCCTGCTCATTACCAGCTACAAGAGCTTATTTACTCGCCACGGACCAGACGGTCAAAGGCAACGACGGTAATGGTGTCGCCGAGCTCCTTGGAGACCTGCTCAGCGTACTTCTTGATGGTGAGGGAGCTGTCCTTGATGAACTCCTGCTCGGTGAGCACGGACTGCTTGTAGAACTTCTCCAGACGGCCGACAGCCATCTTCTCCTGGATAGCCTCGGGCTTGCCGGACTCGGCAGCCTGGGCCATGTAGATCTGCTTCTCGTGCTCGACGGTCTCGGCCGGAACCTGATCGCGGGTAGCGCAGATCGGGGCGACGGCGGCAACCTGAAGGGCAACGTCGTGAGCGAAGGTCTTGAAGGACTCAGCCTGAGCGGTCTCGGCCTTCTCGAAAGCGAACTCGACGAGGACGCCGATCTTACCACCCATGTGGATGTAAGAAGCGAGCGCGCCGTTCTCAGCCTTGCGGGCAGCGAAGCGGGAGATCTTCATGTTCTCGCCCATGATGTGAATCATCTCGGTGAGCTCGGAGGAAACGGTCTCCTCGCCCATCGGCTTCTCGAGCAGAGCGTCGACGTCAGCAGGCTCGGTGGTAGCGACAACCTCAGCGACCTTGGAAGCAAAGCCGGTGAACTTGGCGTTGGAGCCAACGAAGTCGGTCTCGCAGGAGAGCTCGAGCAGAGCGCCGGTCTTGCCATCCTCGGAGACGAACGCGGCGACAGCGCCCTCGTTGGTCTCACGGCCAGCCTTCTTGGCAGCCTTGGCAAGGCCGTTCTTACGCAGAACGTCGACAGCGGCGTCCATGTCGCCGTCAGCCTCGACGAGAGCCTTCTTGCACTCCATCATCGGGGAGTCGGTCATCTCGCGGAGCTGCTTGACCATAGCGGCGGTAATCTGGGCCATTGTGGTTCCTTTCAAAGAGATGAAAAAGAATTAACTAAGACTGATTTACTCGGCCTTGGGCTCAGCGGCCATCTCGGCCTCGGAGACCTGCTCCTTGCCGGAGCCAGCGAGGCAGGCGTCAGCCATGAGCTCGCACATAAGGGTGACAGCGGAGATAGCGTCATCGTTGCAGGGGATGCCGTACTCGACCTCGTCGGGATCGGAGTTGGTGTCGATCAGAGCGACGACGGGGATGTTCAGGCGCTGGGCCTCCTTGATGGCGTTCTCCTCGCGCTTGGTGTCGATGACGAAGAGAGCCTGGGGCAGACCCTTCATGTCGCGGGCGCCACCGAGGTTGGTCTGGAGCTTGGTGAGCTCCTTGCCGAGAACAGCCTGCTCCTTCTTGGGCAGAACAGCCATGCGTCCGTCCTCGACCATGGCCTCGAGCTCCTCCATGCGGTTGATGCGGGAGCGGATGGTGACGAAGTTGGTCAGCATGCCGCCGAGCCAACGCTGGTTGATGTAAGGCATGTTGGCGCGCTCAGCAGCGTTCTTGACGGCCTCCTGAGCCTGCTTCTTGGTGCCGACGAACAGCACGTTGCCGCCCTTGGCGACGTTCTTGACGAAGGTGTAGGCCTGGTCGGCGTCGAGGATGGTCTGCTTGAGGTCGAGGATGTAGATGCCGTTGCGCTCACCGAAGATGAACGGCTTCATCTTGGGGTTCCAGCGACGGGTCTGGTGACCGAAGTGGCAGCCGGCCTCGAGCAGGGTGCGGATATTAATCTTGGTAGCCATGTTAAACCTCCTGTGGTTTGCCTCCGCGCGGGGTCATCCTCCAAAACCAACCCGGACATGTGCTACCAAAGCCCGGGCACCACGGTATGAAGTAGCCGCGCGTGCGTGATAAAAACATGTTGCCGTGAAGCAACCCGATGAATGATAGCAGGAATGCATCTTCCTGCCAACCCGCAATCAAAACCACACACCTGAGTGCGGCGCGGGACGTCCCAGCCACTATTCGCCGCGGGGATGGGCTTGAGCCACGGCACGTTTGAGCCGATCGGGCGTGAGATGCGTGTAGATCTGCGTCGTGGACAGGCTCGCATGACCTAGCAGCTCTTGAACCGAGCGCAGGTCCGCACCGCCCTCGAGCAAATCGGTCGCAAAGGTATGGCGCATCGCATGCGGGGCAATGTCGGCCGGAATGCCGGCGAGCGTCGCCAGCGTATGGAACCGCCGCCTGAGCATGGCGGCACTCATGCGATTGCCGCGCGCCGATATAAGCAGCGGATGCGGCCCGGTAGCGGGGTCACGGCGCTTTGCCTGAGCGAGCAACTCCGGCCTCCCCTCCTCAATATAGAGACGCGTCGCCTCGAGTGCGCGACGATACAGAGGGACGATACGCTCCTTGCTCCCCTTGCCCCAAAGTCGCAGCGTTCGCTCGGACCAACCAATAGACTCCACGTTGAGCGCCGCGAGCTCCGAGATTCGCGCGCCGGAGGCATAGAGCAACTCAAGCATCGCCGCATCGCGCAGTCCCGCGGGCGTCGAGGTATCAGGCGTCTTGAGCAGCGCCTCGACCTGCTGGGTCGTAAGGACGCCCGGCAGGTCACGTGGCAGCTTGGGCGATGCGATCGCCGAGACCGCATCGCCCTCGACAATCCCCTCGGCAGCCATCCAGCGATAGAGAGATCGAATAGCCGACAGGTGCGCCGCAAGCGTTCGGGGAGCCACCTGCTCACGCGAAAGCTCGGCAAGATAGCGACGAATGGTGCGCACGTCGGCAGCGAAAGCATCAATATTCTCGCGCTCGCACCAGACAGCAAAGCGCTCTAGCCTCGAGCCATAGGCCGTCACCGTGTTGGGAGAAAGTCCCTCAACACGTGCGATATAGGCGATAAACGAGTCGACGGTGTCGTACAGGTCAAAGGCTATGACCGGTCGCCTCCAAACAAGTCGGAGCGCGTGGCCAAGTAGGCATCAAGGGCCTCGAGGGCGCGATCCGCATAAGCCTGATAGCGGTCGCGTTTGCTGCGGCGCTTACCATCCTCGAGTGGCGGCACCAGGCCAAAGTTGACATGCATAGGCTGATAGCCCACGGTGGCAGGATCGGTCGCATAGCCCACGAGCGCACCCAGGGCGCCCACACGCGGCAACTCGACGCCCGCGGCACCGATAGCCTCGGCATAGGTGTTGAGCGCCGCGAGCAGACCTGTCGCCACGGCTTCCATGTACCCCTCGGTGCCGGTGATCTGACCGGCCAGGCGCACGCCGGTACCGGGCACGGCAAAGGTGCTATCGAGCACGTGAGGGGCGTCGACAAAGGTATTGCGGTGCATGACACCGTAGCGGAAGAACTCAGCGTTCTCCAGGCCCGGCACCATATGGAAGACGCGCTTCTGCTCGCCAAAGGTCAAGTTGGTCTGGAAGCCCACCAGGTTATAGGCGGTCTTCTCCTTGTTCTCGGCACGCAGCTGAATCGCCGCCCAGGGGCGACGTCCGGTACGCGGGTCGGTGAGGCCGACGGGCTTCATGGCGCCAAAGCGAATGGCGTCCTTGCCGGTGCGCGCAACTTCCTCGGCAGGCTGGCAGGCTTGGAACAGATCGCCGCCCTCAAAGTCTTTGAGCACCACGCGGTCGGCCGTGGTAAGCGCCTCGATAAAGGCCTCGTACTCCTCCTTGTTGAGCGGAGCGTTGAGATAGTCGCCGCTCCCCTGCTCCTCGTAGCGCGACTGCGAGAACAGCACGTCCATATCGAGCGTGGAGGCATCGACGATCGGCGCCGCCGCATCAAAGAATGCCAGGGCATCGCCACCGACGAGCTTCATAACCTCTTCGCTCAGCGCCGGTGAACACAGCGGGCCCGCGGCAATGACCACGTGACCCTCGGGAATCTGTGTGACCTCACCGTGCACGACCTCGATATTGGGACGAGCGGCAACCTCGGCCTCGACAAGCTCGGAAAACTTGACGCGGTCGACCGCCAAGGCGCCACCGGCGGGAACAGCCGCGCGATGGGCGCAATCGAGCAGGACTGAACCCATGCGCTCAAGCTCGGCCTTCAGCAAACCAGCCGCGGAATCCGGACGGGTCGACTTAAACGAATTCGAGCAGACGAGCTCTGCCAGGTGATCGGTATGGTGAGCCGGGGAGCTCACCTGGGGGCGCATCTCGCACAGCTTTACGGCAAAACCGCGATCTGCCAGCTGGATCGCGCACTCCGAACCCGCCAGACCGCCACCGATAACTGTCACCTGATCGAACTGCATCTGCAAACACCTTTCTAATTGACACGTTTTCCATTGTGACCGAAGGGTGTCTGGGCGTGAAGGGCAAACTTGGAGGGCGCATACCTTCCATCCATCATGCGCTCGATAAGACCCTCGAGTTCAAACGAACCCAAGAGTTTGAGTACGCCGACAGCATCGAGCGAGACGAGCGCCGCGATGTCGTCGACCTTGAGCGGAGAGGCGATGAGCGCATGCATCACGGTCTGCTGCGTTGGATCCAGGTCGGCAATGCCGGGAGCATCGGGGCGCGAGTAGCGCAGGGTTCCGTAGATGCGTGAGATAGCCATCTCGATAGATTCCTCGTCGACGATGCAGCAGGCACCGTTCGCAATGAGGTAATTCGTGCCACGCGACTCGGGCGATAGGATCGACCCCGGCACGGCAAGAAGTTCGCGCCCCAAATCCATAGCAGCCTCGGCTGTGGAAAACGTCCCAGAAGGCATACCCGCCTCGGATACAAAGAGGGCTTGCGACAGGGCCGCGATTACGCGATTGCGGCGCGGAAAGGCGAACTTGCGCGGACCCATGCCCCACGGAGAGATCGACACGACCGCGCCACCCGTATCAAGCGTGCGCGTAATCAGCCCCGCGCTCGAACGCGGGTAGACCACGTCGGCGCCCGTCCCCAGCACCACAACGTGTTTGCCGCCGGCGTTGACCGCAGCCCAACCCGAGGCCTGGTCACAACCGACCGCACCGCCCGAAACTACCGTCACTCCCGCCTCAACCGCCACCTTCGCCGCAAGCTCTGCCACGGCAAGACCATACGGCGAGGCCTTTCGCGCACCGATGATGGAGAGCGCGGGCGTCGAAAGCGCCTCGGGGTTGCCGCGCACATAGAGCGTCTGAGGTACATCAGAAAGCTCCAAAACGGTCTCGGGATACAACGCGTCACCTGGATGCAGCTCGAAGGTCCCCTCAGCCATCATTGGTCCCTCCTTCCCTGGTACATCGCCGCCTCGAGCACGTGGTCCTGCGTCACCTGCTCGCTCTCGGCGACATCTGCGATCGTGCGCGCAATGCGAACCAGGCGCACGATGCCACGCCCTGTGAGATGCGTGCGCTTCGACAGGCCGAGCACACACTTCTCCGCCGCATCATCGAGCTCAAAGGTCGAAACGACGCCGTCAATGGACCGTGTCTCGTCATCCTCGGCCTCGGCATCCGCATCGTCCATGCGGGATTCGCGCCAAGCGCGAAAGGCGCGACCGCGCACAACGTAGTCACGTAACTCGGCCGACGACATGCCCTCCGCACCCTCGATAATCACTTGAGGGTCGGGACGGGTCACATCGATCATCATGTCGATACGGTCGGCCAAAGGACCGCGCAGTTTAGACCGATAGCGCTCGACCATCGCCGCCGAGCAGCGACACGGCACCTCGCGATCGCCCAAAAAGCCGCAGGGGCAGGGATTGCTCGCAGCCAGCAGCTGAAAGCGCGACGGGAAGGTAAAAGCCCCGTCGACGCGTACGATCCTCACGTAGCCGCGCTCGATGGGCTGACGCAGCGTCTGCAGCACGCCAGTGGGAAACTCGGCAAGCTCGTCCAAAAAGAGCACGCCGCCATGAGCAAGGCTGATCTCACCCGGGTGCACCGGGCGCCCGCCGCCGATAAGGCCTGCGGTCGAAATACTGTGGTGGGGACTGCGGAAGGGGCGGTGCCCCGCCAACAAGCCATCAATGTTCTCACCCAAAACCGAATGGATGCACAGTGCCTCCTGCTGATCCTCAACGGAAAGCTCGGGCAGGATGCCGGTCATACGGCGTGCGAGCATCGTCTTGCCCGATCCCGGAGACCCGATCATGAGCAAGCCGAGTTCTCCTGCCGCCGCAAGCGCCATGCCGCGTTTAGCGACTTCCTGCCCCAGCACGTCGGCATAGTCGAGCTCAGGCTCAAAGGTCGCTTCGACGCCCTCGGAATCCAAGTAGTGCCGCGCGGCATCGCCCATACCATGAGCAAGCTGAGACAAATGATCGATGAATCCGCAATCCACGCCCGCGAGTGGCACATGCTGGTCTGACCTGCCGGCGATAAAGGACAGCCCCAAATCACGCGCCAATAACTGAAACGCCACCTCGCCCTTGACAGGAAGCACCGTACCGTCCAAGCCAAGCTCACCAGCGATAAGACAACGATCGAGGTTGTCGCGGGGAATCTGCCCATCGGCCGCCAATACCGCGATGGCGATGGGCAGATCAAAGCCGCTACCGGTCTTGCGGATATCGCCGGGCGCCAGATTGACCGTAATGCCCGAGCGCGGGATCTCGAACCCGGCGGAGCGCATCGCGCAGCGAATACGACCGCGCGACTCCATCACCTCCATACTCGGTATGCCGAGCATCTGGATGCCCGGAACGCCGCCGGCAAGCGAGACCTCGACCGTGACGGGAATCGCCTCGACGCCGCGGATGCAGGCCGCGTGAACGGCAAACGTCTCGAACGCCATCACGACACCTGCCAATCGAACGCGTTGTACTGGTGCTCGATCTCGGCGATATGCCCGCCGCGAATGGTAACGCCCACGGCATCGAAGCGAATCGCCTTGAGCGGATAATGCTCCATTAGATAGCAACTTGCGATGCGGCGGTAGCGACGTTGCTTTTGGGCGTCCACGGCCTCCTCGGGAAAGACCCGCGTGCTGCAATCCAGCGCAACGCGTCTGGTCTTGACCTCGGCCATCACCACGACATCGTCGAGCTCATCGAGCAGCACCAGGTCGGCCTCGCCCTCGGTGCAACGATAACCCTGCTCCAGCAAGGTGTAGCCGCGCTCGTTAAAGTAGTCGATGGTGATCAGCTCGCCCAGCATGCCCAGCTCGCGAGGACTGAGTCCCTTGATAAACTCGGGCGTCATCGCCCCGCAGTCGAGCTTGCCGTTTTCCCAACACTCCTTGAGCTGCTGCGTCTTACTCTTTTTGCTTGCGGCACTCATGGGGTCTCCTTTCCCGCACACTGCATTGCCCCGATGATGAGAGCACCTTTCATGCGGGTAAGTACCGGAAGCAAACCAAAAGCTGACCAAATGCCGACAAAAAACGGGCCGTACGCAGCAATGGTGTTGCATACGGCCCGCTACCAGCAGGTTTATAAAACCCCAGAGGTCCCTGTCTCCACAATTGACCTAGAAAAGGCGCTCAGTCTGCAGAAAGTTTCCGCAAAAGCTCACGCGGTGCAGCGGACAAAGTCCATGTTTGCGAATGGCCTCGATGTGCTCGGGGCTCGCATAGCCCTTCGACTCGGCCAGATGGTACTCGGGGTACTCGGCGTCGTACTCGACCATCATCTCGTCACGCGTGACCTTGGCCATGATGGACGCCGCGGCGATACAGGCGATCTTGGCATCGCCCTTCACCACGTCGCGCTCATTGGGAACGGCGCCCAAGGGGTTGCCATCCATGAGGACGCAGTCGGGTTCAAGTCCCGTATCGGCCACGGCGCCCGCGACGGCAACGCGGATGGCGCGGGCCATACCCATCTCATCGATATCCTTAGGCGCGATATGGCAAAAACCAATCGCCGTCGCCACCTCGGCAATCTTCACAGAGAGCAGCTCGCGGCGCGCCGGCGTGAGCTTTTTGGAATCGTTGATGCCCCAGACGCGCGGCTCCATGGGAAGGCACACGGCACACACGGTTAAGGGACCCGCTACCGAGCCACGGCCCACCTCGTCGACACCAACGACCACCCCATCGCCGCCAAGCTCATGCATAAGCTCGTACATGCCATTGACGCGCTCGCGCTCGGCAACCTCTTTGGAATGGCGTTTGAGGGCGCGTTCACAAGCCTTGATCACCTGCTGGCGCGGGTCCTCGCGATAATGCTCCACGAGGGCGGGGATCTCCTCAAACGTTGCGCTCGCCAGCTCTCCGGCAACCTGCGATGCCGAAACCGAGCTCGTCATATTGGCCATACCAGGCCCTCCTTGCATGCAAATCAGATAAAAAGAAGGGCCACCCGAAGGCGACCCTTACGTCCAAACGAGTGGACAGACGCTGCGATCTTCTTAGCGCTTCTCGGGGATGCGAGCAGCCTTGCCCACCTTGTCGCGGAGGTAGTACAGCTTGGCGCGACGGACGCGACCATGACGAACGACCTCGAGCTTGGCGATCTTGGGGCTGTGAAGCGGGAAGGTACGCTCAACACCGACACCGAAGGACATCTTGCGGACGGTGAAGGTCTCGCGGGCACCGGCGCCGGCCATGCGGATGACGTCGCCCTGGAAGACCTGGATGCGCTCGCGGTCGCCTTCCTTAATGCGGTAGTGAACCTTGACGTTGTCGGCGACGCGAACCTGAGGAATGTCCTCGCGGATCTGCTGACGCTCGATTGCGCGGATGTAATCCATGTGCAATTCCTTACTCTTCTAGAGGTGCCGTACCACTCTGGCCGGCACGTAGTTGAACAAACGTATTCAAGTATACACGCGCGGGTTTCTGCTGCAAGAACAATTTTTTACGCAGACAAAAAGACAAAACCCGCACATGATAACCGCCCGCCTCACGAATGAGACGGGCGGCATGAAGGGGGCTACGAAGGCGCCCAAACCCAAAACGTCAGGCGGAACGCTTGGCCTCGAGCTTGGCCTGTGCGGCCGCAAGACGCGCGAGGGGCACGCGGTAGGGCGAGCAGGACACATAGTCCACATCGGCCACGTTGAACAGACCCTTGATGGACTTGGGGTCGCCGCCGTGCTCGCCGCACACGCCAAAGTGCATGTCGGGGTTGGTGGCGCGGCCCTTCTCGACGGCCATGCGCACCAGCTCGAGCACCGCCGTGTCAATGGTCTCGAAGGGGTTGTCCTTCAAGATCTTCTTGTGCATGTACAGCGGGATGAACTTAGCCTCGGCATCGTCACGAGAGAAGCCGAAGGTGGTCTGGGTGAGGTCGTTGGTGCCAAAGCAGAAGAAGTCGGCATGATGCGCGATCTCGTCAGCGACCATGCAGGCGCGTGGCAGCTCGAGCATCGTGCCCACGGGAATATTGAGCTCGACGCCCTCCTCGGCAGAAACCTCGGCGATTACCCGCTCGATGACCTCGCGGGTCTGGACATGCTCCGCCGTGATGGAGACGAGCGGAACCATGATCTCGGGTCGCGGGTCGACGCCCTCCTTGATAAGGCGGGCAGCAGCCGTGGCGACGGCGCGAACCTGCATGAGTGGCAGATCGCTAAAGACGACGGACAGGCGAACGCCGCGCAGGCCGAGCATGGGGTTCGACTCGACCATGCCGTCGATACGACGCAGGCGGGCGCGCAGGGCTGCAAGCTCTTCCTCGCTGGCGCCGGCGGCTTCCTTCTTGGTGATGGCGACCTCGAGCTCGCGAGGATTATCCAGGAACTCATGAAGCGGCGGATCGAGCAGGCGGACGACCACATCGCGACCGGACATGGTCTTGAACATCGCCAGGAAGTCCTCGGTCTGAACCTTGAGCAGGTCGGCCAGGGCCTGCTGCTTCACGGCCTCATCGTCAGACAGGATAAAGCTCTGGATGATGTTCTTGCGGTCGCCCAGGAACATATGCTCGGTGCGGCACAGGCCGATGGCCTCGGCGCCAAACTCGAGCGCAAGCTCGGCATCCTCGGGATTGTCGGCGTTGACGCGCACATGGTTGGCATGGCCACAGGTCTCGTCCAGGCGAATCTCGTCGGCCCAGGACAGGATGGTGTCCAGATCGCCGGTAAGCTCGGCGGAGACCAGGTCGACGGCGCCGTCGACGACGATGCCCTGGGTGCCGTCGATGGAGATGACATCGCCCTCGCGCAGCACGCGGTCGCTGCCCTCGATGCGCACGACCTTCTCGGCGGCGTCGATATGGAAGCGCTCAACGCCACAGACGCAGGGCGTACCCATGCCGCGGGCGATAACGGCGGCATGACTCGTCTTGCCACCGTGGCTGGTCAGGATGCCCTCGGCGGCGACCATGCCCTTCAGGTCGTCGGGGTTGGTCTCCCAACGAACCAGAATGACCTTGTGGCCCTCGGCGGAACGCGTGCCGGCGTCGTCGCTCGAGAACACGACCTCGCCCACGGCGGCACCGGGGCTGGCGTTCAGACCGCTGGCCAGCGCCTCGTACTTCTTGGAGGCGTCAAACTGCGGGTGCAGGAGTTGGTCGAGCTGCGCGGGATCGATGCGGCTCACGGCCTCCTCGCGGGTGATCAGGCCCTCCTCGACCATTTCGATAGCGATGCGCAGGGCGGCGGTGGCGGTGCGCTTGCCCACGCGGGTCTGGAGCATCCAGAGCTTGCCCTGCTCGATGGTGAACTCGATATCGCACATATCGCGATAATGATCCTCGAGCGTCAGGAACACGCGCTCGAGCTCCTCACCTGCGGACTCGAGGCCCGGGGTGGTCTTGAGGTCGGCAATGGGCTCGGTGTTGCGGATGCCGGCGACGACGTCCTCGCCCTGGGCGTTAACCAGAAAATCGCCGTAGAACTCCTTGGTGCCGTCGGCCGGATTACGCGTAAAGGCGACACCCGTCGCAGAGGTCTCGCCCTTGTTGCCAAAGGCCATGGCCTGCACGTTGACGGCGGTGCCGAGGTCGTCGGAAATGCCATGCTGCTTGCGGTAGATGCAGGCACGCTCGTTCATCCAGCTGCCAAAGACGGCCTGGATGGCAAGGCGTAGCTGAAGCTCCGGGTCGTGCGGGAAGACGGGCTTGCCGTCAGCGACCTCGAGCTCGGGATACAGGGAGGCATCGACGTTCTCGGAGAAGATGCCCTTAAAGGTCTCGACGAGTTCATGCAGGTCCTCAGCCGAAAGCTCGGAATCGACGCGAACGCCGGCGACCAGACGGGCCTGGGTCAGGGCGTTCTCGAACAGGTCGGCGTCAACGCCCATAACGACGTTGGAGAACATCTGAATAAAGCGGCGGTAGCTATCCCAAGCAAAACGCGGATTTTGCGTCTGGGCGATGAGCCCCTGAACGGAGTCGTCGTTGAGGCCTAAGTTGAGGACCGTGTCCATCATGCCGGGCATGGAGAACGGAGCGCCCGAACGAACCGACACGAGCAGCGGATCGGAGGCGTCGCCGAGCTTCTTGCCGCAGCGGGCCTCGAGGTCTGCCTCGGCAGCAACGATCTCATCGAGTGCGCCCTCGGGCCACACGTTGCCGGCACCGGAGTACTCGACGCAAGTCTGGCAGGTAATGGTAAAGCCACCGGGAACCGGCAGGCCGATGCGGCTCATCTCGGCAAGGTTTGCGCCCTTGCCGCCAAGCACGAAGTTCATGGACTTGTCGCCCTCAGTGACACAGGTGCCCTGGGCGTCGGTTCCAAAACGGTAAACCCTCTTGCAATCGCTCACGATACTTCCCCTTTCATGCACTTACGCGCACGACCGTGGTAACGAATCGACCCGCCAAATGCGGGCCGTGAGGGAACTATACGGCGGGTTTTGAGCGGGCTTAAGCAGAGGATGCGCGGTTTGGTAAACGTGCTAAAACTGGCGGTAAACGGTAGGTAAAGGTGGTTACCTTATGAATATACCACTGTAAGAATGTGCAGGTCAGATGCGATATTTTTGCTAAATCGCTTTATCAAAATGCTGCTACTATTAGGCTCGACGGGCGGCGCGGCGGGCACGGGCTTCTTGGATTTCCTCCAAGTGGCTAATGATCTCGGCTGCGCTTTCCTCGATGGCCTTGCCGTCGGTACGCACCACAAAGCAGCCTAGGCGCTTCATGAGCGCACGGGCTTCCTCGAGCTCGCTGTGCACGCTCTCAGGCTCGGCATAGGAGCCGGCAACGGCACGAGCGTAGTCATCGCCCAAGCGGCTATCGCGAATTTCGGAAATCACATCGACGGTCGAAATCAGGCCGAACAGGCGCATCGGGTCGACCTCGTAAATCGACTTGGGCGGCTCCATGCCATGCGCCAGTGGGACATTGGCGACCTTGTAGCCCTGATAGGCCAAATACATCGACAGCGGCGTCTTGGACGTACGCGATACGCCCAGCAGCACGATATCGGCACCCGACAGATCGTCGCAGCCGCGCCCGTCATCGTGCTCAACGAAATACTCCATGGCCTCGATACGATGGAAATAGCGGTCATCGGTCTTGTGAATCACGCCCGCAACGCCCTTGGGCGGCACACCGATGAGCGACGACAGCACGGCGAGCGTCGGGCCGATCAGGTCGACCGAACGGATATGCAGCATGCCCAGGTAATCGAGCACACGGGCGCGAAGCGCCGGATCGACAATGGTGTGGAACACGGCAATATCGCGATGATCGGCATCGACGCGCGGACCCACAAACGACTTGACCTGCTCCACCGAGTTCACCTTGGGCAGGCGCAAGAGACGAAAAGCCCCTTCATCAAATTGCCCGGACGCCGCAAGCACCACCTCACAAGCGGTATCACCGAGCGAGTCGGAGATAACGATAACGGTGGGACGAGCGGTGACCGGGCAATCCATGCGGGGCTCCTTTTGCGCTTATGCGCAGGCTGGCTTACTTTTTGCGAGCAAGCTCACCGATGTTTGCGATGCCGGAGAAAACGGCCTCGAAGCGGTTGAGCAGCTTAAGGCGATTATCGCGAAGCTGCTCGTCCTTATCCATGACCATGACCTCGTCGAAGAAGCGGTCGATGGGGGCGCGCAGGGCGGCAAGGGCGGCAAATGCGGCCGGGTAATCCTCGGCAGCAAGGGCGGCGTCGACAGCGGTCTGAGCAGCCTCGGAGGCATCGGCAAGCGCGAGCTCGACCTCGCCCATCAGGGCGCGGTCGTACTCCGCGCCCAGCTCGGGCTTGGAGATGTGCGCGGCGCGGGCATAGGCGGTCGCCAGGTTATCGAACGTCTCAGCGTCGTTCTTGCGGGCCTCGTCGAGGGCGGCGCAGCGGGCGAAGAAGACGGACGGGGCGATGATGTGCACCGCGGAGACGGCGGCAACGGTATCGGCCGGGATCTTTTCGTCGCGGGCCATGCTCACCAGACGGCCGTGGAAGAAGTCGCGAACCTGCTGAGCGACCTCGGCGGCGTCGAACTCGATACCCTGCTCGCTATAAAGCTCAAGGGCAAAGTCGATAAGCGACGTGGGATCGATCGGCAGACGGTCGCGCAGGATGTTGATGATGCCGATAGCGGCACGACGCAGCGCGTAGGGATCGGAGGAGCCGGTCGGGGGCTCGCCAATGGCAAAGATACCGGCGATGGTATCGAGCTTGTCGGCGCAGGCCACGATGCAGCCAGCGGTGCCCTCGGGCAGCTCGTCACCGGCAAAGCGGGGACGATAATGATCGCGAATGGCGTGGGCGACCTCATCGTTCTCCCCCATCGCGGTGGCGTAGTAACCGCCCATCACGCCCTGCTGGCTCGTGAACTCGACGACGGCGTTGGATACCAAGTCGGCCTTGCACAGGTGCGCGGCGCGAGCGGCATCGGCTGCCAGGTGAGCACCCAGGTGTGCCTCACGGGCAATAGCGAGCGCGAGCTGCTCGATGCGCTCGGACTTGGCGAGCACGCTACCGAGCTTCTCCTGGAAGGCGACCTTGGCCAGACGCTCGCGGAACTCGTCGAGGGAGATCTTCAGGTCCTCCTCGTAGAAGAACTTGGCATCGTCCAGACGGGCACGCACAACGCGCTCGTTGCCGTCGATCACGCGCTCGGCGTTCTCGGGCTTGCTGTTGGAGACGACCACGAACTCACGCGTGAGCTTGCCCTCGCCGTCATAGATCGGGAAGTAGCGCTGGTTGGTGAGCATGGACTCGCAGATGATCTCGTGCGGGACCTTGAGGAACTCCTCATCGAAGGTCCCGACGAGCACCGTCGGCCACTCGCAGAGGTTGATGACCTCCTCAAAGACCTTCTTGGGCGTATCGACATGGCAGCCGGGACGGGCAGCCTCGACCTCGGCGATACCGGCAAGGATGGCCTCGCGACGGCGCTCGGCAGAAAGCACGCCGGCGTCCTCGAGCACCTGCTCGTAGACGGCGGGGCTGGCGACCACATGGTCACCGGGGCCAAGCACGCGATGACCACGCGTGGTGTTGCCACTCGTCACGTCGGCAAACGACACGGGCACAACGTCCTCGCCCAGAAGGCAGCAGATCCAGCGGACCGGACGAACAAAGGTCGCATGCTCGTGACCCCAGCGCTGAGAGCGGTAGTTGGGCCACTGCAGGCCAGCGATAGTCTTCTCGCACAGGGCCGTCAGGATCGGGGTGGCCGGGGCGGAAGGGATGTTCTTCTCGGCAAAGACGTACTCACGGCCGTCGGTGTCCTCGCGACGAACCAGATCCTCGGCAGCCACACCGCACTTGCGGGCGAAGCCCTGGGCGGCCTTGGTGGCGTTACCATCGGCATCGAAGGCGATGTTGGCCGCGGGGCCGCGCTTGACCTCGTGAACCTCGTCGGTCGCGGTGGCGACGTCGGCAACGAGCGCAGCCAGGCGGCGCGGGCTCGAGATCACACGGACCTCGCCGTGGGCCAGACCGGCCTCGTCGAGACCCTTGGCGATCATGGTGCCAAGCTGCTTGACGGCATTGTTCAGCGGTGCGGAGGGCATTTCTTCCGTACCGATCTCAAACAGGAAATCCTTAGCGTCTGCCATGGCTTACGCCACCTCGCCTTCCTGATCGGCATTCTCGTTGACTCCGGCGACCTCGGCCATGTAGGCCTCGCAGCACGCCTTGGCGACGGCGCGGACGCGCAGGATGTAGTTGGCACGCTCGACCGCGGACAGGGCGCCGCGAGCATCGAGCAGGTTGAAAGCGTGGCTGCACTTCATGACGCAGTCATATGCCGGCAGCGGCAGCTTGCGCTCCAGGCAGGAATGGCACTCGGCCTCGTAGTCGTCAAACTTCTGACGCATCATCTCGACGTTTGCGACCTCAAAGTTATAGGCACTGAATTCGCGCTCGTTCTCGAGGAACACGTCGCCATAGGTCATGGGCGTGCCGTCGGGCAGGTAGCTCCACACCAAGTCGTAGACCGAGTTAACGCCCTGCGCATACATGGCAATGCGCTCTAGGCCATAGGTGATCTCGACGGGCACGGGGTCGACCTCGATGCCGCCTACCTGCTGGAAGTACGTAAACTGCGTGACCTCCATGCCGTTGAGCCAGACCTCCCAGCCAAGGCCCCAGGCGCCGAGCGTCGGGCTCTCCCAGTCGTCCTCGACAAAGCGGACGTCATGGTCGTTGGGGTCCAGACCGATAGCGGCAAGAGACCCCAGGTAAAGCTCCTGGGCGTTGACCGGTGAGGGCTTGATGAGCACCTGGAACTGATAGTAGTGCTGCATGCGGTTGGGGTTCTCGCCGTAGCGGCCGTCGGCGGGACGGCGGCAAGGCTGCGCATAGCAGGTGCGCCACTCGGCGGGACCGAGCGAGCGCAGCGTGGTCGCGGTATGGAAGGTACCGGCACCGACCTCGGAGTCATAGGGCTGCATGATGACGCAGCCCTGCTCGCCCCAGTACTGCTGGAGGCGCAGGATGATGTCTTGGAAGGAAAGCGATGAAGCGTTCATGCCTCTAATATCCCCTCGTCGAAACGATTACACGGTTAGGTACTGTACTATAGCGGTTTTTAGTCGATAGCGCCCAGACGGTTGAGCGGCCAGTAACGCACGAGCGCCACGGCGATCAATTCGGAGCGGTCGACCGGGCCAAAGTAGCGGGAGTCAGCAGAGTTCTCGCGGTTGTCGCCCATCACCCACACGCACCCGTCGGGAACGGTGTAGGGATAGCTTACCTGAGCGCCGGGCGCTTGGACCGAAAGTGGCCAGCTCATGCCCGTCGTATAGTCCTCGTCGAGCGCTTGGCCGTCAACGACCACCTTGCCATCCTGCAGGTCGACCGTCTGCCCGGCCGTGGCAATAACACGCTTGACAAGAACATCATGCTCGGAGGTGCCATCGGGGTTGTGAAACACCACGATATCGCCCTGCTTGACGGGCTGACCGAGCTCGAGGCTCACCTTTTGTGCCAGGATCTGGTCGCCAATCTCGATCGTGGACTCCATGGAACCGGTGGGTACCACAAAGGGTTCGACCACAAACGAGCGAATCAAGAAGGTAGCGACCAGTGCGATCGCGACGACCACGATCCACTCAAACGCACCCTTTAGCACGGAATGCTGCGATGGAACCATCCTCACTCCTCGCTCTGCGAATACGAAGCGTCCAGAATCTCCTGCGCGTAAGCGCGCTCCTCGGGCGTGAGCCGCGCCGTCTCAATCAGATCGGGACGCCAACGACAGGTGCGCTCGATGGCGTTCTTACGACGCCACGCATCGACCTTAGCATGATCGCCGCTCACAAGCACCGGAGGCACGCCCTCGCCGTTGAACTCGGCAGGACGGGTGTACTGCGCGTACTCGAGCAGGCCTCCATCCTCGGCGGTCGAGAACGACTCGTCCACGTTGCTCATCTCGTCGCCCAGGGCGCCGGGAATCAGGCGTACGACGGCATCGGCAACGACCATAGCGGGAAGCTCGCCGCCCGTAAGCACGTAGTCGCCGATCGACAGACGCTCATCGGCATACGCATACGCGCGCTCGTCGACGCCCTCGTAGCGACTGCACACAAACAGCAGGCGCTCACTTTTGAGTAGGCGCTCGGCCACATGCTGCGTAAAGGGCTCGCCACAGGGGGTGAAGAACACAACCGTGGGCTTGGGACCCTCTGCGCTAATGGCCTCGATGGCCTCTGCGATAGGCTCGACCTTCATGAGCATGCCCTGCCCGCCGCCGTACGGCTCGTCATCGACGGTACGATGGCGGTCGTGCGTCCAGTCGCGCAGGTTATACGCCTTAAAATCAAAAAGGCCGGCCTTGCGGGCGCGGCCCAAAATCGATGTGGACATGACGGGCTCAAACATCTCGGGAAAGACCGAAAGGGTCTCGATCAGCATGTTGTCCTCCCTACTTGTCCATATCGATCAGGCCGTCCATAACATGGACGGAAATTGTTCCTGTGTCGGGAAGATCGAGCACGACCTGCTCGATCACGGGAATCAGTACCTCGCCGTACCGATCGCCCTCGACAACCCAAACATCGTTAGCGGGCGTCGACATGATCTCGACGATCGTGCCGAGCGAACCGAAGCGCTCGTCGACCACCTCACGACCCATCAGGTCGGTATAGGCAGCGTCGAGCGAATCGAGCTCAAAGTCGTCACGATTTGCCAGCACGTAGCATCCCGTGATGCCCTCGGCGGCCGTCAAGTCGTCAATGCCCTCAAACGAGACCAGATCGCCATCGCCCGTATCGGTGACGGACACGACCGTGCAAAAGCGGTCGCGCTTGAGCGCCGGCGGCGTCAGGGCGACGCGCATACCCGGCTCTAATACAGAAGGAAGCCCCCGCAGCGGCTGCGCGAGGACCTCCCCCTTCCTTCCGTGCGGCTTGACCACACGGGCGATGTTTTTGTACTGGGACCTCAAGGTCCTAGCCCAGAACCTCTACCTCGACAGCAGTGTCGAGGCGAGCAGCCAGTGCACGGGCGAGCGTGCGAATGGCCTTGATGGTACGGCCACGACGGCCGATGACCTTAGCGACGTCATCCTCGGCGACCGAAACCTCAATCGTAGAGGCGTCATCACCATCGATGACCTCAAGGCTCACGGAATCCGGGTCGTCGACGATCTGAACAACGAGATATTCGACGAGATCGGCGATGCGATCTGAGAGCATTGCCTCACCCTCGAGCTGTGCAGCGTCAACCTCAGGCACGATTTACTCCTCGGCGCCCTCAGCGGCCTCAGCGGCAGCCTTAGCGGCCTCGGCCTCTTTGGCGAGCTGCTTCTTGGACTTCTTGACGACGGTCTCGGTCTTCTCGCCCTCGTTGGCGGCCTTGACCAGAGCGGCGACGGCGTCGGTGAGCTGAGCGCCCTTGGACTGCCAGTCGGCGATCTTCTCGAGGTCAAGGTTGATGGTCTTGGGGGCGGTCATCGGGTTGTAGCGGCCAACCTCCTCGATGATACGACCGTCACGCGGGGCGCGGGAATCGGCGACGACGACACGGTAGTACGGACGCTTCTTAGCGCCGTGACGAGCAAGGCGAATCTTGACTGCCAAAGGAAACTCCTCCAACCAAGCAGCTTTAGGCTGCAACTACAAACAAACAGTTGAACATAATACGCCATCGACGCGGGCAGGTGAAGTCCGTGAGACCAACTTCTTCGGTGTAGTCGAGGGCAAATCCATATCTTAGACAAGAATTCGGGATTTGCAAGCACATACACGCACCCCACATGAGCTGCGCGGTATACTCATGACATGGAAAGACGCGAACATACATACGGTTATGAGGATGCCATGGGCGTCACGCCGCCTCCCTGGACGGGTCCGGCGGTGGGTCTGATGGACCTTGATGCGTTTTTTGCGAGCGTGGAGATGCTCGATCATCCCGAATGGCGCGGAAAGCCGCTCATCGTGGGCGGAGACGCCGATTCGCGTGGCGTCGTGTCCACGTGTTCGTATGAGGCACGTCGCTTTGGCGTGCACTCCGCCATGCCCTCAGCCGAGGCGCGGCGCTTGTGCCCGCAAGCCATTTGGACGCACGGGCACTTTGATCGCTACCGCGAGGTGAGCGCGCACGTTATGGCAATTCTCGCCGACGAGACCCCGCGCGTTGAGCGCGTATCCATCGACGAAGCCTTCATCGATATCACACCGGGTCGCTTTGCGCCCGAAGACCCGCTGCTGGTTGCGCGGCGTATAAGCGGTCGCGTGGCAGAGCTGGGAGTGACGTGCTCCATTGGCGTGGGCTGCAACAAGACGGTCGCAAAAATCGCAAGCGAGCGGGATAAGCCGTTTGGGCTGACCATCGTGCGCCCCGGAACCGAGCAGCGCTTTTTGGCCGCGCTGCCGGTATCTGCCATGAGCGGCATCGGGCGCTCGGCCGAGGAGCGACTGCGCCGCATGCGCATCTACACCCTCGGCGAGCTATCACGTGCACCGGAATCCACCTTGGCCTCTATTTTTGGCGTCAACGGCGAACGCATGCGCCAGCGTGCGCAAGGACTCGAAATCTCCGAAGTCACGAGTCTCGATGAAGAGCGTGAGGTCAAGTCGGTCAGTAATGAACGCACCTTTGCGAAAGATTTGACTGAGCGTGGGGATATTGAGGCGGCGATTGCGCTGTTGGGAGAGTCAGTGGGACGCCGCCTGCGCCGTCAGGGGCTGACGGGTGCCACGGTAACGCTCAAGCTTAAGTATTCGTATGGCAGCGGGCGTACGGCACAGCGCCGGCTGCCTCATCCGACCGACGATGAGAACATCTTCGTGGCGGTTGCACTCGAACTGCTCGACAACATCTGGCAGGATGGCATGCATGTTCGCTTAGCGGGCATCGGCATGAGCGACTTCGACCACCAAGGCGGCATCCAGACTGACCTGTTCTGCGAGATCGATGACCGCGGAGCCCAATCCAGCGACCGCCGCGACCTCTCCGTCGCCATCGACGCCGTCCGAGACAAATTCGGCGACACCGCCCTTTCCTTCGGCCGCCAATCCCGCTTCAACGATTAACCGCCTTTGGGCAAAAAGAAAGCCGGGCAGGTGCGGAAACCGCACCTGCCCGGCGATATGCGTGAGGGTAGCTAAACCCCGTCTCAAATGAGCTACTAGAGGAGGTTGAGGGGGAGCTGGGGGGCGTCACCCCAGAGCTTTTCGAGACGGTAGAAGTCGCGCGCCTCGGGAGTGAAGACGTGGACGACAACCGAACCGTAGTCCATGAGCATCCAGGTCTTCTGCTCGCGGCCCTCGATGGAGAACGGATGCTCGCCGCAAGCCTCGGCGACCTTCTCCTCGATCTCGTCGACGATCGAATCGACCTGGCGGTTGTTGGTACCGGTGGCGAGCACAAAGTAGTCGCACACATCGGAAAGCTCGGTCAGGTCGAGCACCTGAACGTCCTCGCCCTTCTTGTCGTAGGCGGCCTGCGCGGCGGCGCGGGCGACATCCTCGGCGGCGACACCGCTCGCGGACAGCGAGGCGGCAGTGCGGTCGGACGTGGCGGCGAAGCTCTTGTGCTCCACACCTTCAAGAATCTGCTCGTCGGTCATGGTCTCGTCGGCCATGGAATACCTCTTTCTAGTCAGCCCGAGCTAGCGCAGCTGGGCGTAATGGTTGTAAATCGAAATAGCCGTGGGATAAAGATAGCGCCCGGACTGGATCACATAGACCAGACCCTGCGCAAAACAGGAGAAGAACAACTCGTCGAGTGAGGACTTCCCCACCATCTTGCGCAGCGCATGGGCATAATCGCCGTGGCGGTTGGGTTCGATGGCATCGGCCACAAAGACCACCATATCGAGCGGCGTCATGTCGCAGTCACCCACGGTGTGACGGTCGACAGCCTGGAAAACGGCCGGCGACAGTTCGGGAAAAAGCTGCGGAAGTTCATAGGCGGCAACAGGGCCATGCAAAAGCGGCGTCGCGGCGGAAGGAGAGCCGGCAATCTTAATTCCGTAATGCAGAGCGCGCGTGACCAGCTCGTCGTCGGAGAGCACTTTGTCCCAGTCATGGATCAGGCCGGCGGCAGCGGCATCAAAGCGGTCAACGCCGTAGACCTCGGCCAGATGAAGTGCGGTCTCGGCAACACCCAGCGAATGCACATAGCGCTTGCGCTTATCCTTCATGCGAACATCGAGCAGCTCTTGAATGCGCTTGAGCAGCGCGCGCTCATCGCCCTCAAACTGATCCTCTACCGACAACGTAGACCCCCATCACTCAAAATCTTCTTGGCCCAAATCGGCATATAGCCTGCGTTTGCGAATGTAGCCGAGCACGGACTCGCTCGTAAGATAGCGCACGCTCATACCGCGGGCAACACGCTTGCGAATGTTCGTCGAGCTGATCGCCAGCGCCGGAATCTGAATATAGCGCACGTCGAACGGCAGCCCCGACTCTTTGATTCGGGCACGCGCCGTATCGATATCAAAGCCCGGTCGCGTCGCCGCAATAAAGGTAGCAAGCTCAGCGATTCGTTCGGCATCATGCCAAGTCACAATATCGATAATCGCGTCGGCGCCCGTAATAAAGTAGAGCTTTACCTGCGACGGGTAAAAGTCGCGAAGGGCATGAAGCGTATCGGCCGTATAGGTTACACCCGGACGGTCGATCTCGAACCGGCTCGCCAAAAAGGCCGGGTTCGCGGCGGTGGCGAGGACCGTCATGGCATAACGGTCCTCGGCAGGCGTCACCGGCTTGTCAAGCTTAAAGGCAGGAGAGCCCGCCGGCATAAAGAGCACAGCGTCCAAGTCGAGCGACTCGCGCGCCTGCTCGGCGGTCACCAGGTGCCCGTAATGGATGGGATCAAAGGTGCCACCCATAATGCCGAGCCTAAACTCCTGCCCGTCCTCTAGAGGAAGCTCGGGCAGACCGATTCCACCGCGCAGCGACATGGCTTACTCGCCCTCCGAGGTCTCGGCATCGCCCGCGGCATCCGCCGCATCGACAACCTCGACTCCCTCATCCGCAGCATCGGCCACGTCAATGGCTTCAACGGCAACGTCCTCGCCAGCATCCTCGAGCTCCTCGTACTCCGAGAAGTCCTCGGCGCCCTCAAAGTCAAAGGCGCGCTGGCAAATGCGGACCTCGTCGCCCGCACGGCAACCGGCCTTCTCGAGCGCGTCGTCAACACCCATACGCGCAAACTTATGCTGCAGGTAAATGACGGCTTCCTCGTTTTCCCAGTCGGTCTGGATGACCATGCGCTCGATGGCACGACCGACCACGCGGAAGGCGCCGGGCTCTTCCTGAACAATGCGGAAACGCTTCTCACGCTGCAGGCGACGGCGCTCCCACTCATCGTCGCGCAGAACGACCGGCTCATCCGAGACAGCCAACTCGGCGCGCAGCTTAGCCACCTGCTCGCCCACGGCAAGCATCAGCGTGTTGAGGCCGGCGCCCGTCACGGCAGACACGGCAAAGAACATATGTCCATCGTCGAGCGCTGCGCGCTTGAGGTCGGCAATCTTGTCGGCCGTGCCCGGCGCATCGCACTTGTTGGCAACGACGATCTGCGGACGCTCCGAAAGCTCGGCGCCATACTGCTCGAGCTCGCGGTTGATGATGTGGTAATCCTCGACCGGATCGCGATCCTCAAAACCACCCGTCATGTCGACGACGTGCATGATCAGGGCCGTACGCTCAATGTGGCGCAGGAACTGGTGACCCAGGCCCTTACCCTCGCTCGCGCCTTCGATAAGACCGGGGACGTCGGCAACGACGTAAGAATATTCACCGGCACGCACCATGCCGAGGTTCGGCACGAGCGTGGTAAACGGGTAGTCAGCAATCTTGGGACGGGCGGCACTCATGCGCGCGATGAGCGATGACTTACCCACGGAGGGAAAGCCCACGAGCGCGGCATCGGCCATAAGCTTCATCTCGAGCTCGATCCAGTGCTCCTCGGCCGGTTCGCCCAACTGGGCAAAGGCCGGAGCGCGACGCACCGACGTCACAAAGTGCGTGTTGCCCAGACCGCCGGCACCGCCGGGCGCCACGACGACGCGCTCGCCGTCGTGCACCAGGTCGGCAATCTCGAACATCGGGGTCTGCGTCTCGGGATCGAGCTCGCGCACCACGGTACCCATAGGGACCTTGAGAATCAGGTCCTCGCCGCTCTTGCCGTTACGACGGGCACCCTGCCCGTGCGTGCCGCGCTCGGCGCGAAAGTGATGCTTAAAGCGGTAATCGATCAGCGAAGACAGCTGAGCATCGGCCTGGATGACGACATTGCCGCCACGACCGCCGTCGCCGCCATCGGGGCCGCCCTTGGGGACAAATGCCTCGCGCCTAAACGACATGCATCCGGCTCCGCCGTCGCCGCCGCACACGTTAATGCGGCTGATATCGGTGAACTGTGACAACAGAATCGCCTCCTACAAAAAAGAGGGAGACCCTTGAATCCTAAAACTCAAGTGCCTCCCACATATGTGCTCTATGAAGGGTGAATTACGCGTTCGCGAGCGGGCGTACGCTGACCCTGTGCTTGATACCCTTGTGGAACTCAACGGTACCGTCGACCAGCGCGAACAGCGTGTCGTCCTTACCACGGCCAACGTTCTCACCCGGGTGGATGTGCGTGCCGTGCTGACGGACGAGAATCGTGCCCGTGGTTACCGTCTGGCCGGCATAGCGCTTCGTGCCAAGGCGCTGACCGCGGGAGTCACGGCCATTACGGGAGGAACCGAGTCCTTTTTTGTGTGCCATTGTGTATACCTACTCTTTCGTTACGAGTGTAATCTACTCGGCGACGGGAGCCTCGGCAACAGCCTCAGCCTCTGCCTTGACAGCCTTCTTGGCGCGGGAGGTAGCCTGAACCTTCACGATCTTCAGCTTGGTGAGCTGCTGACGGTGACCCTTCAGACGACGATAGCGCTTGCGCTTGTGGAACTTGAAGACCAGCTGCTTCTCGCCCTTGAACTGCTCAACGATCTGAGCGGTAACCTTGGCCTTGGCCAGCTTGTCGGGATCGGTGACGATCTTCTTACCATCGTTGAGGAAGATAACCGGCAGGGTGACCTTGTCGCCCTCATTGCCCTCGATCTTCTCGACGGTGATGACATCGTCGGTGGCGACCTTGTACTGCTTGCCGCCCGTGTTAACGATTGCGTACATGTTTACTTGCCCTTCATGCATCAGTTAGTGCAACAGCCGAATATAGTAGCAGGCGAAAATACCCCCGTCAACGAGTATGTGGAGCAAATCCACAAGTTCGCACAGGTATGGGGCTGACGAGTCGGCCCTCGTCGTCCTCGCATGCTTGATTCTGACGCTCGACATCGTAGGAGCAGATGGTCACGAGGTCTTGCATACCGGTGGAAACAATAGGTGCATCCACGCCCGGGGTCAAGCCCTGCAACAAAACATCAGCAGCAGAAAGCAAAATTTCCGGACGCATGGAGCCCTCGTTGTCGGCATGGGTGTCGAGCATGAGCACCAAATGGTCCGGGCGCTCCCCCGCCGTGAGCTCATAGCCCACGAGCGTGTGATCCAAATCCAAGCGCTTGCTCTTTTTGCCGCGCGCGTAGTCGATGCCGTGGCCCGCGCGCAGCGTGTCGATCGCACGACGCACCTCGTCGGCGCTTACGGGCGCCTCGGGATCCAAGTGCAGGTCGATGCGATACGACAGGCGCGTGAGCTGCGCCGTCAACGCCGGCGTGCGCACGTCGATGTACGCCGCCTCGATGGGCGCCAGATCGGCCGGAGACGCCGCAGCCAGGCGCCCAAACGCCTCGTCGAGCGCCACGAACTCGGTCATAAACAGGTCATACCACTCGCAGGTCGACGACGTACCCACCGGCAGCGCCGAAGAGAAGCCCACGCGCATGTGCGGAGAGAAGCCCTGCGTGACGGCATAGGGAAGTCCCGCACGGCGCACGATGCGCTCAATGGTGTGGATTACTTCGAGATGGCCCAGGTACTTAAGGCGATCGCGCTTGCCATAGCGAACACGAAGTCTAAAGAGCGAGGGGTTGTCGGTCAGGCGCTCACTCATGCGCGATCACCCATCAATACATTCTTGGCGTGGAGCGTGGGGCAGATCCCGCAGCCGGTGCACGACGTGCGGGTACAGTCGGGAGTCGTGACGCCCTCGAGCGAGCGACGGTACTCGCGCTCGAGGAAGCCGCGCGTGCAGCCGGGGCTCACGTGCTCCCACGGCAGGCGCCAGTCCAACTCGTAGGGCAGGTGCACGAGCTCATTGAGGTCGATGCCGTTTTTGGCAGCAGCTTCCTTCCAGTTATCGAGCGAGAAATGCTCTACCCAGGCGTCAAAGCGAGAGCCCGAGCGCCAAGCATCGATGATGACGGGCGTCATGTCACGACCGGCGCGGGAAAGCGCGGCCTCGATGAGCGAGGTCTCGGCATCGTGGTAATGCACGCGGACGGCACGGTTGCGAACGCTCGTGATAAGCAGCTTCTGGCGACGCTTGACGTCGTCGTAGTCGAGCTGCGGGCACCACTGGAACGGCGTGGCAGCCTTGGGGATAAAGACCGAAACCGAGATCGACACCGAAATCGAGCCGCGACGAGCCTTGGGCACCACGGAACGACCGAGCTCCAGCACGTGATCGGCCAGATTGGCGATGGCCACGATGTCCTCATCGCGCTCGCCGGGAAGGCCCATCATAAAGTAGAGCTTCATGCGGTTCCAACCGGCCTCGAAGGCCGCCTTGGCCGCACGGTCCAGGTCCTCCTCGGTCACGTTCTTGTTAATGATGTCGCGCATGCGCTGGCTGCCGGCCTCGGGCGCGAACGTTAGTCCGCCCTTCTTTTCGCCGGCGACCGACTCGGCCATATCCACGCCAAACGAATCCAGGCGCTGCGACGGAATAGACACGCGAATACCCGTATCCTCCAGGCGACGGTTGAGCCTGCCGAGCACGTCGCGAATGCAGGAGTGGTCGGTCGTGGAGAGCGAGGTCAGCGACACCTCGTCATAGCCAGTCTTTTCCAGGCCCTGAATCACCGACGAGACGATCTGGTCGGCCGAGCGCTCGCGCACCGGGCGATACGTCATGCCGGCCTGGCAAAAACGACAGCCGCGGGCGCAGCCGCGCAGGATCTCGATAGACAGGCGGTCGTGGACCAGCTGCGCATAGGGCACGCACGACTGCGACAGCGGATTCGTGGCGCCGAAATCCTCGACGACGCGCTTGTAGACCACGGTCGGCGCATCCTTGCCCTCACGTGGCACGGTGTAGCCATGCGGCGAGCAGGGCTCGTCATGACGAACCTCATAGAGCGACGGCACGTAGTTGCCGGCAATGGATGCAAGCTGCTCGACAATCTGCGCGCGCGGGACCCCTTCGTCACGCAGGCGGCGATGCAGCTGGCAGGTCTCGAGCAGCGATTCCTCGCCCTCACCGATGAGGATGGCATCGAAGAAGGCCGCGTACGGCTCGGGGTTGTACACCGAGGGACCGCCGGCGATGATAATGGGGTCGTCCTCGGTGCGGTCGGCCGCTAACAGCGGAATGCCAGCGAGGTCGAGTGCCTCGAGGAAGTTCGTCACCGCCATCTCGTGCGGCACATGCAGACCGACGATATCAAACGAAGCGACCGGCGCTGCGCCCTCGAGCGATAGCAGCGGAATACCCGCCTCGCGCATGGCGTCGCCCATATCGGGCCACGGCACATAGCCGCGCTCGCAGGAGATGCCCTCGGCCTGGTTAAGGATGTTGTAGAGGATGGCGATGCCCTGGTTGGGCAGACCAACCTCGTACACATCCGGGTAGATCAGGCAGCAACGGTAGTCGGCATCGGCCTTGGAAAGCGTGCCCCACTCGTGATCGATATAGCGGCTCGGCTTCTCGACCTTGGCGAGCAACGGCTCAATTAAATGAAAACAATCTTGGTACGGAACGCGCAACGGAAAACCCCTAAGCAGCGAGATCTGATGCGTCCTGGTAGGACGCCATAGGACGGGTAGCGCCCGCGACCGTGGTCACAAGATCGCGAACGCGGGAAAACGTGGCAGTGACCACCTCATTGGCACGGCTGTAGTCGACATCGCGCTCGTAGAGCGAAACGAGCGCACGGCCCATGCCATAGGTGCCCGCGGCAGCAGTGAGCGCCTTGACGGCAAACCCAATATGCGGCGTCTGCTTGACGAGCGCGCGGGTGACCGCGCGGATCACAAGACCGCCGGCAAGCACGCCCGCGATCTCGTAGCCACGCTCGGGTTTAATGCCGCGTCCAAAGACGGCAGCGAGCTCAAAGAGCATGCCCACCTGCGCCAGCGCCATAACGGGATAATCGGCGCCCGGCAAAAACACCAGTGCACCGGTCGCCATATTGGTGAGCGCGCATGAGGTGATGATACGGTTGGCCGCCGCGATGCGCATGAAGGCAAAGTTCGCCGCAAAAGCCGTTTCCTTGTCGGTGCGATCGAGAATCCAGCGGGCAAGCGTCTCGAGCAGATACGTCTTATCGATTGCCGCTACCACGCCGAGCATGGGCGTGGACTCCTCGATAAACGGCACCTCCACAGCAGACTCGGCAAGCACGCACACGGGCGCGCCGGCGATCACGAGCTCCTGCACGGCACTCTCCAAGCGGTCGGAACCACACGAGAGCACCAGCACCACATCGGTATCGGTCTTTGGAGCAATTCGCTCCTCCCCCAGACGCTCGACGCGCACAATGCCCGAGGTCGTCTGCGGCACAAAGGCGTCACGCACCGTCTCGGCCAGAAAGCGCGAGGCGGACGAATCCAGATAGACCGAGACGCGCACCGGCGTATCGGAATCCTTCTTAACGGACGCGCCCATCTTAAAAGCGCGGGTCAGCTTATCTACGGGAATTTTCATAGCAAACCCCTCCAGCGGTTACGCGGCGCCCGAACGATGCCGCCATATGGATTGTACGATACCCACCGTCAGCAGCTGAATCATCATCGAAGACGAACCGAAGCTAATAAACGGTAGCGGAATACCGGTAATCGGCATCATGCCGATGCACATGCCGATGTTTTCGAAAGTCTGGAACGCCCACATGCCAACGATGCCCACACACGAAAGACGCAAAAACAGCGACTCGCACTTAAAGGCGACGCGAATCGTCGAAAAGATCAGCAGCACGTAGAGGCACAGGAGCAAAAAGGAACCGCAAAAGCCAAAGGTCTCGGACAGGAAGGCGAAGACGAAGTCGGTGTGGAACTCAGGCAGAAAGCCGCCGGCCGACTGCGTCGCATGCCCCAGGCCCTTACCAAAGAAGCCGCCCGAGCCAACGGCGATAAGCGACTGCTGCAGGTTGTAGGCATCGTCCGAATCGGCATTATCGGGGTCGATAAAGACCGTCAGACGGTTCATCTGATACTGCTTGATGAGCACATCGTGGCCGAGCAACGAATCAAAGACCGAATCAAGCGCCAGGACGAGGGCCACCAGGCCCACGAGCAGGGCCAGGGTCGACAGCACCCATTCGCGGCGTGCACCGCTCATGCAGATGACGATGGCGCCCGAAACCAGCACGACCAGGCCCGAGCCCAGGTCACCCATGGCAACGACGGCCAAAAACGGAATGGACAGCATGCCGCAGAGCTTGACGTAGTCGCGAACGGTATCGATGCGACCGTTATACTGCGAGCCAAGCGTAGCAATAAAGAAGATGGTGATGAGCTTGGCAAGCTCAACCGGCTGGAACGTCAAGCCGATACCGGGAATCTTGATCCAGCCCGTCATGCCCAGACCGCCCGTATAGGACAGACCCGGAATCTTGGGCGAGAAGATCACGATCAGGTCGATGACGAGCAACGCCGTCGAGAAATTGGAAATACCGCGCAGGTCGGTTCGCCAGACGAGCACCGCCAGCACCGCTCCGATGCCAATTCCCAGCAAATGGCGCGAGAACGAAGCATCGGCCTTAAACTGCGAAGCCGACCAGATAATGATGGCACCGTAGGCGACGAGCGCCACAGTAGCCACGAGCACACCGATATGCACCTTTTGGCGAAACGTGCCGCGCGAGGCCGAAAGTTGCTTGTTGACGCGGTCCAGGCTGCTGCGAGAGCCGGTCTTGGTTGAACGGAACAGATCCGCCGGAGAAAAATCCATCGCAACCTCCTATCGAACCGAAGAATCGCCCGAGGCCGAAGAGGTATCGGGCTCGTCATAAATCACGCCGAGCACGTCGCGCACGACATGCATCGCGGTATCTGAGCCACCGCCGCCCTGCTCCAGGACGGTAGCGATGACATACTTGGGATCATCGGCCGGTGCATAGGCGCAGAACCACGCGTATTCGTCCTCGCCACTTTTCTCGCCCGTGCCCGACTTGCCGTATACCTGCGGCGTCAGGGTGCCAAAGTGCGCCGCCAGGGACGTCGATGCCGTGTAAATCACGTCGTGCATGCCGTTGCGAACAAGAGCCAAATCCGAATCGCTGTTGATCTTGGCCTCCAGGCGCTTCTTCTTGCCCTTGCCATTGTACTTATAGGCATCGCCGTCGCCATCGCGCGACACGGCAGACAAAAATACGTGAGGCACGTACTGTTTGCCGCCGTTGGCAAGACCCATATAGGCGCACGCCATCTGCAGGGGCGTCACCAGGATGTCGCCCTGGCCGATAGCAATGTTGGTCATATCGCCGGCATTCCACTTGCGGTCCTCGGCAGAGGCGTCGGTGAAGTATGACTCTTTCCACTCGGCATCGGGAATACGACCCGCGCCCTCACTCGGCAGATCGATACCGCAGGTCTTGCCTAGGCCCCAGCGACGAAAGACCTCCTGCAGGCCCTCGGGATGTTGCTCGTCATAAAAGAACGCCTTACCCATGTCGTAGAAGACGGGGTCGCACGAGTTGGCGATACCCGACTGCAGCGTCATGGTGCCGTGGCCAGACGTCAGCCAGCAGCGCTTGCCCCAAGCCTTGCCCAGACCCGTCCAATAACCCGTGCAGTTGGTTGTCTGCGTTGAAGTGTAGGTTCCAAACTCAAGACCGGCCAGTGCCGAGAGCGGCTTGATGGTCGAGGCCGACATGTACTGTCCGCTAATGGCGCGGTTGAGCAGCGGGTGCGAACCCTTGTCATCATTGAGCTCGGTCCACACGTCATTTGAGACGCCGCCGATAAAGACGGACGGATCGAACTTGGGCTGGCTCGCCATGCCCAGGATCTCGCCATTGTTGGGATCGAGACACACCACAGCGCCGTTGCCGGCATTGCTGTAGCCAGTGGTCTTGGCAAGCTCGATAGCGCTCGCCAGCGCCGTCTCACAGGCCTGTTGGATCTTAAGGTCGAGCGTGAGCTTAATGTCGGAGCCGGCCTTCGCGGGCACGGCGCCGGCCTGACCGGTCACATTGCCCGAGGCATCGACCTTGACGGTCTGCTCGCCACGAATACCCTGCAGCAGGTTTTCGTAGTAGCTCTCAACGCCCGCCTGGCCCACGATATCGCCCGACTGGTACGTAATCTTGCCAGCAGAAGCATCATCATCGCCAGAGGTTTTCTTATTCTGGGCCTCGAGCTGCTCGGAGGTAATGGTGCCGGTATAGCCCAAGATATGGCATGCCGTCTCGCCGTATGGATACTGGCGCTCGGTACGCTCGGCAATCTTGACGCCCGGGAACTCGCCGGCGTGTTCCTTGATATAGGCAACCGTGGAGCGACGGACGTCCGTCGCGATGGTATGCAGGCTCTGAGCGCCCTCTGTATTGTCCTGAATATTGCGAAGGACCGCCACATAAGGCATTCCAAGCACGTTGGCAAGATGGCGAACCAGAACCTCATCCTCGGCAAGGTCGCGGTAGGCCACGACAGCAAGTGAGGGACGGTTCTGGACAAGCGCCACGCCATTGCGGTCGAGGATGCGGCCGCGCACAGCGGGTGTGGTAACGGTGCGAGTCTGATTACTATTGGCCTGCTTCTCGTAATAGTCCGACGAGACCATCTGCATGCCCCACAGCTTGACGGCAAGTGCCGCAAACATCGCGCCCACACCCGTGGTGAGGATGGAAAAGCGGCCCTTAAAGGCGGTCGCCGCGGTATTGCCCTCGCCCTCGGTGGCGCGCGGGGCCGTTCCATGCTGTGTATCGTAGGTAAAACGGGAATCGCCTCGACGCATGATGACCAGCGCGACCACGATGGCCACAACCAGCACGATACCGGCGATAATAACCGTCATCTGGGAAGACATCTACGGGCCTCCCCTATTTGAGCTTGCGGGTCTTGGGCTTAAAGCGCATACCCGTCTGGCGTCCGCCACGTGCGGAGAATCCATAGCCGGACTGCGGCACGACGCCGGACATCAAAAACGGAATGGCAACCAGACCCGTCAGGATCGAGGACGGCAGCGCATGGCCGAAGATCGCCACGACAAAGCTCGTCTCCAAACCCATAAACAGCAAGATGATGCTGTAGATCACATTAATGACGAGCGCAAAGGCGCCCACGGTGACGCCGCGCGCACTCGGGGTACCGCCCGTCTGACCGACGGCGCTGTGCACCAGGGCAAAAGAACCCACGGTCAGCAGGAGCGACATAACGCCCACCGGCACGGCAGCGGACAGGTCATAAAACAAGCCGCTGCAAAAACCGCACACGACGGCACGGGTCGGGTCGCCCGAGAACACGCTTAGGCACACCAGGATAATCATGAAGTTGACGCGACCTCCCGCAATGGAGATCTGCGGTGCCAGGCCTGCCTGCAGCAGCACACACACAATGGCGGCGATTACAAACGTGCGGGAGCTCATCCCCTGCTCGTGTAGATCCATGGACATGCCCCCTATTCGCTCGAGCCAGAATCGGTCGTCTCGGACGTGTCGGAACTGTCATCCGAGCTCTCGTCCTTCGTCTTGGTCGCAGCATCGCGCGACGTTCCCTGCGGCGTGCTGTTGGCCGTGCTCACGTCCTCATCCGAGGCCGACTGTTCGTCGGTCAGCGAGGTGATGACCAGCACTTCCTCGTTGTTCTCGGCCGTGGTCTGAGCGCGCACCACAATGGTGTAGTACACGTCGTTTGCCGATTTCTCAACCGACGAGACGGTGCCAAGCGGAAGGCCCTTGGGGAACACGCCACCGATGCCAGAGGTCACGATGATATCGCCAACCTTAACATCGGAGTCGACGCTCACGTACTCAAGACGCAGCGTGCCGTCAGCCTGACCCTGCAGCATACCCTGGGCGCGCGTGTCCTGCACCATGGCGGACACGCCCGAGTTCTCGTCGCCAATCAGGCGCACGGTAGAGGTCTTGGCCGATACCTCGATAATCTGGCCGATAACACCGGCAGAACTCGTCACGGGCATGTTGATGGTAAGGCCGTCGGCAGAGCCCTTGTCGATGGTAACGGTCGAGGTCCAGGCATCGCCGGAGGCACCAACGATACGAGCTGCGGTCGATTTGAGGTTGTAGGTCGATTGCAGCCCGACCAGGCCCTCCAGGCGCTCGGCAGTCTTTTGAGCCTCAGAAAGCTCGGCGACCTTAGAGGTCAGCTCCTCATTTTGCTTCTTGAGCTCGTCGAGCGTGTCCTGCGACGCCGTTAGGTTAGAGAACACGTTGCCAATCGCATTGAAGGGAGCCGCCACAGCCGAGCCCACAAAGCGCACCGGAGAGGTAATCGTCGTTACGCCCGAACGCACGGCATGAATCGGCCCTGCCTCGCCCTCGCGGATGTAAAACGTGAGCAGCAACACCGAAATCAGGCTGAAAACAATCAACGGGCGCATACCCGTTGATTGTCGCTTGGTATTCAGATTTGTGGAGAAACCCGAAGATCGTGCCAAATGGAATCCACCTTTTGGAAATTAAGCATTGGTCTGGACGAAGCCGCCATCAAACGCATTGGCCTCGAGCACGCGGGCACAGCCGTTAACGACGTTATCGAGCGCCGTGGGGCTGACGTTGACCGAAACACCGGTCTCATCGCGCAGGCGCACGTCGAGACCGCGCAGCAGCGCGCCGCCACCAGTCAGCAAAATGCCGTAGTACATAAGGTCCGAGGCAAGATCGGGAGGCGTAGCGTCGAGTGCGTCCTTGACGGCCTTGGCCATCTCGTCGAGCGGCTTGTTGAGCGCGCGACGAATCTCCTCGCTCTCGATGCGCACGGTCTTGGGCAGACCGGTGATCACGTCGCGGCCGTTGACCTCGACGTCGAGCTCGTCCTTGAGCGGCACGGCGGAACCGACCTTGATCTTGATGTCCTCTGCCGTACGCTCGCCGATGGCAAGGTTGTAGGCATCGCGAACGTGCGTGAGGATGGCCTGATCGAACTCGTCGCCGGCAATACGGATGGACTGCGAGACGACGATGCCGCCCATAGCGATAACGGCAACCTCGGTGGTACCGCCACCGATGTCGATGACCATGGAGCCGGTGGGCTCCTCGACAGGCAGGTCGGCGCCGATAGCAGCAGCCATGGGCTCCTCGATCAGGTAGGCCTGGCGAGCGCCGGCCTGGATCGTAGCCTCAAAGACGGCACGCTTCTCGACCGACGTGACGCCGGAGGGAACGCAAACGACAACGCGCGGACGCGGGGTCCACGGATAGCGCTTCTCGGAAGCCTTGTCGATAAAGTAGCGAAGCATGGCCTCGGTAACATCGAAGTCGGCGATGACGCCGTCCTTCAGGGGACGAACGGCCACGATGTTGCCGGGCGTACGGCCGAGCATGCGCTTTGCCTCGATACCGACCGCCAGGATGCGCTCGTCGTTCTTGTCGATGGCGACAACAGAGGGCTCGCGAATGACAATGCCCTTGCCGCGCACGGAGACAAGCGTATTTGCGGTGCCGAGGTCGATGGCAAGATCGCCCGCATAGCTACCGAAGAACATATCCATCAAAGAAAACAACGCAACTCCTGATGTGTTGGATGATTGCTGGAAAACTACTAGCTCATGATACTAGCGCAAGCCCGGCACCTCACTTGCGGTGAAGCGCCGGGCAAAGCTAAATCCCATAAGGTCACTACTGGTTGTCAGCAGCCGAGAAATCCATATCGAGCGAGGAAACGGCCCAGCCGATATGATTGTCGGAGCGCACGAATTTGACGGTGTACTCCTGCTCGCCGCCCTTGGACAGCGAAGCCTTGACCTTGGCAGTCGTCTCGGTCATGGACTGATCCATGCCCTCGACGGACACGGTGGCGCCCTGCGGAATCGAGGAGATGATCATCGACTTGGCGTCCTCGGACAGGCTCGAGGCCAGGCAAGACTCGGCCTTTGCGGTGTCACCGTCGCCGGCAGCCTGGAACAGATCGGTGATAACCGACTCCTGCGAGGGGAAGCCAAAGCCGCGCGTGTAGGCAAAGCCCAGACCGCCCGCAGCAATCAAAATGAGCAGAAGCAGCACGATGAAGACTTTGAGACCCGTGTGGCGATGGCGACGACGGACCTTGGCCTGCTTACGATCCTGACGGTCCTGCTGGACCATCTCGGACTCTGACAGTGTAAAGAAGCCGGTGTCCGAGGGATCGGGCATAAACTGACCGGTCGCGCCCGTAGGATCGAGCGGATCGACGGCAGGAGCGTCCATCGCAGGCGCCGGAGCCGTGGCCATAGCCGTCTGGGCAGACAGCGCAGCAAGCGAATCGTGCACGCGGGCAAGCTCATCGGCCTGCTCGGAGGTAAGCTGGTAGATGCCATCGGCAGTAGCGGCGTTAAAGGCGTCGAGTGCGTCGGAGGGACGGCCGGCGGCAGAAAGCGCCTGACCCATGCCGGCGTTGAGCGCGCGCGTGTCGTCACGGGGACCGGCAAAGTCGATAGCCGTACGGTAGGTCTCCACGGCATCCGCCGGACGGCCGAGCTTAATGAAGCAACGACCGAGCTCGCCGAGTGCGGCGGCAGGAGCCGGATTGGCGCCGTCGATGGCAGCCTGACGGAAGGCAGTACCTGCGTTGGCATAATCGCCCGACTGGAACAGCGCATTGCCCAGGCCCAGATAGGCCTTGAACGGCGTGGCATAGGAAGCATCCTGCGTAGCAGCAGAGAACGCCTGGGCGGCCGTCGTGTAGTCGCCCACGGCGGCGAGCGCCTTGCCGCGGTTGGTGAGCAGCGCGCCGCGCTTGCCGTAGGTGCCGTCGTTGAGGGCGGCAGCATAAGCCTCGGCGGCCTCGGCATACATGCCCAGGTGCATCAAGGCGTTGCCACGAAGGTGATCGGCCTCGCCCATAATCTCATCGGGAGTCTTTGCCGCCCCAAGCATCTGGGCTGCAGCGGAAAAATCACCCGCGCGGTAAGCGGCGCGGCCCTGTTGGATCAGCTGGCTATTCAAGGAAGTCCCCTTTACTCGTGAACGATCTCGACATGGACGATCTCGTCGCCGGCACGCAGCTGCGAAATCACATCGAGACCCTCGACCGTGGTACCAAAGACGGTGTAACCGGAATCGAGGTTATGCTGGGCGCCCAGGCAGAAGTAGAACTGCGAACCCGCGGAATCGGGGTCCATGGAGCGTGCCATGGCAAGGGCACCATCGACATGGCTGTTGCGCGGATTGGTGGCAAACTCGCCCTTGATGCAGTAGCCGGGGCCACCGGTACCGGGCATGCCGTCGGGGCCCTCAAGACCAGCGGCGACGTCGGCGCCGGACATATCGCGGGTATTGGGGTCGCCGCCCTGAATGACAAAGCCGGGCACATAGCGATGGAACTTAAGTCCATCATAGAAACCCATCGTGGAAAGCTCGCAGAAGTTCGCGACATGAATGGGAGCGCCCTCGCCGTCAAACTTGACCTTGATGGTACCCTTCGACGTCTCGATTACGGCGCACTCGTCGCCGGCAAGCTGATACTCGGGCGTGTAGAGCTCTTTCTTAAAACCAAACATGTGGTTCCTTCCTCGTGCGTTTAAAGCATATTTGTACGAATTGTAGCAATAAGCACGGGCTTACATCAATTGCGCACGTAGGTTATGCCGACTATGGCGAACTAATTTTAGGAATGCTGCTGCGGCTTCCAAGAACCCACATTGGCGTCGTACTGGTTCAGCGCGCTGTTGCCGCCCTGCGCGATGGGCGCCAGGATCTCGCTTTGGTGGGAACTCATCGACTCGCCATCGGGAATGGCCAGCGAGATATCCCAGCTCTGGCAGATCACGTCGACACGCTCGTACATCCACTCGGCAAGCTGCTTTAAGTGGGCGATGTCGTCCGCATAGACCGTATCGTCCTGATACTTAAGGTTGTTAAGCTCATCTTGCGTCTTTTTGATCTGGTCGCGCAGGGCGTAGGCACTCTGCGACAACTCCTGACGGGTGGACAGCGGCGTTCGGAGATAGCCGTTGTTAAAGGAATCGATGACCTCGCCGATCTGATCCTCGTCACCGTAGGACACGATAGTCTGATACAGACCGTCGAGCCTGGTATAGAGCTGATCATCGGTGAGCACGGTTTCCTCCTGGACCACCTCGGCAGCATCGTCCTGCTTGGTATCGTCCTCAGTCGCCTCGCCCTTTTGGCGCGTAGGGAAGGTCGTCTGCGCGGCCTGGCCAAACTGGTCATAGAAGCCAGGCATGACACCCATGGGATCGGCCGTCACGAACCAATAGGCACCGCCGCAAACGACGGCAAGGACCGCGATGACGATGAGCGGCTTGGGGATATGACGCTTGTGCTTGTGATAGGCGTCCTCGTCGGGATGCACCTTGCGCTTGGGTTTTTGAGCATCGTCATGCAGGGAAACGGGCGTGGGAATATCGACCTTGGGGATACCGAAATCCTTATCGAAAGCCGGCAACACGCAGGTCTCGTTAGGATCGGCGGCGTCCGAAAGCACCGCGGCTGCCGAGGCGGGCGCATGCGGCACCTCGGTATCGATCTGCTCTTGCGTTAGGCGCGGAAAGCCCGCCGTGCGGCCCGCTGCCAGGTCGGATGCGGCCGCGTCCTCGGAGAGGATACCCGGAGCGGGGCGTCCGCATTTGGGGCACGTACGATCATGCGGAGAAAGACGGGCACCGCAGCCCTCGCAGAACACGAACTCGGTGTGCTCGGGACCATCGCCCGGACCCACATAGGCGTTGCAGTAGGGGCAGAACGAGGCGCCGTCCTCGATAGTCTTAAGGCAATGCGGGCAGATCACGGCATCCTCTTTTCGAAGCAATTCAAACAATCGAGGTTAGAGCATAACATCGCCACGGCCCCACAGGAGCAAGGCACCAATTCAACATCGGCAGGGCGCGTAGTTACTTCTTCTTTTTGCTTGGCATCGAGACTTTGATGCCTTGGGCGGACTTGGTCACACGAGAGCGCTTAGCTCCGGTACTCTTCTTTTTCTTGGGCTGGGCCTGGCCCACGCCCTCGAGTGCGCGGGCCTCGGCCTCGCGAGCGGTGCGATCTTCGCGGCGCTGCGCCATGTCGGCGGCGACGCGCTTGGCAAAACGCTCGGCCGTCGAACCCGTCGAGCTCACCTTGCCGCCACCGCGACCCAGGCGGACGTGCACACCGCGGCCAAAACCAGTTGCGGCATGACGACGACGCGGCTTGAGCGAATCCATCATCGTGGCGAGCTTAAAGAACACCGAGCAGGTAAAGACCACGATGACAGCCAAGATAACCATCTGGCCCATCGACAGGTTGGCAATAGACAGCAGCCCCGGGAATCCGATAACGCCCACCAGGATGCCGGCGACTACAAACACAAAGAGCACCACACGTAAGGGCGTGAGAGGCTGCGAGATGCGCCAGATCAGGCTGACGCTCGCCGCGCACGACGTAAGCAGACACATCGTAGACAGCGTGAGCTGGCTAAAGCCAAACACGCGCGCCACAAAGATATCGAGCGCCGCAGCCAGAATGACCGCAATCGACGGCGGCAGTGCACGCTTGAGTACATTCGTCAAAAACGCACCCTTCACGCGAGCATTGTTGGGCTCCAGGCCCAACACAAAGCCCGGCGCGCCGATGCAAAAGAAGTTGATGAGTGTCATCTGGATGGGCTCGAAGGGGTACGGCGGCAGCGCAATGCACAGCGCCGCCAGCCCCATCGAGAACAGCGTCTTGGTCAGGAACAGCGAGGCCGAACGCTGCAGGTTGTTGATGGAGCGACGGCCCTCGGCCACCACGGCGGGCATCGAGGCAAAGTCGTTGTCGACGAGTACGATCTCGGCCACATTACGCGCGGCATCGGAGCCGGCCGCCATGGCGACGGAGCAGTCGGCTTCCTTGAGCGCCAGCACATCGTTGACGCCGTCGCCCGTCATGGCCACGGTGTGCTCGCGGCGCTTGAGCGCCTGCACGAGCTCGCGCTTCTGCTGCGGGGTCACACGACCAAAGACATGGTAGCGGTCCACTGCGGCATCGAGCTTGGCAGGCGTATCGAGCGTCGTGGCGTCCACATAAGCGTCCGCCCCCGGCACGCCCACCACGCGCGCGATCGACGACACCGTACGCGGGTCGTCGCCACTGATCACGTTGAGGGTCACACCCTGCTCGTTAAAGTAGCCGATGGTCTCGGCCGCCGAGGTACGAATCTCGTCGCGGATGGTCACAAAGCCCACGGGCTCGGCCTCGCCCACCATATCGCCATCGGGTGTAAAGCCGTCCACGCGCGCCACCACGAGCACGCGGCAGGTATCGGCAAGCTCGGCGACACGGTTCTCGACCTGCGAAAACACATGCTCCGAAAGCACAAACTGCGCGGCGCCCATCACATAGGAGCCCTGCGCAAACGAAGCGCCACTCCATTTTTTAGACGACGAGAACGGAATGACCGACAGCGGCTCAGACACCTCGACCGGGCGATCGGCGTAATAGTTGAGCAGCGCCTGGCAGGTCTCGTTGGCATCGGCCGAAGTCGCACGTGCCACGTTAGCCAGCGCAAAATCGAGCACTGTGGTATCGACGGGAACAGCCGCCTCGTCCGAGTCCACGCCAAAGCCAACACCCTCAACAGGCAGCGGGTAGGTGCCCTCGACCTCCATGCGGCCCGACGTGATGGTGCCCGTCTTGTCCAGGCACAGTACATCGACGCGAGCGAGCGTCTCGATGCAGTAGAGCTGCTGCGCCAGTACCTTGCGGCGGGCCAGGCGCACCGTGGCGATGGCGAGAACCGACGAGGTCAGCAGCACCAGGCCTTGCGGGATCATGCCCAGCAGGGCGCCCACCGTGGACAGCAGCGCCGACGAAGGCACATGACCAGCCAACAGTTCGGAGAAGCACCACGAAAGCGCGCTATCGCCCGGGGTTCCCGCGGCATCCCACAGCTCGCTCACACTCGAGGCAAACAACGCCAAACCGAGCGGGATCATGATGATGCTCGCAAAGCGCACGATGGCGTTAAGCGCGTTCATGATCTCGGAATTGACCTTTTTGACGTACTTGGCCTCGTTATTAATTTTGGCCACGTAGTTGTCGGCGCCGACATGGATCACGCGGGCGCGCAGCAGGCCCGAGTCGATAAAACTGCCGCTCATGAGCTCGGAACCGGGCTGTTTCTTAATAAGGTCGCTCTCGCCCGTCAGCAGGCTCTCGTTGACGAGCGCCTCGCCCGACACCACCACGGCGTCGGCGGGAATCTGGTCACCGCGCCCCAAGCGAATGATATCGTCGAGCACGATCTGGTCCAGGTCGATCTCCACCTCGGCGCCGTCGCGCACCGCGATGGCCTTCTTAGAGGTGAGCAGCGTAAGCTTATCGACCATCCGCTTGGAACGCATGGACTGAATGACGCCAATTGCCGTGTTCAAGAACACCACGAACAGGAACGTCAGGTTTTTAAACGAACCGGTCAGCAACACCAAAATCGCCAAGACCACGTTGATCAAGTTGAACAGCGTGCAGAGGTTCTCAATGATGAGCTCGCGGACCGACTTGGTCTTGAGCTCCATGTTGCGGTTGATCTTACCGGCGGCGATGCGCTCCTCGACCTCGGTGGTCGAGAGTCCGCGCTCGATATCCGTTGTTGCCATACCACGTCCCATCACGTCGCGTCGGTATAAGAAAACCGCCCGGACCATGCGAGGTTCGGACGGTCTTACGTTCGATGGTGCCCCATGTTGGATTCGAACCAACGGCCTTCTGCTCCGGAGGCAGACGCTCTAATCCCCTGAGCTAATAGGGCGAACGGTAGGTATTATACCCAAGTGCGCCACGGGCTAACAAAATAATAGAAAAAGCTTTGCAATTACGTGGGAGACGCGCCGCGACGGCGCGCTTTAGGCGGCAAAAGCGAGTCAGATAGTATAAACTCTCATGCACATATATAACGGCTCGCGATGCGGGCCGTTTTTGCAAGGGCTATCCATCGAGGTGAGAGGCACACCATGATTGCGATTTTAAAGCAGAGCGCCAGCAACGAGGCCGTAAGCCACATCGTCAGCTGGATCGAGAAAAAGGGACTCAAGACCGACGTCTCGCGCGGTGAGAACGAGACCATCATCGGCCTGGTGGGCGACACGACCAAGATCGACCCGTTCCTGCTCGAGTCCATGGACGTCGTCGAGCGCGTGCAGCGCGTCTCCGAGCCGTTCAAGCGCGCCAACCGCAAGTTCCACCCCGAGGACTCCGTCATCGACTGCGGCCACGGCGTCAAGATCGGCGGCGACCAGTTCCAGGTCATCGCCGGCCCCTGCTCCGTCGAAGGCGAGAACCTCATCCGCATCGCCCGCCGCGTGAAGGCCGCCGGCGCCACGATGCTGCGCGGCGGCGCCTACAAGCCCCGCACCTCCCCCTACGCCTACCAGGGCATGGGTCCCGCCGGCCTGGACCTGCTGTGCGAGGCATCCGCCGAGCTCGACATGCCGATCGTCACCGAGATCATGGACCCGCGCGACGTACAGGTCTTCCTCGACAAGAAGATCGACGTCATGCAGATCGGCGCTCGCAACGCCCAGAACTTTCCCCTGCTCAAGGAGGTAGGCAAGACCAAGACCCCGATTCTGCTCAAGCGCGGCATGTCCGGCACCGTCGACGAGCTGCTTATGGCAGCCGAGTACATCATGAGCGAGGGCAACGACAACGTCATCCTGTGCGAGCGCGGCATCCGCACCTTCGAGACCCGCACCCGCAACACCTTCGACCTCAACGCCGTGCCGGTGCTGCACCACCTGTCGCACCTGCCCGTCGTCGCCGACCCCAGCCACGCCACCGGCTACACCCGCTATGTCGAGCCCATGGCGCTCGCCGCGACCGCCTGCGGCGCCAACGGTCTGGAGATCGAGGTCCACGACGACCCGAGCCACGCTTGGTCCGACGGTGCTCAGGCCCTCACCCCCGACCAGTTCGACGACACCATGCGCCGCATCCGCGCCATCCGCGAGGTCGTCTGCCAAGAGACCGTTCGGGAGTAGCCCATGGGTACGGTGAGAAACGCACGCGTTAACCAGGGTGGCCCCAAGTGCGCCGGTATCGTGGGCCTGGGCCTCATCGGAGGCAGCTTTGCCCGCGGCTATGCGAAGGCGGGCGTCCGCGTGCTGGCCTGGGACCCTGACGATGACGTGATGACGGCCGCCAGCATGGGCACCGTCGCCGGCGAGCTCAACGACGAGACGCTCGGCGAATGCGACATCATCGTCCTGGCTTGCTACCCCGAGGCCTGCATCGAGTGGCTCGAGACGCACGCCCAGGCACTCGCCGACGCCACCGACACCGAGGCCGTCATGGGCCCCGTGGTGATCGACACCGTGGGCGTCAAGGGTATCGTGTGCGAGCGCGCCTTTGAGCTTGCTCGCGAGCACGGTTTTTACTTTGTGGGCGCGCATCCCATGGCGGGCACGCAGTTCTCGGGCTACGCGCATTCCCGCGCCGACCTGTTCCAGGACGCACCGCTCGTGCTCGTACCGCCCGCGGTGAACGACGCACTTAAGCTGGAGCTTTTGGGCCAGGTGCGCGAGATGGTACGCCCCTTGGGCTTTGGCAAGTTCAGCGTAACGAGCGCCGCCGAGCACGACCGCGTCATCGCCTTTACGAGTCAGCTCGCGCACGTCGTCTCCAACGCCTATGTTAAGAGCCCGACCGCTCAGGTCCATCACGGCTTTTCGGCCGGCAGCTACCGCGACCTCACCCGCGTGGCGCACCTCAATCCGCAGATGTGGTCCGAGCTCATGATCGACGACGCCGATGCGCTCGCCTTCGAGATCGACCATCTGATCGAATCGCTCGGCGCCTACAGCCGCGCCCTTAAGGACCGCGACCAGCGCTATCTGGAGAACCTCCTTGCCGAGGGCGACCGCATCAAGCGCGCACTCGACGACGAGGCCTCCAACTAGACCACCCATCACGCCAGGTCGAAAGGACCGAAGCTTATGGCGATTACCATCGATATCGACACTGCACGCCCCTACCAGGTGCATGTGGGCACTTTTTTGCTGGAGCAGGCAGGCCCGCTCGTCCGCGCCACCGCCGGCGGCTCGCGCGCCGTCATCGTGACGGACACCAACGTAGGTCCCCTCTACCAGATGCCCGTTAAGCAGAGTCTGGAGGCATCAGGCTACGAGGTGAGCATCTGCACCTTCGAGGCCGGCGAGGCCCATAAGCGCGCCGAAACCTATGTTGCCATTTTGGAGTTTGTGGCCGAGCACGAGCTTTCACGCTCCGACGTGATCGTTGCACTCGGCGGCGGTGTCGTGGGCGACGTGGCCGGCTTTGTGGCCGCCACCTACATGCGCGGCTGCAAGTTTGTGCAGATCCCCACGAGTCTGCTCGCCATGGTGGATTCGTCGGTGGGCGGCAAGACAGCCATCGACCTGGCTGCCGGCAAGAACTTGGCCGGCGCCTTTTGGCAGCCGAGCGTGGTTATCGCCGATGTGGGGTGCCTGGCCACCCTCACGCCCGAGCAGTTCGCCGACGGCTGCGGCGAGGTCGTCAAGCATGCCGTAATCGCCGACCCCGAGCTCTTCGCCGAGCTCGAGAAGACCCCGCTCACGCTGGAGCTGCTCAACCAGGACGTGGCTCGCGTGGCGCTCATCATCGCCCGCAACATCGACATCAAGCGCGCCGTGGTCGTCGCCGACGAGCGCGAAACCAACCAGCGCAAGCTCCTCAACTTTGGACACAGCGCTGGACACGCCGTCGAGGCCTGCGAGCACTTTGAGCTCGGACACGGCAACTGCGTGTCGATCGGCATGGGCATCATCACGCGCGCCGCGGCCCTGCACGGCGTCTGCGATGCTGCACTACCAGGTCGTATTGAGGAGCTCTGCGCACGCCATGGCCTCAAGACCCGCTGCGACCTAGATGCCGATGCCGTCTTTGCCGAGGCGCTCCACGACAAGAAGCGCGCGGGCGACACCATCGATCTGGTGATTCCGCACGGCATTGGCCGCTGCAGCATCGACCGCACGCCGCTTTCCACTTTCCATGAACTCATTGCCGAGGGCCTCGGCCAGAAGGGAGACGCATCCGCATGCTAGCCCGCATCACCCCGTCCCCGCTTAAGGGCACCGTTCCCGCCATCGCGTCCAAGTCGATGGCGCATCGCCTGATCATCTGCGCCGCGCTTGCCAACGGCGAGACGCACGTTACCTGCAACACCACCTGTGCCGACATCGAGGCCACGGTGCGTTGCCTTACGGCCCTGGGCGCTCGCATCGAGACCGCCGAGGATGGCTTCCAGGTCCACCCCACCATGAAGAGTGTTGAGTTTGGCCTGCTCAAGGCCCTTGCCGGCGGCACGCTCGACTGCGGCGAGAGCGGCTCCACGCTGCGCTTTATGTTGCCCGTCGCCTGCGCGCTGGGCGCAGAGGCCACGTTTGAGGGTCAGGGACGCTTGGGCGCCCGCCCGCTGTCCCCGCTCTCGGACGAGATCATCGCCGCCGGCTGCGGCCTACAGGGTCTGGGCGGTTTTCCGCTCAAGACGAGCGGCCGCATGCGCCCGGGCACCTTTGTGCTGCCGGGCAACGTGAGCTCGCAGTACATCTCGGGCCTGCTGTTGGCAGCCCCGTTGCTCGCCCAGCCCTCCTGCGTGCAGGTGACCGGCCTCATTGAGAGCCGCCCCTACATCAACTTGACAATCCAGGCCATGAAGGCCTTTGGCGTCGAGGTCAACGTCGAGCGTATTCCCGCCCGGGACGACCAGCCCGAGGTCACGAACTTCCGCGTGAGCAGTGGCTCGTATCGCACGCCCGGCAGCGTGGCCGTCGAGGGTGACTGGTCCAACGCTGCCTTTTGGCTGTGTGCCGGCGCTATCGGCACCGACCCCATCACCGTCGAGGGAGTGTCCCTGAGCTCCGCACAGGGCGACCGCAACGTACTTGCCGCGCTTTCGCGCTTTGGCGCCCGCATCGTGCGCTCCACCAACGCCGCCACCGTGCAGTCCGACAAGCTCGCCGGCTTTGAGATGAGCGCCCACGACATTCCCGACCTGGTACCCGTTATCTCGGCCGTGGCCTCGCTGGCTCAGGGCCGCACGTTCATCCGTGACTGTGCGCGCCTGCGCATCAAGGAATCTGACCGTCTGGCCACAACCACCCGCGAGCTCACCGCGCTGGGCGCACAGGTGCGCATCGCCGGTGACGACCTCATCATCAAGGGCGTCGATGCCCTTACCGGCGGCGAGGTCGATTCGCACAACGACCACCGCATCGCCATGATGGCCGCCATCGCCGCGAGCCGTGCCACCGGCGAGGTCGTGATCCACGGCGCCGAGGCCGTCAACAAGTCCTATCCCGATTTCTTCGACCACTACCGCCTGCTGGGCGGCAAGGTCACACTCGAGGAGGAATAGCATGTCCTCGACCTTTGGCAACGTCTTGCACTTAAGCATCTTCGGCCAGTCGCACTCTCCCGCTATCGGCTGCTCGCTCGATGGCATTCCGGCAGGTATCGCCGTTGACCAGGAGCAGCTGCAGGCGTTTTTGGACCGTCGCGCCCCCGGCCGCGTTGAGACCGCGACCAAGCGCCGCGAGGCCGACGCCGCGCACATTATCGCCGGCGTGGTCGATGGGCACACCACCGGTGCGCCTATCGCCGCGATCATCGAGAACACCAACACGCGCCCCAAAGACTACTCCGAGCTGCGCCGTAAGCCCCGCCCGGGCCATGCGGATTTCCCCGCGCGCGTGAAGTACCACAACATGCACGACGTCGCCGGCGGCGGACACTTCTCCGGCCGCTTGACGGCGCCCCTGTGTATCGCCGGCGGCATCGCGCTGCAAGCGCTCGAAGCCCGCGGCATCAAGGTGATGGCGCACGTGGCCCAGATCGGCGGCATCTCCGACCTGCCCATGGACGACATGGTCTATCGCGAGTCCGACCGCAAGGCGATTCTTTCGAACGACCTGCCGTGCATCGACGCGGCGGCTGCCGGCCGCATGCGCGAGGAGATTCTGGCCGCGCGCGATGAGCTCGACAGCATCGGCGGCATCGTGGAGTGCGGCATCTACGGCCTGCCCGCGGGCATCGGCGACCCCATGTTCGACGGTATCGAGAACCGCATCGCGCAGATCGCCTTTGGCATTCCCGCCGTTAAGGGCGTGGAGTTTGGCATGGGCTTTGCCGTCGCCGCCATGCGTGGCAGCGAGAACAACGACCCGTATCGCATCGATGCCGAGACCGGCGAGATCGAGGTTGAGTCCAACAACGCCGGCGGCATCCTGGGTGGCATTTCGACCGGCGCGCCCGTCATGTGGCGCATGGCCGTAAAGCCGACGCCCTCTATTGGCCGCGAGCAGCAGACCGTGGACATGGACGCCATGGAAAATGCCGAGCTCTCGGTCCACGGCCGTCACGATCCCTGCATCGTCCCCAGAGCCGTCCCCGTAGCGGAAGCAGCCGCCGCCCTCGCCATCTGGGACGCCCTCCTCGAGGACGCAGGCCAGTTCTAACCCGACTCACCTGAGTTGCCCATCAACTCTGTCATTACGTGAAAGGGGCCTCCATGGACCTTGCCGATATTCGCCAGACCATCGATGGCATCGACACCACGCTCCTCAACAGCTTTGTCGAGCGTATGGACATTGCCACCGAGGTCGCCAAATCAAAGATCGAGATGGGCAAGGCCGTCTTCGACCCCGCCCGTGAGCGCTCCAAACTCAACAACCTCGCCGGCCGCGCACCCGAGCGCTACGAGGCCCAGACCATCGCCCTGTTCCGTCTCCTCATGAGCATGAGCAAGGCCGAGCAGCAGCGCTACATCAACGAGCTCAAGGGCATCACGGTCTCGCAAAAGGCCCACGCCACGGCCGTAGCCTTCGATGCGCCCTTCCCCCAAACGGCCAGCGTTGCCTGTCAGGGCGTGGAAGGCGCCTACAGCCAAATCGCTGCGTGCAAGCTCTTCGACGTGCCCGACATCGCGTTCTTCGAGACCTTCGAGGGCGTCATGCGCGCCGTGCGCGACGGCTTCTGCGAGTTTGGCGTGCTGCCCATCGAAAACTCAACCGCCGGCTCGGTCAACGCCGTCTACGACTTGCTCGCCCAGTTCGACTTCCACATCGTGCGTTCGCTTCGCCTCAAGATCGACCACAACTTGCTCGTCAAGCCCAGCACCAAGCTCGCGGACATACGCGAGGTCTACAGCCACGGCCAGGCCATCGCGCAGTGCGCCAGCTTTATCGAGGCGCACGACCTGCACGCCACCAAGTACCCAAACACGGCCATGTCGGCCGAGATGGTCGCCAACTCCGAACGCACCGACGTCGCCGCCATCGCCTCGCGCAGCTGCGCGGCACTCTATGGCCTGAAGATGCTGGAGCCCAACATCCAGGACTCGGACAACAACTACACGCGCTTTGTCGTCATCAGCCGCGAGCCGCGCGTCTACCCCGGCGCCAACCGCACCTCGCTCATGATCACCACGGCCAACGAGCCGGGCGCCCTCTACCGCGTGCTCGAGCGCTTCTACGCGCTCAACATCAACCTCATCAAGCTCGAGAGTCGCCCCATCCCCGGGCACGACTTTGAGTTTATGTTCTACTTTGACCTGGACTGCCCCTTTGGCAGCAAGGCCCTCGACGATCTGCTCGATTCCATCGACGACGTGTGCGAAAGCTTCACCTACTTTGGCAGCTACACGGAGGTACTCTAGATGACCGATACCGCCGCAACCCGCCCCTACGGCGTGCTGGGCCGCGTGCTGGGCCACAGCTACACCCCGACCATCTACAAGGAGCTCGCGGGCCTGGAGTACGTGCGCTTTGAGCGCGAGCCCGAGGACCTCGCGGCCTTTATGACGGGCGAAGAGTGGGAGGGCACCAACGTGACTATCCCCTACAAGCGCGCCGTCATGGAGTACCTGGACGAGCTGAGCCCGCTCGCCGAGCGTATGGGCAACGTCAACACCATCACGCGCCTGCCCGACGGCCGCCTGCGCGGCGATAATACTGACTACTTCGGTTTTCAGTGCCTGGTCGAGGAGCTGGGGGTTGATGTTGCCGGCAAAAAGGTCCTCGTGCTTGGTGCCACCGGTGGCGCCGGCACCACGGCAAGTATGGTGCTGGGAGACCTGGGTGCCATCGTTGTACCCGTGGGTCGCACGAGCGAGGTCAACTACGACAACATCGCGCAGCAATCCGATGCCGCGCTGCTCGTCAGCTGCACGCCCGCCGGCATGTTCCCCCACTGCCCCGACGCGCCCTGCACGCTCGAAGGGCTCGATGCGCTCGAAGGCGTTATCGACATTGTCTACAACCCCGCCCGCACGGGCCTGATGCTCGAGGCCGAGCGCCGCGTTATCCCCTGCATCGGCGGCCTGCTGATGCTCGTGGCCCAAGCGGCACAGGCCGTCGAGCGCTATACCGGCCAAGTCGCCCCGCGCAAGCGCATCCTGGACGTAACGGAGCGCCTGTCGCGCCATGAGCAGAACATCGCCCTGATTGGCATGCCGGGCTCAGGCAAGACCCGCGTGGGCGAGCAGATCGCTCAGCTCACGGGCCGCGAGCACATCGACCTCGATCGCGCCCTCGAGGAGCGCCTGGGCATGCCCTGCGCCGACTTTATCGTCAAGTGCGGCGAGGCGGCCTTCCGCGAGCAGGAGACGGCAGCGCTGGCCGACATCTCCAAGCGCAGCGGCTTGGTGCTCTCCACCGGCGGCGGCGTGGTTACGCGCGACGAGAACTACCCTCTGCTGCACCAAAACAGCCAGATCGTGATGCTCAACCGCAAGCTCGACGAGCTCGCCCACAAGGGCCGCCCCATCACCGCGCGCGACGGCATCGACAAGCTGGCCAAGCAGCGCATGCCGCGCTACCGCGCCTGGGCCGACTACATCATCGACTCACGCGACTGCGCCGCCAACACCGCCCAAGCCCTCCTCGACACCCTTTAAAACCTACCAAAAAGGGACAGGTTTATTTTGGCAGGTTTTATCTGGGCAAACGTCAAACCCCAAGGCCTGCAGCACACTGCGCAACCGCAAAGGAAGCAACCATGAAAGTACTCGTCATCAACGGCCCCAACCTCAACATGCTCAGCATTCGCGAGCCGGGCATCTATGGCAGTGACAACTACGACCGCTTAGTGCAGATCTGCCAGGAAGCGGGCACCGCACAGGGCTTCGACGAGGTCGAGGTCTTCCAGTCCAACCACGAGGGCAGCATCGTCGACAAGATCCAGGAGGCCTACGGCAAGGTCGACGGCATCGTCATCAACCCGGCGGCATACACGCACACGAGCGTCGCGATCCTCGACGCCCTCAAGGCCGTCGCCATCCCTGCCGTCGAGGTCCACATCAGCGCCGTAGAGACGCGCGAGGACTTCCGCCAGGTAAGCTATGCACGCCTAGCCTGCTTCGCCACCATCACCGGCGAAGGCCTGCAGGGCTACGCCCACGCACTGGAGCTGCTGAGGGAGCATCTCGAAAAGTAGCCTCGCGGATCAATACATTAACACCGATTCACACGAACAAAACTCCAGCGCCGGCAGCAGCACCTCGCTGCTGCCGGCATTTTGTTACTGGCATATAATCGTTGAAGTCACACTACGTCTGGAGACCCACATGCTGAGCATTCACCTGGGGGATTACCCCGGTTCCATCTACGATACCGAAACCTATTTTAGGAACTCATACTTGGACTCATGGTTCGAAGACCCTATGGCCGCACAGATTATTAAAAGCGTGGACGGATCAGAGCTCATCGGTCCTCACAACATCGTAAGCAAGCAGCTGGGCTCAATCACTCCACTCGAACTGTCCGGCGGCGTTAAGACGCTGCTGCTGGTGCGCAATCTCCCAAGTATGGTGTTCAACGCATCCACCTGCGGAGACAACTGTGCCCGCTGGCTACTCAAGATCGGCAAAGAGCAGGATGTGCTGGTGACCTTATACCACATCATGAAATTCCCCTGGAAGAGCTTTGAAATCCGCATTGAAAACGATGGCCGCATCGTCAGAAACATGCAGGAGTTTGTCGGCGCCACGAATGACTTTTTGGATGTTGATGAGTAATGAAGGGAACGCATACCGTTGTCGTAGAGCGTGCAAAGGTCAAATACACACTCACGTTTAAGCGCAATATTTCCTTTATACGCGGCAACAGCGGCACGGGCAAAACGACGCTCATCTCGATGATTCGCGACTACAACGACCGAGGACCGGAAAGCGGCGTCACGCTCAGTTGTGACGTTCCCTGTGAAACGCTATCTGGCAGGCGTTGGGAGCGCGAGCTTTCGATTATCGAGGACTCAATAATCTTTTTAGATGAGGGCAACGAATTTATCTACTCAAAGGACTTCGCAAAAGCCGTTAACGGGTCGTCCAACTATTTTGTCCTGATATCTCGCCGAGACGCCAGCGAACTCCCCTACAGTGTCGACGAAATCCTAAAGCTGGTAAACACCACGAGTAAAACAATCAATGGTCGAAAGAGCGATAAACGCTTCTACTCGGTAACAAAACCGATATACAGCCACACGGCAAACATGCTTTACCAGGATCTAAATGTTGGATTCGAGGTACCCGACGCCGTAGTTGTCGAGGATAGCAAATCTGGCTATCAATTCTACAACGCTCTTTGCAACCGACTCGGGATCCCCTGCTATACCGCCACCGGCGTTGCGAATCTAAAACGTACGATTCACGAATGCCCCGAGCAAAACGTTCTTGCCATAGGAGACGGCGCAGCGTTTGGTCCCTACATCGAAAAGGTGCTCGGACAGCGCGTTTACAAGAACGTTCGCCTATTCCTCCCTGAATCGTTCGAGTGGACACTCCTGCGCTCCGAGCTCATACCCAGCAGCGACATTCCCAAGATCCTCGAGGACCCCTCAAGCTATATCGAAAGTCGCGATTATTTAAGCTGGGAGCGGTTCTTCACCGATGTGCTGGTCAAATACTCAGCAGACACTCGCTACGCCTACAGAAAGGCAAAGCTCAATGAGCAGTACCTGAGGCCGCAGGCGATGAATGCAGTTGCAAACGTCTTGCCCGAGTGCCTGAAGGCAGACTAGATACAGCGGGGAGGGCCAAGTTGGTCCTCCCCGCTTTTGTTACGCCTTCTTGATCACGTACGCCAATCCAATATCGCAGGCACAGCGTACGATTGACGCGAAGAACCACGATGCTGGCAGCGTCATAAGCAGAGGCTTGCTCACGCTCGGCTCCAGCCCCCTTTGGCGCGCCGTATAACCAATCCACATCAGCAGCACAATAGCAGCTCACGCCACGGCTTCGGCCTAAACGTATACCCGGCAAGAACAAAGAACACCGGCATGTGAAAAAGCCCAGACCACCAAGCGGCCCGGGCTCTATAAACGATGGTGCTCCATGGCGGATTCGAACCGTCGACCTTGGGATTAGAAGTCCCCTGCTCTATCCAACTGAGCTAATGGAGCAAATAACCGCACGCCCAGCCAAACAATTCGGCCAAGCGCAAGTAATTATAACCTAGTTGAACTGCTCGCGATACGCCTTGCAGACCTCACTGACCGGGCCGTCCATGCGAAGGTCACCCTTCTCAATCCAAACGGCACGCTGGCAGATGCGCTCAACCTGCTCCATGGAGTGCGAAACGAACAGAACCGTCACGTCGCCGCTCTGGATAAAGTGCTGGATGCGGGCCTCGCACTTCTGCTGGAAGAACACATCACCGACGGACAGCGTCTCGTCAACGATCAGAATATCGGGCTCGGTAATCGTCGCGATTGCAAAGGCGATACGCGCCACCATGCCCGAGGAGAAGTTCTTAAGCGGCATATCGACAAAGTTCTGAAGCTCAGCGAACTCAATAATGCCGTCAAAGTTGGCGTCGATGAACTCCTTGGTATAGCCGAGCAGGGCGCCGTTCAGATAGATGTTCTCGCGGGCGGTCAGCTCGGGGTCAAAGCCGGCACCAAGCTCAATCAGCGGCGCAATGTTACCGTGCACCTTAACGCTGCCCTCGCTAGGCTCAAGCACGCCGGCGATAATCTTGAGCATCGTAGACTTACCGGAACCATTGGTGCCAACCAGACCCACGACCTCGCCACGATGAATATCAAACGAGATATGCTTGAGCGCCCTAAACTCCTCAAAGAACAACTCGTGCTTGGCAAGCTTGATGAAGTACTCCTTGAGGTTGGTCAGCGACTCGGACGCCATGTTAAAGATCATGGTGACGTCGTCGACCTCGACAGCCAGAGGCTGCTCGCTGTAATCAACAACAGATTCAGTCATCACAGCACTCCTTAGATGTAGAGGATGAACTTGCGCTCGGACTTATGGAACACGGTATAGCCAATAATAAGCGCAAGAACCGCCCAAGCGACGCACATACCAAACGTCATAAGCGAGGGCGTAGTCTGGAACAGGAAGATATCGCGCATAAACTGCAGGTAGTTGAACATGGGGTTCGCATACATCAAGATACGCACGAGATGCGGCATTTGCGCAATATAGTCAGTCGTCCAGAAGATGGGCGTAATGTAAGTCCACGCCGTAATGACGACGCTCCACAGATGCATAACGTCGCGGAAGAAGACCGTAAGGGCAGAGAGCATCATGCCCAGGCCCATGCAGAAGCACATAAGCAGCAGCAGGCAAACCGGCAACAGAATCAGGTGCCAAGAAGGCATAACGCGGAACCACAGCATGACGATGGCGACGGCGACCAGCGAGAAGGCAAAGTTGACCAGCGAGAAGAGCACCTTCTGCACCGGGAAAACCCAGCGGTGAACCTTGACCTTCTTGAGCAGCGGAGCTGCGCCCACGATCGACGTCAGGGCCTGGTTAGTAGACTCAGACATGACGGCAAAGGTGATGTTACCCACGATCAAGTACAGCGGGTACATCTCGGGCGTCATTGAGCCATTGCGGCCCTGGCCAAAAATCGTCGAGAACACGATGGCCATGACGATCATCATCAGCAGCGGGTTGAGCACCGACCATGCGACGCCCAGAACGCTACGGCGATACTTGATCTTAAAATCCTTGGTAACCAGCTGACGAAGGATAAACGCGTCCTTCTCAAATTCGTTCTTAGCAAACGTCGCAGGCAGACTGCGAGTTTCTTGTTGCTTTGTCTGATCCGACACGGATGCAACTCCTTTACTCGTAATCGTTGACAAACGAACAGTATAGACCCGACGGCCATGCAAACGATTCGCGCAACAAAACTGGAGAACTAACCCACATCTTAGGATGCCAGGCCCAAACGGCTATACTTTCTAGGATTGAATGTATAAGGAGCATTAAGTGAATTCTGAATCCATCGCCGTCATCATCCCTTGCTACAACGAAGCGCTCACGATCGGCAAAGTCATCGACGACTTTCACCGCGAGCTTCCGCAGGCGACGGTCTATGTCTATGACAACAACTCGTCGGACGATACCTCACGCATTGCCACCGAGCACGGCGCCACAGTCCGCTTTGAGCCCCGTCAGGGAAAGGGCAACGTGTGCCGCCAGATGTTTCGCGATATCGACGCCGATTGCTACCTGATGGTCGACGGAGACGACACCTACCCCGCCGAGGCGGCCAAGGCCCTCTGCGAGCCCATCCTTAACGGCACGGCCGACATGACCGTAGGCGATCGCCTTTCCAACGGCACCTACGCCGAGGAGAACAAGCGTGCCTTCCACGGCTTTGGCAATAATCTGGTCCGCGCCATGATCAAGTGGATCTATGGCTACAGCTTCGATGACGTCATGACAGGCTACCGCGCCATGAGCCGCCCGTTCGTTAAAACCTTCCCAGTGCTTTCCGAGGGCTTTCAGATCGAAACCGAGCTCTCGATCCACGCCGTCGACCACCGCTGGCGCATCAAAGATGTGCCCATCGAGTACCGCGACCGTCCCGAGGGTTCCGAGTCCAAACTCAACACCGTCAGCGACGGCATTAAAGTCGTTGCGATGATCGGCACGCTGTTCAAGGACTACCGCCCGCTGAAGTTCTTCAGCCTCGTTGCGCTTCTGTTCGCGGTATTCGGCCTCGCCCTGGGCATGCCCATCGTTGTCGAATATTTCCAGACCGGCCTCGTCCCGCGCTTCCCCACCGCCATGCTCGCCGCCTCGTTTATGTTCCTGTGCGGTCTGAGCCTTGCGACCGGCTTCATCCTAGATTCTGTAGCAAAGGTCGAAAAAAAGCAGTGGGAGGTCAACGTGTACAGCAAATACGCCTACGACGACCAGCCCGGCCACCCTACTTCCATGCCAAGCGAGAGGTAGATCTTCCGCATAATACTATTGGCACCACTGCGCAGATAGCCACCAACAAGAAAAGCCGCCGTTAAAGAACGGCGGCTTTTACTCTCGAAAAGTTAATAGCGGCTAGAGCGTCTTGATGTACTCCCCCAGCTCTTCCTCCCAGTCGGGCATGTGGAAGCCGGCAGCCTCGAGCTTGGACAGGTCGAGCGCGGAGTGGACCGGGCGCGGGGCGACGGGGCCCTCGGCGCTCGCGTAGTAGTCGGCGGTCGATACCGGCACGACCCTGTCCCCGTTGCCGTTGGCGGCCTCGAAGACGGCGCGGGCGATATCGGCCCAGGACTTGACGGTGCCGGAGCCGGTGCAGTCGTAGGTGCCGTAGGGGGCGTGCGTCCCCAGCACGTGGAAGATGGCCTCGGCCATGTCGCGCGTGAAGGTCAGGCGGCCCAGCTGGTCGTCAACGACCGTGACCTGCTCGAGCCCGTCCTCCGGGTCGGCGACGCGGTCGGACAGCCCCTTCATGGTCTTGACGAAGTTGCGGCCCTCGCCGATGACCCAGCTGGAGCGCATGATGTAGTGGCGCGGGCAGCCGGCCACGGCGATGTCGCCGGCCGCCTTGGTCTGGCCGTAGACGGAAAGCGGGCTGAGGGGCTCGTCCTCGGTATGGACCTCGGCGGTGCCGTCGAAGACGTAGTCGCTGGACACGTGCACGAGCGTGATCCCGTGCCCGGCGCAGGTGCGGGCGAGGAGGGCGGGGCCGGTCGCGTTGGCCTTCCAGGCGATGACACGGCCCTCGGGGGTCTCCGCCCTGTCCACGGCGGTGTAGGCGCCGCAGTTGATCACGGTGCCGTAGAGCGACCAGTCGTATTTGGAGTAGGCCTCCGGGTCGGACATGTCGAAGGTGTCGATGTCGCAGAAGTCGAAGTCCTTGGCGACGCCGCGCTCCTCCGCCAGCGCGCGGACCGCATGGCCCAACTGGCCGTTGCAGCCGATAACGAGGGTGCGCTTCGGCGCCATGGGGACGACGTCCTTGAGGTACGGGTGGTTGAGGTCGGCCTCGGATACGGTGGCCTCGTCGAGGGGGATCGGCCACTCGATGGCGAGCTCGGGGTCGCCGAGGTTCACGAAGGTGTAGGTCCTCTTGAGCTCGAGCGACCAGTGGGCGTCCACCAGGTAGGTGTAGGCGGTGCCGTCCTCCAGGGCCTGGAAGGAGTTGCCCACGCCGCGCGGGACGTAGATGGCCCTGGACGGGTCGAGCGTGCAGGTAAACACCTTGCCGAAGGTCTCGCTGCCCTCGCGCAGGTCCACCCAGGCGCCGAAGACGCTGCCGCGGGCCACGGAGATGAACTTGTCCCAGGGCTCGGCGTGGATGCCGCGGGTGACGCCGCGGCTGTCGTTGTAGGAGATGTTGTTCTGGACGACCCTGAGGTCGGGGATGCCCCGGGCGGTCATCTTGGCGCGCTGCCAGTTCTCCTTGAACCAGCCGCGCGAGTCGCCGTGGACGGCGAGGTCGACTACCTTGAGGCCCTCGATGCCGGTCTCGGCGACGGAGAGGTCCTTCTCGAATGCGATGTCAGCCATGTGGGAAAAGCTCCTATCGAAGAGGTTGGGAAACCGGGGCGCCCGCGCGGGGACGCAGGATCATCCCCATGCCCTGCGGCCCCGCGCGGGCGCCCCGCGGTGCGGTTCGCCGGGGTGCGGCCTACTGGCCCTGCGCCTTATACCTGGCCTCGGTGGCCTCCTTGGCCGGGCGCCACCAGGACTCGTTGGCGACGTACCAGTCGATGGTGGCCTTGAGGCCCCCGGCGAAGTCGGTGTGCGCCGGCCTCCAGCCCAGCTCGCGCTGGAGCTTCGTGCTGTCGATGGCGTAGCGGCGGTCGTGGCCGGGGCGGTCGGCGACCCAGTCGAAGTCCTCGGGGTCGCGTCCCATGGCCTCCAGGATCATGCGCAGGACGGTGATGTTGTTCTTCTCCCCATTGGCGCCGATGAGGTAGGTCTCCCCCATGCGGCCCTTGGTGAGGATGTCCCACACCGCGGAGCTGTGGTCCTCGGTGTGGATCCAGTCGCGGACGTTCTCGCCCTTCCCGTAGAGCTTGGGGCGGACGCCGTCGATGATGTTCGTTATCTGCCTGGGGATGAACTTCTCCACGTGCTGGTAGGGGCCGTAGTTGTTGGAGCAGTTGGAGATCGTGGTGCGCAGGCCGTAGGTGCGGGTCCAGGCGCGGACCAGCATGTCGGAGGACGCCTTGGTGCTCGAGTACGGGCTGCTCGGGTGATACGGCGTCTCCTCGGTGAACTTCGCCGGGTCGTCGAGCGCCAGGTCGCCGTAGACCTCGTCGGTGGAGACGTGGTGGTAGCGGATGCCGTACTTGCGGACGGCCTCCAGCAGGCGGAAAGTGCCCTCCACGTTGGTGCGCAGGAACGGCTCGGGGTCGGCGATGGAGTTGTCGTTGTGGCTCTCTGCGGCGTAGTGCACGATGGCGTCGTGGCCCGGGACGATCCTGTCCAGCAGCTCCGCGTCGCAGATGTCGCCCACGACGAGCTCCACGCGGTCCGAGGGCAGCCCGGCGATGTTCTCGGGGTTGCCGGCGTAGGTCAGCTTGTCCAGGACGGTCACGTGGACCCCCGGGTGGTTGTTCACGACGTAGTGCACGAAGTTGCTGCCGATGAAGCCGCAGCCGCCCGTGACGATGATGTTCTTGGGTTCAAAGATCTCAGACATGAAAATCCAATCTGAAGCATGTACAGCTTCTTTAGTATGCCGCAGGAAGTGACGACGCGACACTATTCAACAAAACTATCGGACATTTCGGCATGCGATAAGAGCCATAACCTTCGCAGAATTACCTCCCGTACAAAACGCCTCCGGAATGCAGTCTTTGTCGTAGTGAAAAACCGAATCCTCAGTTATTTCACGTAAGTACTTATAGAAGAAATCCTCCCAGCTTTTAAACTTCTCACTGTTTACAAAGGCTTCTGGGGTTTCCAAAACCGTCTTAACATCTAGCCCTGAAATTACGCCGGAGCTCAGCAGAAGCCATTCGAACGACTCGGGAAGACAAACCGTAACAGTATCGCGGTGAATGTCTTGCAGCTTAAGGACGCGGTCCGCATAGCACCCAAATGCCGCTCCGTCCGCAACAACAAACACGCGATCGTCGAGATGCTGATCCAACCAGCGCAAAATCGCGCTGTTCGTCATGGCCGAAGTACAGGTAAGCTCACTGTCAGCGAAATGCCGTTCAAAGAACTGGAAACCAGACTTACTGTCCTCGCATAGAAGGATAGAAAAGTCCTGTTTTGGCGCCGACCGGGAAATAGCATAACGATGATTCCCGCGATCTTGATAAACAGGGATGAAAGAATGGTATTTTCCGCTCGTCTTAATCTTGTAAATCTCATCCACGCTATACGGAAGATTGGGGAAATCAGCCCTTGAGATCAGCACGAAATAATTCGAGGAATACAGCACATGATGGGCAAACTCATCAGAATGAATCTCTTTTAAGCCCTCATCGACAAATACAATCGAGTCATGAACGGACGAAAGCTGGTTTCGCCAATCATAATCGGTCAAAGCGACACAGGGACAATCACATTGCAAGGAAACACCCGACTGCTCGCCCGTTCGCATGTAGTCTGCGACCATATCGAACAGTGTCGTCTTCCCCGTGCCGCTATCGCCACGTACGATAGTGATATTCCGCTTAATGGTGAAGGTATATTTTGTTCCCCTGCGGCGGGAAATCTTAACGAGATGCGAACCGTTCATAAGCAGTACCTACAGATACGGAATCGACTCGTGAATCAATTCGGCCATGTTGTGAACGATTCGGCCGCTATTCACGACTTTAATTTTAAAATCCTCGCGACCAAAGTCCATCACATGATAGAGATTCACAACGAGCTTGCGATCTTTCGCCATGTCGAGAATCCACTTGGCACAGTTGTCACCACAGGTAGAAGCGTTAAAAATTTGCTTACGATCAAATCTCATAAGCAGCAGCGTTTTCACGCCACCAGAAAGCTGGAGTGGAGAGATGGATCCAAGCACAGGGCTTTCGATGACGTTTTCGGAGACAACATCCGATCGATCGACATCTTTAATTATCGAGACTGCATAGGGATTCGTAATCCAAGAAGACCGGTAAGAGTTTTTGAAATATGTCGCTGTGTTGTAAATCGCTTCTGGCATATCGCCAAAGTAGACGCTTAACACATCCACTCCCAATCATATTGTCTTTATGGTCAACGTAATCATAACGAAAGGGGCCACCAGATAAACGGTGGCCCCTAAAAGAAAACAAGCTGGCGCTAGTACTCGCGCGGGCTGTTGACGATCTCGCCGGCGGCGACCTTCTTCAGGTGCTGCCCGTAGACCGACTTGCCGTAGGCCTTGGCGGCCTCCTCGAGCTCGGCGGTGGTGATCCAGCCGTTCTCCCAGGCGATCTCCTCGGGGACCGAGACCGGCAGGTCCTGGGAGTGTTCCACGGCGCGGACGAACTCCGCGGCCTCGTGCAGGCTCTCCATGGTGCCGGTGTCCAGCCACGCGTACCCGCGGCCCAGCGTCACGACGGACAGCGTCCCCTCCTCCAGGTACATCTGGTTGAGCGTGGTGATCTCCAGCTCGCCGCGCGCGGAGGGCTGCACCTCATGCGCCTTGGCGGCCACGTCGCCCGGGTAGAAGTACAGGCCGGTGACGGCGTAGGAGCTCTTGGGCTCGGCTGGCTTCTCCTCGATGGAGACGGCCCTCCCCTCGCCGTCGAACTCCACGACGCCGAAGCGCTCGGGGTCGTCCACGTGGTAGCCGAAGACCGTGGCGCGGCCCGACTCGGCGTTCTGGACGGCGCGCGTCAGGTGGCGCGACAGGCCGTTGCCGTAGAAGATGTTGTCGCCCAGCACGAGCGCGCAGGGCGCGCCGCCGATGAACTCCTCGCCGATGGTGAAGGCCTGCGCCAGGCCGTCCGGCGAGGGCTGCTCGGCGTAGGAGAGGTTCACGCCGTAGCGCGAGCCGTCCCCGAGCAGGCGCTCGAAGTTGGGCAGGTCGGTCGGCGTGGAGATGACCAGGATGTCCCGGATGCCCGCCAGCATGAGGGTGCTGAGCGGGTAGTAGATCATGGGCTTGTCGTAGACCGGCAGCAGCTGCTTGGAGGTCACGAGCGTGAGCGGGTACAGGCGGGTGCCGGACCCGCCGGCGAGGATGATGCCTTTCATAAAAATCCTCTCGATTGACAATCGTTGAGCAAAAGCCGCTGATTACAGATGCATAGTTAATTAAATTATACGCACCGGCAGCAACCTCCCCGTCTTCTTATTTAAATCGGACAGCAGAAACACGCAACTCTTTCTGCATTTCTAGCGAGGCAACAAATGAAAAAGTACAATGAGCAGTGTCCAACAAACGAAAGGCAAACAATGCGAGTCGAAACAACCGGAGTATGCAGAGGAAACTGGAAAATCTACCAGCAGCTTAAGATTGAAGGCATCCATAAAGGCTCCAGCGTAACAGCCCAGGCGGCTACAGACGATAACCGCCGCTCACCTTTATCCCTCCTAAAATTCCGGGACAATAGTTGTGACTCGAACTCATACGTCCTTGTAGTCCCCGATCCCGATGCTCGCACCATCAAAATTGAGTTTAGCGAAATCGGCCAAGACGGTCGCACCCTGAGCAGCGACTCCCTTTCGCTAAATTGCAAGAACATCAAATGGGAGTCGCGCCTTAACTACAAAATTAAACCTGACATGTGCAGCAAACTCCGAAACTACGATGACGTTTCAGAGTTTGACATGGCAACGATTGATTTCTGGCAGTGCATCGAAGATTCAAGCGACTATATCCTTAGGTGCACGGTGAGAACTCCTTATCGTAGCGACTCGCAAATCAAACTTCGTTGTTTCGATCGAACCCTTAATGAAGTTAATTTGAGCATCGTCAATTTCGGTTCGAATGTAACAAGCGTTGGATTTACGTCTGAGAAAAAGCAGCTTGAAACGCAGCTCTCAATTCGAATGCCAAAGGCGTTCGATCGTTACTACTTTGTTATTGACGATCAAAATCACCCATCATTCAGTGCATTTGACTGCTTAACACCCGATAAGTTAGGCTTGCTTCTTGAGGAGACCAACTTTCTCTTTACCCATGCGCAGTTTGACCCTGAATACCCCGAATGGTTCACGGAGCATAAGGCAACCATCGGCGCTCTGGAGAAGCAGAGAAAAATCGTCTTCAACAGTGCTCCGAAGTTCAGCATTATTGTCCCTCTATACAACACACCCATTTCGTTCTTTAACGATATGACCGAATCCGTAAAAAACCAGTCTTATGCAAACTGGGAGCTCATCCTAGTTAATGCAAGTCCTGACAATCAGGAACTAAAGGTTCACGTTGAGCAGGAGACGGCCCACGACAACAGAATTAAATCAATTAACCTTACCGAGAATAAGGGCATTTCCGAAAATACAAACGCCGGCGTTGCCATCGCTTCGGGTGATTTCGTTAGCTTCTTTGACCATGACGATATTCTTGAACCGGACTTGTTGTTCTCATATGCCGAGGCAATTGAAAACAATGATGACGTCGATCTTCTATATTGTGATGAAGATAAACTCATGCCTGATGGAAAGCTAGCGCAGCCGTTCTTTAAGCCGGATTTCAATATCGATCTGCTCAGAAACAATAACTATATCTGCCATATGCTTACCATCCGTAAGTCTCTGCTTGACACTCTAGAACCGAACACGAAAGAGTTCGATGGAGCGCAGGATCATAATCTGACTCTCCGCGCCGTGGAAAAGGCAAGGAAAGTTCATCATGTTCCAAAGGTTCTATATCACTGGCGCCTAAGCGAGACCTCCACCGCAGCAAATGCCGATAGCAAGCCGTATGCCACTATCGCAGGTATCAAAGCGGTCCAGAGTCATTTGGACAGGCTTGGGCTCAATGCGAAGGTCGAACAAGCGCGTCGTCCCTTTACATATAAAGTAACCTACGCTGTGCCAGATTCCCATCCACTCGTGTCAATTATCATTCCAACTAAAGACCACGCCAACATTCTGGACAACTGCATTAAGTCAATTGTTGAGAAATCAACGTACGACAATTTCGAGCTTGTCATAATCGAAAACAACAGCACAGAAAAGGAGACGTTCGATTATTACGATAAGTTGCAAGCAAAATATCCTGACATCGTTCGTCTTGTAACTTGGAAGCACGAATTCAATTTCTCCAAGCTCATGAACTTTGGCGTTGCTCACGCCAAGGGCGACTATCTCTTGCTGTTGAATAACGATACTGAGGTAATTACGCCCAATTGGATTGAGACTATGCTTGGCATCTGCGCACGTGAGGATGTTGGCGCAGTTGGTGCAAAACTCTACTATCCCGACAACACCATCCAGCACGCGGGCTTATGCGTCACTGGTGGCGTGGCAGGACATCTTTGCCAAAGCATGCCAAGGGATAACTGGGGCTACTTTGCACTCAACGATGCACAACAAGACTTCAGCGCCGTCACCGCAGCTTGCATAATGACCAAGCGTGATGAATATGAGAAAGTCGGAGGTTTCACGGAAGAGCTTCAAGTTGCATTTAATGACGTTGACTTTTGCTTAAAGCTACGCGAGATCAACGACCTAATTGTATACACACCCGAAGTCGAGCTCTATCACTACGAGTCGATTTCTAGAGGCGTTGAAAACAATACGGAGAAGCAGATTCGCTTCCACAAAGAGGTCGCGTACATGAATTATCGATGGGCTAAGTATTACGTCAAAGGCGATCCTTATATGAATCCAAACTTCACCGTCGGGGAACCCGCGAATCGTTATTATCATTTATAAGAAGTTTGCATTTCTTTTCTTATTCAATCTAGGCAAATTAGCATGTGTCTAGGCTAGATAGGGGAATCGAGGATTAACCCTCGATTCCCCTATTGTGATAAGTTGTCCTTCACTCGACAGTCAGAGAGCATCTTATTCCAAAGGCGTATTTAAAACCCAGCCCCACTGAGGCGTAGCGGTAGTGTGGTAGTAGTTCAGCCACCAGGCCAGTGATGTCGTCCTGATGTAGCCGATGTTATCCATAACCATACCGTTACCGACGTAAATAGCAATGTGTCCCCAGCGAGCCCCCGCATTTGTATGCGTATGAGTAGGGACCGCAACTATCATTCCAACCTTAAGCTGCGATATATCTCGACTGTGACACCAATTCCAAAACATGTCGCATGCGTCACCGTTGGGATAAGACCCTAGCACGGGATAAAAAACCTCGCTAACCCACTCCGAGCACAACCCCACTCCAGGAGAAGGAACGTTGTAGCAGCGGCCAACAATTTGAGACTGAGAGGAAGTGTGGGCAGAACGTTCGGGCTCTACCCAAGCACCAGCTGCATTAAAGAAATACTCGCCATTATCGATACTGTTCCAGCCGGTTGCCATTTGACCTGACGACATAAGGTAATACCATAGCCTGTCAGCATCGCGGAACCAGCCTGTATTCATAACGCCAGATTCGTTGTCGAGGTGATACCACCTCTCGCCAATTAATTGCCAACCGTGCTGCAGCACCCCGTCTGAATCTGTGTAAAACCACGTCTGAGCAGCGGAAGACCAATACCAGCCTACCATGGGCTTTCCTTCGGCGTCGTTGAGCTTAATCGCGCCCACGCTGTCCTTGACACCCGTTAACACAATTGCTCCACTGCCGCACGCATAATATGCGCTTCCATCTTGCGAGAAGATCCAGGCGTTGCACTCTAATGCACCACCGCTATCGGGATCCAAATAATAAATAGAGCCATTCACAGTTTGAAAACCTAGGAGCATGGCACCATTATTGTTAGGATCAAGCCAATACCAGTTAGAGCCATAGTAAAACCATCCAGCGCGAATCGCTCCAGTGGCATTGGCACAATACCATGTCCCATCGTCAACAAACCAACCAGTGCTCATGGATCCAGATTGAGAAAAATGATACAACGCACCGTTAACAAGTTTAAAGCCCGTAGCCATTAATCCAGAAGGTTCAAGCCAATACCAAGTATTGTCAAGGAACAGCCAGCCAGTCTGCATAGCGCCCGAAAGGTCCAAATAGTACCAGTTATGATTGACTAAAACCCAGCCGGTCTTCATTAAACCTGATGTTTCGTCAAGGTAGAACCAATGACTACCGCTGGCAGCCCATCCCTTCAAATGCGCACAGGACCCAGAGAATAAGTGCCATCCATCACTCAGATATCTCCAGCCAGTAGCTGCGTAGCCTTCGGAATCAAAATAATATTCCGCTCCCCCAATAGTCAGAAAACAGTTTGACGGCCAGCCACCGTCCTCATATCTCCACCACCATTTACCATTTTGGTAGGCCCAAGAACCAGGAAGAGCGATGCTATTATCGGAGGAACGAACAATTCGAAATGACAACTGGGCTGAAATACCGGAGTAATCCCCTAGCCCATTCACACTTATAGCGGCACAGCCAGGGGCAACATTATTTGAATACAAGACTTCGTAATTGATACCGTTTACTAGCACAGACCCATCGACGGCAAAAACAGAAACCTCAGGAGTAATCGCGGCGCCGGTATATTCATATGTCGAAAAATCAATAGACGCTTTTAAATTAACGGAATCCGAAGTCAAGCGGTCGCCGCCCAGTGTCCCAAATGCCTCCAGGCCCGCTTGAACCAAAGATCCATCAGCGCCTTCAACTGCATAATCATAAGATAATGAAAATGCGGTCGTAGGCCATATAAGAGGGGTGAAACAAATTGATACAAGACAAATCGCGCTGAATAAACTCAAATGCCGATTTCTCATCATTTCACTCTTCCTATGTAATCAGATAAACCTTTGAATATCCAGGCACAATCGACCTAGAGCCACAGTTCCCAAAATAAACAGCATGCCCAAAAAATCGTTTAACATGTCGCATCAGATAAAACGACACATCACTCATCAGCATATGGATTGTATATCTATTAGGCAATTATGGAGCAGCAGACGAGAGTGATCAATGTTAGACAAACGACTTTTTAGTCAAAGATAAGTGTGAATTAATCGTCCTTCTTCCGATATCGACAGTCAGGCAACAAGCCATCACCAGCGATGGAATCACCATCACTAACAGTATTCCAAGTTGATTTCCCAGATTGGTAAAGGTAAACAGACGCTTCCAGAGCCAGCTTTGAGCAAGTGAATTGTCGGAAATCAGATATACGGCAAAAGCGGATCCCGCAAGCCAATTGACACGGGCAGAATTAAATTAATATTTCATACACAATTTAAATACTGATAGAAATACTGCAAACGAGAGACCCATTGAAAGAATGCTAGCTGATGAATAAACATACCCGTTAAATAGATTCACAGCAAAGTCGTGAATTATTCCTTGCGAATGATACGGAAGGTACAGCAAGAGAAGTCCTGATATAAAACATGCAGTCCCAACAAGCGCCAACTTATTCCAGCTAGTGGTATTAAAATTTACTGTTATCGTAAATAACAGACACCAATTGCGAGAACGATGAGATCGATGAGCATTCCTTCGGCTGGAAACGAAACGAACGGCAAATATCGAAATAATCCAAATGCAAACGATAATGATAGTGAAAGGAATTTGTGCTCGCTTCTACTACAGGCTCGAAGCCCCTCCAATATATAGGGGAGCAGCAAAATAAGGCCGGCATCAGAAGTGTTAAACCACCATCCATACCCCGTGGCAATTGGAAAGACCGTATTGATAAAGAAAGAGGCCGAAAGGGGCAAACTGCCCGTAAAAATAGAAATAATCCCTAAAGTTATACTGTAAAAAACAACCTCATTATTAAGAATTATTAGCTTCTTGACCGCATCTTTAATGCTAAAAGAAGCTCTGTCGGCTATAAACCAAACGGCGATAGACACGAAGCAGCCAACTGCAACTTTTCCAATAGGGAGAAACACTCCCTTAATGTTAGCGCCGGGCGATTTTAGCCGCTAATAGTCAAACTATTTTGACCAATCCCGGTCACCGAATAATGGCCACCGTGCCTCCCCGCCGCCACTACGC
>JAGZYM010000018.1:0-50951 GCA_018377855.1 Collinsella sp. | reverse complement strand
CGCCGAGAGTACTGCGGGGTCAGCCCGTGGGAGGCCAGGGCGCCGCTGACCGGTGGACGGCACCGAGCCGTACGCTTGAACTGAGAAGGGGGAGGCCTCGCGGCCTCCCCCTTTTTTGCGTTTACCGGGCGTAAATGACTCATTTACACCAGACGATCTTATCGTTTTTGGTATTGAGCTTTTATTTAAAGAAAATAAATCGAATAACAAGGGCAACTGCTATGACCGCAATGATCAAAAGCAGGATTGTCAGTCGATGCTGCTTGCGTCGTTTACTTGTCGAAACGAAGATTGATTTTCCCTGTTTTGGCGTTTCGAGATAGCGAGCCGAATGCGTCAAGGTTTGCTTTGGTCGAGGACCTCTTTGTCGATGAGTGGCGGATGCTTTCATCGGCTCATCACTAGCTGCGCTGTTTTTAGATAATGGTGCGTCTTTCAGATATACAGGGTCTCCCGAGGCGACGCCCATATGCTTACGTCCCGTTTGGGCATTCTCGAGCGTTTGATATCGATTTCTCGTCACATATTCGGGCTCTGCATCATTAATGGGCTCTTGCGAGATGTGGGGGCGACGGAACCGTGGCGGCTGCGTGGAAATATCTTCCCCCTGCGTCGGCATAAACATATTGTTCTGGTTTTGGTCGTCCATGATGCCCTTTAGCTCGTTACCAACAACGTGTACGCGCTCATTGTAAGCCCCTTGTTATTTGTAGCTGTGGACATACTCGTTATTTAAGCTCTGGTTCAAAGAACCTTAACCTTCCAAAAACCTGAGTCTTACTCACTTAGATATGCTTATAGTACTGGACTCAAAAAACTTTATAGTCGGTGTATATATGAGCACCGGGTGGGCATATATAAGAACGTCAAAAGAAGTCCCAGTCACCTAGAAGATGACTCGGCAGTCCTATAAAGGAGTGGTAAACATGGCAAGCATGGTTCCTTATCGTTCGGTTTTTGGCGTTCGTCCCTCTGCTAGCTCGCTGTTCGATCTGTTTGATGATATGAGTGACCTGGCGAACAGCTCTATTGCCTCCAAGGCGTTTCCCGTTGACGTTGAGGATAAGGGCGATGGCTATGAGGTCAAGGCTTATCTGACCGGCGTCGCCAAGGACGATATCGATGTCGAGCTTAATGAGGGCCGTCTGTCCATTAGCGTGAATGTCGAGGAAGACGAGGAGAACGAGGGCAAGAACTTCCTGCAGAAGGAGTTCAGCTCGTACAGCGCGACGCGTGGCGTATATCTGAAGGACGCTTCGAGCGAGGGTCTCTCTGCTAAGTATGCTGACGGCATCCTGACCGTTACGGTTCCCAAGATCGTCGAGAAGAAGAACGTTACGAAGATCTCCATCGACTAACGTTTCCGATGGTCAGAGCTTTTGAGCCAAGATAAAGGGGCTGGGATTTGATTCCCGGCCCCTTTTGTTTTATTGAGCGGTCTATACAATGGTTGTCGGTTGATACTGACTTGCAGGGCGTATCGAGAGTTTTCGCGATCCTTGGAGAAGGGTGGCGGAGCTACCGACCTCGTCATCCAGGGTTGCGGCTAGAGCTTTGGCATAGCTTTTGACGGTAAGGCTCGGACGATTGTTATCTTGGCTGATATGCATGGCAATGAGCTGTTCGGTGCGATCGGTAACAAGTTCGCGCGCGGCTTCGGCGGCTTGGTCGTTGGAGAGGTGTCCCCTTGCAGACAGGATGCGCTCCTGAAGAAAGCGGGGATATTCTCCCTCGCGCAGCATAGTCACATCGTGGTTGCTTTCGAGCGCGAGGACTCGACAATCTTTGAGGGTGTTCATGGCTTGGCTCGATAGCTCTCCGGTGTCGGTGGCAATGCCGATGGAATCATCGAGGGCATCGAATCGATAGCCGACTGGATTGATGACATCGTGTGATGTTGAGTAGGTTTGCACGTGGATGCCAGTAATGGATAGGGTGTCACCGGGATCGAATTCCTCGACAGGCAGATGCGAAAGATTTTCTTTGCTCGAAAGTGTGCCCCTGCTGGCAAAGAGGGGGCCGTGCCAGTGCTTGCACCAGACATCGAGACCCTTGATGTGATCGCTATGCTCATGAGTAATGAGAAGAGCCGAGACGTTGTCTGCCGAGAGCCCCAGTTCTGCCATGCGCTTTAATGTCTCGCGGCGAGAAAGACCGTCGTCAATCATGATGAGCCCCCGGGGGCCTTCGATGAGCGCGCAGTTGCCTTTTGAGCCGCTGCCAAGGATATGAAGGTGCAGACGAGACATAAGATTCCAAAGGATACAATGGGTGCGAACGAATAGAGGAGGAAGCAAATGCCAACGGTATCTCAGCATTATGGACACCATGCTGCATCGTGGGCTGATGATAAAGCTCTGGCAACGCGGCAGACGGCTGCCCCCGTGGTGCTCATGGTATCAGGTGGTGCGGACTCGACGGCACTGCTTCTTATGGCGTGCACATCAAAGTTGGATATTCAGGATGGGCGTGGTGTAGCTCCCATCGCGCGCGAGCGACTGCACGTGCTGCATGTAAACCATCATCTGCGCGGCAAGGCGTCCGATGGCGACGAGGCCTTTGTGCGTGAGCTCTGCGCGCAATATGGTTTACCGCTGTGTGTGGAGCACGCTTATTTTGATGGGGAGTCGGGCAATATTGAGGCCGCGGCCCGCGAGGTGCGCTATGCCGCGGCGCGGAGGTATGTTCGCGAACTCTGCGCCCAGACGGGGGCACCGCGAACGGCGGCTCGTATCTGCACCGCGCACACGTCTTCGGATCGCGCGGAAACGTTTTTGATGAACGCGATTAAGGGTTCGGGGCCCGCTGGTCTATCGAGCATTCCTCGCCGGAGGAATATCGTGGTGCGTCCCTTGCTCGACCTAACTCATGGCGAGCTTGTGGGCTATCTACAGGTACATGGTCAGCCGTGGCGTGAAGACGAGAGCAATGAGGATATCTCGTATCTGCGAAACTACGTGCGCCATCGGGTAATGCCAGTGGTGGCACAGCGTAATGCGAGCGTGTGCAAGACGATTGGCGCCGCCTGTGAGATCTTGGGTGACGAAGACGCGTTTCTATCCCAGCTGTCGGCGCAGGCGTTTCGAAGCTGCCTGCGCAAGGAGGCGGCGGGCGCGCTAGTGCTCGATGCCAGACGCCTTGCTGCGGCCGAGGTGGTAATCGCGCGGCGCATCGTGCGACTGGCGATTAAGCGCATCGATCCGGACGCTCGTCCAGAGATGCGACATGTGGAGCGAGTCCTTTCCTGCGTTGCCGAGGGCGCCGGCTCGGTCACGCTTCCGGCGGGGATTGACGCACGCATTGAGTTTGGCATGCTGGCGTTTAAGGCGCCGGCGGCTCGCGAGGGCCTGGTCGCGGACTGGGTTACCGTACCCGGTCGTTTGCCGTTGGGCGGGGGACGTATGCTGGTCACAGAACCGATGGCCGTTGAGCCGGGATGCGATATCGTGCGTCGCGCCCGTGAGCTTGCGGCTGCCGGGGAAGTGACAGCTTTGGTAGACGCGGCTGCCCTGGGTTTTGCCGACAGCGATAGTGAGCGGATCCTGGCGGGCTCGCGTGGCAAGATCCCTGTCGAGGCGCGATTGGCGCGCCTGTGGGTGGACGGTCCCGCACCGGGAGACGTGATGTGCCCGTTAGGGATGAGTGGCCGAAGCAAGAAAGTATCCGACTTGCTAGGCGAGGCTCGCATTCCCGTTTCCGAGCGCGCCGGCGTGCCCATGGTGAGGACGGCGCCGGGAGGTGCCGTGGTGTGGGTCGCCGGAGTTCGCGCGGACGAGCGTTTTAAGTGCACGGCCGCAACGCGCGTGGCATATCTGCTTCGTGTGGTCGATGCGGAATAGCGTCCTACGCCAGCTATTCTGTGCGGCGTTGACGGTATTCCCGCGCTGATGGTGCGCGGGCTGGAAAATATACCCCGTGCGCTGCTAGAATGTGTAGTTCGCGTCCATACGGCGGTGTGTGGGCGATTAAGCACAAGAAAGGGTTGTCATGGCTTCTCAACATCCGGATATCGAGAAGGTTCTGTTTACGCAGGAGGATATCGACGGCATCGTTTCTCGCCTGGGCGAGGAGATCACTCGCGACTACGCGGGTAAGGATCTGGTGCTGATCGCGGTTCTGCGCGGTGCCGTTGTCTTTATGGGCGACCTGATGCGCAAGATTGAGCTACCGACCAACATCGATTTCATGGCTGTTTCGAGCTATGGCGACGGTGTGAAGTCTTCGGGCATCGTGCGTATCATTAAGGATCTGGATATCGACATCCGTGGTCGCGACGTGCTGATCGTCGAGGACATTCTGGACTCGGGCCTGACCCTCAAGTACCTGATGAAGAACCTCGAGAGCCGCAAGCCCGCTTCGCTGGAGGTCGCTGCCTTCCTGTGGAAGGACGTTGAGGACCGCACCTCGGCCATCACGCCCAAGTATGTTGGAACCCATTGCCCCGATGCCTTTGTGGTGGGCTACGGCCTCGACTATGCCGAGCGCTATCGTAACCTTCCGTATCTGGGCATTTTGAAACCGGAGGTTTATTCGTAAGATGCCCGACGACCATAACGATAACAATTCCCAGACTCCCCGGGAGCCTAAGATCCCGGGGATGCCCGGAGGCGAGAAGCCCACGCGTACGGGCTGGCTGTATTTTCTTTTGGCTTGCGCGCTTCTGGGCTATGCCTTCTTTAATATGGGTTCCGGCTTTGCCAGCTCCAGCAATACCGTTAAGCTCGCGACGAGCGAGATGGTCAGCGCCATCAAGCAGGATTGCGTCGAAGATCTGACCTATACGGTTCAAGACGGAAGCGTGACGGGTCATTACTGGAAGACAAAAAAGGACAAGGGCGATACGAGCGAGCTCAAGAGCTTCTCTTCGACCTATGTCGGCTCCGATTCGCTTGCCGAGCTCATGGCGGAGCACCCCGATACCAAGTACATCGTCAACACCAACGATCCCGATTTTTGGGGCGACTTGGCGATGAGTGTGCTTCCGACGATCGCCCTTATCGCCATCATGTTCTACTTTATGCGCCAGATGATGGGCGCCAACAACAGGAACATGCAGTTTGGCAAGACCAACGCCAAGACCAACGAGGCCACACGCCCCAAGGTCAAGTTTGAAGACGTTGCCGGAGTGGACGAGGCAGTCGAGGAGCTCGAGGAGATCCGTGACTTTTTGAGCGATCCGGATCGCTATCGCAAGCTGGGCGCCAAGATCCCGCGTGGCGTGTTGCTGGTTGGCCCTCCGGGCACCGGTAAAACGCTGCTGGCCAAGGCCGTTGCCGGCGAGGCGGGCGTGCCGTTCTTTAGCATCTCGGGTTCCGACTTTGTCGAGATGTTCGTAGGTGTCGGCGCCAGCCGTGTGCGTGACCTCTTTAAGGAGGCCAAGTCCCAGGCCCCGTCGATCATCTTCATCGATGAGATCGATGCCGTGGGACGTCAGCGCGGAGCTGGCTTGGGCGGCGGTCACGACGAGCGCGAGCAGACGCTCAACCAGCTGCTGGTCGAGATGGACGGCTTTGAGGAAAGCGAGTCGGTCATCCTGATCGCCGCCACCAACCGCCCCGACATTCTGGATCCGGCGCTGCTGCGTCCCGGTCGTTTTGACCGTCAGGTTACGGTCGACCGTCCGGATGTGAAGGGCCGCGAGCAGATCTTGCGCGTGCATGCCGAGAACAAGCCGATGGACGAGGACGTTAAGTTTGAGAAGCTCGCCCAGATGACCGTTGGCTTCACTGGTGCCGATCTGGCAAATCTGCTCAACGAGTCTGCGCTGTTGGCTGCCCGCCGCCATCGTTCCGTGATCTCGATGGACGAGGTCGAGGAATCGATGGAGCGCGTGATTGCCGGACCGCAGCGCAAGGGTCGCGTGATGACCGAGGCCGAGCGCACCACGATTGCCTACCACGAGAGCGGTCACGCCCTGGTGGGTCACATCCTGGAGCACTCCGATCCGGTCCACAAGATCTCGATCGTCAGCCGCGGCCAGGCGCTGGGCTACACGCTGCAGCTTCCGCAGGAGGACCACTTCCTCAAGACCAAGAACGAGATGCTCGACGAGCTCGCCGTGTTTTTGGGCGGTCGCGTTGCCGAGGAGCTCATGTGCGATGACATCACGTCGGGCGCGAGCAACGATCTGGAGCGCGCAACCAAGATGGCGCGCGAGATGGTCACGCGCCTGGGCATGAGCGAGGAGCTGGGCACGCAAGTGTTTGGCGAGGCGCAACATCAGGTGTTCCTTGGTCGCGATTACGCCGATCACCAGGATTACTCCGAGGAGACGGCGCGCCGCATCGATATCGAGGTCCAGCGCATTATGCGTGAGGCCCATCGTCGTGCGGTCGAGATTCTGGACGCCCGTCGCGATCAGCTCGATCTGATGGCGAAGGTGCTGCTTGAGCGCGAGACCGTCGAGGGCGACGCCGTGAACGCCCTGCTCGACAACGAGTGGAATGCCTACCTTGAGCGCGAGGGCGATATCCTGGCGGCCAAGGAGGAGCGCAATGCCAAGGCGGCCGGCATGCCGACCAAGAAGCGCGTGCCTCGAATGAGCGAGGAGGAGCTGGCGGCTGATGCCGCGGCCTTTGCGCAGGCGGCCATGCAGGAGGATGCCGAAGCCGCATCCGATGATGCTGACGATGACCATGCCGTCGTCGATGCCGACACCGACGCCGACAAATAGTCTTTGTGGCGAAAGCCTCCGCGGGGAAACCTGCGGAGGCTTTTTCTTTTGAGCGATATGGGGCCGTCTGTTGATTGGGGACAGACTTAAATGAGCGTTTTCACGCATTTAAGTCTGTCCCCAATCAACATTGCTGCGGCACTTTGCTCGGCTAAAGCGTACAATAGCGCCTATGCGAAAGGGGAACAGATGATCAACGAAACTATGTATGCTCGCGGTGCGGAAAGCTCCATCATCCGTGAGATTTTTAGCTATGGCCTTGAGCGCAAGGCGCAGATCGGTGCGGAAAACGTATTCGATTTTTCGCTGGGCAATCCGAGCGTTCCGGCACCCGCTGCTGTGGCGGAGTCCATTAAGAAGGCCCTGGAGCTGCCGAGCGACCAGCTGCACGGCTACACGCCCGCACCGGGCCTGCCGCAATGTCGTGCCGCTGTGGCCGAATCGCTCAACCGCCGCTTTGGCACGAGCTATGAGGGCAAAGACGTCTTTATGACGGTGGGTGCCGCGGCTTCGCTCACCTGCGCGCTCAACGCCGTTACGAATCCGGGCGACGAGGTTATTGTTATCGCCCCGTACTTTCCGGAGTATCGCGTTTGGATTGAGAAGGCCGGCTGCACGTGTGTCGAGGCGCTTGCCAACGAGGACACATTCCAGCTGAGCGTGGATAACGTATTCAAGGCGATCACCGACAAGACGGCAGCCGTCATTATCGACTCGCCCAACAACCCGACCGGTGCCGTATATACGCGCGACACGCTGACGCGACTGGCCAATGTTCTGCGCGAGGCCAACGCTCAGCGCGATCCCGAGAATCCGATTATGCTCATCTCGGATGAGCCGTACCGCGAGATCGTGTACGGTGCCGAGGTGCCTTGGGTGCCCTCGATCTACGAGCACACCATCGTGTGCTACTCGTATTCCAAGTCGCTGTCGCTGCCGGGTGAGCGCGTGGGGTGGATCTTGGTTCCCAACACCAATCCGCAGGCTGCCCGTCTGATGCCGGCCGTTGCCGGTGCCGCCCGTACGCTGGGCTTCGTGTGCGCGCCGGCGCTCTTTCAGCGCGTAATTATCGACTGCATCGATGAGCCGAGTGACGTTGAGGCCTATGCACGCAACCGCACCGCGCTTACCGACGCACTAGCGGAGTATGGCTACACCTATGTTGAGCCGGATGGCGCGTTCTACCTATGGGTGAAAGCATTGGAGCCCGATGCGAATGCGTTTTGCGAGCGCGCAAAGAAGTATGAGTTGCTTGCGGTTCCCTCGGACAGCTTTGGTATGCCGGGTTGGTTCCGCCTGGGCTATTGCGTGAGCTACGAAACGATTGTCAATTCGCTACCCGCTTGGAAACAGTTGGCGGACGAGTATCGTTAAAAGTAAAGCGCTCTGCCTACAATGTTTTACGTGAAACGGGGTTTGGTGTTAAGCCGGACCCCGTTGTCATGGACGTTGTGTCTTTGGGATGGAGTGGTTTTACGACTATCGAAGGCTATGCGTACAATGAATATAAGCGACGGCCGTGCCAGATAAGGAGACCTGATGCCCTACCTGCTTTCTTGTGACATTCATACCCATACGATGTTCTCTGCGCATGCATATTCGACCATTGAGGAGAATGTGTACTGGGCGGCAGAGCGTGGTCTGCAGGTGCTCGGATCTGCCGACCATTTGAGCTCTATGGTTACGGCTTGCCCCAATGACCTGCGCAGTTACCAGTTCTTTATCAACCAGGATATCTGGCCGCGCATTTGGAGCGGCGTGCTGGTGCTGCGTGGTGCCGAGGCCGATATCGTTTCGCTGGACGGAAGCCTGTTTGGCGAGGACACTCCTGTCACGCTCGATATTGCCGGCGATTCGTACAGCCGTCAGCATTCGCTGTTCGATTTGGTTACGCGTAATTTGGATTATTTGGTTGCGAGCGTGCATAATCCGCAGATTGCTGAGGGCGCGACGCTGGCCCAGACGACCGAGATGTATATCAATGCCCTGGAGCACCCCAAGGTGTTCATGCTGGGTCACACGGGGCGTTCGGGCGTGCCGTTCGATATCGACGAGGTGCTGTTGGCAGCTAAGGCCAAGCACAAGATTATCGAGATCAACAACCATAGTCTTGAACACGGTGTCGACACTGAGCATTGGGCCGTATGCCGCAAGATTGCCGAGCGCTGCGCCGAGCTGGGCGTGGGCATTGGCGTGTCGACCGATGCCCACATTGGCATGGCCATTGGCAAGCTCGATCACGCGCGCAAGATGCTCGACGAGATTCACTTCCCACTGGATTTGATCGTGACGCGCGACCGCGAGACGCTGCTGTGCGAGATGGCGGCAGCCGGCGTGTGCGATCTGCGCAATGGGATGTAGCGGAGTTTATAAACCAAGCGAAGGGGGCGGCCCAGGCGGGTCGCCCCCTTTCTTGTCCCAAAAATCTACTGAGGTTGGTTAGCGGCGTTCGAGGACCGCTACGGTTTCGGTGTGGTCGGTGTGAGGGAACATGTCGATTGGCGTGATCTTGAGCAGGCGATAGCCTCCGTCGAGGAGCTGGTGCAGGTCGCGCTCTTGGGTCACGGGGTTGCAGCTGATATAGGTGATGCGGCGCGGCTTAAGTGCGCAGGCAGCTTCGAGGAACTCGGGCGTGGAGCCGGCGCGCGGCGGGTCGATGGAAAGAACGTCGACGCGTTCGTTGTTGTCGGCGGCATCCAGGATGTAGTCGGTGGCGTCGTCGGCCATAAACCAAGCGCTGCGGGTGAGGCCGTTGAGCTCGGCATTGCGACGTGCGTCGGCAATGCCCGCCGGGTTGCGCTCAACGCCGAGCAGCATAATGCCGATACCCTTGTTCTGGGCATCTTTAGCTGCGCAAAGACCGATGGTACCGCTGCCACAGTAGGCATCCATGAGCACATCGCCCTGGTGCAAATCCATGCCGTCGATAGCGAGCTGATAGAGCAGCTCGGTCTGTTGCGGGTTGGTCTGATAAAACGCGGTGGGGGAGATGTCGAATTCGCAGCCGAGCAGCTGGTCGCGCATGCATTCGGCGCCATACACGATGCGGGTTTCCTCGCCGAGGATGGCGTTGCCGGGGCGTCCGTTGATGTTTTGGGCGACGGTGACGATGCGCGGATCGAGTGCGGCGACAGCCTCAAAGAACTCCTGCGCATGCGGCAAGTCGCGCTGAGCGGTCACGAGCGTGACCATGACCTGGTCGGTACGCCAACCGCAGCGGACGACGGCATAGCGAAGCAAACCAAGATGCTTGTCCTCATTAAAGGCGGGAATATGCAGCCGCTCAGCTTCGCGTGCGATGCCGTTGAGAATCTGACGGGCGCCCGGTGCCTCGACGGGGCATTCGGGTACGGCAACGATCTTGTGCGTGCCGCGCTCAAAGAAACCGCAACGGACAGCGCCCTCCTTACCGGGAGCAAAGGGAGTGGCGGCCTTATGGCGAAAACCGCGCGGCGCAGGATATTTGCCCGGGTCGCCCAGGGTGACACCCATGCCACGAATAGGATCTACAGCAATGCCCTCACGCTCACAAAGCGAAGCAAAAAGCTCCTCCATAGCAGCCTGCTTAGCTGCCAACTGCTTTTTATAAGGACGATTGAGCGCCGTGCATCCGCCACAAGCTCTCATGATGGAACAGGGAGACTTGGGATCCACAGCCTCACGCGCAGACGGAACCGGATTCTTATACGGGCGCTTGGAGCGAGTCTGAGATGCCTTATCCTCGCTCCGACGAGAGCCGGGACGCTTGGCCTTAGCCTTGCCCTTAGCCGACTTACCCTTCGCATTCAGAGACGACTTGGATTTCTTAGAAGATTTTTTCTCCCCCGACCCCTCAGCCGCCTCGATCAAAGCACGACGAGCCTTACGCTCCGCACGAGATTCTGCCATGAATTAACCCCACTAATTTACAAATTGAAATCTGAAAGCATTGTATCGTGCCAAGCTAGCGGACGATATGCAAACCCTCCCTTGTACTCCATCTCACTAAAGTGTATGATTCTGGACGTTACACGACTCACTTTACTTAACTAAAGTGCCATCAAGGGGGGATACCATGAACACCGATATGTCTCGTCGTCAGTTTGTTGGTCTAGCCGGCTCGCTCGCTACGGTGCTTGGCCTTGGTCTTGTCGGTTGCGGCGGTGGTGCCGGCAAGGGCTCCGCTGCTGGCTCTGCCGCGGCCAAGGATGTGAAGGGCGCTGCGGAGTCCAAGAAGCTCGTGGTGGGCTTTGATAAGTCCTATCCTCCGTACGGCTTTGTGGGCGACGATGGCGAGTACACCGGCTTTGATCTCGATCTGGCCAAGGCTGTTGCCGATAAGCAGGGCTGGGAGGTCAAATACGAGGCCATCGACTGGGATGCCAAGGATACGCTGCTTAACTCGGGCGCCATCAACTGCATCTGGAATGGCTTTACCATGGAGGGCCGTGAGGACGACTACACGTTCTCCGAGCCGTACATGCTCAACGAGCAGGTGCTGGTGGTAAAGAAGGATGCAGGCATCAAGAGCTGGGACGATCTTGCCGGCAAGACCGTGATTACCCAGACCGATTCCGCTGCGCAGGATGTGCTTGAGGGTGACCAGAAGGATCTGGCGGCGACGTTTGCCACGCTCGACACCATCGGTGAGTACAACACGGCGTTTATGCAGCTCGAGAGCGGCGCGGTCGATGCCGTGGCTTGCGACCTTTCGATTGCCCAGTATCAGCTTGCCGCCAAGCCCGATGCTTATACGCAGCTTGATGAGCCGCTGTCCAGCGAGCACTACGCCGTCGGCTTTAAGAAGGGCGACACCAAGTCGGCCGACGCCGTGACCGAGTCGCTCAAGGCACTCTACGATTACGGTACGGTTAAGGATCTCTGCGACAAGTATTCAAGCTATGGTCTATCTTTCGATAATTGGGTGCTCAAGTAATGTCTATTCAGGTCATGATGCAGATGCTTGGCCAGGGATTCTTGGTCAGTTTGCAGTTGTTTGTGCTGACACTGCTGGGGTCGATTCCGCTGGGAATCCCCGTGGCGTTTATGCGCATGAGCAAAATCGCGCCGCTTCGCTGGATTGCGCGCATCTACATTTCGGTCATGCGCGGTACGCCGCTCATGCTGCAGATGTTTGCCATCTACTTTGCCCCGTACTACGTGTTTGGCATTTCGCTCACGCCCGATTCCAAGTGGACGGCGTGCGTCGTGGCGTTCATCATCAACTACGCCGGTTACTTTGCCGAGATCTATCGCTCGGGCTTGCAGTCCATTCCGCGCGGTCAATACGAGGCTGCCGAGGTGCTGGGCTATTCGCGCGTGCAGACGTTTCTGTATATCGTGATGCCGCAGGTCGCCAAGCGTATTCTGCCGGCGATGGGCAACGAGATCATCACGCTGGTCAAGGACACGTCGCTGGCGTTTGCCATTGGCGTGGGTGAGATGTTCTCGACGGCCAAGGCGCTGGTCGCCTCGCAGGTGAGCATGGTGCCGTTTGCGATCGCGGCGCTGATTTACTGGGTCTTTAATTTCGTCGTCGAGATGCTGCTGGGCGCCGCCGAGAAAAAATTGGATTACTACCATGATTAATTCGGTAATGAATATATCGAACGCGCGTAAGGCGTTTGGCGGCAATGAGGTGCTCAAGGATATCTCGCTTGAGGTGAAGCGTGGCGAGGTCGTGGCGATTATCGGGCCTTCGGGTGGCGGCAAGTCCACGCTGCTGCGGTGTGCCACGCTGCTCGAGTCACTCGACGGAGGCTCGCTCTCGTTTGGCGACCTTGCCGTTGCGACGGATGCGGGTTCGGGCGCAGTCTATGCGAAGGGCGATGTGCCCAAGCAGGCGCGCTCGCGATTCGGCCTGGTGTTCCAAAATTACAACCTGTTCCCGCACTATACGGTGATGAAAAACATCACCGATGCGCCGATTCGCGTGCTTAAGCGTCCGCGCGAGCAGGCGGAAGCCCGCGCTCACGAGCTGATTGCACAAATGGGGCTGACGGGCAACGAGAACAAGGTGCCGTGTGAGCTTTCGGGCGGTCAGCAACAGCGTGTGAGTATCGCCCGCGCCCTGGCGCTCGATCCGGAAATCTTATTCTTTGACGAGCCGACCTCGGCGCTCGATCCCGAGCTAACGGCCGAGGTGCTGCGTGTCATTAAAGACCTGGCGGCGCAGAATATGACGATGGTGATCGTGACCCATGCGATGCAGTTTGCGCGCGATGTTGCCGATCGCGTGGTCTTTATGGACGGAGGCCGCATTGTCGAGGAGGGCCCGGCCGAGCAGGTTATCGATCATCCGCGTGAGCAACGTACCCGTGAGTTCTTGAGTCGTATCGAGGGATAGGCTCAGCTATTTATTCAACTGTTTATTGAGGCGAAACCGCCGCAGGTCTTATGATCTGCGGCGGTTTTTGCATCCGCGGGGTTCAATAATCGCCTCGCAAGCTCGCATCCTCCTCTCGCCGCCTGTATCCATACGTGCGCCGAAAGGTGTGCATGGACAGGCGACTGCAAGGGTAGGGTGGTGGCATAGGACATTTGGAGGGTGAGTCGGCTCGGCTGCCGACCATGCTGCTCCCGGGACGGCATCGACCGCGAACTCTCCCCGTTGGCGTCGCGCATCGCGCGCGGCCCTGCAAGGAGGTCATCATGGGTGCTCCCAAGACCGGCAACGTAAGGAACGTGGTGCTCGTAGGCCAAGGCGGGGTGGGCAAGACTTCACTCGCCGAGGCCATGCTCCACCTTTCTGGTAAGACCGCTCGCCTGGGCGGCCACGACGGCACCAAGCCCACGCTCGACTATGACCCCGAAGAGGTCAAGCGCTCATTCTCCATCTCGACGACCATCGCACCGATCGACTGGAAGGGCGCCCGCATCAACGTGCTCGATGCCCCGTGCTATCCCGATTTTATCGGCGATGCCTTTGCTGCGATGAGCGTCTGCGAGACGGCGCTGTTTGTGGTCGACGCCGAGGCCGGCCCGCAGCCGACGACGGTTAAGCTTTGGTACGCCGCCGAGGACCTGCGCCTAGCGCGCGCGGTGTTCGTAAACCGCCTGTCGCGCCCCGAGGCCAGCTTTGCGACCACGATGGACCTGCTGCAGGAGCGCTTTGGTACGCGCTTGGGCGCCGTGACCCTCCCCTGGGGCGAGGGCGAGGACTTTGACGGCATCATCGACCTGGTGCGTATGAAGGCGCGTCACTGCAACGGCACCGAGGCCGTTGAGTCGGAGATCCCCGAGGAGTATCGTGCCCAGGCCGAGGAAGCCCATGACCATCTGTGCGAGCTGGTGGCCGAGGCTGACGATGAGCTGATGATGAAGTACCTGGAAGGCGAGGAGACGCTGACGCAGGAGGAGCTCGAAGGCCTGCTGTCGAAAGCGATCGCCGAGCGCATCTTTGTGCCGGTCTTTGCGGGCGATTGCATTAAGGAGCAGGGCGTCAACTCGCTGATGGACGACATTGCCACGTACTTCCCGGCGCCGACTGACTACGGCGAGATGCCGCTCATCGACGGCGACTCGCTCAAGATCTCGAGTGACGATGACCGTCCGGTGGCATTTGTGTTTAAGACGCTGGCCGACCCACAGCAGGGCCGCATCAGCTTTATCAAGGTACTGACGGGTACGCTTGAGCCGGGCCTTGAGCTGATCAATGCCCGCACGCGCAAGAGCGACCGTCTGGCTCACCTGTATGTGATGTGCGGCCGCGACATGACCGAGGTCGGTCACGCCTATGCCGGCGACATTATCGTGGCGCCCAAGCTGGCGGCCGAGACGGGCGATACGCTCTCGATTACCGGCAAGGTCGAGGCGGCGGCGTTTAAGTTCCCCAACTCGCAGTACCGCATCGCCATTGAGGCCGAGAATCGTGGCGACGAGGAGAAGCTCTACACGTTTATCGAGAAGGCCTGCAAGGCCGATCCGACCATGAGCATCGACCGCGACGAGGAGACCGGGCAGACCATCATCTCGGCGGTGGGCGAGGCGCAGGTTTCGGTGCTGCTCAACCGTTTGGAGGATCGCACCAAGGTCGTGGCCAAGAGCGTGCCGATCCGTATTCCGTATCGTGAGACCATTCGCCGCACGGCAAGTGCCCAGGGCCGCCACAAGAAGCAGACCGGTGGTGCCGGTCAGTATGGCGACTGCTGGCTGCGCGTTGAGCCGCTCATTGGGCCCGACGGCACGAGCGACGGCTATGAGTTTGTGGACGAGGTCGTGGGCGGCCGCATTCCGCGCTCGCTGATCCCCGCCGTGGACAAGGGCGTCCAGGAGACCATGAAGGACGGCATCATTGCCGGCTACCCGCTTACGGGCATTCGCGTCGCGGTGTACGACGGCTCGTATCACAGCGTCGACTCCAACGAGATGGCGTTTCGCGCGGCGGCTCGCATCGGCCTGCGCAAGGCATGCGCCGATGCCGACCCGGTGGTGCTGGAGCCCATCGAGGAAATCACGGTGACTATCCCCGAGAGCTACGCCGGCGCCGTGATGGGCGACATCTCGGCCTCGCGCGGTCGCGTGACGGGCATGGAGACCGATGAGCGCGGAGACACCGTGGTCATTGCCCAGGCGCCGCTGGCCGAGCTGACGGATTATTCGACGCGCCTGCGCTCTATCACGCGCGGCACGGGCGACTTTACCATGAAGCCCGCCGGCTACGAGCAGGTGCCTTATGACGTTCAGGCCAAGCTGGTCGAGCGCTATGAGGAGGGCCGCGCCAAGTAGCGTGTGGCTTTGCCTGCAACATACATGCCGATGCAAGGGCCGCTCTGGGCAATCCAGGGCGGCCCTTTTTGATCCCTAGGGGACAGAGGAAAACGGATCATGTTAGGTTTGGGGCAGCTTGGTCGGCCCTAGTCTCCCGAGGCTTGATTGCGGCCGGTAGCGTAGTCGATCTGCACATGCGGCTGCAGGTTGTAGCAGTACACGTGGAAGCACAGGGTCTTTCCGTGGTCCTCGACCGATTGCGCCTCAAGGCGCACGCCGCGGCAGACAAGTTCTTCTTCGTTGTACATGGGCGTGACACGGTAGAGCACATGGTTGCCCGTATCGCGAATATAGTTGAGAATCTGCTCTTCAAACGGTAGCATGCCCGTCTCGTTGAGATATCGCGTGCCGGTGAGGAGGTTCTTGCGGTTGGCGTTTTCGCCGCAAAGCGACCAGGCGATGAGGTGGCAGCGGTTGTAGAGGCTCTGGCCCGGAATATAGTCGTAGCGCTGCTGGCGCCATCCGGCGGGATGGATGCGCGAGATATCGCCGCGCTCGCCTTGACCGAGCGACTCGGGACCCACACAGGCGAGCGCTTTGCGGGTGCGGCCTAAGCTGTCGAGCTTGGAGAACTTCTTAAAGCAACCCTCTTCTGTAGCGCGCTCGTATTCATCGAGCGTGAATGACGGCGTGCCGAGTGGGTGCGTGCTGTCGGCGCGCAGGGCGACGTAGGGGTTACCCGCGTAGTCGGGAATGCTGCTGAGGTATACGCCGCGGGCGCGGTTGAGGTCGGGGTTTTCGACCTCGTCGATAGGGGTGGTGGCACTGTCCGCGGAGGCGTCGTCACCGGTGTCGGTTGCAGCGGAATCGGAGCCATCGCCAGAGTCTTGGCTATTTTGGGAGTCCGAGGAGCTCTCTGTTCCCGATTCGAGCCGGGCAACCAGGTTCGCCTCGTCTTCGGTTCGGCTGGGGCTCTCGTCTTGCTTTTCGGCCAGGGCCGCCGCCTGTTCATCGCATTGCGGCGACAGCAGCTTGGGAGCTCCGTCGAGCGATCCCGTAAACAGCGCAAACCCCAACACCAGGGCGGTGCCGATGGAAAGTACTTGCTTGTAGGCGGGCTTGTGCGACATTGAGGCTCCTGGATGGACGGTTGGGAATCTACCAGTCTAGCAGGAGCCGGCAGGGGCCGTTCTGTCGAACAAATACTCAAGATTTGGGATAGATGCTACTGATTCATTTGCCTCATATGGAGCTGCAGCGGTTGTGAATGCGGGGCTATTCGGCGTTTCCCCAGATAAAACCTGCCAAAATAAACCTGTCCCTTTTTGGTAGGTTGTGGGAGCTCGGGTTTGCTTGTCTCGCGTGACGTTGCGTGGAATAATCGAGGCGAACCATCTTAACTGGAATTCATTGCGCTTGCCCTTCGGCTGCGCCTATTTTCGGAGGCATCATGAGGGTCGTTAAGCGCATTAATCACAATGCCGCCTTGCTTGTCAACGATAAGGGAACCGAGCTTGTGGCGCTGGGGAAAGGCATTGGTTTCCCTGACGGCCCCGATGAGGTTTCGCTTGCGCAGATTGAGCGCACGTTTTACAACGTTGATGCACGCTACCTGCCACTTCTTAACGAGATCGATCCCAAGGTAATGGAATTTAGTGCGCAGATTGCCGATGTCGCGCGCACCAACATTTCGCGTGAGCTGTCGGCGAACCTCCCTTTTACGCTTGCCGACCATATCAGTTTTGCCATCAAGCGCTGCCGTGAGCACATGTATGTTCAGATGCCGCTTTCTTGTGACGTTCAGCAGCAATATCCCATTGAATTTAAGATTGCGGCGCTTGCCCATGCTGGCATAGAGCGCGAATTCGGTTTATCTATGCCACGCGGGGAGAGGGCAGGCATCGCGCTCTGCATCGTTAACAGCGTTATGGCAAGTTCTAGTAAGGCAAAGTCAAACGACGTCCGCCGCGAGGAACGTCTGATCGAAAAGCTCGTAGCGATTATCGAGAAAGATCTTGCTATCGCCGTTGACCGCGATGCTATTGACTACGCACGCTATGACACTCATGTACGCTACTTGTTAGAGCGCGTCCGCACCGGGGAGCCGCTTAATACCGATAATGCGCCGCTCTATCGTCCTCTCTGTGAAGAGCATCCGGCTATAGCGGCTTGTGTTGACAAAATGGCAGAACTTATCGAGGAAACGTATCATGCCTCCATCGTGCCCGAGGAGAAGGTGTATCTCATGCTCCATGTCAATCGGGTCTATGCCGGCAACGTGACGGGCGAGGTGTCAGCCGACAAATAGGCGCTTTCTATACCGTTCAGGGAAGAAAGCCTACCGCTCGCAGACTTTTGGGCACCATGAGGCCGCCGTTCACATGGCAGAGCTGATAACCTTGGCGCGACATAAGGTGTTATTCGAGAGCTGAGCTTCCGAAGCGTGACGTAAAGACAGAGCGACCTGTCGATGTCTCGTTTTGGAGCTCTTTGTCTTTACGCCGTTTCCCTCAACAATCGAATACTTCTGTGCGGACGACGGGCCACCGTCCGCTTTGTCTCCTCGCGCGCGCAGCGAGGAAGGAACCGGATCGTTCGAAAGGGAAGATGATATGGCTGACAATAAGAAGATCGCAGCCGATGTGCTCGAGGCGTTGGGTGGCAAAGACAACATCACCTTTGCAGCCCACTGCATGACGCGTCTGCGTTTTAACCTTAAGGATATGGAATTGCCTGACATTAACGCTGTTAAAAAAATTAACGGCGTCATCGGCGCTCAAATATCTGGCGGGCAGTTCCAGGTGATTATTGGGCAAAACGTGCCTAAGGTGTATGACGAGCTCATCAAGATGAGCGGCTTGGCCAAGCAGGAGAGTATCGACGAGAACCTCGATGCAAGTGGAGTCAAAACACCGCTTACCCCGACAGCCGTTGGCAATGCGATTCTTAACTACCTCTCGGGCTCCATGGTTCCGATGATTCCATTGCTGCTCGCTTCGGGCATGTTCAAAACCGTTGCCGTCGTACTCGGGCCAACGATGCTCAATCTCATTGCGGATACGAGCGATCTATATGTCCTGCTCAATATGCTCTACAACGTGACGTTCTACTTTATACCAGTCTTCTTGGGCTTTTCGGCCGCCAAGAACATTGGCGCCACGCCTATGTACGGCGCTTTTATGGGCGGTGTGCTTATCGAACCGACGTTTATGCAAATGGCAGCCGAGGGAAAAGCCTTTAGCGTTTACGGCATCCCCTGCGTGCCTGAAAACTATGCACAGACGGTCATTCCCGTCCTGCTCACAGTGGCCTTGATGTCCGTCTTCGAAAAGTTCCTGCGCAAGCATATGCCTGATTCGCTTACTACGGTGTTTACGCCGCTTTGCACGCTTGCTCTGACTGTCCCCTTTGCGCTTTGCCTGCTTGCCCCTCTTGGCTCTTTGTGCGGCAACGGTCTGGCTGCAATCTTTGGGTTCCTCGGCGCCGAGGGAGGCATCGCGGCGATTATTGGTGGCGGCTTGCTTGCGGCAATTTGGTTGCCCATGGTCATTACGGGCATGCATGTCGCGGTCATTATGATTGCCATTGCAAACTTCATGTCGACGGGCTCTGACAGCTTTATTATGGTCGCTACTACGGTTTCGCTGTGGGCTGCCTATGGAGCGGAGATTGCGACATGGCTCAAACTCCGCAACAAGGAGGAAAAGAGCCAATGTGCCGGCTATCTTGTCGCCCAGCTCATTGGAGGCGTCGGCGAGCCGTTCATCTATGGCATGCTGTTCCGCTATCGTAAGCTGTTCGTTGCCTGCATGGCGGGTTCATTTGTCGCCGGTGCCGGGGCGATCGCTTTGCATGTGAATGCCTATCTTGCTGGTGCTGCTTCAAACGTGCTTAATATTATGACGTTTGTCGGCGGTGGCAACGAGAACCTGGTCTGTGCCGCTATCGCTTCGGCAGCTGGCTTTATCGTAAGCTTTGCCGTTGCCTGGTTCTTTGGCTTTAGCGAGGATGAGCTGGAGAACGGTCCGATTTCCGAGCGCTAGAAAAGCGGTCGCATATAGGTGGTTCAGCTCAAAAAATGCCGCCTATAGATGATTCCGCAGGGCGGTATGTTTGCTGCCGCCCTGCATATTATGTCGAAGGGGTTGTTACATATGCTTATCAGTGAGGCTATTCAAGCTATCCAGGACTATTGCGGCGGCATCGATGCTTTTACCGGTAAGCCCATCGAGCTTGCGACGACGCGCGATCGGGTGCTTTACGGCAACGTCGATCAGCAATGTACCGGAATCGTTACATGCATTTGGGCTACGGCGGAGGTAATTAGCCGTGCCAAGGAGCTTGGCGCCAACCTGATTGTTCCGCACGAGGCGCTGTTCTGGAACCACGGAGACAGCCGTGAAGTGGTCGCGGGGAACGAGACCTTTGAGGCAAAGTGCGCCTTGCTTGACGATTGGGGTGGAGCGGTTTGGCGTTGCCATGACTATATCCACTCGGGCGTTCCGCTCGCCTCGGACGGTTCGATGGTCGACGGCATCTTTTACGGATTTGCGGCCAAGATGGACTGGCTTGGCTCCGCGGTAGACAAGTCATTCATGAGGTACCGCATTGAGCCAACGCCGGCCCGCGATCTTGCGCAGGCGCTCGTACACAAGCTTGGATTAAATGGAACGCGCTTGATCGGCGACGGTGACGCGCTCGTTCGCAATGTCGAGATTCCCATGCACATTATGGGACGAGATAACGACGAGATTGCCCATATCGACTCTGATGACATCGATTGCATTTTGGCCATGGAGTTTATCGACTTTACGGTGAGTGAGTACATCCGCGACGCCGCAATGCTCGGTCAGGGGAAATGCGCCATCCATATGGGTCACTTTAACGGCGAAGAGCCGGGTATGGAGTGCATGGCGGCATGGTTGCCCGCTGCGCTTGGGGCTGCCGGCGGTGAGTTGCCGGTCACTTTTGTGCCCGTGGGAGACACGTATCAATACGTGCTGGCATAAATAGAACAGGGCCGCGACGTTTTATAGTGCCGTGGCCCTGTTTGCGTTTCCCCAGATAAAACCTGCCAAAATAAACCTGTCCCTTTTTGGCAGGTCTGCGGGTCAATGCTCGCCAAACGAAGTTGCGGTGGAATAGTTCCTGTTTGTGTCCGATTGGCCGCAAAACAGGAACTATTCCACCGCAACTCATCGGGATGCGCTATTGGTTCATGTTGCCGTGGATGTAGGGGGTGACCTCGGGGGAGATATGACCGCAGCCCAGCTCGCGCAGGGCCGATTCGATGGCGGCGGGCAGCGGGGTCTTGCCCTCGGCATCGACGGCGGTGCCGCCGAGCGCGGCGATCTTGGCGACATCTGCGGGAGCGGCCTCGATATGCATGCAGCCGCCGACCAGGCGTGCACGGACCTGAGCCAAGTCAAGATCGTGCAGGTAATCCTCGCAGGCGCGGATCAGGGAGACCTTCTCGCGCGTAAGCTCCTCGCCCGTGGGGACGCGGGTGGCAAGACATGCTCCCGCCGGTAGGTTCCAAACGGGATAGCCCCATGCGCGCAGCAGCTCGCGCTCTTCGTCCTTGGTAAAGCCGACCTCCATAAGGGGTGAGCGTGCGCCGAGCTCTTCTGCCGCACGCATGCCGGGGCGGTAGTCACCGCGATCGCTTGCATTGCTGCCATCGATGACGGTGGGAAAGCCGAGCGACTTGGCGTGGTTGACGATGGCGGTAAAGCCGGCGTGCTTGCAGTGGTAGCAGCGATTGGCATCGTTGCAGGCTACTTGGGGGAGCTGCAACTGATCCACCGAAAGATTGAGCACGGGGAGCTTAAAATGCGGCCCCTCATTGGCCTGCCCATCAACGGACTGCTCAAACGAAGCCTGCTCGGGCGTGCCGATGAGCGGCGTGGTGAGATGGACGAGGAGGGTATTGGTAGGCATGATGCGGGCGCATACGGCGGCCAAAAAGCTGCTGTCAACGCCGCCGGAAAACCCGATAGCCACGCGTCCGTATGCCAAAAGCAGCTGTTCGAGCGCCGATAGCTTGTCTTGAAGCTCCTCCGCGGGTGCCGTGGTGTCTAAAATCATGAAACGATCCTTATCGTTGAGTACTCGATCGAAAACTATAATCCTAATGCGTTACTTGCCATAAGACTTCTATCTGTGTAACGAAAGTGCAATATGGTATATACGTTATATACAAGTTGCCAAATGCGGTAGAGTTGCAGCAACGTGACAGCGAGAGTCGATGGGGGACCGATATGATCAAGGCTGTTATTTTTGACATGGATGGAACGCTGGTCGATACCGAGCGTTTGGGGATTAAGGCCTGGAAGGCAGGCGCCGCTGAGCTGGGGCTCGCGATTGATGAAGCGCTGATCCATCAGTTTATCGGCCGCACGCTGCCCGATGTTATGGATATCCTCGATAAGCATTATGGCAGCCACGAAACCACCGAGGCGATCTATCGTCGCCACAAGGAGATTCGCGACGAGATGGTCAAGACCGAACTGGAACTTAAGGCCGGCGCCGCCGAGTGCCTAGACGAGCTGCTGGCTGCGGGCTATCACGTTGGTCTAGCGACGTCGTCGCGCCTCGTTACGGCCGAGCGCAACCTTAAGATGGTTGGCCTCTTTGACAAGTTTGAAACGGTAACGTGTGGCGAGGACGTCGTGCACGGCAAGCCCGACCCCGAGATGTATCTGCTCGCCTGCGAGCGCGCGGGCTTTGCTCCCGAGGAATGTGCCGTGGTCGAGGATTCGCGCAACGGCTGCGTCTCGGGCATTACGGCCGGCTGCCATGTCTTTGCCGTCCCCGATATCGTGCCGCTGCCGCAGGACGTGGTGGATGGCTGCGAGGCCGTGCTCGATACGCTGTTCGATCTGGCGGCGGCAATCAAGGCTGGGCGCTAGAAAATTGCGGCGTTAAAACGAGCGATTGCTCACGTTTGCGCTCAAGCAAAAGGGGCCCGGCAATGGTCGGGCCCCTTTTGCTTGAGCGGCGACTTAGCATACTTGCGGGCGTGCTATAGATACGCACCGAGGTTGATGGCCGTGGCGTCGGTCTGGCTGCTTGCCTGGGTGCTGGCGCGTTCCAGCAGGAACGGCCGCACGAGTTCTTGGCGGTTGATGTCCTCGATGGCCGTGACCGCGGTGACGGTGCGCGCGGCAGAGCCGATGTGGACGTGCTTGGTCTTTGCCGGGGCCTTGTTCTCAATTTGCTCCATGAGCAATTGAACGCCCTTGCGGCCAATCTCGTAGCCCGGGGGCGCTACCGTAGTGAGCGGGACCGATCCGCTCCAAGCGAGTGGGTTGCCATCGCAGCCTGCTACGCGTACTTGCCCGGGGACAGAGATGCCCTTGTCGACCAGTGCCGAAACGACGCCCGAGGCCAACACATCGGTCAGGCCGACGACAAAATCGGGACGTTCGTCCGCGGGGCGCTCGGCGATTTGGGCACCGATGCCGTAGCCGTCGGCAGCGGTATTCCATTCGCCGGCGTCGATGACTTCGATCTTGATATCGGGGTGCAGGGCGAGCGCTTTATGAATGCCAAGGACGCGCAGGGTGAGTTGCATAAATGCTGCTCTACCCACAACGGTGATATGGCGTGCACCGCGGGCGATGGCAAGTTCGGCAATGATGCGACCCTGGGCCTCGTTGTCGGCCGCTACGTAGTAGCCGGGCTCGGAGCAATGGATGTCCAGATGGACGATCGGCACGGGCATCTTGGTCATGGCGGGGTGCCAGTCGGGGGATGCCATGGGCTGAACCATGACGCCGGACATCTGGGTGCCCATAAAGTAGCGCAGGTAATGGTCCTCGAGAATATCGTCGTTATCGGCGTTGGCGATGAGCAAGTCGTAGCCGTGCTTGCGGGCCTCGTTGTGGGCGCCGCTGGCGATTTGGAGCGAAAAGCCGTGATCGAGACGGGGGAGCACCAGGCCAAAGGACTTGGTGGCGCCGCCCGCGAGCTGACGGGCGCTTTGGTTGGGCAGGTAACCAAGGCGATTGATGGTCTCGTTGATGAGCTTGAGGGTCTCGGGGCGTAGCTTTTCGGGGTGGTTGAGCGCGTTGGAAACCGTGCCCAACGAAACCCCGGCCTCGCGCGCGACGTCGCTGATTTTTACCTTTGCCATAGCGGCCCCTTTGATGCGTTTCAAGTACAAGCCAGATTGTAGCATCCCAAACCTACCAAAAAGGGACAGGTTTATTTTGGCAGGTTTTATCTGGGGAAACGCCGTTGCCAACGCGACCACCACAAAGGTGCCTGTCCCCACTGTGGTGGTTTGGACCGGCTGGGCATGTGTGCATCGGGTGGTATCTAAGTTGAGATACCACTTCTGGTATATCAGCTTGCGTTTGCGTGAGTACAATACTCGAACGTTATACGTCTCAGCGCCCCTTGTGCGTGGACGTCTTGCAGTCACGCGAACGAAGGGATTTATCTTATGTGCGGAATTGTCGGCTACACCGGCTCTGATATTGCAAAGAACATCCTGGTTACGGGCCTCAAGCGTATGGAGTATCGCGGTTATGACTCCTCGGGTGTCGCGCTCGAGGTGGGCGAGGGCGCCGCAGCGCACCTCGACGTCATCCGCCGCGTGGGCAAGGTCGCTGGCCTGGAGAGCGAGCTTTCCAACATCGACAGCGACGCCACCTGCGGTATCGGCCACACCCGCTGGGCTACCCACGGCAAGCCCTCGGTCGTTAACGCTCACCCCCACACCAGCTGCGACGGTCGTATCGCCATCGTCCACAACGGCATCATCGAGAACTTCGCCGAGCTGCGCGAAGAGCTGGAGGGCCGCGGCCATCACTTTAAGAGCGAGACCGATACCGAGGTTTTCGCCCACCTGATCGAAGAAGCATATGCCGAGACGCACGACCTGATGGCCTCCGTGCGCGAGGCGTGCACCCACGTGGTCGGTGCCTATGGTCTGGCCGCCGTGTGCGCTGACGAGCCCGGCGTGATCGCCGTGGCCCGCAAGGATTCCCCGATCGTAATCGGCGTGGGTGAAACTGGCTCCTATGTTGCTTCCGACGTCATCGCGCTTATCGATGCCACCCGCGATGTCGTGGTGCTCGAGGACGGTCAGTTTGCCAAGCTAACGCCTGCGGGTGTCGAGTACACCGACGAGGCCGGCAATGTCATCGAGCCCAAGGTCACCCACATCGATTGGGACCTGGACATGGCCGAAAAGGGCGGCTATCCCGACTTTATGCTCAAGGAGATCCACGAGCAGCCGCGCGTCGTGCGCGACACGCTGGTCGGTCGTATGACGCCGGCCGGCGAGCTCGACATCGACGAGCTGGGCCTTTCGCTCGAGGAGCTCAACGACATCGACCGCGTCTACGTGATCGCTTGCGGCACCAGCTATCATGCTGGCCTCATTGCTAAGAATCTCATTGAGGGCTGGGCTCGCATCCCCACCGAGGTGGAGGCGGCCAGCGAGTTTCGTTACCGCAATCCCATCATTACGCCGACGACGCTCGTCGTGGCCGTGTCTCAGTCGGGCGAGACCGCCGATACGCTGGCGGCCATCCGCGATGCGCGCATCAAGGGCGCCAAGGTCTTTGGCATCACCAACGTGGTGGGCAGCCCCGTGGCGCGTGAAAGCGACGGCGTCATCTACACCAAAGCCAACAAGGAGATCGCAGTCGCCTCGACCAAGAGCTTTATCGGCCAGGTTGTGAGCCTGACGCTTTTGGCCCTGCTGCTGGCACAGGTCAAGTACCGCCTGACCACTAAGCAGACGCGCATGATGTTCCGCGAGCTTTCCGACACCGCCGAGCAGATCCAGTGGATTTTGGACACGCAGACCGATGCCGTGCACGAGGCCGCCCTGCTGTGCAAGGACGCACAGTCGGCACTGTTCGTCGGCCGCGGTATGGGCGCTGCTATTTCCTACGAGGGTGCGCTCAAGCTCAAGGAGGTCAGCTATCTGCATGCCGAGGCCTACGCTGCCGGCGAGATGAAGCACGGCCCCATCGCTCTGATCGATCCGGGTTTCCCCGTTATCGCCGTGGCCACCAAGAGCGCCACCTATGACAAGACGGTGTCGAACCTTATGGAGTGCAAGGCCCGCGGTGCCAAGGTGATCGTCGTTGCCACCGAGGGCGACGAGGAGATCAACAAGATCGCCGATTGCATCATCCGCGTGCCGGCAGTCCGCGACGTGTTAAGTCCCATCACGGCGAGCGTTCCTCTGCAGCTGCTCGCCCGCGAGGTCGCCATCCTGCGCGGCTGCGACGTCGACCAGCCCCGTAACCTGGCGAAAAGCGTCACGGTCGAATAATCGAGTTCCGCCGTTCTAGCGACTAAGGCCCGGCTCCGCATCAAGACGGAGCCGGGCCTTGTTGTATTTTCCCAGATAAAACCTGCCAAAATAAACCTGTCCCTTTTTGGCAGGTTAGCGGAGCTTGCTGGTCTCGAAGTACTCGGGGAACTGGTCCAGAACCTCGGTCTGGTTGCGGAACATCATATGCAGGTGCTTGCTGACCAAAAAGCTCGCTTCGATGGGGTCGCGACCGGCGATAGCGCGGCGAATCTGCTTGTGTTCGTTCACGATGTCCTGATTGTCGAGAACCTGCGTGGCAGCGCGCAGCCAGCGGAAGCGCTCCAAGTCGGCATTGGTCTCTTCGAGCCACGACCACACGGTGCTGCGACATGCGATGCTAAAAATCATGTGATGCATGAGGTTGTCGCTCAAAAAGAAGCCGATGCGATCCTCTTCGGCCATGGCCTTTTCCTGCAGCGCGATGGCGCGGTCGAGCTGCTCGATGCCGGCCGACGTGGCGCGCGCACAGCACTCCACGATCACCTGCTTTTCCAGATGTTCGCGGATGTAACAGGCACTCTCGGCAAGGGTGAGGTTGATGGGTGAGACGTAGGTGCCGCTCTGGGGCACGGTGCGCACCAGGCCTTCCTGCGCCAAGCGAACCAAAGCCTCGCGCACGGGCGTGCGACCCATATCCAGGTCGTCGCAAAGTTGCTTGACGCCCAGCTTTTCGCCCGGCTTGTAGTCCAGGTAGACGATTTTGCGTCGAATGGTGTGGTAGGACTGGTCCTGTAGGCTCGTTTCCTGCTCGCCGACGTGCATCGATTCTTCCATAGCGCCTCGCAACTGTTCTATCAAACTCATATGTCAGTTGTTAATTATGCCGCGAATCAGCTCTCCGCGGTGGGTAATTCGGCTGTTGCCTGAGAACTATTGCGGCATCTTAGTCTGTGTTTGCGCAAGGCTGCGCTCAATGTTGCCGTATCATAAGCCGTCGCAAACGTGAAATAGAAAGAAGGAATCCCATATGCAACTGGCAAATATCGTACGCGAGCGCTGGAAAGGCGTCTTGTTCTGCCTGATCATCGCCATTCCCGCGACGTTGCTCGGCAAACAAATTGAGGTGGTCGGCGGTCCGGTATTTGCCATCCTCTTTGGCATGGTCCTGGCGCTCGTCTTTCCCAAGAATCGTCGCGAACAGCTCGCCGCCGGCGTCACCTATACGTCCAAAAAAGTCTTGCAGTACGCGGTTATCCTGCTTGGCTTTGGCATGAACCTCTCCCAGATTCTGTCCAAGGGCGCCCAGTCGCTGCCGATTATCGTGGCGACAATCTCGACCTCGCTTGTCATCGCCTTTGTGCTCTGCCGCGTTATGAACGTGCCGGGTAAGATCGCGACGCTTGTGGGTGTGGGTTCGTCGATTTGTGGCGGTTCTGCTATCGCCGCGACCGCACCCGTCATCGACGCCGACGATCGCGAGATTGCCCAGGCCATTTCGGTCATCTTCCTGTTTAACGTTATCGCGGCGCTCGTGTTTCCAACGCTCGGCGGCATGCTCGGGCTGACCAACGAGGGTTTTGGCCTGTTTGCCGGCACCGCCATCAACGACACCTCGTCCGTAACGGCTGCGGCGAGCGCCTGGGACAGCATGCATCCCGGCGCCAATGTGCTCGAGAGCGCCACGGTGGTCAAGCTCACCAGGACGCTGGCCATTATTCCCATCACGTTGGTCCTCGCATGCTGGCAGATGCATCTGGCGCGCAAGGCCGGCGGTGACGCCAAAAGCACGTTCTCCCTCAAACGCGCGTTTCCCATGTTTGTGCTGTTCTTTGTGCTGGCGAGCGTGATCACCACGGTGCTTCAGCTTCCCGCGTCCTTTACGGCGCCCATCAAGGAGCTGTCGAAGTTCTTTATCGTGATGGCCATGGCGGCTATTGGTTTTAATACCGATATCGTCGAGCTGGTCAAAAAGGGCGGTAAGCCCATCGCGCTGGGCTTTTGCTGCTGGATTGGCATTGCGTGCATGAGTTTGGGAATGCAGCACGTGCTGGGAATCTGGTAGAGAAGTAGCTTATTTGCGTGCTGCGTGCTGGTGAGCGCATTCTCACGGTGGAGCGATAGGAGCTCTTGCGGGTATGGCTTGTCCGCAGGTTTATAAGTCCCGAAGAGCTCTTATCGCCCCGCCAGGATGGCGATGCGGGGCAACACCTATACTCGCAGGACGGCGCTTTCTGCCCTATAGTGTTTGGTGAGCAATATCGTTCAATTTTGAAACACTCGGTCGTGCGACCGTCGGCGGCTGCATGTCGCCGCGGACAGGGGCAAATCATGGATAGCGATGCCAAGCTGAACATCTTGACCGAGGCCCTGGCTGCTGCCGGGGCCTCGGCATTGGCAATCGATGCGCATGGGGACGTCGCGATCTCGACCATGAATGACGCGGCGCTTGAGCGGGATGTCGCGGCTTTTGTCGCCGAGCGCCTCGACCGTATAGGAGACGGCGCGCGTCTGGTTATGGGTCGTGCGGGTACACGCCTGAGCCTGACCGTTCGCCCCGCTGACAAAGAGAGCGTAAGCCTCTGGATCGTCGTGGTCCGTGAAGTGCGCGGTGCCGCGGCGCATGCGGGCATCGAGTGGCTCAACGCCGACGAAGTTGAGACCCGCTACGAATCGAGCGCGTACGGCATCGTCGAGGGTGCCGCTGCGGTAGCTGCGCCGGTCGCTGAGAGCTATGCGCGCGGCGTGCCCCTTATGCTCGAGGGTGAGCTGGGAGCGGGTCAGATCGAAATCGCCAAGCGCCTCTATCTGGACGGTCCTTTTGCCGATCAGCCCTTTGTTTCCCTTGCGCTTGATGAACTCACCGAGCGCGGTTGGCGCCATGTTCTCAAAAGCGCCGAATCGCCGTTGTTCCAAACGGGGCTGACCCTTTGCATTGAGGGCTGGAATGCGGTTGGCCCCCAGCGCCTCCGCGAGCTGGTCTCCACGATGACCGACACTGCGTTGGCGACGCGCTGCCATGTGGTGCTGACAGCGAATGACATGCCGGGCGGCGGCGAAAGTGATCAAGCCGCGTTTGTGTCCGATCGTTTTGCCTGCGCGGTGAGCGTGGCGCCGGCGATTGCCGAACAGGGAGCCGCGTCGACAAAGGTTGCGCGATATCTGGAATATCTCGCTGATGCGTTTGGAACGGCAGCGCCCACGCTGTCCGCCGCGGCGGCGAAGATGCTCGATGCTTACCGCTGGCCGCGCAACTATCTGCAGCTTCGCGAGGTCTCGGAACGACTGTATATATTGGTGGGGGCAGGCACGGTGGATCGCACCGTGGCAGAGGAAGTGCTCGCCCAAGAGGACGTGATTAAGACCGCAACCTTTGGCGCCCCCACGCTCGACAGCGATCTGTATATCCTGCGACCCCTGGCCGATACCGAACGAGATATCGCGCACCTGGTCGTAGACCATCTCCATGGCAACCGAACCCGTGCGGCGGAGGTGCTGGGCATAAGCCGCACAACGCTGTGGCGCTTGCTGAAGGACGATGACCGTTGAGCGAGGCGCCCGTGACCGCGCGCGATGCGTGTGCTACAGTCCAAAGCGTTATTGTTTCGATTTGGTTACGGCGTGCGAGGGCATATGGCTGAGACTACAAAACCGAGCCGCAGAAGGCGGAGTGCCGCGCCGGTTAACCGACGCACAACATCGGTGACGTGGGGCAAGCATGCCTCTGGGTTCGATGGCTCATTTAAGCGTACGAAATACGGCTATCCGTCGGCAAGCGCCCGCTTGGCCATGCAGGCCGAGTCGTCGCTGTGGGGTCGTAAGCGCGTGGTGGGCTCCAAGCTCAAGCACGATGGAACGCTCGGTTACATCAGCCGCGGGGCGGCTCGCCGCAGTGGGCTCAATCCTGCTGGTTGGCATCGTTATGTGCCGATTGTGGCCGTCGTTGCGGCGATCGTCATCGCACTCGCTGCGCTTGGCTACGCCGGCGGTGGCGCCAACTTGGACGCAGTGTTTAAATCGCCCGAACTCGCGCATGCGGGCACAGAAGTTGTCGAGGGCGCTCAGACCCAGACGGGCGTCGCGCCCCAGCGTGGTATCGTTGCGGCGGCCTCCACCATCGCCGACGCGCAAATGGACGAGGACGAACAAGGCAGCGAAGCCGAAACGACTCACACGAACGAAACGACGACAACGGCGACGTCAATATAAGTTGCGAGCGGGACAGCAAATTTTGGACGGGGCCTTTCAGCGGGTCCGCCGTTCGTTAGAACGGCGGAACAGTCTACTTGACGTACACCACGTTGTCGCGGCGCGGCTTTGCTTCGGGAAGCACATCCTCGGCATAGCCTAGGATGCAGTTGCCTACGCCGCGCAGGCTGCCGTCCGCCGGCAGGCCCCAGCTCGCCAGCAGCTCCAGGCCCTCGGGCGAGTCAAAGACCTCGTGGGCGCGGTGAATCCAGCACGAATCGACACCCAGCGCATAGGCGGCGTTGAGCAGATTGCCCATGGCGAGCGACCCATCTTCCAGATGCGTGGGCACGTTGCGATCAACCAGCACCACCACAACGGTCTTGGCGCCATAGAAGGGGTCGCTGTTGCTGCCCATGACCTGGGCGTTGAGCTGCGAGAGACGCTCGACGGTCGCGGGGTCGGTGACGGCGACAAACGTCACCGGCTGGCGGCCCATGCCGCTCGGCGCATATTGGCCGGCTTCGATAATACGTGCAAGCTTTTCGGCCTCGACGGGACGATCGCTGTAGTTGCGGCAGCTGCGGCGGTGAATGAGTGCTTCGATAGTCTCCATGGTGTCTCCTTGCGGTGGCGTTGCAGATGCCCCGTTCATACCCGTCGGGCTCAAACGATAGACGGTCAATTGCCCGGCCAAAAGGATAGATTCCAATTGGGGAAGTAGGTTTGCATAAAAGTACCTTCAGAATGTGACAAACCAATGGGATGGTTAAACGTTTTATCCCGTCTACCCTGCGGTTTTTTACCACTTGCCTAAATGACGAACGCATAACCTTTGATAAAGGTTTTACTAAAGGAGTACCAACGTTTATCAATGCGCCGTGGTGGCGCCGGGCCAGGAGGTAACATCATGTTCCAGGCTGGAGATGTCGTCGAGACCGATTTCGAAGGATTTCTGAAGCTGCTGCGTTCCAAGACGCGCGCTTTCGTGTCGATCAACGATCACGAGTACTACATCACGCACACCGATGGCTATTGGCGTGTTCAGGATTGCGAGGCCCTCAACGACAAGGGCCACTTTACTGACTGCTCCGAGCTGGTCAACACGGTCTGCGAGGTCGTCGAGCTGCCGTGGATTGCCGGCAAGAGCCTGCATGACAGCTTCTCGGGTGCTACGGTCTATGAGGCTGTCGCCGCTTAACAGGCAATAAAACCCGATTTTCACGTGACCGCTGGCGCCGCCCCCGCGCCGGCGGTCTTTTTCTGTCGATAGGTCATAAAAGTGCACGCATTTGCGGAGAGCCTGTTGACGATAGTCAAAACTCGGACTAATCTAGAGACATAAAATTGGTCAAAAATCGGACAATTGAATGGTGGGATAGATGAATAGTGCGGTTACGCTGGTCGACTTCGACCGGTTGCTCAATGGACTCGACCATATCTATTCGGAGTTCTCGCGCGCCTGCGGCCTTTCGGACTGCGCTTACTGGATGCTCGTCGATACCAGCACGGCGGGCGGCAGTATTGCCGTAAGCCGTCTGACAAGCGAATGGTTCTACAGCAAGCAGACCATCAATTCGGCAATTAAAACCTTGACGGCGCGGGGCTTCGCAACGTTGGAGTTTGCCGAAGGCAGTCGTAAGAACAAGGTTGTGAGCCTGACCGAAGAGGGCAGGCGATTTGCCGAGCGTTATGCGCTGCCGGCACTCAAGGCCGAGCAGCGAGCCTTTGGCGCGCTTGAGCCATGTGAGCAGCGCGAGATTATGCGCTTGATCGGCAAATTCTCTCAGGTGCTCGGCGATGAGTGCGATGCCTTTAAGCAGCATATCGCTGCCGAGAGCCAAGCCGAGAATCAAGGTGAGGGGGAGTCGTGCGACTGTTAATGAGGTTTCTAAAGCCATATCGAGGGCTTGTCGCAGTGACGCTGCTGGTGCTGCTGGTGGATAACGTCGGTACGCTGTTGGTTCCCACGATGCTGGCGAACATGGTCAACACCGGTATTACCACGGGCGATGTCGACTACATTTTACGCAACGGCCTATACATGTTTATCGCGACCAGCATGGCTAGCGGCGGCACGGTGCTGGGCTGCTATCTTTCGGCGCGCCTGGCCGCCAATGTGGCCTGCGATATTCGCAACGCCGTGTACGACAAATCGCTCGAGCTCGCTGCCAGCGACTTTGAGCGTTTTGGCACGGGGTCGATGATCACGCGCTCGCTCAACGACATCAACGTGATTCAGCAGGCGATTCTGCAGACGATTCAGCTGGTGCTGCCCGTGCCGTTTTTGGCTGTGGCGGGCATCATCTTCGCCTGGTTTATCGATCCTGCCATGGGCACGCTTCTGGGTGTAGTCGTTGCGATTGTGCTGGTGGCGGCGGTCTTTACGGTTGCCAATGCAGCGCCGATTTTTATGCGCCTGCAGAGTTTTATCGACCGTATGAACGTGGTGCTGCGCGAAAACATCGTGGGCGTGCGCGTCATCCGTGCGTTTAACAAGGAGCGCCACGAGGAACGGCGTCTGGACGAGGTGTTTAGCGAATACGCTGCCAACGCCATCAAAGTCAACCACCTGTTTGTGGGCCTCGACAGCTCCAGCTTCTTTTTGATGAACATCGCCGAGGTGGCGGTGCTGTGGGTGGGCGGCAACCGCGTAGGCGCCCACGCCATGCAGATTGCGAGTATCTCGGCGGTGCTGGAGTATGCAATTCTGATCCTGTTCTTTGTGATGATGGCCCAGATGGTGGTGCTGACGCTTCCGCGTGCTGCCGCGTGCCTGAACCGTGCGCAGCAGGTGTTGGAGATCGAGCCGAGCATCGTCGATGGTGAGCGCACGCTGGATGACGGGGCGCGCGAGCCCCAAGACGAAGCCGATGCGGTGGCCGTGTTCGACCACATGTCGTTTCGCTTTGACGATGCCGACGAGGACACCCTGTGCGACCTGAGCTTTGCCTGCCGTCGCGGTCAGACGACTGCGATCGTTGGCTCGACAGGCTCGGGCAAATCGACGGTGGCAAAGCTTCTGCTGCGCTTCCACGATGCCACCAAGGGCTCCATTCGCCTGAATGGCGTGGACCTGCGCGAGCTTACGCAAGACGAAATCCGCGGGCGCATTGCCTATGTGCCGCAGAAGGCGTGGCTGTTCTCGGGCACGGTGGCGAGCAACCTTCGCTTTGGTAACGAAGACGCGACTGAGGCCGACATGCTTCATGCGCTCCAGGTTGCCCAGAGCACCTTTGTGCTCGATCAGCCGCAGGGGCTCGATACCCTGGTGGCGCAGGGCGGCACGAACTTTTCAGGCGGCCAGCGCCAGCGTTTGGCAATCGCCCGTGCGCTCATGAAGCGTGCCGATCTGTATATCTTCGACGACAGTTTTTCGGCTCTGGACTTTAAGACCGACGCGGCGCTGCGCCACGCGCTGCAGGACGAGACGCGCGATGCCGCGGTGCTCATCATCGCGCAGCGCATCTCGACGATCTTGCACGCCGACCAGATCGTCGTGCTCAAGGATGGCGAGGTTGTGGGTCTGGGCACGCATGGCGAGCTTATGGAAACCTGCGAGGTGTACCGCGCCATCGCGGAATCGCAGATGAAGGGAGGTGAGTAGCATGACCGAGGAGCTCAAGAAGCAGGGCGGCGTTGATGACGCCGCTGCCGCGGGACTGGTCGAGGAAACGGCTGCCGCGTCGGCCGAGCTGGATGACGCCGCCAAGGCTGCAGCCGAGCGCGAGGCTCGCCGCCAAGCGCTCTACGAGGAAAACGAACGTGCCGAGGACGAGCGCGCCCGCGCCGAGGCAGAGCGTATGCGCGACGTAGACGACGAAGACGAGGACGAGACGCCTCGGGATACCTGGGCGACGGTGCGACGCCTGTGGAGTGAGGCCGCCGGCGATCATTGGCGCTTCTATATCGTGTTCGCGAGCATTGTGTTCTATGTCATCTTTAACACTGCCGCGCCGGCATATAGCGCCCGCGTGATCGATGAGCTGTGGGGCCACATTCAGGTAGCGTTTGTCAACAACGCCACCTTCAGCATCACCTGGGAGAACTGCGGCAGGACTATCTTCATCTACTTTTTGATTTGGACGGCCGCCGCTTCGTTCTACGCGCTCCAGAGCTTTTTGATGTCGAGCGTGGCCGAACGCCTCAATCTGCGCCTGCGCAACCGCATCGCGCAAAAGCTCAACCGTCTGCCGCTCGCCTATTTTGACGCGCATCGTCCCGGCGAGGTCGTCAGCCGCGCGACCAACGACCTGGACAAGATGTCCGAGAGCATGCAGCGCGGATTGCTGCAGCTGCTCGTGTCGATCGGCACGGTTGTTGGTGCTGTGAGCGTGATGTTCGTGTTCAGCGTGCAGCTTACGCTCGTCTTTCTGTTCTTTACGGCACTGTCGCTGCTGGTGACCAAAGTGGTCTCGCGTCGCACGCATGACGTGACCGGCGAGCGCCAGGAGTGGGTGTCCAAGATTACGAGTGCGGTCGAGGAGGGCTACTCGGGCCGTCTGGTGATTCGCGCGTTTAACCGCGAGCACCAGAGCTCTGCCGAGGTGCACGAGGCTTCGAAGGAACTGGCTCGTGTGAGCACCAAGGCCGACTTTATGATCAATGCTGTCGGCCCCGCGGTGCGCTTTATCGGCCGTTTGGCGCAGATCGTTATTGCGCTTGTGGGCTGCAGCATGCTGGTTGCCGGTCACATGACCGTCGGCGTGTTCCAGGCGTTCTTCCAGTTTATCTACGAGGCGTCCGAGCCCATGACGCAGTTGTCGTTTACCTTCAACTCGCTGCAGAGCGCGCTGGCGAGTGCAGAGCGCGTGTTCGACCTGCTCGATGAGCCCGAGATGGAGGCCGATCCGCTGCCGGACAAGGCCGCCAAGCTGCCGGGTCGCGTGGAGGGCCGCGTCTCCTTTGAGCATGTGCGCTTTGGTTATTCGCCCGACAAGCCGCTTATGCGCGACGTGTCGTTTACCGCCGAGCCGGGCCAGAAGATTGCCGTGGTGGGAACCACGGGCGCAGGCAAGACGACGCTCATCAACCTGCTCATGCGCTTCTACGAGATTGACGGCGGGCGTATTACGCTCGACGGCGTGGATACGAGCCGCATGGATCGCGGCGAGCTACGTCAGCAGTTTGGCATGGTGCTGCAGGACGCCTGGCTGTTCGACGGAACGATTGCCGAGAATATCGCCTATGGCTGCCCGGAGGCGACGCGCGAGGAAATCGTTGCGGCCGCCCGTGCTGCGCAGGTCGACTTCTTTGTGCGCACCATGCCGCAGGGCTACGACACGCGCGTGGCCAACGATGCCGAAAGCATCAGCCAGGGCCAGCGTCAGCTGCTGACCATCGCACGCGTGCTGCTCAACAACCCGGCGATTCTCATCCTGGACGAGGCGACCTCAAGCGTGGACACGCGCACCGAGCTTGCTATCGGCCGCGCCATGGACGCGCTCATGCGCGGTCGCACGAGCTTTGTGATCGCGCATCGCCTGTCGACGATCGTGGACGCCGACTTGATCTTGGTCATGGACCACGGCAACATTATCGAGCAGGGCACGCATAAGGAGCTGCTCGCAGCCGAGGGCGCTTATGCTGACCTCTATCTGAGTCAGTTCGCATAATGTGACAAAGGGACAGTCCCGCATGTCACATCAAAAAGAAAGGCGCGCCGAGGATGAATTCCCTGGCGCGCCTTCTTGCGTTGATGCCGATGTCGTTTTGTGCCGCTTGCGTTCCTAGCGTTCGTCCACGAGCTTGGCGACGAGGGCTTTGAGCTCGGCCACCTCTCGCTCGAGTTCTTTGACGCGGCGGGCGTTCTCGGTGATGCCTTGGCGGTTGAGGGCACTCTGCTCGGCGGCGTCATCGGGCATGTACTCGCGATGCTGCTTGGCGTCGAAACTCTCCTCGAACACGCGGCAGCCGTTGCGTTTGATGATGCGTCCCGGCACGCCCACGACGGTGCAGTTATCGGGCACGTCTTTGACGACGACCGAGTTGCCGCCGATCTTGACGTTGTTGCCGATGCGGATGTTGCCGAGCACCTTGGCGCCCGTGCCCACGGTGACGTTATTGCCGAGCGTTGGGTGGCGTTTGCCGGTCTCGTTGCCGGTGCCGCCGAGCGTAACGCCCTGGTAGAGCACGCAGTTGTCGCCCACAATGGTGGTCTCGCCGATGACGACGCCCATGGCATGGTCGATAAAGAAATGCTTGCCGATCTGTGCCGCGGGATGAATCTCGACGCCGGTGATGTGACGGGTGATTTGCGAGAGCACGCGGGCGAGCGAGCGATGACCGTGCTCCCAGAGCCAGTGCTCGGGCACGTGGTTCCACTTGGCGTGCAGGCCAGGATAGGAAAGGAAGATGACCAGACCGTTTTGTGCAGCGGGGTCTTGCGCCTGGACGGTCTTGATATCCTCGCGAATGGTATTGATAAAGCTCACCGGCCGCCCTCCCTTAGCGCCATGGCAATGCGATTCAATAAAGTATAGCGATTTGCTAGGGATTAGGAAGGACAATCTTGGCGCCATTGCGCTACAGATGTCAGTTATGCAAACTTGCTGGTAATGGAGTCATGCTTTTGTGGGGTTGCGCACGAGGGGGCACCGCAACCGTATACTGGTCAACTTGGACGTATCCGCGCCCACAACTGAGAGGTTTTACTTCATGGGTTTCATCAATTTTATCGCCGAGCTGCTTAAGGATCCGCGCACCGCGATCGCCAGCTGGATCGCCGCCGGCCCGCTTATGGCCTACGGCTGCGTGTTCCTGATCATCTTTATCGAGACGGGCGTGGTGTTCTTCCCGTTCCTTCCTGGCGATTCACTGCTGTTTGCTTCGGGCTTCTTTGCCCACAACGGTGGCTTTAACATCGTGGCCCTGCTGGCCGTCGCATGGGCGGCTGCCATCTTGGGTGATCAGTGCAACTTTATGATCGGTCACTTCTTTGGCAAAAAGATCATCGCTTCGGGCAAGGTTAAGGCCATGACGCCCGAGCGCATTAAAAAGTCCGAGGACTTCTTGGACAAGTGGGGCCACCTGGCTATTTTCCTGGGCCGTTTCTTCCCGTTTATCCGCACTTTTGTGCCCTTTATCGCCGGCATGGGCGGCATGCACTGGCGTAACTTCGTTATCTTTAACGTGCTGGGCGGCATTACCTGGTCGACGCTCTTTACGCTGCTGGGCTACTTCTTTGGCGGCATCCCCTTTGTGCAGGAGCACTTTGAGCTGCTGATCGTCGGCATCGTTGCCGTGTCGATCATCCCGACCGTGGTCGGTCTGGTTAAGGCTAAGCTGGGCAAAAAGAACGCGTAGCTCGAGCCAGCGCGCAAACCGTGCAGTTGAGGCCCGTCACCGTTTACGGTGGCTGGCCTCTTCAGCTTCGGTCAAATGAAAATACTTTAGTTAGTTAAAGAAAAGCGTTTTATCAGACGCGTGCGGGGAGTACAATCTCGTGCATGCGAATCGACGTGCCATCGGCTTTGATGCTGCTCGCGTGTCCCGTCCGGCTCTACGCTCCGGGCGTGCGACGTTGCGACGCGGTCGGCCTCGGTCCTTGCGTGCGGGTTCGCGAGTATGCAACTGTGTATGTAAGGAGCGACATATGACTGTCGAGAAGAAGGATATCGATTGGGGTAGCCTCGGCTTTGGCTACATGAAGACCGATTACAGCTACGAGGCTCATTGGAAGGATGGCGAGTGGGACGAGGGCGGCCTGACCACCGACCACACCCTGCATGTCTCCGAGTGCGGCGGTATCTTCCATTACTGCCAGGAGGTCTTTGAGGGCCTGAAGGCCTACACCGCCGAGGACGGCAGCATCGTCTGCTTCCGTCCCGACATGAACGCTGAGCGTATGTATAACTCTGCCCAGCGCCTCGAGATGCCCCCGTTTCCCAAGGACAAGTTCGTTGAGGCCGTCAAGCAGGTCGTTTCTGCCAACGCCGCCTGGGTTCCGCCCTTCGGTTCCGGCGCGACCCTGTACGTGCGTCCGTTTATGATCGGCTCCGGTGACGTGATCGGCGTGGCTCCCGCTCCTGAGTACACGTTCCGCATTCTCGTGACCCCGGTCGGTCCGTACTTTAAGGGCGGCCTCAAGCCCGTCAAGCTGCGCGTTTCCGAGTATGACCGTGCTGCACCGCACGGCACCGGCAACATCAAGGCCGGCCTGAACTACGCCATGTCCCTTAAGCCCACGATGGAGGCCCATCGCGACGGCTATGCCGAGAACCTGTATCTCGACTCCGAGTCCCGCACCTATGTCGAGGAGACCGGTGGCGCCAACGTCCTGTTCGTGAAAGAGGATGGCACGCTCGTCGTTCCGCAGTCGCACACCGACTCCATCCTGCCCTCTATCACCCGTCGTTCGCTCGTTCAGGTTGCTCAGGACCTGGGCATGACCGTTGACCAGCGCCCCGTCGAGTGGGCCGAGGTCAAGGCCGGCACCTTTGTGGAGTGCGGCCTGTGCGGCACCGCTGCCGTCATCTCTCCGGTTGGCGAAATCGACAACAAGGTTTACGGCGCCGACGAGACCGTGACCTTCCCGGCTGGATACACCGAGATCGGCCCTGTGATGAAGAAGCTTCGCGAGACCCTGACTGGTATCCAGTCTGGTGCTGTCGAGGACAAGCACAACTGGGTTTACACCGTCGCGTAATTTGTCTTACCTATCCGGGCAGAGAACAAGTTCCCTCCCGGCGCGTCCTCGGACATGCAAGAAGCCCTCGCTGCGCACTTCGTGCGGCGAGGGCTTCTTGCGTCCTGCGGAGTGCGCCGGAGGGAACTTGTTCTCTGCCCTGCGGGTTCGGCGATGTCACAACGGGCAATGATTAATCTGAATAAAGATGGTGCGCGGCCTTTTAGGCTGCGCTTTTGCTTTGCTTCGCGCCATGTGGGGGCGGTGGCGACGTGCATTTTTGCGAGTATTCTGCAGTCGAAGGTCCCTGCATACCGATCTCGGGCAAAAAATCGGGAGTTCTCGATGTTTTCTACGAATGATGGGCGGGGTTATGGGCTGGCAGCGTTTGATTTGCAGGGATATTCGCGGTCTTTGGCATTTATCGTGGCGCCCGAAGCTCTTGGTTATGTTGAATACTCCTAAAAATGCACGACGCTTAGAGGGGGACCTTCGCGAAAAAGGAAACCGCCCCGTCGAAGTATGCATTCGACGGGGCGGTTTATGCATTTGGCCGATTAAGGATGCGCTGTCAAACTACTAGAACTTGACGGTCGGGGCCTGGCGGGCTGCTTCGGCGGCCTCGAAGCCCTGGCGCTCCTTAAACTGGAAGATGCCGGCAAAGATGACAGCCGGGAACGTCTGAATGGCGTTGTTGTAGCTGAGCACGCAATCGTTGTAGCTCTGGCGTGCATAGCTAATCTTGTTCTCGGTATCCTCGAGCGATGCCTGCAGCTGCGTAAAGTTGGTGTTTGCCTTAAGATCGGGATAGGCCTCGGCTACGGCGAAGAGCTGACGCAGCGCACCGGTCAGCACGTTGTCGGCTTCCATCTTGGCTTCGGGCGTGGTGGCCTTGACGGCGGTGTTACGCGCGCTGATCACGGCGGAGAGCGTCTCCTGCTCGTGCTTGGCGTAGCCCTTGACGGTCTCGACCAGGTTGGGGATCAGGTCGTTGCGACGCTGCAGCTGCGTATCGATGTTCTGCCAGGCGTTATCGATGCGGTTACGCTTGGTGACCATGTTGTTGTAGATGCCGGCGATGGCGCAGGCAATCACAATGACAACAACGATGCCGATGATGACGGGAAGCATGATGTCTCCGTTTCGAATGGCCGCGGCGGCATGCGCCAGCTGCCGTTGGTATAACGCTACTAGTATACCCGCAACGTTTTGTCGTGCCGAACTTTCCGGTAAGCGTTGTGTTTTCGGCGGGGTTGGCACCGGGGCAAAGCGCGCGAGGTACAGGTGTAAGATATGCGACAGATTGACGAGTGTTGTCTTTGCCCTGAGGATGGCGATACCAGTGGACCTTCGCATCAAGAAAACCTACCGCGCCCTGTTCGATGCCTTTACCGAGCTTCTCGAGGAGCATCGTTTTGAGGACCTGACGGTTGCCATGCTGTGCGACCGCGCCATGATTCGCCGCACGACGTTCTACAAGCACTTTCGCGACAAGAACGATTACTTTGCCTTTTATATCGATGAGCTCATGTCGGGCTTGCCGCAAAAACAGCCCGATGAGGCCGGCGCGGTATCTGCCGAGGACGTGCGCGCGCTTCGGCACGCGATTTTGGACGATGCCATGGATTTGATTCTGGCGCACGAGCGGCTCATGGATAACATTTTGGCAAGCAGCATGTCGGGCATGTTGACCAACGTTATTTGCGACCGCATTGCCCGCTCCATCCGCGAGCGTGTGATGAACGTGCTTGCCGAGGATGCCCTGGCCCCCGTGTCACTCGAGACGACGTCTGAGTTTGTCGCCGGCGGTATTATTCGACTTTTCACGATATGGTGGGAATCGGGCCACGATCTTGAGCGTCGACCTGAGATAGCCGATGTGGTCGATGCACTGTTTGAGCGGACCATGACACCGGTGCATCACTAGGAGTGGCGGAGAGAGGGGGATTCGAACCCCCGGAACGCTCTCGCGCTCAACGGTTTTCAAGACCGCCGCATTCAACCGCTCTGCCATCTCTCCGTGAGTCGTAATGATAGCATCGTTTTGGATTTGCAACAGGGAAGGCGAACGATGACGATCACCGAAATCGATGAGAAGTTCATGCGTGAGGCGCTGGCCGAGGCGCGCGCCGCCGCTGCGGTGGGCGAGGTGCCCATCGGAGCCGTAGTGGTGCGCGACGGCGAGATTGTCGCGCGGGCGCATAATCGCCGCGAGCTCGACCAGGATCCTTCGGCGCATGCCGAGTTTTCGGCCCTGTGCGCCGCCGCTCAGTCGCTTGGACGCTGGCGTCTTTCCGATTGTACGGTCTACGTGACGCTCGAGCCCTGCTGCATGTGCGCGGGGCTTATGGTTAACGCGCGCGTGGGGCGCTGCGTGTACGGCGCGGCCGATGCTAAAGCGGGCGCTCTGGGGTCGCTATACGACCTCAATGCCGATTCGCGCCTGAATCATCGGTTTAATGTGACCGCCGGCGTGCTGGCAGACGAGTGCCGCGCGGTGCTGAGCGGTTATTTTAGTGGGCTGCGTGGCACCGATGGTGCTGGCTGCGGTTGTGGGGCCGATCTTGAGGCGCATACCGCCCACGCCGAGGCGCTTGCGGGTGTCGAAGATACTGCCGTTGGGGCGGTCGATTTTGGTGCCGCGTGCCGCCGGCCCCGCCGTGTGCAGCTGGCGATCGACTCCTTTAAGGGCAGCGTTTCGAGCGCGCAGGCGGAGGAGGCCGTTGCCGAAGGTGTGCGCCGCGTGTGGCCCGATGCCCAGGTAAGCGCGCTGCCGCTGGCGGATGGCGGCGAGGGAACGCTCGATGCCGTTGCCGCGTGCGGCGGTGAGGTCGTGGCATGTGAAGTCGCAGGCCCTCTGGGCGACTGTGTGTCTGCCCGGATGCTGGTGGACGGCGAGTACGAGTCGGCTGTAATCGAGATGGCCGAGGCGGCGGGTATTGGGTATTCGCCTTGCACAGAGCCGGCGGCGTTGGCCGCTACGACCTATGGCGTGGGCGAGCTCATGCTTCGAGCGGTTCGTGCTGGGGCAAAGACTATCTATATTGGTCTGGGCGGCAGTGCCACCAACGACGGTGGCGCCGGCATGCTGCAGGCGCTGGGCGCGCGTGTGGTCGATGATCAGGGCTGCGATGTCGCCCCTGGTCTCGCGGGGCTTGAGCAGGTGGCGAGTATCGATTTGGCACCGGCGCTTCGGGCGCTGAATAGCGCGCGTATCGTCGTGCTCTCTGATGTCGAGAACCCGCTCGTGGGGCGTCGTGGGGCACTTGCAGTGTTTGGCGGGCAAAAGGGCCTGCCGACAGACGATGTCGAAGCGCTGGGCAGGTACGACAGTTGGATGGTCGGCTACGGCCGCCTGCTCGATGCGGCGATTACCGGGGTGCGGGCTCAGGGGTTGTTGCGCGTGCCCGAGGGCGTGCGGACATTTGGCTCGGTGCTCGGCGTGCCTGGCGCGGGCGCGGCAGGTGGCTTGGGCGCCGCGCTGCTGGCGCTCGGTGCTGAGTTGCGTTCGGGCGTGGAGACGGTGCTCGATCTGATTGGGTTTGACGAGCGCGTGCGCGATGTCGACCTGGTCATTACAGGCGAGGGCAACATGGACGAGCAATCCGCTGCCGGCAAGGCGCCGGTGGGCGTGGCCCGCCGTGCCAATCGCTATGGCAAGCCGGTAGTCGCCGTCGTGGGCGGTCGTGCGGATAATTTGGATGCGGTGTATGGTCAGGGCATCGACTTGGTCCTGCCGGTCTGCCGCAGGCCCATGCCTCTTGACCAAGCGCTCGACCCCCAGGAAGCCACAACCAACCTCATCTGCGCCGGTGAAGCAGCCGCCCAAGCCTACGACCTCGCCCGCCTCTAAAACCCAACTCCCTATAAGTTGCGGTGGAATAGTTCCTGTTTGGCGGCTCAGGCGGCAAAAACAGGAACTATTCCACCGCAACTTCGAGAATGGCTATCCGAGGCTGGTCGCCTTGGGCCTTGGGTCGGACCGTCCGCCATGAAATGCGGCCATCTACTACGTTTAGCCGAGCGCCCTTGACCATCCCGGATTTTGTGAAATTAAAACCGCAGGTAGAAAGCTTGCCGATTTTCGAAAAAGCCGGCTATGGTTGACCCCTGCGGCCTAAACGTAGTAGATAGGCCCCTTTTGTGGCACGGCAGCAGACCAGTCTTTTTGGGACGGGGCTTATTTGACTACCTGTCGATCTGATTGCCCAAGTAGTCAAAAAGCCCCGTCCCAAATTAGCTACCTTGCCCCATCGGGCGGGAGCGGGTAAGATATATCGAGCGCCTAGCGCGTTCGATGGGTTCGGATGACGACATGTTCCGAATCTGGTCAGGTCCGGAAGGAAGCAGCCATAAGGAGCCTCTGTCGGGCATCCGAATCCATCGAGTGCGCAGGCGTTTTTTGGTGCCGCGGCTACCCGCGAGTGCCGGCAGGGCGCTTGGTGTCTCGCTGGTCCTCGGCTTCGCCTGCGGGATCGCTCGACTACCAAGCGCCCTGCCGGCACCCGCGGGTAGCCGACCAAAACCGCCTGAAGGGTCACATTTATCTGATAATTGAATCCCCGGCGTTATGCCGCTCGCTGGCGTTGCCAAAACATCGGCTGCTACGTGCCTTGGGCGCTAGTGACCGTTGCCCTTACATCTGTAACGAGTTGCTTACGCATCTCCAGGGTTCTCCGTACTATCATGAATCAGATTGAATTGAGATGATGATAGGGAGCGCCTTTTTATGATTGAGCTGCTCAGGCGTTTTGGTGGTAAGTTTCGCCGGTATATGGTGATTGGCCCTGCGTGCAAGTTGATTGAAGTGATCTTTGACCTGCTGACGCCGCTGGTGATTGCCCAGATGATCGATAAAGGTATCGGTGCGCACGACGTGAGTGCCGTCGTCCGCTACGGCATGGTGCTCGCCGCCATGGCTGTAATCGGCATCTCGTTTACGCTTGTTTGCCAGAAGATGGCGGCGCTCACCTCGCAGGGCATGGGTACTGACATTCGCGGCGCACTCTACCAGCACATCAACAAGCTGAGCTATGCCGAGCTCGACCGCTTTGGCACGCCGTCGCTCATCACGCGCATTACCAACGACGTTAACCAGGTCCAGCTCGCTGTGGCGCTGGGCGTGCGCATGCTCATCCGCTGGCCCTTTCTAGCGGTGGGCTCCATGTGCGCGGCCCTTGCCATCGACCTTAAGCTCGGCATCATCTTTTTGATCTGCACGCCCGCCATTGGCCTGGTGTTCTGGGTTGTCATGGCGCGCTGCATTCCGTACTACAAGCAGCTGCAGGCAAAGCTCGACCGCATCGCGCTTATCTGCCGCGAGGGCCTTTCGGGCGCCCGCGTGGTTCGCGCCTTCGTGCGCGAAGATCACGAGCGCGAGCGCTTTGCGCAGGCCGCCGACGACCAGGCCAATACTGCCATCGCGGTGGGCAAGCTCTCGTCGATTCTCAACCCCGTCACGTTTTTGGTGATGAACCTGGGCGTGTGCGCCATCCTGTGGGTGGGCGGCATCCAGGTCAGCGTGGGCGAGCTTACGCAGGGCCAGGTCATGGCGTTTGTGAACTACATGACGCAGACCCTGACCTCCATCGTGTACGTCGCCAACCTGGTCGTGGTCTTTACCAAGGCGAGCGCCAGCGCGTCGCGTATCAACGAGGTGCTCAATTGCGTGCCGGGCATCGCTGACGAGGGCAACCAGCCGGTCGCGCTGCCCAAGCCGGGCAATGTCGCTTCAGTTCCCGCGCTGAGCTTGAGCCATGCGAGCTTCTCGTTTGGCGCTGGCGCGGCCAATGCTGTCAACGATGTGACGCTGGAACTCCCGCTGGGCAAGACGCTCGGCATTATCGGCGGTACGGGTAGCGGCAAGTCCACGCTCGTCTCGCTCATCCCGCGCCTGTACGATGCGAGCACCGGCAGCGTGAGCGTGATGGGCGTCGACGTGCGCACCTGGCCGCTCGACCAGCTGCGCCGTGTGGTCGCGACCGTTCCGCAGCGCGCATCGCTGGTGAGCGGCTCCATCCGCAGCAACCTGACCTGGCGCGATGAAGCTGCGACCGACGAGGAGCTCTGGGTGGCACTCGACATGGCGCAGGCCAGCGAGTTCGTGCGCAACAAGCCGCAGGGCTTAGACGCCCCGGTCGAGGCGGGCGGCAAGAACTTTAGCGGTGGCCAGCGTCAGCGCCTGACTATCGCGCGTGCCTTGGTTGGTTCGCCTCAGATATTGATCATGGATGACTCCGCGTCGGCGCTCGACTTTAAGACCGACGCGGCGCTTCGCCATGCCATTCGCGAGCGCAGCATGCGCGGTGCCGCCAAGGGCGGGCTGCCGCTGACCACGGTGATTGTGAGCCAGCGCGTCTCGACCGTGCGCGATGCCGACGTGATCTGCGTGCTCGACCACGGCTCGGTTGCCGGCCTGGGCACACATGACGAGCTCTATGCGACCTGTCGGCTCTATCGCGAGATTTGCCAGTCGCAGCTGCGCCGCGAGGAGCTTGAGGGCCAGCGGGGGAGCACAGCGCCCGCGCCCACTCCGGCGCCCGCGTCCACCCTAAGCCCCGCGTCCGCCCCGACTGCCCCGGCATCCATTTGCGCAAAGGAGGGCTGCTAAATGAATCCGTACACTTCCTCCGGTTCGGTCGCCACGATGACGGCCAACGTGTCCGGTAACGATAACCTCAACGACCTGGGCGACGGTCCGCGCCAGCCCGGCGACCCCGAGCGCTATCCCGTGGGTGCGGTGACTCGCCGTCTGATGGGCTACGTTCGTCCGCATCGCATTTCGTTTGTTGCGTCGTTTGTGAGTGCCGCCATCTCCGTGATTCTGCAGCTCTACACGCCCATTCTCATCGGCGAGGGCATCGACCTGATCGTTGCCGTCGGGCAGGTGGACTTCGACGCGCTGCTGCCGCTTGTCACCAAACTCGCGCTCGTCGTGGTGGGAGCCGCGGCCTTCCAGTGGCTGCAGGGCTACTGCGTCAACCGCCTGTCCTACGAAACGGTGCGCGACATGCGCGTGGAGGCGAGCGACAAGCTCAGTCGCATGCCGCTCAGCTTTATCGACAGCCATGCCCACGGCGACCTTATGAGCCGCGTGGTCAACGATGTCGACCAAGTGGGCGACGGCCTGCTGCAGGGCTTTACGCAGCTCTTTACCGGCGTCATCACCATCGTGGGCACGCTCGCGTTTATGCTCTCCATTAACCTGACCATGACGCTCGTGGTGGTGCTCGTCACGCCGCTTTCCATTTTTGCAGCCGGTGCCATCGCCAAGCTTTCCAATAAAAGCTTTACGGCACAGCAGCGTATTCAAGGGCAGCTCGGTGGTCATATCGAGGAGTACGTAGGCGAGCAAAAGCTTGTCGACGCCTTTGCCTATGGCCCTAACGCCCAGCAGCGCTTCGATGCCCTCAATGCCGAGCTCTACACCGCGGGCGAGCGCGCGCAGTTTATGGGTTCGCTCTCCAACCCCGGTACGCGCTTTATCAATAACATCATCTATGCCGTGGTCGCTGTGATCGGCTGCGTGGGCGTGATCACGGGCGTGCCCGCGGCGCTTACGGTGGGCGGCGTGCAGATCTTCCTGTCCTATGCCAACCAGTACACCAAGCCGTTCAACGAGGTCACCAACGTCATTACGCAGATCCAGACCGCGTATGCCTCGGCGCGCCGCATGTTTGCGCTGCTCGATGCGCGCGAGCAGGAGCCCGACGCGCCAGATGCCGTGGAACTTGCCGCACCGCAGGGCGAGGTCGCCCTTGAGCATGTGGACTTTAGCTACGTGCCCGACCGCAAGCTGCTTCAGGACATCTGCATCGAGGCTAAGCCCGGCATGCGCTTTGCCCTGGTCGGTCCTACGGGCTGTGGCAAGACAACGCTCATCAATTTGCTGCTGCGTTTTTACGATATCGATGCCGGTCGCATTGCGGTCGATGGCCGTTCCTCGCGTGATTACACGCGCGCAAGCTTGCGCCGCGCCTTTGGCATGGTGTTGCAGGACACTTGGCTGTTCGAGGGCACGGTGGCGGAAAACATCGCCTACGGCTGTCCCGACGCCACGCGCGAGCAGGTTATCGAAGCTGCCAAGCGCGCGCACGCGCACAAGTTTATCGTGCAGCTGCCAGGCGGCTACGATACGGTAATCGGCGAGGACGGCGGCACGTTTAGCCAGGGTCAAAAACAGCTGCTGTGCATCGCGCGCGTCATGCTCACCGACCCGGCGATTCTGCTGCTGGACGAGGCGACCTCGAGCATCGATACCCGCACCGAGCTGCAGGTGCAGGCGGCGTTCGACGAGCTTATGGCCGGCCGCACAAGCTTTGTGGTGGCGCACCGCCTGTCGACGATCCGCAACGCCGACTGCATTCTGGTGATGCGCGACGGCCAGATTATCGAGCGCGGCACGCACGACGAGCTGCTAGCGGCAGGCGGCTTCTACGCCGAACTCTACCGCAGCCAATTCGCCCAGTGAGCAAGCCCGTGGGGCAAATTAATCAATCGACAGACGGTGGTTTACATCTGTCACGTTAGTACTAAGATATTCATCTAATAAATTGCATTAGTGGCTTTAGTTTTGGGGGATACGAGGCAACGTGACTATGACGTGCTCTTTGGTGGTTAACAGCAAGAGCGGTAATACCAGGATGGTTTCGGGCGCGATCAAGCGCGCTCTGCAGGCTGCGGGTGTTGAGTTTGTCCATGCCGCGGCGTTGAGCGACGATGCGGATGCAGATCAGGTTGCGCTCGAGGCGCAGGGCGCCTGCGCGGCCGACACGGTGCTCGTCGGTTTTTGGTGCGACAAGGGCGCGTGCACGCCTTCGGTCGCGGCGTTGCTCTCCGCCTTGCACGGTAAGCGCGTGTTCCTGTTTGGCACCTGCGGCTTTGGGGCCGACCAGAGCTACTATCAGCAGATTATCGACCGCGTAACTTCCAATTTGGCTGGGGATGCCGAGCTTGCGGGCTGGGCGATGTGCCAGGGCAAGATGGGCCCCGCGGTCAAGCAGCGCTACGAGGCCATGCTCGAGCAAGATCCCGACAACGCTCGCTATAAGATGCTGCTCGACAACTGGGTTGCCGCGAAGGACCATCCCACCAAGGAAGATCTGGACAACATGGCTGCAGCCGCCAAGAAGGCCGTGCTGGGAGAGTAGCTTTCGCCGTTCGCGGTCCTTCGTGCAAAACAATACAAATGTGAAAGCCTCGAAATTCTCGAGGCTTTTTTCTTGACACTTGTAGGCGCAACCGTGGCAGGCGTCTGGGGTGACATTTTCCATTACCCCGATGACGAGACCGTCCTGGACGACACACTCGCATGCGTTCGCTGGATGTATTCAGAGTGGGACGGGCTTTCCGGATGGGCGGGGTCTTGGAAAGTGTGTCCCGGAATTTGCCTTTGGAATGGGATGCGGTTTCCGGTTGAGGGCTCTGGTGGAAAATGCGACCCGGAATTTGCAATCGGAGTGGGATGCAGTTTCCCAACGGGGCCGTAAGCGGAAACTGCATCCCATTCCGGACATGGATTCTGGGACACGGTTTCCGGATGCAAAAAGGCCACATGACGTGGCCTTCAACTTATATATGTTCAGCAGATGTCCCCATGACAAGCCGCGTTTCAACACCGAGACGTCTGCCCGGCGGCGCGGAACGTAAGGTTCATCGCGAGTTCCGCACGCAAAGAAGGCCACTTAATGTGGCCTTCGTCTTGCGCAGGACTGTCTGAGCAGCAGATGTTACCCGGCGCCCGTCCGCCCTCGTTGGGGATTGCCCGGGTAGGCGAATCGGGATGCGTCCCGTTACTTGATCTTGGTCGTACCCGGTGCCAGGTTGGGGTCGGTCTCGTTGGCCTCGGTCTGGAAGTGCTCGGTATACACGTTCTTGCCGTCGCGGAACATCTCGTAGTACTGCATCTTGGCGTAATCCTCGCGCGCCTTGGTGGCAGCCGCGGCCTCGGCGTCGTCACCAGTGATGTTGGAGGAGAGCGCCCAGCGCAGGCTGGCGTCCTCGTAGCCCACCGAGTTGATGGCGGGCAGCGACTCGCGCAGCGTCATATGCGCCTTCTGGTAGTCGGTCAGCGGTGCGCCGATCAGTTGCATCAGCTGGGTGGACAGGTAGTTGGTGGACAGGTCATCGACCTCGCTCGTCTGGTCGCAGCCGGCAACGTCGTAATTGGCCCAGATGATGTAGTCGGTCTGCCACAGACGTTCCTGGTGCGTGGCATCGTCTTCGCCGGTAAACCACTTATCGTTGAACTTGGACGGGAAGAACGGCTGATGGTCGCCCCAGAACACCACGACCACCTTGCGATCGAGCTTGCTCAGGGCGTTGAGGAAGTAACGCAGCGCCTGGTCGGACTGCTCGATGCACGAGACATACTCGTCGACATCGGAGAGCGTACCGTCCTCGACGGTCTTGGCGTCCAGGTCGGTCGTGTCGATGTTCAGGTGCATTTGCTTGTCGACCGGCAGCAGGCCCGTGTCGTAGCCCGAGTGGTTCTGCATGGTCACGTCGAAGATAAACTGCGGATCGGCGTTCTGGTTGAGTAGCTCAAGAATCTTGTCGTAGGTAGCCTGGTCGGTCACCATGCCGCGCAGGGTGTCGGCTCCCTGGAAATCGTTGATGGACAGGAACTGGTCAAAGCCAAAGTCCTTGTAGACGTTCTCGCGGTTCCAGTTGGTCGCGTGGTTGGGGTGCATGGCTGTGGTGGAATAGCCGAGCGATTTGAACTGCTCTGCCAGGTTCCCGGTCGTCTCCATGTTGTAGATGGTGTAGGGGTACACGCCCGAGCCCAGGTTGGCCATGGAGTTGCCGGTCATAAACTCAAACTCGGTATTGGCGGTACCGCCGCCGTAGGCGCTCACGTAGAGCTTGCCGCGGCTGAGGCAGTTGGACAGGTTCTTAAAGTACTGCGGGCCCTCGTAGCCGGCGCGCATCTCCTGATAGATCGAAAGATCCGAGAAGGTCTCGTTCATGATGGCGATGACCGTGGGCTTCTCGCTGTCGAATTGCTCCTGGGCGGCGGCGCGCTCGTCGCTCTTAGCCGCGTCGGACTTGTCGTAGGCCTTGGCGTACTTTTTGAGCGTGGCCTTGGCATCGTCGACGGAGTAGTCGGCGGGTTTGGGCGGCTTGATGGACTGCGCCGCACTAATAAAGGCGGGCAGGTAGCCCTCGCGCCAGTAGCTCTCGAGCGGGCGCCAGGTGTAGACGGTGATGCCGAGGGTGTTGTAGTAGTCGATGAGCGTGACATGCGCGGTTACGCCGCCCAGGCACAGCACTGCCACGAGCAGGTTGGTGAGCAGCATGCGCTTGGCGTTGGCGGCACCCTTCTGACGGTGCGGTGCCACCAGGCCGGCGTACTCGCACAGCAGCATGGCGATGGCGGTAAAGCCCATGGACAGCACACAGAACAGCGAGATCGAGAAGGTGTAGCCGGTGCCGGCGACCGCGGCGGCGGTGGAGATGGCCGAAAGGTCGCCCGGCTGGATGGGCATGGATTTAAACGTGATGACGAAGAACTCGGCAATGCCCAGGACAAAGAGGGCAAAGGCCAGGACCGCGGGAGCTGCGCCGTGGCGCTGGAACAGGAAGAACAAGCCGATCATGAGCACGGTGATGATGGCCCACTCGAGCAGGATGCACAGGGGGTAGACCCAGGTAAAGTCGTGGTTGGACGAGACCTCCATGCCCAGCAGCGCAAAGACGCCGGCGAGCAGCAGGCACAGGACGGCGGCGACGAGTGGTTTGCCCACAAAGGCGCCGCGCAGGCGGGCGAGCTTGCCGGTGGGGGCGGGGGCGTCGGGCTTGGCGAACGCAAAGACGCGCGGGGCGATGCGATCGCGGGCGATGCTGGCCCAGGCGCATCCGGTGAGGATGGCGTTGGTCAGGATGAGCATCACAAAGGCGAGCGGCTCGTTTTGGGCGACGAGGCCAATGGCGCCCCAAATAGTCAAAAAGACCTGGAACAGGCCGAAGACGACGCTCCACCCAAGAGCGCTTTTGGCAACGGTGCCCGACTGAGCGCGAATGGCCTTGGCCTCGCGCAAGACAAGGTAGACGGTCGCCGCAAGACCGACGAGCGAGATGGCGGCAGCGAACATGCTGAGACTCCTCACAAACTAAAACGTACGAAAGCGGGGGTTTACCCGATTGTTACCAAGATATGCGCTGCAATTGGTGGCTGCGCACAACAACCAGCCATATTAACGCGCACGTGCGGCGGTGTGGCGCAATGTAGTGGCGGCCTGCGCGATAATGGACGGGAATTACACGGAAACGTAAAGGCTTCTTAAAGAAATGGCGAGGGTAGGGCGATGAGCGAGCAGGTTTGCAAGGCGGACATGGGCGGCGACGGAGCTGCGGTCGTGGATACATACGGCTATCCGGTCGAGACTACGGGCAATGCGGTACTGGACATCTTGGAGCACCGCTCGTCTACGCGTGCCTTCGCGCGTGATGACGACGACCGTCCCGTGGCGGTGACCGACGAGCAGCGGGCGGCGATTCTG
>JAGZYM010000041.1:0-7824 GCA_018377855.1 Collinsella sp. | reverse complement strand
GGCCGGCCGGTCCGGCCCTCAGGGTATCGGGTTCCCACATTCATCCGCACATGTGCGGATGAATGTGGGAGGTGTTCGGATGAAGTTGATAATCAAGGGCAACATCTGTTCTTGGCGTGCAATACAACCGGTGTCTCATTGCTTTTATTGCCGGGGTGTACCATGAACCACGGTTTGATTCATTGCTGTCGAGAGGACGGATAACTTGGTTCGACGTGGCTCGCATCCGCGACTTTCGGTGATCCTTGTGGTAGAAGGTTCGCCCAGCTATGCGATGCGTGCGCTCGAGAGTGTCCAGAACCAAGACCTCTACGATTTGCAGATTGTCGTTGTCTGCCGCGATGCTGCGCCCGGTGTGCGCCATTCGCTTCAAGTTGCTGCCGACAGGGACATCCATATTGATTTGATTGACGTCGAGGACGCGAAGCGCGGTGCTTGCCTTCGTGCCGGTTTTGCTGCCTCGCGTGGCTCTCAAATCATCGCTATGAACGCCGATGAGTGGTTTGCTCCGCAGTCCCTTTCCAAGATGGTCGATATCGCGTGCGATACCGCGGCAGACATAGTGTTCCCCACGGTGTCGCTCGACCGCTATGATGCACATCGAGAGCGCCATTCGCGCGTCTTGGATGCTGCTCATATTTCCATTGATGGCAAATCTTCGATGGTGGCCGGGCTGCCTCAGTTGATTTTAGGCGGCCTTGTCGTTCAGACCTCTGGTGTGATGTACAGCCGCTCGCTGTTTGAGGCATGCCTTTTGTGCGACAAGGTGTTTCGCACAGTTGGGTTTATGACATGCGCGCTTTCGCAGGCACGATGCGTGTCCGGCTGCGGCGATGCTTGTTTCCACGCGGCGGCACCTAAGCTTACAGATGCCTTTGATCCCACCATGTATGCCAAGGTATCTGATGATACCCGAGCGCTCGACGAGCTTGCGGACTCACTCTCGGAAGCAGATAGCGGTGGTCGGCTCAAGCTGGCAAGCCAAAAGTTCTACTTTGCCGGACTGGTCGCCTGCATCGAGAATTTGTGTCTGAGCCCGCATGGGGTGTCGTCAATTGAGCGTTCCGCCCGCATGCGTGATATGCTCGAGGCGCCTCGAACCCGTCAGATGGTCGCCGCGCTCAAGGACAACCATCGGGGACTCGGTCTGTTGTTTGGGCCGATCGCCAGCGCCAAGCCCACGCGCTGCGTGATGTGTACGCATCTGGCAGCTTTTCTTAACCGGACGGGTGCAAAAACCGCCTAAACGGCTCATTTCGAAACATATTTGCATAGAATTGTTTCGAAATGCGTTCTTATACACAAAAGCCTTCAAATAGCGTTAAACTATTCAATCACTGATTGATTGTCTCCGCCATCTTTTGGAGAGAGGGTTTGTATGGCTAAAAAACGCAATGGGCGCCAGGATGCCATTAGAGATATTGTGCGCAATAAGGACGTCCGTACGCAGCGCGTGCTGGTCGATGAGCTCCGTGCTATGGGCTTTGATTGCACGCAGGCGACTGTCTCTCGCGATATTGCCGATATGGGGCTGCGTAAGCTCCCCGAGGGTATCTATGTTCTGGCAGAGGACCTGCACCTGCAGCGTATGGTTTCCGAGCTCGTAACGGGCGTTCTGCGCACCGACAATCTGGTTATGATTAAGGCTCAGCCTGGTACGGCTTCCGGCATCGCCGCCGCCGTTGATGCGGCAGAGTTGCCCGATGTGCTTGGCTCGCTTGCCGGCAACGATACGATTTTGGTTATTGCCCAGACGGCCGAGGACGGCGAGCGTCTCGAGGCGCTGATCAATAAGCTGAGCAATTCTCGCAAGTAGGCGTGCGGGTCGTGCGCTCGGCACTGTGTGCGTGACATGGTGGCTTGTAAGGGGGTATCGACGTTGGTCGGTACCCCCTATATTGTTTGCCGGTATAAAGGCCGTCCACCAGGTCGCTTTAAACTAAAAGGCCCCCGAGCACTTTAATAAGCTGCTCGGGGGCCTTGTTGCTAATGGCCGGATGAATTTCTAGCCAACCGTATCGTCAGGCGTGGGCGAGGGGTCGGGAGTGGGTGTAGGCGTAGGCGTAGGCGTAGGCGTAGGTGTAGGTGTAGGCGTAGGCGTAGGCGTAGGTGTAGGCGTGCCGCCATCGCCGCCGGTCGAACCACCAGTGGAGCCGCCCGTCGAGCCACCGGTCGTACCGGTGCCGCCGGTGGTGTCGCCGCCCGTGGTCTCGGTGGTCGTGGTCGTCGTGGTAGTCGTTGTGGTGGTTTCCTCTTCGTCCTCGTTCTCGTCCTTGTCGTCGTTCTCCGTCTTCTTGGTGTTGTTAGTGCCGTAGAACTTCCAGACGCTGTTGTTCTTGTAGGTGGGCGCCGTTCCGGTCGCAAACTCCTCGCGCTCGGTACCGGTCAGAACGGTGTTCATAAACCGCTTAAAGACAGGCAGGTTGGTGCTGTCGCCCAGCAGGTCTGTGCCGTATTTTTGGATGGGAATCTCGCCCGCGGAATAGCCGGTCCACAGGGCGCACGCCAGCTGCGGGGTATAGCCGCAGAACCACAGGTTGGTGGTGTTGTCGGTGGTGCCCGTCTTGCCGGCATAGGGCTGGTTGACGCTCAGGGCGCCGGCAGCACCCGTACCGCCGCCCTTCATGACGCCGGACAGAACATCGGTGACCGCGGCGGCCTCGCCCTCGGTAAGTACCTGTGAGGGATTGTCGGTGTGCTGGTACAGCACCGAACCGGTACGAGAGTCAATCTCGGTGATGGCGATCGGCTGGCGATAGTAGCCGCCGTTGGCAAACGTCGCGTAGGCGGCGGCCATCTCGAGCGGCGAGATCGAGCCGGTGCCGAGGGTCATGACGGGAACGTCCTCGATGTTGTCCTTGGCGGGATCGATGCCGAGCTTTTTGACGAGCGAGATGATCTTGCTGTTGCCGACGGCTTCCGCCACCTGGATGTAGCCGGTGTTGGAGGAGTATGCCGTCGCCTGCTTAAGCGTGATGTTGCCATAGCTATGGTTGGCGTAGTTTTGGACCTCGGTCGTGGTGCCCTTGGCCTTGAGCGGCGAGTTGCAGTTGAGGGTGACGTTGGGGTTCATGCCGTTTTGGATGGCAGTTGCCAGCGTAAAGGCCTTAAAGGTGGAGCCGACGGGACGCTTGGCCGTGGCATGGTTTACGTGGTTCTCGTCGGCGTTGTAATCGTAGCCGCCCACCATGCACTTGATGTAGCCGGTCTTGGGGTCGACGACGACCATGCCCATGTCCAGGCCGTCGAGCGAGAGCGTGTCGAGCTGCTCGCGAACGGCATTCTCTGCCACCTGCTGCATCGTGGGGTCGATGGTGGTCTTGACGGTCAGGCCGCCCTTAAAGAGCACGTCGGTCGAGAACTCCTGCTCCAGCAGCTGCTTAACATAGGCGACAAAGTAGGGCTGCGAGTATACGTCAACGCCGCTGCCCGAGATTTCGGTCACGTTGAGGGTGATGGGCTCGGCCTGTGCGGCATCGTGCTCCTCCTGCGTAATGTGGCCCAGGCGCAGCATGTTGTCGAGGACCTTGTTGCGACGGGACAGCGCCAGGTCGGGGTTGACCGTGGGGTCGTACTGCGAGGGCGAGTTGGGAAGGCCGATCAACAGCGCGGCCTCGCTCAGGGTGAGGTCTGCGGCGCTCTTGGACAGGTAGGTCTCGGCGGCGGCCTCAATACCGTAGGCGCCGTGACCGTAATAGATGGTGTTGAGGTACATCATGAGGATCTCGTCTTTGGAGTACATGTCCTCCATCTTTACGGCGATGTAGGCCTCGCGCACCTTACGCTCGATGGTCGAGTCGAACTGCTCCTCCTGCAGGATGGTGTTGCGCACCAGCTGCTGGGTGATAGTCGAGGCGCCTTCGTGCCCGCCGCCGAGGGTTGCCACCGCAGCACGCGCGATACCCCACAGGTCGATACCGCCGTGCTCGTAGAAGCGCTCGTCCTCGACGTCAACGGTGCCCTGTAGCACGTAGGGGGAGACCTTGTCCTTGGTGATGGACTTGCGGTTTTGCGTGTAGAAGCTCGCGATCTTGTTGCCGTTGCAGTCGACGATCTCGGTGGGCTCGCTCACCAGATACGCGTTGGCGTCGGTGTAGTCGGGCAGATCGGACAGCCAGCGGTTGACGTTGCCGACCATGCCGATGCCAAATGCCACGCCCGCAATCAGCAAAAAGCCCAAAAACGAGAGCAGGATTATGGGCAGGGCATGCGTCTTTGAACGGCTGCGTCCCTGTCGTTGGCGAGGACCCATATATTGACCTCCAGGTATGTCGTGCCGGACGGCGGATGTGCCGTCGGGGCAGGATGGACATAAGTTATTACACGATAAACCAAACGGGGCGCGCGAGGCCTCGTGTATGCTGGAAGACGGCATTTTTCAGAGTGAATGCATACCTTGGTAAGGAGTTTGCCGATGGCGATTCGGGCGATGGGGCCGAGCGGACAACACAAGACTGGATTGGATGCTGCCGGTGCGGCGCTGCCCGAGCTGCTGGCGCCGGCGGGCGGGCTCGACCAGATGTTTACGGCCATCGCCGCGGGCGCCGATGCCATCTATGCGGGGTTGGGCGGCTTTAACGCCCGTGTGAGTGCGCACGGTTTTACCGACGACGAGTTTGCGCGCGGCTGCGCCGTGGCGCATGCCCATGGCGTGCGTGTGTACGTGACGCTCAACGTGTTCGTGTTTGACGATGAGTTGTCCGACGCGGTGGCGTTGGGAGCTCATGCACTGGAGCTGGGCGCCGATGCTCTGATTGTCGCCGATGCCGGGCTGGCCTGCGCGCTGCGCGCGGCGATTCCCGGGGTCGAGATTCACCTGTCCACGCAGGCGGGCGTTCATAGCGAAGGCGCCGTGCGACTTGCCGCCGATGAGCTGGGGGTCGAGCGCGTGACGACGGCACGCGAGCTGACGGTCGACGAGATTGCGGCGCTATGTGCCGCGGGCGTGCCCATCGAGGTATTCTGCCACGGTGCGATTTGCATCGGCTATTCGGGGGCGTGCGAGTTCTCGGCCCTGCGGCGTGGGCGCTCGGCGATGCGCGGCGACTGCACGCAGCCGTGCCGTCTGGCGTACGACCTGGTGGACGAGGCGGGGCAGAGCGTTGTCGCCGTCGAGGGAGATCGCCTGCTGTGCCCGCGCGACTATCTGGGTATTGCACATCTGCCCGAGCTTGTAGATGCCGGCGTGGCGTCGCTCAAGATCGAGGGGCGCATGAAGAACCCCGATTACGTATTCAACGTGGTGCGGGTGTGGCGCCGGGCACTCGATATGCTGTACGACGGCGCGTGGGACCCCGGTGCCGTGGAAGAGCTTGAGCGCGAGCTGGGAAGGTCGTTTAACCGTGGGTTTACCGATGCGTACCTGCGAGGGCGTTCGGGTGCCGAGCTGATGAGCTTTGAGCGTGCGATTAACCAGGGCGTGCGCGTGGGGCGCTTGGTCGCTGTGGGCCACGAAGAGGTGACCGTTGAGCTCGACGCCGCCGTGGCGGCGGGTGACACGCTCGAGATCCGGTTTTATCCGGGTGCCGACGCGCGTCCCGATGTGCCCAAGCGCTGGCCGCAGGTGCCCTGTCCGGTGGATGCCGCAGCGGGGGAGCGCGTCGTCGTGCATTGCAAGCGTAAGGTTGACACGGGCTGCGAGGTGTACCTGATTCGCAGCGCCGGCGTGTTGGATCAGACGGCGGCGGTGTTGGAGCGCATGCGGGCCGAGGCGGATGCGATTGCGCCCGTTGAGCGTGCCGTTGAAGTGCTGCCCTTTGAGGGCGTTGCGGTGGATGGCGGTGCATCGACGGAGTTGGTGGAGTGCGCGGTTCCCACTCGCATGGTTTTTGCTTGGCAGCTGATGGATGCCGACCCGCGCGGAGAACTCGATTTGTCCGACGCCGTTGTGGTGCTTGACGAGGTGTGCCGCGCGAGTGACGCTGACTGGACCCGCTCACTGATGCAGCGTGCCGGGCGCATCGTCTGCCGCAACCTGGGGCAGGTGGCGATCGCTCGCGAGCTGGGCGTGACGTTTGACGTGGCGGCGCCGGTGTTCTGCGCGAATCGGGCCACGCTTACCTGGCTGCGCGGATTCGGTGCGGGGCGGGTGTACTTGCCGGCCGAGTTGCTCGGCAATGATGCGGAGCGTATTGCCGAGCTGGCTGCTGAACCCGGCGTCTTGGGTCCGGTCGACGCCGACCGTCCCGAGCTTATGGTGTGCGAGCACTGCCTGCTGACCGCCGAGGGCGTCTGCGCCACCGATGCGACGGGACAGGTTCGTTGCCGCGACTGCTTGCGTCGTCGGCAGGTACGCTATCTGGTCGAGCGTGACGGTACACGTCTGCCAGTTGCCATTGACGCATGCGGCAGGACGAGGATTTTCCTGTCGTAGGTGCCGCGTCGCGTCAGTTTGTTATCATAAGAGAGTTTATGGACTTCCAGCACCGCCGTTTTCGGCGAGGGTGCTATAGAAAAAGGAGGATACCCAATGCTGTCTGTTGACGAGCAAATGCGTATCATCACCTCGGGCGCCGCGCAGATCGTTCCCGAGGCCGACCTTCGCAAGAAGCTTGAGAAGGGCGAGCCCCTCAACATCAAGCTCGGCGTCGATCCCACCAGCCCCGACCTGCACCTGGGCCACGCCGTGCCCCTGCGCAAGATGCGTCAGTTCCAGGACCTGGGCCACAACGTCACCCTCATCATCGGCAACGGCACCGCGCTGATCGGCGACCCTTCGGGCAAGAATTCCACCCGTCCGCAGCTTTCGCAGGAGCAGATTGAGGCCAATGCCGAGACCTACGTGAGCCAGGCCATGAAGATCCTGGATCCCGAGAAGACCACCATCGTGCACAACGGCGACTGGATCCTTTCGATGGACCTGGCCGGCCTGCTGCAGGTGTGCTCCAAGTTCACCGTCGCCCGCATTCTTGAGCGCGACGACTTTACCAAGCGCTACCAGTCTCAGACGCCGATCGCCCTGCATGAGTTCCTGTATCCCGTGATGCAGGCTTTCGACTCCGTGCAGATCAAGGCCGACGTGGAGATGGGCGGCACCGATCAGCTCTTCAACCTGCTCGCTGGCCGTGAGCTCATGGAGAAGATGGGCATGGAGCCGCAGATCGCGCTCACCATGCCGCTGCTCGAGGGTACCGACGGCGTGCGCAAGATGTCCAAGTCATACGGCAACTACATCGGCCTGACCGACGCTCCCAAGGATATGTTCGGCAAGACCATGTCCATCCCCGATGAGATGATCGGCAAGTACTACCGCCTGGCGAGCTCGCTCACCCCGGCCGAGGTCGACAAGATCGACGCTGCCCTGGCCGATGGTTCTGCCGACCCCTACGAGCTCAAGCGCGCTCTGGGTCGCGACCTGTGCGACACCTACCACGGCGTCGGTGCCGGCGACGAGGCTCAGGCCGAGTTCGACCGCGTGTTCAAGGAGGGCCAGCTTGCCGACTTCCCCGAGAAGCACGTTGAGCTGACCGTCAACGACGAGGGCCAGATCTACCTCGCCGGCCTGCTTAAGGACCTGGGCCTTTCGGCGAGCGCCGGCCAGGCCCGTCGCGACATTGACGGTGGCGGCGTCAAGATCAACGGCAAGGCGGTGGCTCCCAAGAGCTATAACATCGATCCCAGCGCCCTCAAGCTGGGCGACACCCTCTCCGTAGGCAAGCGCAAGGGCTTTAAGTTGATTTAGTTCCGCCGTTCTAACGAACGGCGGACCGGCCGACGCTGCGCGGACCGCATTTGGACAATCTGACGTTCAACTTCAAGGGCGCGACCAGAAGGTCAGCGCCCTTTCGTTTCACGTCACCTTGTCTCAAATGCGGCCCGCTCGCT
>JAGZYM010000017.1:0-53345 GCA_018377855.1 Collinsella sp. | reverse complement strand
GGAGCGGATCAAGAAGTCCCTCGGGTGGCTGAGCCCGATGGAGTACCGCAGGAAGCTTGGATACGCCTAGGCGCGGTCCAAGAAATCGTCCGCACCCCCCGGTGCACTCCTGACACTTTTTGATACCTCGCGTGCACGAAAAAGCACCCGCCCACACGCCGCGAACGTCAAGTGAGTAGACTTTTTGGCAAAACTCAACCAGACCCGCCTTTGACGCCATCAAAACCGCAGGTAGCTTACCTGGCATGTTCCGGCGTGGTCAGACTAAGCCAAAAAGTCTACTCACTTGCAAAAAAGGGCGCCTCCACAACAGCGAAGGCGCCCTCGGGTGGCAGACCATTTGACTGAATAGGAAAGAAAGGAAAAAATAGGAAAGAAAGGAAAGGAGACTTATGACTGAAACCATCTTCTCCCCCTCATTTGGAAATCGCCCATCCTATCTCGTCGGGCGCGAAACTGTAATTTCGACATTCATATCCGGCCTTGAGCAGGAACCGGGCAATCGCGACCGAGCCATGCTCATGCTTGGACAGCGAGGCAGCGGCAAGACAGTTCTTCTGTGGGAACTTGCCGACCGCGCACGCAAGCTCGGCTTTGTTGTCGCCACGCCTACCGTAGCCTCCGAGGATATGCTCGAGCGCATTGTCGAGAAAATCCAAGAAGCAGGCAAACCTTACGTCAACAAACGCCGCCTTCCCAAACTCGCGAGCGGCAGCCTAAGTGTTTTCGGGCTCTCGGCAGGCCTCGAGTTCACACGAGACGTGCAGGAGACCAAGAGCTTTCAGTTCAAGCTCACGCAGCTCGCGCGCAAACTGACCGAGCAGGGGCACGGCATCCTCATCCTCATCGACGAGCTCCAAGCAAATTCACCCGAGATCAGACAGCTCGTCACCGCCTATCAAGAGCTGGTCGGCGAACGACTCAACGTCGCGCTCGTCATGGCGGGCCTTCCGGGAGCCGTCTGCGCAACACTCAATGACCGTGTGCTGACATTTCTCAACCGCGCTCGAAAGGTCACGCTCGAGCCACTTTCGGTCGGAGATGTCGATACCTATTACCAGCGGGCTTTCGATGAGCTCGGCCTTGATATTCCAAGCGATCTTCGCCTCCGTGCCGCTCGCGCAACCCAAGGCTCGCCCTATATGCTGCAACTCATCGGCTATAACATCGCCAATCGCTGCAGGACAGGCGAACGTGCGACGCAAGGGTTAATCGACGGAGCCATCGAGGCGTCGAAAGTCGATTTCGAAAACGATGTGTGCGAAACGACGCTCGCCGCGCTGTCAGACCAAGACGTCGCGTTTCTCTCCGCAATGACTGATGACGAAGACGCTGTGTCTCGCATTTCTGATGTTGCGAAGCGCATGTCAGTCACACCCGACTATGCGCAAAAGTATCGCCGGCGCCTCATCGACGCCGGCGTTATCGAGCAGGCGCGCCGCGGCTACGTGCGCTTCGCCGTCCCCTATATGGCCGATTACCTGCGCAGCCAGCTCTAGGCAACCACCGCAAAGGGGACAGGCACCTTTGTGGTGGGTTGGGCCCGCTTGTCTCGATCTGTAACAGTTAGGCCGTCAAAACCGGGCTTGGCGTTACAGATTGAGATTGTTCGGGCGGCCCCCGTGGTTCGTCTTGATCTGTAACAGATAGAGACGATTTAGCGCGCCAACTGTTACAGATTGAGACGGAAGACCCTAGTCCACGGTGATGTCGAGGTTCTTGCCGACGAGACCTACGTAGCCGCCCTCGGCAGCCTTGGGACTATCTGCGTGGCAGAGAACCCACTTGTCGGCCTTCCAGTAGCAGTAGCTATCACCGGCCGCGGGCATGTCGGCCGCAGCCTCGGGGCGCGGACCGTTGGTGCCGGCGGGCAGCGCAACCATCACCTGGAAGCCACCGTCGTCGACCATGCACGGCGTGTAGTGCAACGTGGTGGCGTAGACCTCGACGAGCGTGCCGGCGGGCGCGCGGAACGCCTTGACCTGCGCGGTGTCGAGCTTGCCGTCGACAATCTGCTCACGCTTGGCGAGCAGCAGAATAAAGTCGCGAGCACCCAGGTTGAACTCGCTCGCGCGGTGATACTCCAAGCAGTTGAGCTTCGTGTTGTGGCCGTTGCACCAGCCCAGCTGGAACGGACGGCCGCCATACATGAGCAGGCCGAGCGCATCGGCGCCCTCGACCTGCTCCAGCTCAGGCGCGGAGGCCACGTACTTGCTGCCCTCGGGGATGGGCGTTGCGGAGAGCGCCTCGACGAGCGGGGCGGTCAGGCTGGACGGGACGTCATCCCACACGCGGCCGTAGGACTTGAACTCGGGATCGGTAACAGAGTAGATATGCATGTTCGCTCCTGTTCGTAAATGTGACTATATAAACATTCTAGAACATTAGCCGTCTTTTGATGGAGTCAATACCGCAAACAACACGCACCAGAGTCACATGGGCAAAAGGGCGGCGTGTATTTTACTTAGCCGAGATAGCCCTTAAGGAACTCAATGACACCCGAGCACCAGTGATCAGTTTCCGGCGCATGAGGTTTCATTAACGCATGTCCTCCTTCTGGATACACAATCTCCTCGTGGTGCACCCCAGCCGCATCCAGTGCGTCAACCATCTTTCCGAGATTGCCGGGCGATACGACATCATCGTCGGCGCATTGCCAAAGATATGTCGGCGGATACCGTTCCCACACATGTTGATCGATGCAGAAATCATCAATCGCATCGTGCCCAGCTCCACCGCACACCGAATCAAGAAATCTATGGTCTGACGCACATTCGGACTCATGAAGGTCAATCGGGGCGTAACACAGAACCAAAGCTTTTGGCGGCTCGCATCCGTAAGATGCAAACCCCTTGTTATCCGTCCCCCACCCGGCGGTCAAATGCGCGCCAGCGGAAAAACCGATAACCGCATATTTTTTGTCCACATTAAATCGCGTTGAATTCTCGAGGACAAAACGGACTGCGCGATTAAGGTCATCGATCGGACGCGGCATCAGCGGCTCGACCCTCACCCTGTATGACAACACAAACACGTTATAGCCCGCATCGTTGAGCTCGGGAGCAACGGGAAAACCTTCCATTTGGTGACAAACGCTCTGATAGCCCCCACCCGAAATCGCGATAACGAATGGCGCCCCCGGTCGCCCCGGAAAGAAAAACAGCTTTGCGTTGCGCCGGGTCGGATCGCGAATACAATCGGCTTCATCCCAAATATCGTATGCAACCTGCCTCCCGTCATCCGCAAGCTCAACAATCCGATTCAACCCGCGCAGAACACGAGTAACTTCATACGGATTAGTGTCGGAATTCAAATGGGCCGCGATGGGCTTATTCCACATGCGCTCCCAAGTTGAAGGTCGGCAAAGCATGAGATGCTCACCGAACCCAGCGAACTCAGGAAGAAGTGCGATTTCTCCAAATGTCATATCGGCAGTAATTGTCATAACCAGTCACTCCAAAAACGAGGTGGGCTCGCGCAGATCAATCGCAAGCCCACCATATGCAATCTGCCGCGGGGTTTTCAGCAGCTTACATTCCGAATAATTGTCTATTCCGCCGACGTGTCTGCATCAGGGCGATACATGATGTAGACGAGGACGAAGGTAAGAATAAAACCAACGACATTGCAAAGGATCGCACCAATAAGGCTGCTCATATCACCGGAAGGATTCATGTAGCCGGGGAAGCTGAAAATACCACTCGACGTCATAACGAACGTGCGGGTATTGAAGATAGCCGGGATAACAGCGCTAATTGCACCAGAAATCATGGAAGCGACGATGATCTTCTTGTGCTCCAAAACTATGCCGTACAGGGCAGGTTCTGTAATTCCGCACAGGCTCGTAATGGCACAGCTGAATCCAAGGCTCTTTTCGCTCGGATCCTTCGAGCGGAAAGCAAACGCCAAGCAAGCGCCGACGACACCCATGCTACCGCAAAGAAGTCCAAGGATAGGGTCGGAACCGACGGTCATAATATTGTTGATGGAGATCACAATGAGGGCCCAATGGAGTCCAAGAGGAATCATGACGAGGCCAAATATCGGTCCAAGAATAACGCCGCAAAGAATGGGGCTGAACTGATAGACCGCCAGTACGGCAGTCGCAAGCAAGGAGCTCGCCTGTTGGATAACCGGGCCAACCACAAGAAGCGAGATGGGGGCAGCAATAGCAACTGTCAGGAACGGAACGAGTGCAAATGCCAAAGCATCGGGAAGAACCGCACGCAGCCACTTATAAAGAACGGATGCGAACCAAGCCGCCACGATAGCGGGAAACACCGTCGAGGCATAGCTCACCATCGTGAACTTCATGCCGAACAAATCCAGCGCATCACCAGCTCCAGCTGCGGCAACAAAAGTCGGGTAAAGCAGGATTGCACCGAGCACCGCACCGATATATTGATCGATTCCAAAGAATTTGGCCGCAGACGAGCCGACGAGAACGGGCAAGAAATACATGCTGGCGTTTCCCATGCCGTACAGCAGGGTATAAATTCCGCTCTCAGCGGAAACGACACCTGCCGTCGTCAGGATACTAAGGACGGCGTTTATCATTCCGCATGCAATCAAGGCGGGAAGAACGGGCATCATGATGCCGCTGATCAGCTTCATCAGCTTTCCCAGAAAACCTTTGGTCTCGCCTTCATCTGCCGCGGACTTCCCGGTGTCAACCCCGGTTTCCTTTGCAACGATTTCGTAGACCTTATCGACCTTGGGCCCCACAATCACTTGGTATTGCCCTGCTGAATGGCGAATATCGATCACACCATCGATTGCCTTGACTTTTGCATCATCTACGATGCTTTCGTCCTTAAGATTGAACCTTAAACGAGTCATGCAGTGGGCTACAAATGTAACGTTTTCTGCACCGCCCACCATCTCGAGAATCTCGGCAGCGAGCTTGGTTGTATCTGCCATAAATACCATTTCTCCCATGTTGTGTTTTATATGTAACCATCGGCAAAGCGCGCGCCTTCGCCGACCAATTACCTAGCTTTCGATGCGATTCGATTGATATGCATCATCAGATAGAGTCTTTCTTCGTCTATAAGTTCTTGGCCCGTCAGCCGGCTGAGAACAGAAGCGATGTCATCGGCGCACGCCGATGCCACCGGATATTCATCTTTGAGCGAGAGATACATCTTGCGGTTGTCGCTTACGATACTTTCGCCAGAGTTCAACCTATTGAATAGGTACTGAAGGTGGGTTGCGAACCTTGCATAATCGAAGCCCTCCCGATCAACTTGAATACCAAGCCGTCTTTCAACAGCAATAGTTGATTCTTCGAGAACGCGATCGTAAACGTCCGTGCCAAACTCTTCAGCCAGCTCACATGAATCCGAATCGGCCATGTTATTGATAAACGCCATGGCAATTCCAACTGTCTCATGAGCGGGAAGCCTAACATTGAGACGTTTCCTGATTATTCGAAGCGCGTACTCGCCGATTTTGAATTCGACGGGATATTGTTGGCGAACATCAAAAGACAAGGGCATATGGACAACAATGTTTTGCTCCTTGCGCTTAATTGCATACGCGATATGGTCCGCAAGAATAAACGGCAAATTAGGGCTTACTTCATAGGGAAGCAGTCCTGTCGACATATCAATAACATCCGAGGTCAGCTCGAGAAGTTCATCCGAGACTTCATCAATGAGAGCGATGTAGCGGGAACTAACGTTATAGAACGTTCGTTGAATCTCCGAGAGCGGTAATTCATCGCCAACGTCCTTAAACCCCAGGCCACGCCCGAATGCCACCAGCTGCCTGTCATTTCCGTCGATGCAGAGGACAGCGCTGGTGTTAATTCGTTTAACGATTTCCATGTGTCCCCCTTAAACAAAACAAGGCTCCCGAAGCAGAATCCGACAATCAATGTCGACAGATGCTGCTTCAGGAGCCTTGCCTGAATATCACTCTGGTTGCCAGTTTAAGCGAAACACCGTAAATGACCTCGTGTAAACATTACTAAACAGTTAAACGGTCGATATCTCCATGTGAACGGTTTAGAAGCAGAAGGCAATCCTTACGCCTGCTGATAGTGCAGGTGTTTCCCGTCGATATCGGCCAGGTCGCGATCGAGGTAGCGGCGCGCGAGCCAGTTTGCCATGGGAAGGTTCTGGTCCAGGTAGTTGCCGCACTCCTCGGGAGCGGCACCGGGGATATCGCCCTCAAAGTCGGCGACGAACTCAAAGAGTTCGCGCACGAGCGGCAGGATCTCCTCGCTCGTCACCTCGCCAAACACGACCAGGTAAAAGCCCGTGCGGCAGCCCATGGGGCCAAAGTAGACGATACGGCTCGACCACTCGGCATGATTGCGCAGAAACGTCGCGCCCAGGTGTTCGATGGTGTGGCACTCGGCCGTGTTCATAACCGGCTCTTTGTTGGGCGTGGTCAGGCGAAGGTCAAAGGTGGTGACGGCGATGCCGGTCGCCGGATCTCGGTCGATACGGCTCACGTACACGCCGGGCTCAAGCAGCAGATGATCGACAGAAAAGCTCGCAATGCGCTCCATGGTAGATCCTCTCGGTAGTCAATTTGGGACGGGGCTCTTTTAGCTGGTTCGAATGGTCGCACCAATCATACCAGTCAAAAAAGCCCCGTCCCAAATTAGCCGCCTGGGACGAGGACCGATGATTATTTGATCCCCGTCCCAGAAAAATCATGCTAGGCGGTGTACGAGATAGTCGCGGCCACTGCATGGCGCCAGCCGGCGATCTTTTTGGCTCGCTCGTCAGCGGGCATCGACGGCTCCACGATGCCACGGGCGCCGTAGACGTCGACGACATCGCGCGTATACATGCCCAGCGCGATACCGCAGGCCCAAGCCGCGCCCAGACCGCTCATCTCGTCGTTGCTCGCAATGCGGATGGGCGAGCCGACCAAATCGCTCTCAAACTGCATCAGGTACGCGTCGCGCGTGGGGCCGCCGTCAACACGAAGCTCGGCAAGCGCCGCGCCCGAATCCTCGACCATCGCATCAATGACGTCAAAAATCTGATAGGCGATCGACTCGTCGGCAGCCTTTACGAACTCCGCGCGGCCCGTGGTGCGTGTCATACCAAAAACGCATCCCTCGGCATCACTTGCCCAGTGCGGGGCACCCAGGCCGGTAAACGCCGGCACAAAGTAAACATGGCTCGCCGGGTTGGCGGCGTAGCACAGGTCGGTGACCTCCTCGGGGTTGTTGATGAGCTCCAGGTCGTCGCGCAGCCAGGTCTTGACGGCGCCGGCGTAGCTCACGTTGCCCTCGAGTACATACTCGGTCACGCCATCCATACGCCACGCAAGCGAGCTCGAAAGCCCGTGCGAGCTGGCGACAAACTCGTTGCCGACGTTCATCATGACCGAGCTACCGGTGCCATAGGTCGCTTTGGCCATGCCGCGGCTGTGGCAACCCTGCGCAAACAGGGCCGCATGGCTGTCGCCCAGCACGCCGTGTACCGGCACGGGTGCGGGCAAAAAGCCATCCAGGTCCGTTGTGCCAAACAGACCGTCGGAATCGGTCACCTGCGGCAGGCAGGCCGGATCGATGCCAAAGGCCTCGCACACCGGCTCGCTCCAGCAGCCGCGGCGCAGGTCAAAGAGCTGCGTACGGCTGGCGTTGGACCAGTCGCAGCGGAACTCGGCGCCGCCCGTGAGCGTCCAGACCACCCAGGCGTCAATCGTGCCAAGGCAAAGCTCGCCCGCCGCAGCGGCCTTAGCAGCCGCCGGCACGTTTGCGAGAATCCAGGCCATCTTGCCCGCCGGATAGTAAGGCGAGAGCACCAGGCCCGTCGTGTCGCGCACCAGCTCGGTCACGCCCTCGCGGGCGGCCAGCTCGTCACACAGCTCGCGGGCGCGGGCGCACTGCCACACCACGGCGTCGCACAGCGGCTCGCCCGTCGTGCGGTTCCAGACAACGGTGGTCTCACGCTGGTTGGAAATGCCAATGCCGGCGACGTCGGCCGGGTCGACCCCGGTCTCCTCCACCACGGCGCGCGCCACGGCCAGAACGTTGGCCGCGATCTCGGCCGGATCATGGCTCACCCAGCCGGCCTCGTTGACGATCTGGCGATGCGCGCGGTCGGCACGATGAATCAGATGGCCGCCCTCGTCCACCAGCAGCGCCTTGGTGCCCTGCGTGGATTGATCGATTCCGATGATGTAGCGGCCCATGGCCACCCCTTTCAAAATGAATGTGACAAAGGGACTGTCCCTTTGTCACATTCCAATTACTCTGCGGGCAGGAAGTCCTTAACGGTCTTGGCGATTCCGGCACCGGTGAGGCCGTAGTGCGCGAAGACCTCGGGGCTCGTACCGGTGATGACCGGCGCATCGGGCAGGCTCAGGCACTTGACCGGACGCGAGCAATGCTCGCCCACGACCTGCGCGACCATGGAACCCAGGCCACCGAAGGGGCTATGCTCCTCGACGGTCACGACGGCACGGGTGGCGCCGGCGGCCTCGATCACGGCCTCGGCGTCGAGCGGCTTGACGCAGTACATGTCGAGCACCGTTGCCGAGATGCCCTGCTCGGCCAGCAGATCGGCGGCGTCCACGGCGTGGCGGACCATCTCGCCGGTGGCCACGATCGTCACATCGGTACCGCGGCGCACCCAGGTGGCGCGATCCATCTCGAACGGGCACTCTTCCTCGGTGTACACGTCCTCGACCGGGTTGCGGCCCACGCGGATGTAGGCGGGCTTACTGTCGGCGACCAGGGCACGCACGAGCTCGGCGGTCTGGAAGCGGTCGCTCGGCAGATACACGCGCATGTTCGGGATAGCGCTCATGGCGGCGATATCCTGCGCAGAGTGGTGGCTCATACCCAGGGCGCCGTAGGACACGCCGCCCGAGATGCCGATGAGCTTGACGTTGGTGTTGGAGTACGAAACGTCGACCTTGCACTGCTCATACGAGCGCGTGGTCACAAAGGACGCCGGCGAGGCGGCCCAGGCCTTCTTGCCGCACGAAGCCATGCCGGCGGCGATACTCACCAGGTCCTGCTCGGCGATGCCGACCTCGACGGACTGCTGGGGATACTGATCGAAGAACGGCGTGAGCGATGCGGAGCCTCGGGAGTCGGAGCACAGGACGACGATGTCCTTGTCAGTTGCGGCGGCCTCGAGCAGCGTGTCGCAGATAACCTTGCGGTTTGCGATCTTGTTAGCCATTGATAGCCTCCTTATGGGCAGCGAAATCGGCGATAATCTGGGCATATTCCTCATCGTTGGGCAGGTGATGATGCCAGGCGGCCTTGTCCTCCATAACAGGCGAGCCATAGCCCTTCACCGTGTTGAGGATGATGACCGTGGGCTTGCCGCAGGTCTCGGCCGCAAGCGTCAGCGCGGCGTCGATGGCCCGGACGTCGTTGCCCGGAATAGAGAGCACGTTCCAGCCGAAGGCGGCCCAGCGCTCCTCCTGCGAGTCCTGCTTCATAACGTCCTCGGTGCTGCCGCTGATCTGCAGGCGGTTGCGGTCCACGAGCGCGCACAGATTATCGAGCTGGTAGTTGCCGCCGCTCATGGCGCCCTCCCAGACCGAGCCCTCGGCAAGCTCACCATCGCCCATGATGGTGTAGACGCGGTAATCGCGGCCGTCCATCTTGCCGGCGAGCGCCATGCCCACGGCCACGGGCAGGCCGTGACCCAGCGAGCCCGAGTTCATTTCGATGCCCTTGAGCTTGTTGTTGGGGTGGCCGATGTAGGGGCTGCCGAACTTGGAGAAGCGGGCCTTGACGTCGTCGAGGTCAAGATAGCCCTCGTGGCAGAGCACCGCGTAGTAGGCTTCCATGGCGTGGCCCTTGGAAAGCACGAAGCGGTCGCGGTTGGGATCGTCGACGGTCTCGGGCGAAATGTTGAGGTGGTTGGCATAGAGGGTCATGAGGGCGTCGATCACCGACATGTCGCCGCCGATGTGGCCGCCGGCGCCAGCCATGATGATATCGACGCAATCGCGGCGAAGGTCCCAACGCAGGGACTCAAGCTCTTCGATAGTTGCCATTTCTACTCTCCTCGCAGGTAGGCTTTAACGTCTTCTTCGATGGGGTCGTACAGGTCGGGGGCAATGCCGATGTACTTGCACGCCTCGTAGAGCACCGGCACCACGTTGGCGTGAATAGCGACGCAGTGGTGGATGTAGGGGCCCTCGACGATCTTGGCTTCGAGGCGCTTGAGGTTGTCGACCTCGACCCACAGGTAGGTGCCCATGCCGGCCGGGCCGTCGATGCCGCGGGCGTTGCCCAGTAGCAGCGAGTACTCGCCGTTGTCACCGTCAAAGCGGGCAAGGGTGAGGTCGCCGTGCTTGGCCTCGGCCGTCAGCGCGCCGGGGTGATCGAAAGCCAGCGGGTAGGTGAGCTTGGGCTTGACGGCCGCGCAGCTGCAGGGCCAGGGGCCGCAATGCTGCAGCAGCTCGCCGTTCTCGTTATCGGGATGGCGCACGGTCCAGTCGGCGAACATGCCGCGGTGACGGCCCAGGTCGGCGGCCTCGACCATCAGCGCGGTGATGGCGCCGTGGATATCGGTCTCGCATACGATAGGAATGCCCATCTCGTTGAGGATGGCGTTGGCGGCGCAGGGCATAATGCCCAGCTCGTCCTGCAGAGCGTTCCAGCACTGAATGGCACCGGCGTTGCAGCCATACTTCTCGACCAAGCGCTTCATGGCGATGGCAAGACCGGCGACCGCGGGGACCTTGTCCTCGGGGATGCAGATCTCAAAGCTGTCGTTGATGTGGGCAAGCATGGCGGCCATGGCCTGCTCGTCGGCCTGGGCGTCGCGCACGGCCTGGACAAGTTCGGTCATGGGGATAGGCGAAAGCTGGATGTTGAACTTCTCGAGCAGCTCGCCCTCGTTGCACATGGTCGACCAGAAGTCGAATGGACGGGTGGCCATCTGCAGGATGCGGGTGTGCTTGAAGGTCTTGACCACGTTGCAAACGGCCAAAAAGTCCCAAACGCCGCGCTCGAACTCGGGGTCGGTCAGGCGGCAGTTGGTCATGTAGGTGAAGGGAACCTGGAAGCGGCGCAGGACCTTGCCGGTGGCGAACAGACCGCACTGGCTATCGCGCAGGCGCGTGCCGTCGGGCTCGGGGCGCTCGTCGCGCGGGCCCCACAGCAGCACGGGCAGGCCGAGCTCGCGGGCAAGGCGAGCGCAAACGTACTCGGTGCCAAAGTTGGCGTGGCACAGCATAATGCCATCGACGCCCTCGGCGCGGAATTTCTTGACGATAGGCTCAATGTGGCTGTCGTCGAACAGCAGGCCCTCGTCATTGATGTCGTCGATATCCACGATGTCGACGCCGATCTCGCGCAGGCGATCAGCCGTCAGGCCGCGATACTTGATTGCGTCCGGCGCGCTAAAGATGCTGCGGCGCGTGGGCACAAAGCCGAGCTTGATCTTGTCCATGTACGTCCTCCCCTAATCACATGTTCAGTAAACAGACGCATGTTTCGTTTTGTTCTGTTTACTAAATGTTTTACTCTACTGTTTAGAAGTTTAACGCGAAATACCCGTAGACGGTAGAGAAATCAGCCTAAACGGTATGTAAACAAACTGAACATATAAGGGGAACAAAAAGAGGGCCCCGAAGGACCCTCTCTATCCGCGCATGTATGTAAACGAATCAACACCGCCCTGTTACCGCGAGTACACCGCCCACAGTGATAACCTGACGGCAAAGTCCGTGGCTACGCGCCCATCTTGCGATAGACGTCCACGAACTCCTTGGCAAGGATGCCAAAGCCCTCGGCGCTCATCAGCTGATCCTCGGCATGGACGACCAAAAGATCGATGCTCAGGTCCTCGCCGGCGGCAGTCTGCTGGACAAGGCCACCGTGAGCAGCGTGGCCCTCGGCATAGTGCTGCTGGCCTTCCGCGATCTTTGCCTCGGCCTCTTCGAACTTGCCGTCACGAGCTAGATGAATCGCATCGATATAGCAGCTGCGCGCGCAACCGACGCCTGCAATGATCTGAAAACTCTGAAGTTGAATCTCTTCTGCCGTCATACTTACAGCCCCATCAGTTCCTTGGCCTGGGCCAGAGCCTTGACGCCGTCCATCATGCCATAGGTGGTCATGGGAATTACGCCGACCGGAACCTCGGGGCATGCGGCGCAGACCTCATCCTTGGCATAGCCAACCTGCGGCCCAAGCAGAATGCAGTCGGCATTGCGGCCAATGGTGGCAGCCTCGTTGACGGCGTGAGCGGAGACCTCGCACTCCAAGCCCTCGGCGTCGGCGGCCTTCTTGATGTTCTTCATGATGATGCTCGTGGACATACCGCCAGCGCACATAAGAACGATGTTTTTCATTGCAGTTCCTTTCCTGTAACCCCTCACAGGGACTTATATGTTTCGGCGATCAACGCGATCGGCCGAACCTTCGAACTTGTGGACAATGACCTACTCGGCAGAAGCCTTTGCAGCAGCTTCCTCGGCCAGTGCCTCCTTATCGGCCATCTTGACGAACGGGATAAACAGCAGTCCGACCAGCAGGATTGCGGCGAGGACGATTGCGACCAGGCCAATGCCGCCCGTAAAGAAGTTGCTGATGGGCAGCGGCACGACAAACGGCATGGAAACGGTCGGGTTAAATGCATTGCCCAGACCGAGCATCAGGCCGACGGCGGCAGCAATGCAGGCCACGGGCTTGAGCAGGATGTAGGGGATGAACATATAAGGGTTCATGGCAATGGGCGTACCGAAGATGATGGGCTCGGAGATGTTGAAGAGTGCGGGCACCAGGGCAATCTTGGAGAGGGCCTTGTAGCGCTCGGACTTGGCCGTGAGCAGCGCAAGCTCCATGCCAAGAGCGTCAACAGAACCGACAGAGAACATGATGATGAACGACAGGTACGGCAGTGGCTGGCCGGCAACGAATGCCTCGGTGTTGGCAAGAGCGCAGGCCTGGATAACCGGCATGTACACGCCCATCAGGACGCTGGGGTGGATACCAAAGAAGAACAGCAGGTTGCACAGCGTAAAGTAAATGACAACGGCCCAGGGGCTGGAGCCCAGGAACATAACGGGAGTGGCAATGGTGCTGTTGATGAGGTTAAAGACATCGCCGAAGCTCGTCATGCCCATGCCCCACTTAACCAGAGCAGCCGTGGTGAAGATGACGATGGCGCAGAACATCGGAGACAGCGAATCGGTAACGAACTGAGGGACGGAATCGGGCATGGGGATGGCGATATGCTTCATAAGGAAGTTAAGCGCCTTCGGCACGATCAACGCCACGAGCAGCGCAACGAACAGACCCGAGCTGCCCAGATAACGGGTCACGATAAACGTCGAGCCGTCCTCGGCATGGCCAAGAGGAATCAGCAGGAGCAAAACGCCAATAGCCGCAACCGTCGACGTAAGGCCTTTGTTCCCGAGCACCTTGCCGTAGGAGTACGAGACCGAGGCGCACATGTAGATGGCGCCGAGGTTCATGGTAACGACCAGTACGTCGGTAATCGTCGCCGACATGCCGGTGCTGGCAAGGAACGCCTGCAGCGGCGGGATCGGCAGCCCGTTGATAATGGAGAGCAGCGCCACGCCCAGCGTAACGGGCATGGTCGCCATCATGCCGGACATAAGGCCCTTTACGACGTTAAAGCTACTCACTTTGTGGGCAATGGGGCCCACGTGCTTCTCGAGGAAGCCCTGCATCGAATCGAGAACGCTCATTTGTGTTCACTGATCCTCTCTAAACGAATCATCTAGCTGTCAAACGGGAAATTGCGGCCGACTCTTTCCCGCCTATGACCAATGGAAATATGGTTACGCCTTGAGCTCGAGGACGAGGAGCCAATCCCCAACCCCGGGTTTGTCAGGCAGGGTAATGCTGTCCGTGACGGCAAGGGCGTCCTCGCCGTCACGGTATGCGCCCGTGCGAGGGTTAAACCATCGGCTTGCATAGGCAGCGCCCGTCGGCACACCCTCGATAGCAAGCTTTTGGCGCACGGTATCGCCAAAGTACGCGACGATGCGCGAAAGGTCCTGGTTGGCGGTTGCCAGCGGAGCCTTGTTGGCAAACAGGTTGCCCGCATCGGTCGTTTCGTAGGGAGCAAGCTCCCAGAAGTGATTGTCTTCGTAGAAGGAGCGCATGTAGCCCATCTGGACCGCACCTTCTCCGTCTACCGCCTGGGCCCAAGTAATGCCAAAGCGGTTGAAGATTGCCATAAAGGGGTCGAGCTCCTCAGGGCTTTCCCACACGTTGTCCCAGATTCCCTGGGCTCCGTAGGTATAGCCGGCGCCGCCGGCCTGCATGCAGATATACGCCACGCGGCGCAGCATGTCTGCGGTGCACAGGCGCGTACCCATCTCCTCGAGCGTCGAGCAAAACTCGTAGAGCGCCTCGCCCTCAACGAAGGGCTTGTCGTCATGAGCTGCCAGATAGTCAAAGTAGTCGCTTGCCTTGATGAGGTAATCGCCGTGACCGGCCTGGTTGAGCGTAAAGTCCATCCAGGGTTCATCCTGGTAGTAATCGGCAAAGGGGCGCTCGTTGGTATAGTGCGCCGTCGCCAGATGACCATAGCCGTCGCGTGCCTCAATCTCCAAGGCGACCTCACGCCAGCCGTCAAGCATGGCGGCTCGACCTTCTTTGCGGTATCCGGCAACCTCGCCGGCAAGCGTCCACACCATCGGATATGCACCGTAGCGCGCCACCAGGTAGCGGGCGAGGTGCTTTTGGTGTTCCACGGCATGCTCGCCGAGAATGGCAAACGCCCACGCTTGCCCAAGTGCGTTCACTAAGCCCGCATCGGCAATATAGGCCATGCGGCGGTCGAGCTCCCGCTGGTAGAAGGCCACATTAGGCACATCTTCCACGCCCTTGGCCATGCCACCGTCAATCCAATAGCGATCTCCTGCGCCCATGTCAGAGCGCAGGTTGGTCTGATAGACGGTAAAGCCCTGCTCGGCACGTAGGTCGACCATACCGCGAAATTGGCTTGTCATGCCGGGGTGGTTCGACGCATCCCAGCTCTCGCGGTAGGCAAACTCCCAATGGGTATCGCCCAGCCAAAAGAACGGCGTACCATCTGAATAGGCAAACATGCGCGAATCGTCTGCAACGCGGATAAAACCGTGGCGATACAGATCGAGGTCGCCCGCGTACGGCACGGCCTCGACGCGGCCCGTGCAGCCATTAAGACCGGTCTGCTCGGGAGCCTCGATAACATAGTTCCAGGCACCCAGCTCGGTCGGGGCAAACGACACGCAGTAGGTACGCCCACCATCCCAGTAGGCCTCGCGGCGAATTACCCTGCCACTCGAGCCGGTGAACTCCGCCCAAATCTCAACATCCAAAAACGGGTTATCGAACGAACAGGCGCTCTCAAACGTCAGAACAACCGGTCGCCAAATCTCGGCAACGGCATCTTGATTCAACGTCATATCCATTGCAGACCCCTCTCTGGTCTTAGTCTTGCTAGTTCAGTCCTCGCTCACGGGCGGATGCCATGGCAAAGTCAACAATCGCCTGGGCATCTTCGGCACAAATAAAGCCTTGTGACACCTCGATCGCCGTATCGCGCTCACATAGAGCGCGATAGTTTTCGAGCGACCCGTACAGCTCTTTGAGCATCGATGCCGAGAACGACTCCATGTGGCCAAACAGCCCGTCCTTATCGCTCGTCTTATCGACCGTGCCCTGCCCCGGCTCCACCAAGCTCGTGTTGGAGTAGCGGGCAAACGGATGCTCGAGCAGGCAGGTGCGAAGTCCGCCCTTGGTATTTCCCAGGGCATCCTTTACGTTCTCGCCGCTCGCGTCCAGCTCAATGCGTGGACAGGTTGCCGGAGCCGCACCCGTACGGACCCAGCGGAACAGGTTACGGAATGCAGCATGGAACAGATACTGCGACGGATAGGCGTTTGCCTCGGCATGCTTACCGACATACACCGGCAGATGGTCGATACGCTTAAGATCCTCGTCGTCTTGGTAATAGTCGACGTAACTCCACTGCGTATCGTGGGAAGCACCCGTCACCTCGTACAGCCGGTACTTAAAATCGGGATCGTCGCTATCGGGCATAAGCGTGCGCCAACTCTCAAAGCGACCGTTCTCGCTTTCGGTCTGAAGGGCGATAAACGGCTCCTCGACGTGCTCCACACGCAGTAGATGGTGTGCGTATTCCCGGCAGCATTCATACTGGTTGACAGGAATGCACATCGAATGGATGCCGCCGCCAGACAGGTATCCGTCAAACACGCGGCCGTCACGGCGCACCTCCTCGCGATAGGCAAAACTGTTAAGGTAGCGGAACAGATAGGCGCCGGACTGAGACCATCCTGTAAGGCAAATTGCCTGGCGAGGATAGTCGCGGATCGGGTTAAGGTCGGAGTCTCCGCGCAAGAGCCACGCAAGATCGGTCAACATGTCCCAAAACAGGCCAGTCTCGTAGGAGATGTCCATGTCAGGAAGCGCGCCGCCGCGTACGAGCTGTTCCGGATCAAAGTCAAAGGGCCGCTCGGGAGTTGGGTTTGCCCAGCTCATGAAGGCATAGCGATCGGGATTGAATTCCTTGAGCTTAGCGATGGTGTTGGGCTTGCTGGTAATGCCCACATAGATATCCCCAGAGCGCACAAACTCGCCGTGACCCAGAATCCACATGCGCTCGATTTCCATAAACGATGTGGGATTGATGATCTCCACGACCACATTGCCACTCGCTTGCGCCGGATCTTTCGGAGCACGAACAACGATCCGATTGGAATAAGGGGCGTCGGCAGTCATGACCTCCACGCCGCCGTCTTCGTCGGCGGTGCGATACACGTTGGCGGTACCGTCAACGCGATACTCGCGCTCGACGTAATCCTTTGCGCTCAGATGACAGTAGCGCTCGGCGCTCGAAAACGGATAACTCTCATCCGTAATGGGCATTTCGAAAATACCGCTGATCATCTCGTCCCCCTTGTTGTTGCGTTTGCTGAGACAGACTCTACTGGGGACGCTACTTAACTTCTATTGATTCTTAAGTTGACTTACTAAATATTTAGCTTAATAAACAGCCTGATGTTAAGCTCATAGTAAGTTCACAAACGTAAGGAACAATCATGGCCGTTACTGCAAAACAAATCGCTGACCAGCTGGGAATTTCGGCAGCGGCCGTTTCCCTTGCACTTAACAATCGACGCGGCGTAAGCGAAAAAACACGGCAACTGGTACTTAGCACCGCCGAAGCTCTAGGTTACGACTTTAGCAAGATTAAGTTCGAGCGCCAAAAGAGCGGAACCGTTGCCTTGGTTGCCTTTAACCGGCGCCGCATCTTTGCGCGCCCCTTCTTCGCCGATATGCTCGCCGGAGTCGAGGGCGCTCTTAGACACGCGGGATTCTCGTTTTCGCTGGTGAACTACTCACCGTTCGAAAACACTCAGCAACAGATCGCCGACATCGCCAAAGCGCAATATGATGGTGTCATCATCCTTGCAACTGAGATGTTCGAATCGGATTTTATGCCGTTTGCATCGCTGGACTGCCCTCTGCTGCTGTTGGACTCATGCATGAGCGCTGGGGTCGATACGGTCAAGATCGACAACGCCGCCAGCATGATGCTAGCCGTGCAGTACCTGCATTCGAAGTATGGATCTGTCCCCGGGCTGTTAACGACGCCCGTTACCGTGAGCAACTTCACCGAACGACGCTTCGCCTACGAACACGCCATCGGTCAGCTATCGGGCTCGGAAAAGTGCGGCATCATCCACGAACTCGCCGTCGCTCCAGATGAAGCATACGCCGACATGCTCGACATTATTGATTCGGGCGAACCCCTCGCCCAAAACTACGTCGCCGTCTTTGACGATATAGCTATTGGGGCCATGAAGGCCTTTATCGAGCGTGGTTATCGCGTGCCCGATGACGTACGCATCGTCGGCTTCGACAACAACGCCGGCGGAACCTACGTGCAGCCACAACTGACCACGCTCAATGTTCCTTCGGAGTATATGGGCGCCATCGCCGCACGGCGCCTCGTCGAGATTATCGACGAGACCGAGCACCACCCGCTCAAGATTGAGCTGGGAGCGTCGCTGATCAAGCGCCGCTCGGCCTAGAGCTCGCGCACGCTCTGGCGCTCGACAAAGTAGGTCGAGACGGCCGTCTTGCAGGTATAGCTCTTGGGATTGCGAATGTTGCCCACCAGGCGGCGCACCGCGATTTCGCCCACCTCGTGCTTGGGAACGTGCACCGTGGTGAGCGGCGGATTGGAGAACGCGCCCACGGACAGGTCGTCGAAGCCGATCATCGACACATCGTCGGGCACGCGCACGCCATGCTCGTTGAGGGCACGCATGGCACCAACGGCGAGTACGTCGTTTTCGGCAAAGAAGGCCGTCGGCAGGTCGTCGCGCGAGACGGTGTCGAGCCAGGCACCCATGTCGTGATAAGCGCCCTCGAGTGTGGTGCCCAGGGTGACATGCCATGCCGGATTGGGCTCAAGGCCCGCATCCTCAAGCGCTTGACGGTAGCCGCGCTCACGGTCCTTAAAGTTGCGGATACGCAGGTCGCCCGCTAGATAGCCAATCTGCTTGTGACCTTTCTCGATAAGATGGTCAACGGCGCGCAGCACCGAATCGGTATTGGCGATGACCACGGCATCGAAGTACTGGCGATCGCTCCAGCCATCGAGCACGATCAGGTGGGCAGCAGCGTTGGCAAACAGGGCGTAGTCCTCCTCGCCCAGCTCGGTACCCATCAGCACGATAGCGGCTGACGGATCGGCGATAAGGCCCTCGACCTGCGGGCGCACGGCGTCCAGGTCGCTAAAGTCGAGCGAGACAAAGCTCGTACTCATGCCGTGGCGGCGTGCTTGGCGCTCCACGCCCTCGATGACCGCAGGGTGGAAGGTGCTCTCGTCCAGGATGGCACCCGTCTTGCGCGCGAGCACAAACTGGATGCTCTCGAGCTGCGTCGACTGCTGGTAGCCGAGCGACTGCGCACACTCCAGGATGACCTTGGCGGTCTCCTCGCTCACGCTGCGCTTGCGGTTGAGTGCGTTGGACACGGTTGCGGGCGAGAAGCCGGTAATGCGGCTGATCTCGCGGACGCTTGCTTTAGCCATCGTTCCCCCTAGCAACGGTCGCGGCCGAGCATCGTGGCTTGACCGCCCGTGGCTCGGCAACTAAACGACTGCAAATTCAATCTAAACAGAATAGTAAATGTTTATTAGCTAGTTTAGCCTGTTGTCAAGCGAAGCGGCACAACTATTCCCCCAACGGGCGCATTTACTCGGTAGCTATTCGCAAAGGCGCATGGCTTCTTGCACGGCACCATACAGGTTAGCATCGTTACCGAGCTCGGCCGCCCTGACCTGCGGCGCAGGGATGCCGGCAAGAAAGCCCTCATAGCCCTCAAGCGCCGCGGGCATCTGGTCGCGAAGCGCGTCGATAAGTTCGGGGTGGCACGAAATGCCGCCCGCAATCACAAACACCTCGGGGTCGAGCACCGCCTGTAGGTTTACGAGCATGGCGTCGAACGTGCGCGCATAGCGGTCAAGCGCGCGCTTCGCCGCCTCATCGCCAGCCTCAACCCACTCAAAAACGCGGCGGCCGTCCACCGTGCCATCGGCAGGTAAGTCCTTCTCGGCCACGACGAGATCGCGCAGCGCACGCCAGCCGCCTGTGCTCGAAAACATTCTGTCCCCGGACGCCGGCTGCCTCACGTCGTTGCGCAGAAAGCTAAACTCACCTGCAAAGCCATGTGCGCCGCGAAGCACGCGGCCATCGATAACGATGCCGCCGCCGATGCCGGTGCCGATAGCGAGCACGACGCCAGTGCGGCATCCGCGAAGGGCGCCCGCTGCGTACTCGCCGAGCGCGCAGCATTTTCCGTCGTTGTTGACCGCCACCGGCATGTCAAACCGCTCGCGCAGCAACTTTCCCAGCGGACAGCCGTCCATGTAGGTAAGCGCGCCGCCGCGATGGATGGTGCCGTCCGCGTCATCCTCATAGATGCCGCCGGGTGCACTCACGCCCACGGCGGACACGCGATCGCGATACGGCTCGATAAGACCGGTCAGGGCCTCGACCGCTTCGTCTGCCGTAGCAAAATCGGTCGGCAGGCTGCCGCGCTCGCGGATGGAAAAATCCTCGCCCAGCACGGCCCACTTAACTGCCGTGCCGCCCACGTCGATGCCAAAATACTCTTTCATGCTGCCTCCGCTTCTGCGCCGATACGTCAATATCGGCAGACCATCCCGTCCATGCAAACACAGAGAATTCCAGACAAGGCCAAGTATTTGGTTAACGGTCGCTTTTAGACTGTAAACGGAGTTTAATCTGTTTACAGCAGCTAATTCTATAAATTACGCAATTATGCACTCATTTGGAACGATGCAATTTATCTTTTTTAGCCCCCAAGGTAGCTAAAAAGCCCCGTCCCAAATTAGCTACTTGAGACGGGGTGTAGGAAGCACTTAGCCCAAGACGTGAGCCATGCGTGCCTTGAACTCCGCGAGGAAGCGCGGGGCGTCCACGGTTAGCGCCACAAGGGCGCTCTTGTCCGGGTCGGCCACGCGGCGCTCGTCGCAGATGGTGCGGCCACGATACTCGCCGAGCAGGTCAACGCGCAGGTTGCAGCCGAGTGCGCCCACGAGCGTGGGGTCGATCGCCACGGCAACGGCTAGCGGATCGTGCAGCGCACAGCCGCCAAGATAAGGCGCGTTCATCTCGTATGAGCCAATGTAGTGCTCGACCATGCCTGCAAACGCGCAGCCCGCCATGGTGCCCGAACCCGTCCAGCCGGCGATATCGCGGCGCGTCAGCACCACACGGTGCGTCACATCCAACCCCACCATGGTGAGCTTGCGGCCCGAGCGCAGCACGGCATCGGCGGCCTCGGGGTCGCTTGCCATGTTGGCCTCGGCGCCCGCGCTCACGTTGCCGGGCACGGTAAGGGCGCCGCCCATCACAACCACGCGGCCGATAGCCATCATCGCCGCCGCATCGCGCTCAAGAGCAAGCGCCAAGTTTGAGAGCGGGCCGGTCGCCACGTAGACCAGATCGGGGCCATAGGTACGCGCGGCATCGATCAGATAATCGACCGCAGCGTTACCATCGGCCGACGTCGCCCCCACCGGCTCGTAGGGCGACGCAGGCACGCTCGCACCGCCGATGCCGTTCTTGCCGTGGATGAGTGTGGTGGACGCCGGCGGCGTATAGGGCTCGGTCGCCTTGATGGATCGGTCGGCACCCAGGTACACCGGCACCTCGGGGCGACCCAACAGGTCGAGCATCGCTAGGCAGTTATGCGCCGACTGCTCGACGCGCACGTTGCCAAAGCACGTGGTAATGCCCACGAGCTCCACCTCGGGGCTCGCGATGGCATAGGCGAGCGCCATCGCATCGTCTACGCCCATATCCAGATCAAGGATCAGCTTCTTGGTTGCCATTGTTCTACTCCGCTTCTCCGTCTAAACCGTCTAAACCAAACTTACGTTCAACTTCGGCGCGCGTGGGAATCGATTGCTGAGCACCCAGGCGCGATACCGTCACTGCCGAGGCGCGAGCGCCTGCGACCATGCACTCAAAAAGGGGCAAGCCCTGCAGCCGAGCCGCCGCAAGTGCGCCGATAAACGTATCGCCGGCGGCCGTCGTGTCGACCACCTCGCTAGAGAGCGCCGGCATGCGTAGCAGCCCTCCATCATCGCCGAGCGTAACCGATCCGGATCCGCCCAGTGTGATAACCGCGGCACCGACACCCTTAGCGAGCAAGGCCTTAAGCGCGGCCACGCAGCTCGCGTCACCCGTGGGCAAGATGCCCGTCAGCACCTGGCACTCGGTCTCGTTGGGACAAACCAAGTCGACCGCAGGCCACGCTCCCGCCGGCAGGTCGCAGGCGGGCGCCGGATTAAAGACCGTATAGAACCCCAACCCGTGGGCGCAAGAGAGCGCCGCAGCCGTTGCCATCAGGTCGCATTCGCCCTGGGCGATAAAGACGCCGCCGGCAGCCGGGGCGAGGTCGCAGATATCGGCGTCAAGCTCGTCAGCCACCAGATAGCGCAGCGCGCAGGCCACGTCCTCGCCCGAAAGCGCATGGTTGGCGCCCGGCGACAACACGATGCGGTTGTCGCCCCCGCAGCGGATGATGGTCGCCGTACCGGTCTCCACGTCGTCGCGACGCGCCACAAAGTCGCAGTCCACGCCGGCATCCCGGAGCCCCGTCACGAGCGCGTCGCCAAATGCATCGCGCCCAACCGCACCGATCATGCACGTACGCGCACCCATGCGCGCAGCGGCCACAGCCTGGTTGGCGCCTTTGCCACCGGCGTTGGTGATAAACCCGCTACCACCGACGGTCTCGCCCGCACGCGGCATGCGCTCGCATGCCACCGAAAGATCCATGTTCATACTGCCGAACACCGCAACGATGCCGCGATCTGCCATGGAAACCTCCTCGTCCGCAGGCTCTGCACCCACTGTCGGCCGTCAATCGTGCGCCCTCGCACCTCTATAACTTTAGTTCACTTTGATGTGGACGCGCGCTTGAGCTTGCGCCAGCAGCAAGCATTCACAGGAACAGGCGGCTACAATGAATGTGTGCTGATTATTCTCGTCATTGGATGATGTTTTATGGAACAATTCCCGCATTCGAGTTCGCGCAGCTCACGCCGCACGAGCGACGAACAGGCCCCGCACGAACGCTCGCGCGTCAAGCGCCAAACCCCCGAGCCTCGCCATGCCGCAGGCTCCCATCGCACGCCCGCCAACAAGGGCGCTCACGCCAGCAGCTCCGCAAAAGAGCAGACACCCGCGCGCCCCAAATCCCGCTATATTCCTGCTCTCGATGGCCTGCGCACGCTTGCCGTCGTCGCCGTGGTGCTCTATCACCTCAACCTCACATGGGCGCAGGGCGGCCTGCTCGGCGTCACGGTTTTCTTTGTGCTCTCGGGTTACCTGATTACGCGCCTGCTCATCAACGAAGTGTCAAAGACCGGCCGCATCGACCTCAAGAGCTTCTGGATCCGCCGCATCCGCCGCCTGTTCCCCGCCGTGGTGACCGTCGTGGCGGTGACGTGCGCGCTGTGCACGATCTTTAACCACGTGATGCTCACCAAGATGCGTCCCGACATCCTGCCGTCGCTGCTGTTCTTTAACAACTGGTGGCAGATTGCGCAGGACGTTTCGTACTTTAACGCCTTGGGCGACCCCTCGCCGCTTACGCATTTTTGGTCGCTTGCCATCGAGGAGCAGTTCTACCTGGTTTGGCCGCCGCTTCTGCTCGCCATGGTATCCATGCATATGAGCAAGCCCAACACGCGTCGCGTGGTCCTGGGCCTTGCTGCCATCTCCGCCATCGCCATGATGCTGCTCTACAACCCTGCCGCCGACCCCAGCCGCGTCTACTACGGCACCGACACCCGCGTGTTCTCGCTGCTGCTGGGCGCTTGGATGGCCTTTATCCCCGACCGCGACCTGGCGCCCGCTCGCCTGGTTCATCATCTGGGGCTCGACCGTCTGGCTATCTCCGGCAAGCGCGGCAAGCACAACGTCGACGAGCGTGGTAAAGACAATGGCAGCGCAGCCGATGCCAGCCAAGCTCCGTCGGGTGCACTCGCACGCTTTTGGTCCTCGCCAGCCTCCATCGATCTTTTGGGCATTGTGGGTCTCGTCGGTCTTGCCGCCATGGTCGCGTTCACCAACGGCTATACCGCGTTTCAATATCGTGGAGGCACGCTGCTGTGCTCCGTCCTCACGCTGATGGTTATCGCGGCCTGTGTGCAACCGCAAGGCCTGGTTGCACGCGCCCTGGCCGCCGAACCGCTTGTGTGGATCGGCAAGCGCTCCTACAGCATCTACCTGTGGCACTATCCGCTGCTGCTCCTTATGAACCCGGTTGCCAACATTAACGACACGCCCTGGTGGCACTACATTTTGCAGGTGCTGCTAGTGGTTGCCGTGGCAGAGTGCTCCTATCGCTTTGTCGAGGAACCGTTTAGAAAGGGCGCCTTTGGGCGTACCGTTTCTGAATTCCGTGACGGCACCACCACGCCCGCGGACTGGGTGCGTGCTCATATTCCTGCCTGCGCCGTTTGCGCTGTCGTACTGGCCGTGGCACTGGGCGGCCTGGTCTTTGTGCCCGAGACCTCGGCGCTGAGCGGTGAGGGCGCCGAGGTCCTGAACAAGGAAGCCAATAATGCAAAACCGCAGGACCAGAAGGCAGCCGATGACACCGACAAGGATGACGACGGCTTCCCCGATGGAGCCTACGACCTGCTGATGATCGGCGACTCCGTATCCCTGCGCGCCGTGGACGCCTTTGACGGCGTGTTCCCGCACAGCCACATCGATGCCGAGAAGGGCCGTCAGCTCGATGTTGGCCGCGAAACGTATGAGGGCTATATCCAGCAGAACCTTGCCGGCAAGATCGTGGTCTTTGCCCTGGGTACTAACGGCCTGGTGACCGACGCCCAGATCGATGCCATCATGGCCGATGCCGGCGACCAGCGCATCGTCGTGTTTGTAAACACGCGCAGCCCGCAGCCGTGGGTCGGCGCCACCAATCAGGCCATCGCTAATGCCGCCACGCGCTATAAGAACGTACGCGTTATCGACTGGTTCGGGTATAGCGCCAACCGCAACGACCTGTTCGATGGCGACGGCACGCACCTGTCAACCACCGGCGTGTCCGAGTATCTCAACCTGATCCACGATGCCGTCAAGAAGGACCTGCCCGTGCACCCCGAGGACCACGTCAACGATCCGCAGCCGGCAGCGGTCAAATCCGCCGCCGATGCACTCGTCAACGCCCTCGCCTACAAGCCGCACAAACTAGGCACCGACAAATAACCCAGCACTTGGGGACGTTCCTTTTGCGCCGGCACTTGGGGACACTCCTGCGACAAGCGAAAGCCGCCCCTGGGCTGTCAATTCCAGTCCGGGGGCGGCTTTTTACAGCGTGTCGAAGGGCTGTGGGCAAAAAAGGGCAAATATGAGTACTGTTACCATTTTAGTAGCAGGAAACACGGCCCGAAATGGCATCCAATCGACCCCCCCACACCGCTTCAAATCGACCAGAATGGACTGTCGGAGGCTTGCTGACAATCATTTTAATGAACAGTATTTTATTATATGTTCATTATCTTCTTAGTCGTAAATGCTATCCGTTTAGCAACAGTACTCATATTTGGCATTTTTTGCCCACTACCATATAACAGACCCCCTGCACGGGTAAAAAACGGGCCGCAGCTCATGGCTGCGGCCTGTTTAGAGTCCAAAAGAGGTGCTACGCGCCATAGCCCATCGCCTGCAGGACAAACATGACGACCGTGAGCACCGTAATCACGCCGATGGTCGCCCATGTAAGCACGTTCCACACGCGACCGTTGCGGTTGGCACCCATAATATGACGGTCGGCTGCAATCAGCACCTGGAACACCAGGACCACGGGCAGCAACACGCCGTTAATGACCTGCGAAGTCATCATAATCTGGAACAGATCGACACCGGGCATAAGCACCAACACCGCCGAGATGCCAATGATGGCCGTAATGATGCCGCGATAGACCGGAGCCTCGTCCCAGCTGCGATCGGCACCGCGCTCCCAGCCAAATGCCTCGCAGATGGCACTTGACGTGACGCCCGGCAGCACGCAGGCGGCCAGGAAGCTCGCCGCAACAAGACCCGAGGCAAACAGCACCGTGGACCACTGGCCGGCGATGGGTTCCAGCGCACGAGCAGCATCCGCCGCATCGCTAATCTGGATGCCCGCCGGGAACAGCACCGTGCCCGTCGTGATGATAATGAAGCCGGCAATGATGTCGGCGGCGATTGAGCCACTTACGGTATCGATACGCTGCAGCACAATGTCATCCTCGCCCGCGTTCTTATCGACCACGTTGTTCTGAGCCAAAAAGATCATCCACGGGGCGATAGTAGTACCAATCGTTGCAACCACGAGCGACACATAGCTGGGGTCGTTTTGAATGTTAGGCACGACCAAGTCGACCGCAACCTCGCCCCAGTTGGGGCCAGCCATAAACGCGGCGACAACATAGGTCACGAACACGCAGCTCACCAGCAGCAGAATCTTCTCGATGCGCTGGAAACTACCCGACATGGTAAGCATCCACACCAGCAGCGCCACCAACGGCACCGAGATGCTCGCCGGAACGCCAAAGAGAGCAAGGCCGCTGGCGATGCCCGCAAACTCCGAAATGGTCACAGCCGTGTTGGCGATCAACAGCGCCGCCATAGCAAGTACACTCTTGCGCACGCCAAAGCGCTCGCGAATGAGCGACGCCAGACCCTTGCCCGTGACGCAGCCGCAGCGCGCCGCGGTCTCCTGCGTCACGATGAGCAGCACGGTCATGACGGGAAGCATCCAGAGCATCTTGTAGCCATAGCTGGCGCCCGCGCTGGAATACGTTGCAATGCCGCCGGCGTCATTGCCCGAAAGCGCCGCCAGCAGACCGGGACCCATAGCGCCAAAGATGGCCGCGATGGTCAACTTTTGCTTGGTGCCCGACTTTTGCTTGGTATTTTGCACGCGACCACCTAACCCATGACCGACATGGTGAGCAGCACCGCAGCGGCGCAGTACGCTACGCACGAGATCATGACGGCAATAACGTTCATGGCGGTGCCCGACGTGTTGAGGTCATGCTCGTCACGCCAGAACAGCACCATCAGGTAAATCACGGCGCTCATGTTGCCAACCAGGCAAATGATGGCAGCGATATTAAAGCACCCGGTAAAGAGTTGCTCCTCAAACATGGGCGCATCGGGGAACGCAGCGGTGCGCACCAGCTGGGCGCACAGGTAGGTCACGAGTGACAGAATCAGGCCCATGCCCGTGCTCTGGAAGAAGAACCCCAGATACGGCTTGGGCTCGTCGTCGTGACCGTCATACTCCAGGAAGTAGTTCTTGACGAACGACACCATGCGCGAGGCCGCCAGCAGCACGAGCGGCATGGCGCACATGGGGAACACCACCAGATGCGCGGAGCCGAGCGCCGTTCCCAGCACGGTCGCCATGATGCACGACGCGATGCCCCATACAACAACCCAGTACTGGCGATGCACGAACCAGCTGAGCACGTTCGTCGAGTCGTCCGACGCGCTATCGCCCGAGCCGACACCGGCGATCTGCAGGTCCTCCTGATGCTCCTCAGCGATAACGTCCATGGCGTCGTCGAAGGTTACGATACCCAGGATATGACGGTTCTCATCGCAGACAGGGATGGCAACCAGGTCGTACTTGGTCATCTCGTCCGTCACGTCTTCCTGGTCCTCGTCGGGCGACACATAGACCAGGTCGCGATAGGCCAGCTGACCCAGCGTGGCGTCGCGGTCGGCTACGATCAGCGTGCGCAGCGAAAGCACGCCGGTCAGCATGCCGCTCGGATCCTCGGTATAGACGTAGTAAACGCTCTCGAAGTCCTCGTCGAGTTTACGGATTGCCTCGATGGCGTCACCGACCGTCGCCGTAGCAGGCAGGGCGACAAACTCCGAGGTCATGATGCGGCCGGCGGTGTTGTCCTCGTAGCCCAGCAGGTTACGGATCGCCTTCTCCTCTTTGACGCCCATCAGGCGCAGAAGCTTCTCGGCCTTCTCGTAGCTGAGCTCGTCAATCAGGTCGGCGGCATCGTCCGGGTCCATCATGGCCAGCATCGACGACGCATCGGTATCGGACAGGCCCTCAAGCATCTCGGTCATGAGCTCGTCGTCATCGAACTCCGAGATTGCCTCGGCTGCCTGGGCGGTATCGAGCTGTGCAAAAACCTGCGCGCGCAGGCGCGGGTCGAGTTGCTCGATAATGTCGGCAATATCAGCAGGATGCAGCTCGCCAAGCGTCTTGTGCGACACCGACAGCTGAATGTTCTTAGTCGAACGGTCGAGCAGGTCCATGTAGGACCAGGCGATGATGTCCTCGCCGAGCGGTTTGCCCAGGTGCTTCATAAAGCTCTCGACGACATGCTCGAGGGCGGGGCTGATCGCGCGCAGCAGACCGCGGGCGCCAACTTCGGCACCCAGCAGGCGCAGTTGATTTTCGCCCGACATGGAAAACTTGATGTCGTTTACGCGCACGACCTTCATGCCCTGCGTGTCGACAATCTGCTTGTTGAGCACGTCACGGGCGAGCAAGAGTTCGGTCGGCTGCAGGTACGAAAAACGGATTTCGGTGGCCGGCGACTTAAGGTGCACACCCGTCTCGTCGATACGGTCGACCCATTTGCGCCAGCTGATCATAAATGGCGTCTTGCCGGGTCCGCGGAACGCGAGCGACGTCACGTGCGGAAAAACTTCGCCGGTAGCAATGCCAAAATCGTTCACAACGCCGAGCTTTTCGCCATCGACGTCCAAGACCGGCAGTTTGAGCATCTCACTCAGATAATTCACTGGTGCTCCCCATCATTATCCCTTCGGACTGCGGCCATGCCGGCGCGCCATCCGTGGACTTTTAGATATGTATACGCATGCGCGGGCGGCACGCCGCTCGGCGCTCACACCCCGTACATGCGCAAGAAGCACCTGCATGGGGTCATCGACTGTATGGTCGAGGTTTGGATTTCACCTGCAACCTTTCTCTTGACCCTTGTTATCCGCAGTAACTATATCATCAGCATCGCGCCGTGGCGCCAAATTTATGCTCCAAACATCACAGGCATACCAAACGCTGACGCAACCGTGACATAGTCATTGGGGACGTTCTTACATGACTAGTCTGTGGTGTCGTCATCTTCGGCGAGCTGGGGGAACACGGCGTTTTTGGGCATGGCGGCCTTCGTCAGCGAGGTGAGCTTTTTGCTCAGCGATGTATCCGTCTTGACCAGATCGCTCAATGTCACGATTTTGTAGCCGTCGGCAATAAGCCCGTCGATAATCTGCGGCAGCGCCTCGAGCGTCTGCTCGGCGCATTCATCGTTATCGGTCAGCAACACAATGTTGCCCGGCGTCACCGAATCGAGCACCGTCGAGACCTGCTCGTCGGCACCGTTGAGCAGCCAGTCGCCCGAATCGATATTCCACGAGACCACGGCAGACACCAGGTCCATCGCATCAATCCAGTTTTGCTCGTCAAAGGCTGCGTAGGGAGCACGCAAAAGCATCGTCGACGTTCCGGTCGCGGACTTGATCGCCTCGGTGCCCTTCGAAACCTGTTCGCGCACCGCATCGCGATCCTTGCCCTTGAGCGATTCGTCGCTGTAACTGTTGGAGCCGACCTCGCAGCCGGCATCGACAATCGCCTTGGCCGTGGCGGGCGAGGCCTCGGCCGCATCGCCCGACAGGAAGAACGTCGCGGTGACGCCCTTTTCCTTGAGCACCTGCAAGATCTGCTTGGTCGCTCCGCTCGGGCCCTCATCAAACGTCAGCGCCATGTACTTTTCGTTGCCCTTGGGCGCCACGCTCGCGCACTCGACCACGCAATCGGTGGCGGGCACGACCTCGCCGCGGTCCTGCGTCTTGCCTGACTGCTCGCCGACCCACACCTCGGAGCGACCCTGGATGCCCCACGTCTTAACGTACTCGATGGCACCCGTGCCCTCGACCTTGAGCTTGGGCTCGATAACCGTCGCCTGGACCTCATGCTTCTCATACGTGTCGCGGCCGTCTTTGACCGTCACCTTCTCGCCGCCCGTAAGCTCGCGGCTTTTCCACTTGCCCTGTTTTATGCGCTTGCCGTCCACTTTTACCGACAGCTTTTCGCCGCCATGGCGAGTAAGCACGCTGTCGTCAACGGCCAGCAAGTCCCCGGCGTCGTAGGTATCGGTCAGCTCCTGGCCGTCGATGAGATTTTGCAGCGTAGAGCCGACGCGCACCGCAGTCTCCTGGCCGTTGAGGACGACATCCACGCTGCGGTTGACGTAGCCCACGACAGCAGCGATGAACAGCACGAGCGCGCAACCCACGGCGATGAGCGCATAGGGCAGGCGAGACGGACGACGGGGCGTGCGGCTGTTTCCGATGCGAGCGCTGCGGTCGCTAAAGCCGCGGCTATGGTTGAGATACATCGCGCCGGGCTTACGGTGACGCTTGCGCTGACCGCTGGGCAGCTGCCCCAGGTCGCGGCGCGCCGTCGGACGCGCACCCGAGCGCCCGTTTAAGTTAGATCCGTTTTGGCGCATGTGCCCTCCCCCATAAACGCAGCAAGCCGGAGCAACAGGTCTCCGGCTTGCCTCCCATCAATTGGTACGTCGCTATTTGCTAGCTTTTGACGAGCTCCCGCTCGCCTTTTGATATTCGTCCTTAAAGGCCTTGAACATACCGCGCGTCTTGCCGAGCTGCTTGCCCAGCGCGCGACTGCCCTTGTCCACGGCGACCGAACCCTTGTCATCGAGCACCTTGGCGCCCTTCTTGACCTTATCGCCCACCACGACGCTTGCCTCGGCAGCCTTTGCGGCGGCGCCGCCCGAATACCCGAGCGACTTGACCTCGTCCGAAACGATCATCGCGCCGTCCGCATAGCCGCGCAGCATCGTCGGCGGCATCTGCGTGTCGCCCACCAGCACACTCGAGGCAGTGCCGGCGGTCACGTAGAACGTCTGCACGATGCCCGAACGCGGCTTGAACTCCACATCCGAGCAATAGCCCACGACATCGCCCGACTCCGTGCGCACGTCCATGCCAACCCAGATAATGCAATCGTCCAGGTTGATGTCGAGGCGCTTGGCCGCAGCGGCATCGTAGGTGCCCTTGACGTCGTCAACCGCGATGGCGCCCTCGTAGACGCCAATGGCATCGAGCGCCACAAATCGGTCGGGGCGTTCGATCATGCCCGCGATATCGGACTGGCGCACCATAAAGCCCACCACGCGCGTACCGCCCGGGGTAAAGACCGGAAAGTGAATCTTGCCGAGCTTTTTAGGGCTGCGCGGCGTGCCGTCTTTTTTGGTGCGCTTATCCTCGGTAGGCTTGCGATAGATCTTGGCGCCGACAAAATCCCCGGCGCGCATTATGCCTCGGTCGAAGGCTCCGCGGCCTCGGCGTCGGCCTCGACGGCGTTTTCGACCACGACATCGGCGGCGGGCGTCACGTTACCGCCCGAGATGGCGTCGTTGAGCTGCTCGCGCAGCTGGTCCATGCGCTCGCGGGCAAGGTCAACCTTGGCACGCAGGTCATCGGTCTTGGCGTCGACCATCGGGCCAAAATCGTTGACCGCAGCGCGGGCCTCCTCGGCACCGTGCTCGTAGGTGTCGCGCATGTTATCCCAGGCGTCGTTGGCGATATCGGCAGCCATGGCGCGGGTCTCGGCGCCCGAGCGCGGAGCCAGGGCAACGCCGATGATGGCGCCGGCGGCGGCACCGAAGAGCGCACCCGAGATAAAGTTGAAAGTCTTACCCATGTTCATTCCTCTCCTGCGGGCACCTCGGCGCCCACCGTTTGAATGCTGTCCATTATACCCGCAGCACAGCGCTTGTCGTCTTGCTCATCTGCGTACGGTAAAGGCGCAGGTACATGATGGTGATAAGCGGATGAGCCTACTCCTGCGGCATGGCAGGCATGGCCACTGTAGCGCCCGGGTCCTCGCCGGCGCCGTCAACGAGCGGCAGCGCTCCCTCGCGCGCGGGGGCCACCGGAGCCGTCGCCGCGCCACCGTAGACGGCAGCGGGGGCCTCGTGGCTTTCGGCGGTCGCGCCCTCGGTATCGATTGCCTCCTGCGGCTCGTCGTCAAAGCTCGGGACGCCCTGGGGCTCCGCGAGCTCGGGCTCGGAAGCCGCCTCGGCAGGCGCCTCGTCGACAGGATCGACGGCAGCCTCGGCAGGCGCCTCGTCGACAGGATCGACGGCAGCCTCGGCAGGCTCGACGCCCTCGGCCGTGTCCCCGGCCTCGCCCTCGGCGTTCGCGGCGGCGACGGCCTCGTGCGGGTCCTTGCCCTCGGCCTCGGCGCGCATGCCCAGCACCAGGTTGCGCAAACCCGCAACCGTACCGTCCACATCGGGAGCGGGCTGGTCGGCATGCAGATAGGCCCAATCCATCATAAAGGTCGCCGAAGACAGCGCGCCGATGGCCAGCGCGTCGTCGGGACACGAAAGCTCGACCTCAAAGACGCGCTCATCGTGCTCGCTTACGCGGGTGCGGCCGCACGAAATGCTGCCGGCGAGCACGGTCTCGTTCATGAGCTCGACCGTCACGTGCTCCAGCAGATGGCAAAGCTCGGTCTGGCCCATGCAGTCCTGGAATTCGCGACCGGAATCGCCCAGGCACAGGTGCTTGGCAATCGCGGGCACCAGGTAATACACGCGCGCCGTGGCCTCGATGTCCTCCGAGGTCATGAGCGGCATGCCGGGGTTCACCAGCACGTGCGCGCAGATCTTGTCCTCGCTGACGGTGACCTTAAGGATGTTGAACAGGCCTGCCATAACTCTCCCCTACTCTTCCTTACCCTACTCGTCGCCGTCGTGCGGGTCCGCAGAGCCCGCACCAGACGCCGTCGGCTCGTCTGTCGAGGGCTCGGAATCCTTCTTATCGGTTTCGGCCGGAGCGATCACGCGAATGAGCGAGATGCGCTGGCCACGCATCGACTGCACCTTAAACTTGTACCCCGCAACCTCAAACACCTCTCCGATGTCGGGCACCGAGTCGCAAAGCTCCAAAATCCAGCCGGCGATGGTCTCATAATCATCGCTTTCCTCGAGCGGCCAACCAAGCTCAATCGCGTCATCGCACGAAAAACGCCCATCGACGAGCCACTCGCGGCGCGAAAGGCGCGTGAGGTACTTGTTGTCGGGGTCGAACTCGTCCTCGATCTCACCTACGATCTCCTCGACGATGTCCTCGATGGTGATGATGCCGGCCGTGCCACCGTACTCGTCCACGACCACTACGATCTGGTCGTGCGAGGTCTGCATCTCGGACAGCAGCGGCAGGATGTCCTTGGTGTCGGGCACAAAGGTGGCGTCGCGCAAAAAGTCGGCGATGGGCTGGTCGCCCTTGCCGTCGAGCGAAGGCTGGATCAGGTCCTTGATGTGCGCGATGCCGGCGACGTTGTCGGGATCCTCGTGATAGACGGGGATGCGGCTAAAGCCGGTCTGGCGCATGGCGGACAGCACATCGGCGACCGTCTCGTCGTCCTCGCACATGGTGGTGTCCACGCGCGGCACCATGACCTCGCGGGCAACGGTGTCGCCCAGGTCGAAGATCTCGTGGATCATGCGCTTTTCCTCGTCGAGCAGGTCGTCCTGCTCCGAGACCATGTACTTGATCTCTTCCTCCGAGACGTTCTGGCGGTCGTCGGCGCTCTTGATGCGCAGGATGCGGGCCAGACCATCGGAGCAGGCGCCGGTCAGCCACACGAGCGGGCGGGCGATCTTTTGGAACACGGAGAGCGGTCCCACAACCTGCTTGGATACGCCCTCGGCGTTAGCGAGGCCGATGCGCTTGGGCACGAGCTCGCCGATCACGATGGACACAAAGGCGACGGCGACGGTGATGATGACCGGCGCTAGGCCGCGCGCGATGGCGGAAAGCGGCGCGATGCCAAAGCTCATGAGCCACGTGGCAAGCGGGTCGGACAGGCTCGTCGAGGCGACGGCGGACGAGGCGAAGCCCACGAGCGTAATGGCAACCTGGATGGTGGCCAACAGCTGGTCGGAGTCGGCGGCGAGCTGGACGGCGCGCTCGGCGCGCTTATCGCCCTCCTCGGCATCGTGCTCCAACACGGCGCGCTTAGCCGTGGTGAGAGCCATCTCGGACATGGAGAAGTAGCCGTTGATGAGGGTCAAAACGAGGGTGGTAATAAGGGAGATGGTTATGTCCATCGGGAGTTTCTCGAACCTCCAAGATTCGGGACGTTAGGGTAAAACGTTGATGGCGGATAGGGCAATTGCGCTGGCGACCGAGCGGGGGCACGGGCGCTGGCGTGGTCGCTAGATTACGAAGAGGATCACCGCCATGAACTGGAAGATGCTGCCGGCGAGCACCCACAGGTGAAACACGCTGTGCAGATAGCGCACGTTTTTGGCGATATAGAACGGCACGCCCGCGGTGTAGCACACGCCGCCGACGGCGAGCAGGGCAAGTGCCACGGGGTTGAGCAGCGCCACAAGTTCGGGCAGCTTAAAGACGACGAGCCAGCCCATCAGCAGGTAGACCAAGCCACTTACCCAGTGCGGTTGACGCTCGCGCATAAAGCACTCGAGGGCGATGCCGACAATGGCGATGGCCCATACGGCAAAGAACAGCGCAGGGCCGCCGTCGTTTGCGAGCGTGATAAGGCAAAACGGCGTATAGCTGCCGGCTATGAGCAGGTAGATGCAGCTATGGTCGATGATGCGAAACACGCGCTTGGCGCGCGCGGGCTGAATCGCGTGGTAGAGCGTGGAGGCCAGATATTCGAGGATAATGCTGACACCATAGACAATCGCCGCGGCCATGTGGGCCGGACCTCCGCCGCGCAGGGCGGCGAATACGATCAGGAGCACCAGACCCGCGATACCCAGCAGGCAGCCGACACCATGGGTGACGGAGTTCATGATCTCCTCGCCCACCGTGTAGTGTGGAACGGCCGCGGTCTTGGGTCGCGGCTTAGAACTGTCGCTCGAATCGGACATGCCGGTTACATCCTCCAACGTAAAGAGTTCTCAACACTATATCAAAGCGTCTAGGTACGTGCGAAATTTGCACCATACGTGACCCTTTGTTTACCCATTCTTTGCCTGTTGACGCATCAACGGCGAACGTCCATAATGCGCTTGCATTAAATGTTGACGTATTAACATCTTATAGGAGAATACCGCATGGCTCAAAACGCACGTTCCCATCGAAAGCTCAAGATAGCCGGCATCGTTGCACTGGCGGTTGTCGTTGCGCTGCTCGGATTTGCCGGCAACTTCCTGTTTGACTTCGCGCTGAATCCCCGCGCGCCGTACACCATGAAGATGATGCAGGATAGCAAGAACGACAAAGACGGTGAGCAGCCGGATGCCGAGGACACCGAGGCGCGGGCATGGTTTAAAGAAAACCGCAAGAGCAGCAGCCTTACCGCAGATGACGGAACCGAGCTCGCCGCTTGGTATTTTGCCGCCTCGGAGAACACCCACGATTACGCCGTCTGCCTGCATGGATATACCAACGAGCCCATCGGCATGGCCCGATACGCCAAGCGCTTCCACGACCGCGGCATGAACGTGCTCGCACCCGCCGCCCGCGCCCACGAGCGCTCCGGCGGCGACTATATCGGCATGGGCTGGCCCGAGCGGCTCGATGTCGTTGCATGGATTGGGCGGATCGTTCAGGCTGACCCCGAGGCGCGCATCCTGGTCTTTGGCGAGTCGATGGGTGCGGCAACCGCCATGAACGTCGCGGGGGAATCTCTGCCCACAAACGTGAAATGCATTATCGAGGACTGCGGCTATACGAGTGTTTGGGACGAGTTTTCTCTGCAGCTCAAGGACGTGTTCGGCCTGCCCAGCTTTCCCTTGCTCGATGTAGCAAACTTGGTGTGCAACGTGCGCGCGGGCTACGACTTTCATAAGGCGAGCAGCGTGGAGCAACTCAAACACGCGACGGTTCCCATGCTGTTTATCCACGGCGACCAGGACACCTTTGTGCCGTACAGCATGCTCGACCAAAACTACGACGCGTGCGCCAGCAAGGTCAAGCAAAAGCTCACCATCCATGGCGCCACCCACGCCAAGAGTGTGCAAGTTGACCCCGAGCTCTACTGGAACACGGTCAACAACTTCCTCGACGAGTATTTTTAGGCAAAAAGCAACGTCTGGGGCTTTGTTGCCAAAAATCGGTTTGTGGTCGGCGCTATTCGATTTTCCTCGCACTTCCAAAAAGCCGCCCGTGGGCGCTGTGCTCACGGGCGGCTTTTGCTCAACTTACGCTACAAAGGCGCTTATTTTGTCCAATAGCTAGGCGCTACTTGACCTCGATAAGCTCGTACTTGCTCGTGCCCAGGCCAATCTTCTCGGCGTGCGCGATGCACACGCGCCAGTCGGTGTCGGGATGCGTGATGCAGAAGGGGTCCTTGGCCTGCTCGCCCTCCAGATGCTCGTGGTTGTGCTCCATCTTGGCCGCGCTGTCGGTGAGCTCGGTGTTGGGCAGCGGCTCGGACGCCATGACGGCGTCGGCGCAGGCCTGGTCAATGGCGACCGGGTCGAAGCTCGCGAACATGCCAATGTCGTTGACGATGGGCGTGTCGTTTTCGGGATGACAGTCGCAGTTGGGGCTGATGTCCATGGCGAGCGAAATGTGGAAGCTCGGGCGCCCGTCGACGACGGCCTTGGTGTACTCGGCGATCTTGCAGTTGAGCACGTCGGCCGCGGCGTCATAGCCGGGCTTGATGCAGTCCTGGTTGCATGCCGCAATGCAGCGTCCGCAGCCCACGCAGCGATCGTGGTCGATGCTGGCCACGTGCACCGTGCGAGTAGCGCCGCTGGCAAGCTCGCGCTCGCGGGTGTCGTTGAACGAAACAGCGTTGTGCGCGCAGATCTTTTCGCAGGCACGGCAGCCAATGCAGTGCTCGGCCGCGACGTTCGGCTTGCCGGCGGCATGCTGCTCCATCTTGCCGGCACGGCTGCCGCCTCCCATGCCCAGGTTCTTCATGGCGCCGCCAAAACCGGCCTGCTCATGACCCTTAAAGTGGGTGAGACTGATCACGATATCGGCATCCATGAGCGCCTGACCGATCTTGGCCTCGCGCACGTACTCGCCACCCTCGACCGGGACGAGCGCCTCGTCGGTGCCCTTGAGGCCGTCGGCGATGATGATCTGGCAACCCGTGGCATACGGGGTAAAGCCGTTCTGGTAGGCGGTGTCGATGTGCTCGAGCGCGTTTTTGCGGCTACCCACATAGAGCGTATTGCAGTCGGTGAGGAAGGGCTTGCCGCCCAGCTCCTTCACGACATCCGCGACGGCGCGGGCGTAGTTGGGGCGCAAAAAGCTCAGGTTGCCCAGCTCGCCAAAGTGAATCTTGATGGCGACGAACTTGTTCTCAAAGTCGATCTGCTCGATACCGGCGTGACGGATGAGGCGCTTGAGCTTGTCGAGCTGGCTCTCGCGAGCATGCGTGCGCAGGTTGGTGAAGTACACCTTGGCGGGTGCTGCGGGTGTAGTTGCGGTCATAGATATATCCCCTCGGTCTATATGGCGTTACAGACATAGAGGATGGTACCAGTTAAAGCAGAGTTAATGTCAAGCGCGGCACCTAGTCATTGGGGACAGACTTAAATGACTGAAACCACTCATTGGGGACGGACTTAAATGAGTGCCTCGCCACCTGGCAGCTAGGGACGTTCCTTTCCTGCCGGCAGTTGGGGACAGTCCTTGCCAGCACGGCCGGCGAACCGGCGAATCGGCAAAGACTGTCCCCGATGACTACTCCTGCACCTTGAGAGCTTCGGCCAGGCCCACACGTTTGATGGAACGCATGTGCAGCAACGCCACGACCAGGTAGGTCGCAAAGCCAATGCCGACGCATGCAACCATGGACCAAGCGGGCGCATAGATTTCGATATTGCCGTTGTAGGCGAGCAGCATCGAGCGGAAGATGGCCGTGAGCGAGCCAATAATGACCGGCAGACTCAGCACGAGCGACGCCGCCACGCACAGCGTGATCGAGCGGATGTACAGATGCGAGATCTCGCTATCGCGATAGCCAAAGACTTTCATATAGCTAATCGAACGGGCGCTGTGGTCGATCACAGCCTTGGTCAGCAGATACATAAACAGCAGGAAGATAAACACCGCGAGGCCAACCATCATGCCGATCATTTTGCTCATCATGCCGATGAACTGGTCGCCCACGGCCCGCATGTCGTCGGGCGTGGTGTCGCCGGCAAAGTAACGAGCATCGAGGTCGAGCTTCTCGTCGCTCACATAGCCGTTAAAGTAGGTGGCGTCATTGCCGAACAGCTCGTTAAAGTCATCGATGCTCATATAGATATTCATGTCCGACTTGGAGCCCCAGGCACAGTCCTTGCCCGCGTACTCAAGGGAATAATGCTCCCCCTCGTACTTGTCGATGAGCGTGACCTTCTGGCCCTCGCTCCAGCCAAACTTGTCGAGCAGGCCGCTGCCAAAGACGACGCGCCCATCGCCAACGTTGAGGTCTTTCCAATAGCGCGAATCGGGCGAGATGCCGTAGACGGAAATCGTCTCCTGCCCATTACCATCACCGCGGTCGTACTGCAGCTGGTAGACGGCGTATTTCTCGGCCTGCGCGATTGCACCCGCATCGTTATCGGTCGTATTGACCGGGTGGATATCGTCGTTGTCAGCGTCGATCTTAGAGGCCTTGTCAATCAGGTCGATAGCCTCATCGCGGTTGCAGCCGAGGGCATCGGCAAGGTCATCGAGGCGCGCATAAAGCGCATCCTTCTTGTCCTGGACCTTGGCGAGCGCGTCCTGCGCCGCGGCCAGGCTCTCGGCAGACGGAGATGTGGTCGCGGCATCAGCTGCCGTCTGCGCCGCATCGGCCGCGTCGTCAAGCTCGTCATCGGCATCCTGGGCGGCGGAAAGCAGCGCGCCGTCAACCGACTGCAAGCGCTCGATTGCCGACCACTGCTCGCGCTCCTCGGCGGTACCCTCGAGCTCCACCGGCGCCTTGAGCGTGTACTGGTGCTCGGCGACCAGGCTCGTCTCGAGGTTGTCCGCATAGTGCGTCATCGTGGGCAGAATCGCCAGGCCAAAGAGCAGTAGCAGCGAGGCAAACGCAATGCCCACGAAAAGCGTGGCGAAGTTGCCCAGATTGCGCAGGAAGATACGCAGGCGGAAGCGGGAAACAAAACCCATGCGCTCCGGCAGCTGCAAGCCGCGCTTGGTGCCCGATTTGCCGCTCGCCTCGTGGCGAAGAAACTGCAGCGGCGTCTTGCCCATCTTGCGAAGCAGGCCCACCAGCGTGATGAGAATGAGCGCGGCGGCGGGAACCACGGCACACTTCACAAAGATCTCCCAGCTCCAGTACACCTGGAAGGGCGGCAGGCTGTACGAACCGTAATAGAGGCTGCGCATGGGCTCGGTAAAGAACACAACGCCGAGCGCAGTGCCCAAAAGCGCCGCGACCACGCCCACAATAGCGGGAAGCGCAAGGTAGTGCAGCACGATCTCGCGTCGACGATAGCCGCTGGCGAGCAGCGTGCCGATGATGGCGCTCTCCTCCTCGATGGTGGCGTCGGTAAGGACCACAAAGACGAACGCCATGATCACGATGATGATGTCGAGTAGCGTCATCCACATCATGGAGTCGCCGTCCACGTCGTCGCGCGCATAGCCAATGCCCTGATTGGAATCGGCATCGATCAGATCGTCCACGCGCGCATCGGCATCGGTCAGCGCCTCGACCATATCTTGCTCGGCGTCGATGCGGTCTGCGGTGGAGAGATCGCGATCGGTAAAGGTGAAGGAGTAGGTGTAGGCAGGCACGCCGCCGGCATCCTCGAGCGCGGAAAAGCCGGCGTCGGTGACCTCGGCCACGCCATAGGTGATGGTGTTCACCGTAAAGTCCGAATTGTTGAGGAACAGCGCCTGGCTATCGGGCTGGGTCATGATGCCGCAGATGGTATAGGTGCGGCCCTCAAGCTCGACCTTATCGCCCACGGACAGGTTGTTATTGGTGGCAAAGACACGGTCGATGGCCACCTCGTCGTCCGCCTTGGGTTCCCTGCCCTCACAGTAGGACGCGATATCGACCTTGGTGCGGTGCGCATAGGTGCGCAGTGTGCGCTTGGTGCCGTCGTCGCCGGCGGTCTTTTTGATGATGGCGTCGATGGAGAAATTCTTGTAGAGCGTGACGCCGCCGACGTCGTCGGCCGCGCCCTCGGCTGCCTTGAGCTGGTCTTTGGTGGCCTCGAAGGAGGTGGTCACGCGGCCGTCCTCAATCGTGTACGCATCGCGCATGTCGTCGATAAGGCAACCGATGGAGTGGGCCGCGAGCAAAAAGCCCGAGGTGAGAGCGATGCTTCCGCACATAAGCAAAAAGATGCCCAGGTACTTGCCGATATTGCGGCGCAGCTCGCGCGGGAGACGTTTTGCGAGAGGTGTCATGGCGCCGCCTACCAATCGAGTTCGGCGGCCGCGACGGGCGACTCGTTGAGCTCATCCTCGACGATGCGCCCGTCGCGCAGGCGCAGCACGCGATTGGCCATGCGCGCGATGGCGGCATTGTGGGTGACAATGATGATGGTGCAGCCGTAGGTGCGGTTGACATCCTCCATGAGCTGCAAGATTTCCTTGGACGTCTTATAGTCAAGCGCGCCCGTGGGCTCGTCGCACAGCAGCAGGCCCGGGTTTTTGACGAGCGCACGGCCGATGGCGCAGCGCTGCTGTTGGCCGCCCGAGACCTGGCGCGGGAACTTGTTGCGGTGCTCGTAAAGGCCCAGCGAACGCAGCAGGTCGTCGACATTGAGCGGGTTTTTGGACAGGTGCGCCGTGACCTCGATGTTCTCCTTGATGGTGAGATCGGGCACCAGGTTGTAGAACTGGAAGACAAATCCCAGCTCACGGCGGCGATACTCGCCCAGGTCGGTAGGTTTGAGCACCGTGAGGTCGCAGCCGTCCACCAAAATAGAGCCAGCGTCGGCACCCTCCAGGCCGCCGATCAGGTTAAGAAACGTCGACTTGCCCGAGCCCGAGGGCCCCAGCATGACGCAGATCTCGCCTCGGTTGATGGACGTGTCGATGCCATCGAGTACCGTCAGGCGCGCATCACCGTCGCCGTAGTGCTTTTTGAGATCCTTAACCTGGACGTAGGCTTCCTGCGTTGCCATGGTATCCCCCATTGTTAGCCTAGTACTACTTTATGAACGTAATAGTAAACCTTGGCGAACTATTTTGGGGAGAGGTCTAGGATTTATTTCAGACTAGGCGCGGGATTTGGCGCGTGCGAGAGCCAGGCCTACGGCGGCAATGGCGGCGGCGAAGAGCACGGTGACGCCCAGGTCGCAGGCGATGTCGCCCAACACGGCAGACGTCAGGTCCGAAGCAAGCGCCTTGCCGATCGCGTCGTTCACCCAATACGTCGGCACAAAGTGCGCCACCGTCTGCACGGCCGAGCCCATGAGCGACAGCGGCATCCAAGCGCCGCCCAAAAACGTCATGAGCATGCCGAGCAGGTTGCCCACACCGTTGAGCAGCTCCTCACGCGCACCCAGGCTCGAAAGGGCAAAGCCAACGGCCAGAGGCGTGCACGCCAGGGCAAACGTCGCCGCCAGCGCCAGGCACACACGACCCACGCCGACCTCGGCAACCGCGCCGGCAAAGCCCACGACACCCATCATGCTCGACACAAACCAGATGCAGACGGTGATCACGGCGGCGGCCGCAAACACGGCGAGCGAACGCCGGCGCTCGGAGATTGGGCCGGCATCCATACGACGCACGCGCTCGGGCTCGTTCATGCCCGAGAACACCAGTCCCACCGATACGATGACCGACGAGATAATCGCGTACGCGCCAAAGTTGAAGTACGACTCGAGCGTGGCGGCAGCAGTCGAGTCGACCTTGACCTGCTCGATCTGGACCTCCGCGCGCTTTGCAGCGGCATGCTCGGCGGCCTTGGCAACGTCGCCGTTGGAGGCAGCAGGCTCAAGTGCGGCCGCAGCGCCCGCGAGCGAGATCCAGCGCGAGGCCTCGGCAGACGAAAGCGCCGCCGCCATGGTGCCGGCACCGTAAGTCACATCGAGCTTGGGCAGGGACTCCCCCACGCGGGCGGCTGCAACAAGGTCGCCCTCAAACCCCTCCGGGATAAAGAACACGCAATCGGCGCTACCCTTGGCGCTGTTGCTCTTGGAGAGCGCGTCCGCGAGGTCGTAGGTGCCGTCGCCGACGCCCGTGACCAGCTCAAAGCGCGAACCCAGATGCTTGGTAAGCGCACGCGAAAGGTCGCTGTCATCGCGGTCGACCACGACCACGTTGGCATCGTAGGGCTTGTACTCGGTGAGCTGCGACGAGTTCCAGCTCACCGATGCCGCGATGAATACACCCATGAGCGAAATGAACACCGTGTAGATGAGCAGGTAGAGCGGGTGCGCGAGCGCCATGCGAAGCGCAGTCTTAAAGGTGCTCATAGCGGCTCCTTCCAAAGATCAGCGTGGCGGCGGCAACGAACAGCAGCGCCATAAGGACCAGCGCGCCAGTGCGAACGACAAAGGGGCCCAGGTCCTCAAAGAAATACAGGCGGTTGAACATGTCGCAGATGAGCTTGACGGGGTTGAGCCAGCACTCGGCCGGGCAGGCGCGGGCGACGTCGTCGGCAAGCGCCATCGCCGGCTCGCCGTAGAGGCCGGCGAACAGGGCGCACGTGGTGGCAAAGCCCGTGAGGATGCCGGACTTGGACGCCTTGCCGCCCTTAACGGGAAGCGTGCCCACAAAGAGTCCCAGGCCCGTGGCGGCAAGCGCGGAAGCGGCGCCGCCCACCAGACACAGCCCCTCGCGCCCGCCAAAGTCGACGCCCACGACCAGGCGCACGTAGCCGATTGCGATCGCCATCGAGGCGAAGGAAACCAGCCACGAGCCGACAAAGATGCCGGCCAGCGACGCCGTCTTGGAAAGACCGCCCACGCAGCGACGCGCGCCGAGGCCCGACAGATTGGGTTGTAAATCGACGACGCTCAAGGCGGCAAACTCGGCAGACATCATCGCGACCAGACCAAAGAGCGCATAGTAGTAGATGACCGTGCCATCGGGCGTGGTGCGTGTCAGGCTTACGCGGCGGGTTCCGCCCTCGAGCGACAGGGCGCGCGCAACCGCCTCCGGGTCGGCGAGCGCCGCCGGGTTGTCCTGGGAAATCTGGCGCATGAGCTCGGCATTTTGCGTATACGAGCTTGCCACCGTCTCCAGAATGCTGCGGTCGGTGAGCACGGACGAGGCACGCGAGTTGTCATAGCTCGAAAGCAACGTGAGTTTGGGCGTGCCCGCGTCGTCGACCGTATAGATGCCCGCAACCTCGCCGGCCTTAAGCGCACGGTTCGCATCGGCTGCGTCGTCGAGCTCGTGGATCTCGAGCAGATGATCGTCACCTTCCTTGGCAAGCGACGTCGCCACGCCCTTAAAGGTCGAAGCGTCCCAAGCCTCGTCCGCCACGACGGCAACCGGCACCGGGTCGATCTTGCCGTCGGAGCTGAGGTTCGCAAACATAAACATGAACATCGTGGAAAGTGCAATGGGAAAGAGAGCGCCCCAGACCCACGTGCTCGGCCGGCGCAGCAGCATCTTGACCGTAGTGATGATGGTGTTGAACATGGCCGCCCCCTAGTCGCGCAGCTCGCGGCCGGTGATCTCGAGGAACACGTCGTTGAGGGTCGGCGGTTCGGAATAAATGCGACCGAGCGCCACGTCATGCGAACGCAGCGCATCGAGAATGTCCGTCAGGTTATGCGGGCTCGCCTCGCACGAAAACGTGAGCTGGCCCGCCGTCGCCGACAGGTCCAGGACATGCGGCAGGCTCGCGACGGCACCGAGCGCCGCGCTCGGCATCTCGCCGACCTCGATCACGATCTTCTCGCCCATCTGAATCATGCGCTTGAGCTCGTCGTTGGTGCCCTGCGCCAGCACGCGCCCGCCGTCCATGATCATGATGCGGCTGCAGATCTGCTCGACTTCCTCCATGTAATGGCTGGTATACACTACCGTGGCGCCCTCGTCGCGCAGGCGGCAGATACCCTCCAGTATGGCGTTTCGGCTCTGTGGGTCGACCGCCACCGTGGGCTCGTCAAAGAAGATGAGCTCGGGCTTGTGCGCGATGCCGCAGGCAATGTTGAGGCGACGCGCCAGGCCGCCCGAGAGCTTGCCGGGGCGAAACTTGGTAAAGTCGCCCAAGCCCACAAAGTCGATGGCCTCGTCCACCAGCGCGCGGCGGCGTTTGCGGTCGTTGACGTAGAGACTGCAGAAATAGTCGATATTCTCGCGCACGGTGAGTTCGTCGAACACTGCCACCTGCTGCGGCACCACACCGATGCGGCGCTTGAGGTCGTAGCGGGCGGGCGTCATGGGCTCGCCGAACAGCTCGATGGTGCCCTTGTCGTAGGCGAGCAGCTGCAGGATGCAGTTGATGGACGTGGTCTTGCCCGAGCCGTTGGGGCCCAGCAGGCCAAAGATCTCGCCGGGGGCGATGCTCAGGTTAAAGTGGTCGAGCGCAATAAGGTCGTCATAGCGCTTGACGAGGTTTTCGACGTGGACGATGTCTGTCATGAGGCGGCCCTTCTGTTGCTTGCGGCCCGGTACGATTGCATCATCGCAGGAGCCGCCGGCGCGCACCAGTGAGCTTTGTCACGAGTGTAGGGCTTGGTCGCGCGGCCCGCCGGTGCCCCCGCTTTGCCGCGTGGGAGGAATGTCACGGTTGCTCCGGGTGGCGCCTCCCCCATGCGCGGCATCGCGTACAATACCCGTATGAACAGGCTTTTCGACAAATCGATCGTGCTGGCGTGCTGTATTGCGGCCGCCATGGGCCTTGCCGTGGACGCTCGTCTGGTTGTGGCGTTTTGCCTTGGCGTTATTGCCACCTCACTGGCCGAGGTCGCACAGGGGGAACGCACCCGGCGCGCAAGCGAGACCGCGAGCTGCGCTTACATCATCGCGGCAGTCGTCCTGCCGCCGTTTGTGCCGTTTGCGCCTCTCGCCCTCTATGACATCGCGCGGCGCGTGCGCCGTGAACGAATCTGGCCCGCGCTGGCGATTGGCGCCGTGTGTGTCTGCGCGCTTGTCGCGGACCTTCGTGGCGGCGTGCTCACCACCCGAACGCTGCTGTTAACCGCCATCCTTTCGATCGCCGCCACGTTGCTGTCGCTGCGCACCGCGCAGCTGGAGCGCGAACAGGAACGCATGCGTCGCACCCGCGACAAGCTGCAAGAACGCGCCCTGGCACTCGAGGCACGCAACCGCGACCTCGCCGACCGCCAGGACTACGAAGTCGAGCTCGCGACGCTCGCCGAACGCGCCCGCATCGCGCGCGAGATCCACGATAACGTCGGGCACCAGCTCACGCGCGCCTCACTGCAGGCCGAAGCCCTACGCGTGGTCCACGCCGACGAGCCTGGCGTCGCCGCCGATTTCGCCGACGTTAAACGCACGGTTGACGAGGCGCTCCAGCTTGTGCGCGTCAGCGTCCACGCGCTCAACGACAATGCGACCAACCTCTCCGTGCAGCTCGAGCGCATCGTTGAAGGCGCACGCTCGGACGGCGGCCCGCAGATTGAGCTTGAAGTTATGGCCGAACATGCGCCCGCAAACGTCGCCAGCTGCTTTGCAGCGGTCCTGCGCGAGGCGCTCTCCAATACCATGCGCCACGCTTGCGCCCAGACCGTCACTGTACGATGCATGGAGCATCCGTCGTTTTACCAGCTCATCGTTACCGACGATGGCGCGGGCGGGGTCCAAGCAAGCAGCCGCGGCGCCGCGGAGGGCATGGGGCTTGCCTCCATGCGCGAGCGCATCGAGGCGCTTGGCGGCACCTTCTCCGCCGGCCCGCGTGCCGGCGCCGGCGGCTGGCGCGTGTTTGCCACCGTTCCCAAACAGCAAGGAGATGAGGGCCGATGAGGCTCATCGTTGTCGACGACGACCGCTTGGTGGTCGATTCGCTCAAGATTATCCTGGGCACCCAGCCGCAGATCGAGGTGGTGGGCACCGGCGCCAATGGCGACGACGCGGTCGCGCTCTACGCTGAGCACACGCCCGACATCGCGCTGCTCGACATTCAGATGCCGGGACGCGACGGCCTATCGGCGGCGCGCGAGATCCTCGAGCGCGACCCTGCGGCGCGCGTGGTGTTTCTGACGACATTCTCGGATGACGAATACATTGTGTCGGCGCTCAAACTGGGCGCGCGCGGCTACTTGATTAAAACCGACGTCGCTGCCATCCCTCCCGCGTTGACGCAGGTCATGGACGGCAAACGCGTGCTCGAGGGCAAGGCAATCGAGGACATCGATTTTGACGGAACGGACGTCGAGGCGGGCACGCCCCGCCGGCCCGCAGCCTTCGCCAGTCTGACCGACCGCGAGTTCGAAGTCGCCGAGCTCATCGCCCGCGGCCTCGACAACAAGGAGATCGCCGCCACGGCATACATGGGCGAAGGCACCGTGCGCAACCACATCAGCTCGATCCTTGCCAAAATGAGCCTACGCAACCGCACGCAGATCGCCATCGCCTACCTGCGAGGGTAATTACCCAACGGCCGACCGCCCCGGCATAGCAAAATGGCTGCTACCGATTTAATGCCATTTCAAAACTATGCCGGTTTACGGGGCTAAACTCAGGACCCTCATCCATACCCGTGTTTTCTGCAAAATGACGGCCCGTCTACCTGCGGTTTTATTTTCACGAATATCGGCATGGTTGGGGACTCGTGACTCAGCCCCGTAAACCGGCATAGTTTTGTTCGGGCGGCCCCGCACGAGTGCCTCCGCCAGCCTCGCTGGACCAAAATGATCCGTTTTCTTCCGTTCCCAAGGGATCAACCGGAACCGCTCGCCACGAAATCGGCCCATCTACTACGTTTAACTCGATACCCCTGACCATACCTTCGTTTTGAGCAAAACCACAGGCGTTCTACCTGCGGTTTTGTTTTCGCGTTTTTTTGGCATGGTTGGGGGTAAGGGGCTAAACGTAGTAGATGGGCCGATTTCGTGGCGGTCCCCCCCTACGCACAAAAGCGCCGCCACGGAGGAGGGAGATACCTCCGTGGCGGCTGGGGGTGGGGGTGGGGGCTGTGTTCTGGCTCCCCGCCAGCCGCCCGGGGCCTTTTGGCCCCGGGCGCTGCCAGCGCGTCTAGCGCTTACGGATGCCCCAGACCAGAGCTCCGACGCCGGCCATGGCGATGACGAATGCCATGAGCAGTGCGGCAGCCTGCTGGTCACCCGTGGTGGGCAGGAAACCCTTGACCGTCTTGACGATGTTCGTCACGGTCTTGGGCGTGCCGGGGTCGGGCGTCGGCGTAGGAGTCTCGGGCTTCTTGTACGTGTTGTTGAACACGATGCCCTCGACGCTCTTGTCGCCCTTGGCAAAGGCGACGCTTGCCTTGAGGCTGCCCTCGCCGTCATCGACCACGTTGACGGTCGCGGTAAAGACGGACTTGTCGTAGGTCATACCGGCCTCGTCGCCCTTGACCTCGCTGATGGTGTAGACGTGCGTACCGGGCTCGTCGTACTCAAACTTGTCGAAGCTGATCTTACCGTCGGCATCGTTGGTGACGGTGGACTCGATGCCCTCGCCAACGAGCTTAAAGCTGAACTCGTCCTTCTTGAGCTCGCGTCCCTCGAGCACCTTGATGGCGCCGATGGAGACTTGGGTGGGCATGGCGTGATACTTGTTGGTAAAACCAGCCGACTCGGTGGTTCCCTCGAGCTTGTGCGTCACGGCCAGTGTGCCATCGCCGTTGTCAGAGACGGTAGCCACGACGGTGTAGGTCGTACCGTCATAGGTGACGCCCTTGTACAGGCCGAGCGCATTGGGGCAAGCCTCGCGCAGCGTGTACGTGTGCGTGCCGGGCGCCTCGTAGCGGATCGGGCTCAGTGTCACAGTGCCGTTGGCGTCGTTGGTGCCGCTAGCGACAACCACGCCGTCCTCGAGCAGATCAAACGTGAACTCGCCGGCTGCAAGGTCGCGTCCGGTCAGACGCTTGACCGTCTTGACCTTATCGGTCACGACAGAGTCGGTGGGCGTTACGCTGTAGGTGTTGATGAATGTGAAGGCCGCACCGTCGTCGCCGTTGCGCACGACGCTCAGATGTCCGGCGCCGTCGTCAGTCACGGTATAGGAAACCTTGCGCGTGGCGTTGGCATCGTTGGTCACGCCAGGGGCGCTGCCGGTCTCGGTCACCGTATAGGCAAAGGTGTGCGAGCGCGGAGCGGTGGGGGCCGCAGGCTCGGACTCGTCGACATTGGCGTCAGCGGCGGGGTCGGCCTCTTCAGCCTCTGCCTCGTCGGCCTCGGCCTCGTCAGCTTCGTCCGCCTCGGCCTTATCGGTCGCATCGTCCGTCACGCCCAGAGCGCGGTTGAGGTCCTCGAGCGTAAAGTGGATCTTGCTAAAGTCCACGTTACCGGCTGCGTCGTTGGTTACGGTCGTGCGCTCGGGCATCGGGGCACCTGCCTCGTCGGCGGTCACGGTAAAGGTGAACTTACCCGTGATGTCGGCCGGGGTCAGGCCCTCGGCAACCTGGAGCTTCTTAGTACCGGTGAGCGCGGCATCCACGGCGTCGGCGCCGTAGACGTTCTCGAACAAGGGCTCGACGCCGCCGTAGTCGACCGTCGCCGTCAGGGTACCGTCACCGTTGTCGACGACGATAACCTTAAAGCCAAAGCTCCACGTTGTAGCGGAAACGCCATTCGGCAGCCCGAATAAATCTTCGTAGGCCGTGTAGTTAATGGTCCAGGCAAGCTTACCGTCCTTATCGGTACGATGGGCAAGCCCAGCAGCCTCAAGATTAGCAAGCATCTTAGTGTCGTAGTGCAGCGTATCAAAGCTCACGTGCCCGCCGATATTGGGCTTGAGGTTTTCGTATGCCACAAGCTCACCCTGATAGGCGATGCCGAACCAGAACTCGCCGTCGGCCATCGGGCGGCCGGTCAGAGTCTTGGTGGCAACGACCTGAGCGGCGGTGCCGCCAGGCGTGTTGGTCGTAGCGCTGTAACTGTTGTGGAACGGCACCAGGGCCTTCTCGACCTTGTTCTCGCCACTCTTGTGGACCGTCTCATGCGTGCCCTCGGGACCGCCGGAGACGGTCGTCGTGGCGGTAAGCGTACCGGCACCGTCATCGGCGACGGCGATCGTCACGGTACGCACGGCGTCGTCGTAGGTGTAACCGGGCTTGCCGTCATTCTTCTCGGCTACGGTGTACGTGAAGGTCTTGCCGGCGTCAGCCTGCGTAAATTTAACCTCATGACCAGCCAGAATGTCGATCAGTCCGACCGTTGCCTCTGCCGTCGCAGGGGACTTGAAGTTGTTGGCTCCGGGCAGCAGGCCAAGCGCGTTGGCCGAGGCCTCGTCGGCAGGCGTCACGGTAAACGTGAACTGGCCCTCGGTCATAGGACGTCCGGAGAGGCTCTTGCTGAGCTTGAGGCCGCCGGCCGCGGTGTAGTTAAGCTCAGTGCGGTACGTGTTGGTGAAGCGGCCGCTTTCCTTCTTGGTGACGTTGGCGGTCAGCTTGCCCTCGCCGTTCTCGGTCACGGTCACTTCGGCGGTCGCGACATGCCCGTCATACGCCATGCCGGCCGCGTTACCCGCGTTCTCGCGGATCTCGTACGTGTAGGTTCCGGCAGCCGTGTAGCGGATCTTGCCGAACTTGACGGCAGCGATGCCATCCTTCGCATCGTGCTTGTTCACGGTCACGGTTGCAGGATCGGGCAGCGGGGTGCCCTCGGCGGCGGTGATGGTAAAGCTGAACTCGTCGGAGTCCGTCCAGTCGCGACCGTCGATAGCCTTACTCAGATCAAAGTCGAGCTCTGCGTCGAGCGGGGTCACGCTGTAGGTGTTCTTGAAGGTCGCAGCCGTGGCGTCCTTCAGGACATGCTCAGCCTTGAGCGTGCCATCGCCCTTGTCGGTAATGGTGGTCTCGATGGTGTACTTGGCGTCGCCGTACGTGATGCCCTTGCTGGTGGTTCCGCCGTTGACCTCGCGCAGCGTGTAGGTGTACTTGCCGGGCTTGGTGTAGGTGATCTTGTCCATGGCGATCGTTCCGTCGTCGGCGTTGGTGCCCTTGGCGACGACCTTGTCGCCCTCGACCAGCTCAAAGGAGAACTCGCCGTCCTTGAGATCGCGGCCGGTCAGGACCTTGGTCGCGGTGATCTGTTCGGTGACGCTCGTCTCGACAGGCGTCACGTTATAGGTATTGGTGAACGTGAAGGCCGCATCACCGTCCGGCTTGCGGGATACGCGCAGATTCCCCTTGCCGTCATCGGTCACGGTGAAGGAAACCTCGCGCGACGGCTTAGCGTCGTTGGTCACGCCAGCGACCTCACCGGACTCGGTCACGGTGTAGGTAAAGGTGTGCTCGCGCTTCTCGGGCTTCTCGCCCACAGCCTTGTTAAGGTCGTCGAGCGTAAAGGTAATCTTGCCAAAGTCGACCTTGCCGTCGACGTTGTTGTGCACGCTCGTGCTCGCAGGCATAGGCGCGCCCTCTTCACCGGTCACGGTAAAGGTGAACTTGCCGGTGATATCAGCCGGGGTAAGAGCGTCGTCAACCTGCAGATTCTTGATACCCGCAAGCGATGCCTCGGTAGCATTCGTGGTGTAGGCGTTCTTGAACTCGATGCTCTTGACGTCCTTGGCGTCCTTCAGCTCGTGTGTGGCAACCAGCTGGCCCTTGCCGTTATCGGCGATGGTCGTCACGATGGTGTAGACCGCGTCATCGTAGTCAATACCGCCGGCGTTGCCCTTAACCTCATGCAGCTTGTAGGTGTGCTGGCCGATCTCGGTGTACTTGATGGCACTGAACGTCACCTTGCCGTCGGCAGCGTTCTTAACGGTCTCGATAAGCTCAGAGTCCTCATCCTTAATCTCGCGCAGCTCAAAGCTGAACTCACCGACCGTAAGGTCGCGCCCGGTCAGAGACTTGGTCACGTCAATCTTGTCGGTAACGCTGGACTCAACAGGCTCCGCAGTGTAGACGTTCTTGAACTCGGTCTCGTCGGCTTCGCTCCATGTCACCTTCACAGCGGCGCTGAGCTCGCCCCTCTTGTTGGGCGTTACCGTCACGGTGACCTCCGCGACGTTCTTGCTGTAGGCAATGCCGTCAACCGTAGTCCCGGCGTTCTTTTCGCTGACCCTGTAGACGTACGTGCCGGGCTCGGTGTATTTGATCGTGCCGAAGTCGATGACAGCTTTACCCTTGTCGTCCAGATCGTCCTTGGTCACAGACGCGGTCACGGGCGCTGTCGCGGACTCGGGTATCGGGGCACCGTTCTCGGACGTCAGCCCAAACTCAAACGTGTCCTCCTTCGTCCAGTCGCGGCCCTCGAGTACCTTGGTCAGGCCAAAGCCGGCCTTGGCATCCTTGGTATCCACCGTTACCGGCGTCATGTCGTACTTATAGCTGATCTTGCCGTTGTTGCCCAGGTAGGAGTTGACATGCGTCGCGGTCGCCTTGGCGGATATGTTGTTCCACTTGGGATTAAGAACGTCGGTCGCGGTACCAGTGTTGTTGCCGCCCACACTCTCCTTGGTGGTGTGGAGCTCGTCGATAAAGGCTAGGCGCGCGGTTCCCACGCTAAACGAAAGGTTGCCGTCCTCGTCAGCAACAATAGCGCCGTCAAACTTCGCAGCGTCGCCGCCGATAAACTCGATGACGGCAGAGGCGGGCTTGGCCTCGCCGTTTTCGCCCTGCTCCTCAAACTCATCCTTGTAGTAATAGGTGCCGGTATCTGCCAGCGAATTCTTTGCAGGCTGCGTGCAATCCTTGTCCGTGTAAATGGGCGTCTGCTTCTGGAAGTAGTAGTAGCGGTTGGTGTCGGCCGGCTCAAAGGTCGCAACCGTATTGCCCAGATCGCCGGCAGCCCACTTGTTCGCGTAGAAATTCACGGTCTTGGCGCCGTTGGCAACGGTCGTATTGTTCTCGATGTAATCCTTGAGCCCCGTTACCTTCTCGGGCGTAAACAGGTTGTCGAGCGCAGTGCTCTTCACGCTCGAGGTGTACTTCACGCGGATAGGCTGAGCGCTGTCGACCGAAAGCTTGCCGTCTACGGTCTTAAAGTGGCTCAGCGGAATCAACGACGCAGGAATGCTGACCGTTACGACATCGCCCTTCTGGGGATTGTCATCACCAGCACGCTGCACGGTAATGAGCAGGTCTTTTGCCTTGCCGGTGAACTCGTAGGTGTCGGTATTGGTTTCTTTATTGACCGTTTTGTCCGTCTTGGTAAACGGCGTGCCGTTGATGACGACCTCGGTGAAGCTGTCGACCTGCATAAAGTCGCCCAGCTCGTCGGTAAACGTGATGTAGCCGGACTTGGTCTCGTCGTAGCCCTTATGGATTTCGGTCGGATAAGGCGCCTCCGATGTGATGGCCTGTGAGATGTCGTCAAAGACCTTCTTGAGCTCTTCTGCATTGGTCGCCGACTTGTAGTAGTCGGAGTTTTCAGCGCGTGCACCATGAGCATCCCATGCCGTGGCATTGGGGTAGTTGCTCGAAACGGCCTGCATGAACTTGTTCTCTTTTTGGCTTTTTCCCGAATCCTGGATACCAGCGCTGGGGTCCGCGCCATCAAAGATGCCGATAGTATAAACGGTGGCCTTGCTGTCCTTCATGTTCTTGGCAGCCGTCACGGCATCGTTAGCGACCTTAGAATCAAACTCGTCGTAGCTCGTTGGCTTGCCGTCGGTAAAGAACACAACGATCTTCTTGGCATCTGCGCGACCAGAAGTGATGCCCTCTGCCAGCTGCAGACCATTATCGGCGCGCGTGGCGCCGGCGGGTTTGATTGCCTTAATTGTTTCCCTAAGATCAGTCACGCCGGCGCCAGAGCAATTGGTCAAGCCCGCCATTACCTGGGAGTAGTTGTAAGTATTAGTTCTGCCATATTCCCATTTATCGTACGTGTCGTTGCCGATCTTATCGGTCTTATCACCCGAAAACTTAACAATGGCAACCCTGTGCTGCCTATCGACACCCTCGATACCCTCGTTTTGCTTGGCGATGGTATCAATAAAGCTATAGGCAGCGTTCTTCAGAGCTGTAATGCGCTTAGTGTCGTCAGTATCGCCCATAGCGTGATCCATAGAGCCAGAGGCATCCAGCACCATCACGATGTCAAGCGGCGTGGTGACCGTCACGGTTGAATTAGACGTCGAGGACATCGCCGAAAGCGTGGTCAAAAAGTCCGACTCTTCGTTTTCCTCGGTTGCCTTGACCGTCTTGTCGGTCCAGATTCGACCGACGTTTTGGGTTGTTACTTTATTACCGCCGTGGCCGGCTGCCCAGATTTCCCAGCGTCCGCTAGTATCGGGGTCGACGACCGTCCCGTTTACTGTCGGTCCGTCCATTCCTGTGCTGGACCTGGCGTTGGCCTCGGGCAGCATGGCGAATGCTGCGGCTGGCAACACCAGCACTACGGCCAGTATCACCGCCAAGAGACCCCTCGTGTACTTACTCATCGCGTCTCCCTTCTCGCGGTCTCAGACCTTGCAACAGCCTAAAGTTACGAAATGAGACACAATTTGGGCAGGTGACACACGTTCCAGATTCGGTTTTGGGCGTGAGACAAATGTCTCACCAAAGTTGAGACACGAGGGTTTTCGCAGGAAAACGGATGCGACTCAAGATCGACGGGACAAAAGGGCTCGTTTTCCTCCGTCCACGGAAGATCAAAGGCTGTTACGGATATGGTGCCATTTCAAAACTATGCCGGATTACGGGGCAAAAGTCGGGACCCTCATCCATACCCTCATTTTTTGAAAAACGGCAGGCTATCTACCTGCACTGATAATTGTTCTCGGGGGAAGCGGGCACTGCGGGGCGCGGCAACGGCGCGCGATTTCCGCGTCGCAGCGCTACCCTGATGCTGAAT
>JAGZYM010000016.1:0-54320 GCA_018377855.1 Collinsella sp. | reverse complement strand
GTCGACGAAACTGGAGAGGAGGTATTACGAGCTCCTGTGCGAATTGGAGAGAACGCTCCCGCAAACTGCCTCTTGACAACTTATAGGAGCGTCGGTTTTATGTTTCGCTATGCGGGCTGTGCTTGGCTATTGCAAAATAGTCTACTCACTTAGGTTTGAGGGCCGTTCGCTGGCGCCTATTTGCGCTTGTTTGCCAACGCCGCGACCATCAGAAGCCCCTAGGACTCTTGCGGTAGACGCTTCTTGCCCTTGCGGGCACGGTTTCTAAAGTTCTCGACGGCCTCTTCCATGCCCAGAGGCACATAGGCGAGCTCATCGAGGTTATCGGGCAGGTAGCAGGCTAGGCTTTGCTCCTGCGCGCGGCCCGCCGCGAGCTGTTCATCGCTGGGCTGCGCTCCAGGTGTGGCGCAAATGCCATAGACGGCGGCACCCATCTCGCGCGTGCGGCGCTCGTACTCGGTCTCGGGATGCTCGGGATGGTCGCGGCGGACGTCGTCGCTTACCCAAAGCGTATCGTAGCCGGCCGCGGCAAACTGTCCCAGGGCGTAATCGCGCAACGGCTTGCTATCGGTGCGCAGTGTGACGGTAGCGCCGGCTGAAAAGAGCGGGCGGTAGAGCATCAGATGGTCGACATGGACGAGTCGTTTTTTAGCGTATTTGGCCTTGGGCTGCGGCGTGGGAAAGTTAATGGTGATGGCATCGAGCTCGCCTGCGGCAAACAGCTGTGGCAGCGATGCGGCGCCTCGGGGCAGGACGAGTGCGTTGGATAGCCCCTGTTCGCAGATTTTCTGCGCGGCATAGGCGATGCAGATGGGTTCCTGGTCCATGCCGATAAAGAGGGTGTCGGGCTCGCGGTGGGCGCGCTCGACCAGATAGGTTCCCTTGCCACAGCCCAGATCCAGATGAAGGTGTTCGAAGGGCTTGCTGCCTGCGGGCGCACAGGCCTTGCGCCAATCTCCGACATAGGCCTCGGGGTTCGTCTCAATCGCATCGGCGTAGCGCTCCAGGCGCTCCTCGAGCACAAAGTTCTTAGGCGTGCGAACGTGGACGGCTCCCATGAGGCTCCTTGGTCATAAGTATGGAACGCATAGCTGCGCGTTCCGTCAATGGGTTGAAAAAAGGGTAGGCATAGTTTGCCCGAAAGACGCTGTGCGGCTCGACGGCGAGTCGTCGGTGCCTACAGGCGCTTGAGAATCACATAGCGATTGAGCTCGCCGCTGCGACCGTCGGCATGGAAGCGCTCAAGCTCGCGCACGGGGACCTCGCCGCTCTTGTAGAACGTACGGACGCCGCGCACCAGGTCGGTGATCTGCTGATCGTCAAAGTGATGACAATAGCGGTAGGCGTGGCGGTCGTTTTGCCAGCCAATGAGGTGGTCGCCGGCTTCAAACTGCGCGGAATCGTAACCCTCAAACGGCGGGGTGAGCTCGGCGCGGGCCTCGGCGCGAACGGCCTTGCGCGCCATGCGCTCGTCGTTCATAAACTCCCAAAAGCTGATGGCGATGATGCCGCCTGGGCGCGTCTGGCGCACCAGGGCGTCGAGCACGCGTACGCGGTACTCGCACGACGGCACGTGGTGCATAAAGCCAAAGCAGACTGAGATGTCGGCGAGCGGGGCGTCGAAAAGCACGTCGGGTGTCTCGGCGGGGTTGAGCTTCATAAGGGCATCGAGCACGTCGAGTTCCTGGAAGTGCAGGTTGGGAATGCGCAGGGCGTGACCGTGCGCATCGATAGCCAAATCCTGACACGAGTCAACACCATAGAACTCAAACGGGCAGCTGGCATCTGCCGAGGGGTTTGCGCCGTCGACGCCCTTGGCGGCAAGTGCGCCGCCGGCGGCAAAATTCTCGAATCGCATATTGCCGCAGGCAAGATCAAAGACGCGGACGGGATGCTCGATCGTGGCGACGTCGAGCTGCCCGAGCGCGATGTCCATGGTGCGCACCCAGCCGGGCCACGGGGCCTGGCGCGTATCGGAGAAGGAGGCGGAGTGCTCGCGATAGAACGTGTTGTTGAGCTGGATGAGCGATGAGGCGAAATCGCGGTTCACGGCGCGGAACTCCCTCCGTTGGCGGTGCGGAATTAACAATACGACCATACTACCGTTAACGCCGCAACGGGGACAACCAAGCTACGGGTCATTGCTTTGTTTGGACACATTTCCGCAGCTCATATGCACCCGCAACCGCCGGTTGTCAAAAATCTCACTAGAATAGGTGGCATGCTTTTGGCGGTGGCGGATAGATTTTTAACTGTGCAAGGCGCCTTAAGAACAAAAACGGTCCGGCGGCACGGCTGGCATCACATAGGAGGAACCATGAATGTAGAAACTGCGCAGCGGCTCGCCGACCTTCGCCGAAGCAAAGGCTTTAGCCAAGAAGGGCTGGCACGAAAGCTGGGACTGTCGCGCCAAGCAGTCAGTAAATGGGAGCGCGCGGAGAGCTCGCCCGATACCGAGAACCTGATCTCGCTCGCCAAGCTCTATGGCGTGAGCTTGGACGAGCTGCTCAATCCGAGCGATGAGATCGAGGACGATATCGAGTTTGAGAACGAGGACCGCGCTCGTCAGCGCGAGGCCGAGGCAGCAGAGCGTGCTCGCACCCATGAGGCGGCGGCGCGCGCTACCGAGGCGGCAACACAGGCGAGTGACGCCGCCGCCAAGGCGGCGCAAGCGGCAAGCTGGAGTGCGCAGGCCGCCAATGCCGCTACGGCGCAGGCGACGAGTGGCAGCGCAGTTGGCTCGACTCCGGTGAAGGGCCCGTTCCAGTCGTTCCCGTATTGGGCCGTGTGCTGGCTGCTGTTCTTTTTGCTGATGTTCCTGTTTGGTGCCGGCCCCTTTGCCGCACTGATCTTCTTTACGATTCCCATCTATCACTGGGTGGCGCGTGCGCTCGATGGCGATTGGGCGCGCGGGGATATTCAGGTTGGTTCGGCGTCGGTGGCGGTCAAGGCCCAGGGGAAGGATACTTCTGCGGAATCTGATGCTGACGTGGCTACCGCGACTACCGCTGAGCCGATTGCCAAAGAGAGTGATGAATGATGAAGCTTTCGCATGAATCCAAGGTGCGCTTGGGCGTTGGCATCGGAGCGTTCGTGCTCATCATCGGGCTTGTCTTTGGCATTTCGCGGACATTGATTCATTTTGATGGTCCGTGGGATCTCGACGATGTTGTATCCGGCTTCTCTGGTATGGACGATGCGGTTGACGAGGACGATCTTTTGGATGGCGGTAACTATTCCGCTCGGCCTCAGCAGCTTTCGAGCACGACTTTTGACGAAGACGCGTTCCAATCGCTCGACTTGGATGTGACGTCGGGGACGGTCGAGGTTAAACGTGTCTCTGGCGGACCGGTACGTGTCATCGAAAGCGGGCGCGTTGCAAAGGGGGCGTCTGCTACCGATGCTGCCACTCAGAATCTGGTTAAGATCGAGGGCTCTACACTCAAGATTAGCCAGTTCGACTGCGATGACGAGCGCGCCCATGACCGTAAGGTCACCATTGAACTGCCGCGTGAGCTTGCCGATAACATGATGGGCATTACGGCAAACGTGGGGTTGGGAGACCTGACGGTCGCGGACATTGCGTGCCACGACTTTGATTTGACGTTGGACTCTGGAGACGTTGAGTTTACGGGCACCGTGACCGATACCCTGAATGCCGAGGTCGGTTCGGGCGATGTGACGTTCGAGCTCTACCAGGCCCCCGCGAAGTCGATGGACGTGAGTGTGGGCTCGGGCGATGTGGAGATGACGGTTCCGAACTCGACGGGCTTTAAGGCGAGCCTCACCTTGGGCAGCGGCGACTTCGAGAGCGATTTCCTTCCGCTTGGCTACGACGGCGAGACCATTTTGAATCTTGAATTCGATAACGGCGATAAGTCTGCTACGTATCGTTTTGAGGTCGGTTCGGGCGACATGTCGTTTGATTCAGAGTGACGGGTGGTTATTGAAGACTTATAAACCATAGACGCGCTGTTTGATGGAGGCGCCGGAGCCGTGACGGGCTTCGGCGCCTTTGCCTTTACAATGGGGGCATGGAACAGATTATCTTGAACATACTTGAGGCTCTGCGTCGCGGCGAGATCGTGGACGACAAAGCGCTCGTCAAATTGATACATGCCGAGGCGCGCCGCGAGGGTGCCGACAAACGCGATTTGGCCAAGCGCCGCCTGCTGCCGTTTTACCAGCGGGTTAAACGTGAGGAGCCGGCTCGGTGGGCTGCGTGGAATGTCGATTCCGATCTGGAACGTCAACTGCTGCAGGTGCTGCGTATGAAGCCGCGCCGCACGGCTTCGGGCGTGGCGACCATTACCGTCATCACCAAGCCCTGGCCGTGCTCGGGCGATTGCCTGTTTTGCCCCAACGACCTGCGCATGCCCAAGAGCTATCTGCACGCCGAGCCGGCATGCGCCCGTGCGGAGCAAAATTGCTTTGACCCGTATCTGCAGGTGAGTGCCCGTTTGACGGCGCTTTCGCAGATGGGGCATGCGACCGACAAGATAGAGCTCATTGTGCTCGGTGGCACCTGGAGCGACTATCCGCAAGGGTATCAGACATGGTTTATGTCAGAGCTTTTCCGTGCGCTCAATGACGATGCCGTCGCCGGCGTGGCTGCCAACCCCATGTTGGCGCGTCCGGGCATCAGCCGTGCCGAGGCGGGGCGTCTACTCGATGACGCTCCCGCCGATGCCCTGCCGCCGGTGGTAACAGAGCGCCGTGAGCGCTATCGGGCTGCCGGTATTGCGACCGACGAGGCCGAGCTTGCGAGCGGTGTTGCCGACGAGCAGGGGCGTGTGGATGTTGCCGTGGGCGGCTATAACCGCGCGGTGAGTCGTCTGTACGGCCCTGGTACGCCGTGGGGCGAGGTCGCCGAGTGGCAGACGACCACGATGGAGGAGCTTGAACGTCAGCAGCGCATCAACGAGACGGCGAAGCATCGCGTGGTGGGGCTCGTTATCGAGACGCGCCCCGATGCCGTGACGCCACAGGCGCTCACGCTCATTCGTCGCCTGGGCTGCACCAAGATTCAGATGGGCATCCAAAGCCTTGACCAGCACCTGCTCGATATCAACGAGCGTCGCATTTCGGTGGCGCAGATCGAGCGGGCGTTTTCGCTTGCGCGCCTGTTTGGCTTTAAGATCCACGCGCATTTTATGCTTAACTTGCTGGGCGCCACGCCCGAGGGGGACAAGCGCGACTACGAGTGCTTTATGACCGAGGGGGCCTTTATGCCCGACGAGGTCAAGGTCTACCCGTGCGCGCTCATCGAGGGCTCGCGTCTGGTGGGCTGCTATGAGCGCGGCGAGTGGCGTCCCTATACCGAGGAAGAGCTGCTCGATGTATTGGCCGACGACATCGTGGTGACGCCGGCGTTCTGCCGCATCAGTCGCATGATCCGCGACTTTAGCTCCGACGACATCATGGTGGGCAACAAGAAACCCAACCTGCGCCAGCTCGTTGAGAACCGCTTGGCGGCTCGTGGGGAAGGCGCGACGGTGCGCGAGATTCGCTATCGTGAGATCAGTACCGCGGGTGCCGACTTGGACGAGCTATCTCTTGATGAGGAAGTGACGTACGAGACACCGGTGACTTACGAGCGCTTTTTGCAGTGGGTGACGCAGCAGGGCAAGATCGCGGGCTTTTTGCGGTTGTCGCTGCCCGACCATTCGTTTGTTGCCGCGCATGCGGACGAGTTGCCGACGACGCCGGACGAGGCGATGATTCGCGAGGTGCACGTGTATGGCATGGCGGCACGCGTGGGTGACCAGGGCCAGGCGGCGCAGCATCACGGGTTGGGGCGTTTGCTCGTAGAGCGTGCGTGCGAGATTGCCCGGGATGCCGGCTATGCGCGCATCAACGTGATCAGCGCGATTGGTACGCGCGAGTACTATCGCCATCTTGGATTTTATGACCATGGCCTTTATCTGCAAAAAGAGCTCTAGATGAACAAGCCAAGTGTTTCTGCCGGCGTCGTTGCCGGCGTTGCTCTGGGGGCCGCGGCGCTTGGTGCGGCCGCTGTCGCTGTTCGTGCTGCCTGTCTGCAAGTTGCGCGAACCCGCAATGGGTTGGCGCGTGTGAAGCGCGTGCACGATGAGTGCGGCGATGAGATTCGCGTGTTGGTGCAAGGCGGCGTCTACCAAAGCGCGAGCTATGTCGGTGAGCGTTGGGCCGAGCCCGTCTTTGCGTACTATCGTGCGTTTGACGACGTGTTTGAGTCCGAGGATGCGATGCGCGACGCTTATGGTCACGGCATCGACCGTATGCTTATGCTGGGCGGCGGCGGGTTTGCCTATCCTAAATTCGCCCTGATGTCGCACGAGGGCTTGCGCATGGACGTCATCGAGTATGACGGAGAGATTACGCGCCTGGCGCGCCGCTGGTTCTACCTAGACGAGCTGGAGCGCGCGGCGGGCGATCGCCTGCGGTTGATAACCGCTGAGGCTCGCTCGTATCTGGGTGTGACGAGCGTGGGCCATCGTCGCTACGACGTGGTCGTGAGCGATTGCTTTGGCGGTGCCGAGCCCGTGCGCGAGCTGGCGACCGTTGAAGCGTTGCGTTTAGTGCGGGGCAGCCTAAATGTTGGGGGCGTCTACGTCGCCAATATCGTGAGCGCAAACGAGGGGAGCGACGTGACGTTCCTGCGCGACTGCGCTGCCACGGCACTCGAGGTATTCGCCCATGCCTGGGTGGTCCCGTGCGGCGATGCGGAGTTCGGCGGCGAGGAGAACTACCTGCTCATCGCCAGCGACGGCAACTACGCTTTTGCCGAAGCCGTGCCCTTCGACACCGACTTCATCGGCACCGTTCTTCACGACAAATAGGTCTCCCCGTCCCAAAAAGACTGGTCTTAGGCGTGGTCGCGCCAGCCGAGAACGCGCTGCTTCATGCCTTCGATGTCGAGCACGCCTTCGGCAAAGCCTTTGCGCACGAGCTCCTCGGGAACGTACTCGTCGTAGCGATCAAAATAAGGCACCTCGCCGGGATAGACGAGCTCGATGGGATTGAAGTCCTTCTCGGCCTCGGCGGCGAGCACCTCAAAGAACGTCTCCTCGTCAGCCTTCATCTTAAACTGCATAAAGTACGGGCGCGATGGGTCGAGTCCGCGAAGGCCCAGCTCCGCGGCACATTTAATCTTGAGCATACGTTCGAGCGCCAGAAAGGCGTAGCTGCCCAACCAGGGGAAGAGCACCCAGGTATCGCCGCCCAGGTTGATGAGTGGCTTGGTCCCTGCGCCCGAAATCTCGGCCGTATGGCGAGCCTGCGCCAAGCGGGCCCGCGCGTTACCCATAAGGTACGGATATGCCGCGTGCTCGTTGAGCGCCTTGCGCATGCGCTCGAGTACATGTGTGTTGATATCACCGGGGCAGTCGCCAAAGTAGGCCGGCACACGGCCCTTGACCTGCGTGGCAAAGACGGTATGGCGCTTCCAGTCCACTTCCTCGACAATCCAGCAGTGTCCGGCGATGGCGATGCGCTCACCGGGCGGTGGCGGGTTGACGATCGTGCCCAATTCGGCCGACTCGCTACGAACGGTGAACTCCTCGTTTTCCTGGAATACGGCGTAGAACTTAAAGTTGTTAATGATGCGCTCTCCCGCGAGACCCACGATGAGTCCGCCGCCCTCGGTGACCTGGATATGGTCGATCTTAATGAGGTGACGAAGCAATACGCGATAGTCATCGGCCGAGATGCGATGGAAATAGCTGAGCGTGAGCACGCGCTGGGCAAGTTCGGCCGGCGTGAGCTCGCCGGTGCTGGCGAGGGTCGACATAGTCTGGTGATAGAGCAGGCTGTAGGGGAGTCGATCGAGCTCGGGCGGCTCGACCCACTTTTCCTCGCGATAGAGTTGTACGAGCGCGATACCCTGCAGGAGCTTCCATGGAATGGTTTCGGGCATCATCGTGCGCGGTTCGGGCTCTTCCTCGCGCATGACAAACCACATCTCGGGCGGAAGGTCGCGGCGTCCCGTGCGGCCCATTCGCTGCAAAAAGGAGCTGACGGTAAACGGCGCATCGATCTGGAACGCGCGCTCCAGGCGGCCGATATCGATACCGAGCTCCAGCGTAGAGGTGGTGACGGTTGTCTGCGCCTGCTCCTCGTCGCGCATGAGCTCCTCGGCCGTCTCGCGCAGCGATGCCGAAAGGTTGCCGTGATGGATTAGAAAGCGGTCGGGCTCGTGTCGACTTTCGCAGTAGCTGCGCAGCATGGAACACACGGCCTCTGCCTCCTCACGCGAGTTGGCAAAGACCAGGCACTTGCGGCCGCGCGTATGCTCAAAGATATAGCCCATACCGGGGTCGGCGTTGTCGGGCGCCGTGTCGGTGGGGTTGAGAAGCGCCTGCTCGGTCGCTCGTGGGATGTCGACTTCGCCCTCGGGGGCCGAGGAAGTGCGACGGTCTTTGGGAGCGGCCTTGCCCCGTGCCCGCTCACGACGTTGACGGCGTTCCTCCTGTGTAAGCTGTCCGCTGTGGCGCACGTCTTGGGCGCCAGCCGGCAGCGCCGCGGGCGCCGCCGGCTCAATACGCTCGCAAGCAAGCATCTCGGCTTCTTGTGGACCCGTGCTCTCGAATCCCCACTGCTGTGCCTGGGGACCCGAGTTGTAGAAGTGCTCCATGGAGATGCGCCACACGCGGCGCGGTTCCTCAAAGCGGGGGATGATGCAATCGCGTCCTGTTCCCTGTGAGAGAAAGGCGCCCGTGCGCTCGGGGTCGCCGATGGTGGCAGAAAGGCCGATGCGGCGGGGCTGCACGCCCGCCATGCGCGAGAGGCGCTCGATAAGGCAGAGCGTCTGACCGCCGCGGTCGCCGCGCATGAGCGAATGAACCTCGTCGATAACCACATAGCGCAGGTCGCAGAACATACGAGGGATTGCCATGTGCTTATGGATCAGGAGCGCCTCGAGCGACTCAGGCGTAATCTGCAAGATACCGCTCGGTTTTTTGATGAGCTTAGCCTTGTGCGACTGCGAAACATCGCCATGCCAGTGCCAGACGGGGATATCGGCCTCTTCGCACAGGTCGTTGAGGCGGACGAACTGATCATTGATGAGTGCCTTGAGGGGGCCGATGTAGAGGGCGCCAACGCTCGCGGGCGGGTTCTCCCAAAACTCGGTCAGGATGGGAAAGAAGGCTGCCTCGGTTTTGCCGGAAGCCGTGGATGCCGTCAGGAGCACATTGTCCTGAGTGTTAAAGATGGCATCAGCTGCTGCAACCTGGATGGAGCGTAGACTCTCCCAATCGTGGGAGTAGATGAAGTCTTGGATAAACGGGGCGTAGCGGTCAAAGGCGTTCACGGGGCCTCCTTTCAAAAACGAATCTCTCAATGCGGTGGGCAGTGGCTTGCTGCATTACTGCCTCGACGTTTGCCCAGATAAAACCTGCCAAAATAAACCTGTCCCTTTTTGGCAGGTTAGATGGTGAATTCGGCGAAGTTGCGGTCGCCGCCTGCGGTGCCGGCGTCGCCTGTTGCGGCTGCCGGCGCCAGCGCGTCGCCGCCGACGCTTTGCAGCAACTCGGCCACATTTGCATCGGGGTTCTGACACAGGATATCGAGCAGCTCGATAAAGTCACGAATGACCTCACGGGGCGTCAGGTGCGTATCGGCTCCCACGCGGCCAAACTCAATCTTGAGAAAGTTCACCAAGTCGTTCTCGGTAAGCGTGGGCGTCCAGCCAAAGTAGCCGGCATGGATCTGCATGAGCTTTTCGATGAGCACCAGCAGCTCCTCGTAGGTGAGCGGCTGCAGGCGGATGATGGGCGCGAGCATGTCTTTGAGATCATCTCGCGCAAAGCGACCCTGAGCGAGTCGGCTGCGCAGAGCTTCGTAGGAGAACACGCCGCGGCGGCGGTCTTCGATGGAGGTTGGCGTGCCGCCCATGATCATGCCCAGGTACTGCGCCTTGCCCTGGAGCGTGTCGTTGTACATAGTCAGGATCTTCTCGTAGTTGTATTGGCGCGTGATCGCGTTGGGAATCTTGTACAGATTCACGAGTTCGTCGATGAGCACCAGCATGCCCTTATATCCGCTGCAGACCAAAAAGCGTGCAATGAGCTTAACGTAGTCGTACCAGTCGTCATCGCTGATGATGGTCGAGGAGCCCAGCTCAGCGCGTGCCTCGCTCTTGGTGCGGTACTCGCCGCGAATCCATTTGGTCACGCGGCTCATAGCCTCTTCATCGCCCTCGGATACGGCCATGCGATAGCGGCGGAGCATGCGGGTGAAGTCGAAGCCGTGGACCATCTCCTCGAGCGGGGCCAGTTGGGCATTGACGACCGACTCGTCGACGTCGGCACACGAGGCGACCCAGCGATCCAAAATAAGGTTGAGCGCACCACCCTCGGGGCGCGTCTTGGTCGATATATTGCGGATGAGCTCGCGGTAGGTGGCAAGGCCCTGTCCCTGACCGCCCTGCAGGCGGCGCTCGGGCGACAGGTCGGCATCAGCGACGACGAATCCCTCGCCCATGGCGTGCGTGCGGATGGTCTGGAGCAAAAAGCTCTTGCCGGCGCCGTAACGACCGACTAAGAAGCGGAAGCTCGCGCCGCCATCGGCGATGAGACTCAAATCGGTGAGCAGGGCGCGAATCTCGACCTCGCGACCCACGGTGATATAGGGAAGGCCGATGCGCGGGACCACGCCGCCCTTGAGCGAGTTAAGGATAACGGCGGCGACGCGTTTGGGTACACGGGGCGCTGCGGATGCGGTATCACTCATGGTCTAGGTATCCTCTCACGTCTGCTTCGTAGTCCTCGATAATCTGCGGCCCTGCCGCGCTAAATTCAATTACGGTGTCGCCCACCAGGTCAAAGAGCGCCTCGTTGATGCTGTCGACGAGCATGTCCTCGCTCTGCCCCGATTGCACTACCGCCGATTCCGCCTGTACTGCGTTGTGCTCGAGCAGCGCGCGGAGATAGGCGTCTGCGGCAGGCGTGAGTTCGTTCGTGGCGTCAGCGGGCGCAACAGCTGCGAACGCGGGCGTCGGCGCGAGAAGCGGTGCCACGACACCAAACTGTTCTGTGGATATGGTTGGCTCGTCGGTCTCGTCCTGCCGAATGGGTGCCGCGACCGCCTCGACAATCGCGTCGGCTACGGGCTCGGCTTCCGGTTGCCCTGAGTCCGCTGCCTCGGCTTCCACAGGTGCGCCGTCCTCGCGCTCTTCGTCGATTAAAAGTGCTTCGCGCGTTTGCGCAGCGGCGCTCCGAATGTGCCCCAGCTGAGTCAGGTCGATATCGATCTTGACGGGCTGGTGTGCGGCGTCCCACGAAAGCCATGCCACAATCTCGTCATCGATAATCTTGGCCAGATATTTGGGGACCTTTTCTTCCTTAAGGGGATGGGCGGGGTCCAGCGCCAGGCGCAAGCGTTGGTCGCAGGCGCGCATCATTTCACCGAGCTTTTTGCTCTTTTGCCTACTACCATGGATACGCATGCATTCCCAAAAGCCGTTTTGGCAACGGTAGATGTGGATGGGATCCAGGCGGTATTCGCAGTCCTCGTGGCGCTCGGGCGCAAAGAATACGGCCGAGGCAAACATGGTGTAGGGCATGGCCGTCTCCTCCCCAAACAAGCTCGCTACGATGCCGGTCTTTCGGTGCGTGTCATAGTAGCGCGCCATGCGGACATACACGGCGCATGCCACGTGGCGCAGATCGCGGTGGTGGCTGCGGTCGAGCCGCGAGTTACTTAGGTTGTACGTGGAGAGGGCGTTGATGGCGGCCATGAGTCGCTCCTCGCGCACCTCATCGGGCGGAAGGGGGAGCGTGGGCTCGGAGGTTTTGCGACGTTTGGGGGTCTGGTCGGACGGTGCCGGTGCCGGTACAAGGTCTCGTGCCGCGCGCCGCAGCTCGATAAGGGCGTTATCGAACATGACGGTTTTAGAGTCGCGGAGCAGCTTGGGGTCGAGCCCATGGAATACGGCGTAATCCTGCAACCACACGCGTGCAAACCGATCAATGCCGGGCTCGAAGGCGCGATAGACATCCCAAAAGGCCTTGATCTTGTTAAAACCGTCGAGCGGGTCATCTACGCCAATGCCGCAAATCAGCTCATAGAGATACAGAAAGGCAAAGGACGTAGACGTTTCCTCGACGGTTCCGCGGCGCACTTGGGCACGCCAGGTAAAGTAGCCGCGCAGCTGCCGGTCGCTCATGGCGTTGTAGGTGGGAAAGTACGACTTAAAGGTGCCGTTGTAGGGACAGTCGTCCTCAAAGTCGGCCATCAGCAGGCCCTGGCGGTAAAAAAGCTCGGCTTCCGAAAGCCAGCGGCCCGCACCGCCCTTGGGGTCATCCTGCCAGCGCGATATCTCGCGCATTTTACGGTACTGGTCGGGGAGGAAATTCTGCATCTGTCGGCCGGTTTTGAGAATCGGCTCGTCTGCGTAGACTTCATGTGAGAAGCGGGCAGACTGATGGGTCCGGGCCTCGGCCATAATGCGCTCGATGAGCATCTTGATGTCCTGGTCGGCCACCGCTCCTCCTCTCGAACGCAGCTACGGTGACCTCATATCATAGCACAGCATCAAACAGGTGTTCGAGATACCGCTGCGTTGATAGATTTAGAGCAGGAGGGCGTAGATGACGGCGATGACGACGGAGGGGAGCATATTGGCCGTGCGGAAGGTCTGAGGACGGATGAGGTTGACGCCGACGCAGAAGATGAGCATGGAGCCTACGAGCGAAAGGCTGTCGAGGGCTGCCGTAGTCATGATGGGGGAGAGTGCGCCGGCAAACAGCGTGATCGTCCCCTGGAACACGGCGACGGGCAGGGCGGAGAAAATGCAGCCGCGGCCAAGCGACGCCGTCATGGTGCAGACGATGATGCAGTCCAATGCGCCTTTCAGGGCAAGCGTTGACCAGTCACCGAGCAGACCGTCCTGGATCGATCCCACAATGGCCATGGCGCCGATACACACGGTGAGTGAAGTCGAGACAAAAGCGTTGGTGAACTCGTTATCGCCCTCGCTGCCGGTTTTGCGCTTGAGCCATTCGCCAAGGTTCTCGATGGCGGCCTCCAAGTTGATGGCCTCGCCGATGAGCGAGCCGAGGGCGAACGAGACGATGAGCATGGTGGTGCCGGTGGTCGCTAGCGCCTTCCCATCGATAAGGAGCATCTTTTGCATGGTGCCGCCAAGGCCGATAAACAGGACGCACAGCCCCGATGCTTTCATGAGCGTGTCTTGGATGCGCGGTGTAATGAAGCGGCCGCCCGCTAATCCCAAAAGACCGCCCGCAACTAAAAGCACAACGTTGATGATTGTTCCCAAGCCCGGCATGAGCCCTCCTGTATTGATGCCAACGTGGCAATCGTAGCAGAACGAAATGCGAGGTACATCGCGACTCATCTAATACGTTATATAAGTGGTATTAGGAATGATGCGCGGCATTTAAGCCTCAGGTGGTTGTCGGGACATAGGGATAGTATTCAAAGCGCAGTGTCATAAGCCGCTGTGGGGATTCAATAGCCGCGGCGATGATATTGGCATCGCGGGCACGATCAAACCCTTCGAGTTCGATCTGATACGAGACGTCTTGCATAATGTCCAGACGTCGCCAGGCCAGGAGTGTGTCGCCATCGAATTCCAAGGTCTTGCCTCCGTCTGGAGCAACGGCGTATAGACGCAGCTTGGCGGTGGTTGCAGGGTCGACAACTGTGACCTTTTTAATTTCGTTTCGAGTATTCTTGGCGCCCAACAAGGTGAGCAGTGTTGGGGCCACGACCTCGCCCGATGGCAAAAAGACGACTTCGATGGATTCAGGAAATGCGATGATAGCCGACTTGCGGACGGGCTGATTGGCGGCGGCAACTTCGATGCTCGCAGCGTCGATGACCTCCGTGTGGTCGAGCGCGGCAAGCACGCAGCAGTTACCTTCATCGATCTCTTGAGGATCAGCAAGCCCCAGACTGTCCGCGAACTCGGGATCGTTTGGATCGGCAGCGGGCTCATTCGGCGCTTCGAAAGAAGCTGGGACGCTGTTTGTCGGCGACGGCGTGTCGCCCGCACCTGCTTCTTTGTCCGCGCTCTCTTCTTGTATGGTTGCGTTGATGGGTTCGTCGTTTGGGGGGAGCGTCTTGGCGTCAAACGCGGAGGGGAGAATTCCGATGGCTCCGGATCCGTTCCACTCCATTTCGAGAAGCGCCGGGTCGGCAAGAATGCGTTGCCTGCTTTGCGCGCGGGCATCGATTTCAATAGGGCCTGCCTCTATCCCTCGTGTAAGGCTGAGTGATCCGGATGGCTTCTCGAAATGAGCGTCTGTGTCTTTGGTACTGACGGCGTAGAACAGCAGGGACGCTTCTCCCGCCGCGATGGCATCGGTACCGGCTTTGGTCAGCCGCAACGATGCCGTGAATGAGAGGGTGGGCTGCGTGTCGTCTGCATTCGCGGCGGCGCAGCCCAGACATATACCGCCTCCTTTCTCAAAAAACGTACCGTCGAAGGCGACCTTCGCTCCGTTCGCCGAGTCATCGATCGAAGCGATGTCGATGCGCAGCTCTAAATTGCATGGATCGCCATCTGCGTCGAGCACAACCGAGCGCCACGTGCAGACGGCGTACCCCGCCTGGGAGCCGTTTGCCTTGTTCGAACGATTGATATCCACGACTATCGAACCGTCCGTATTACGACGAAGGCATCCTGAGGTTGAGATTGCAGCCTGTGCGATCGAAAAACGCTTGCACGCAATGGCGCTCGACGGATTTGATGCGGAGCTTAGGGCTGCTGGTAAGGAGTCTGCCATGACAGGAGTCGCCCAAGCGGCGACAGGCGTTCCGGTTGCGAGCGCGCCGCAGAGTGCGACGACGGGCAAAAGGTTCTTCGATGCCATGGGGTCTCCTTAGCTAATTTAGTGCGGCCTGTCCGTGTTTTGTTTCTGGCTGCGTTTGATGTGCAGGCCGAGGCCGGCGGTTCCCGCGCCTGCTGCTGTGGCGCCTGCTGCCAAGAGCCATCGTCCATCGCCTGTCTGCGCCAATGGTTCCTCGCGGTCGCCGCGGTCGAGCCCCGAGAGGTCGACCGTCACTTGCGTGGCGGCCTGCGCCTGTTCTTGCTGGGCAAAGGCCATGGCTGGGCCAAACGCTAGGATGCTGACGGCGGCGGCCAGGGCGACGGCCTTATGCCGTGTGCGCACCGGGCTCGACCGTCCAGGTGATCGTTGCAACCTGATCGCCTTCGCCGGTTACGCGGAAGATGTCGCGCGTGACGCGGGCGACGTTTCCGCTTGTCTTGAGCTTAATTTTGTCCGTGCCGCCGGCAATGCCCTGGTAGCCCATGTCGAAGGCTGCATTCTTGGAAAGATCGAGGCCTGTCCCCTGCGTTGCGGCACTGGCGTTCTGGAGTGCGCCGTCGGGGCCGACCTTAAAGTCGATGGAGTTCTGCGCGGTTCCGGCCTTGGCGTCGGCGGCAATGGTCCAGGTGTTCATGGCGTCGATTTTCATGTTGGTGACATGGATGCCGTAGGCCGAAAGATTGTCGATGGTGATCGCGTCTTCTGAGGGACCCTGAAGCGTGCCGTCGGCTTGGGCGACGAAGGGAATAACCGTCGGTGCGTTGAACTTGATGTTGTCGATCTCGGTCTTGACCATTACCTTCGTGGTTCCAACACGCCCGGCTGCCATAGCTGGCGTCGGGGCGGCGCCCATTGCGAGCGCGAGCGCGAGCCCTGCACCCACGACGAGCGCTCTGGCTCCGTTCATATTCCTGGTGATGTCCATGGTCGTTCCTTTCTATTCGCCGCGGGCCGTCCCCGCGATGATTGGACGAATGCTGGTGAATCGCGTGCGGTGCCGCGTCGACCGGAAAGCTAGTTCTCGGCTTGCTCAACCCGTACCTTGACGCGTGTCGGGTTGCCGTGGCTGTCATAGGTCTTGGCCTCAAGCGCCTGGATCTCGATGTACGCCTCACCTTCCTCGATGTCGCCGGCGGGGCATGTCTCGACCGTTTTGCCGGTCTCGACCACATCGGATTCGTATATGGTCTCGTCGTTTTGGATGACGCGGAATCGCTGGGGAAATTTATTGTCTTGGACGTTTTGCACGTTGACGCGCAGCTTGCCGTCCTCCTGCAGCTGAGCGACCGGCGCGACCGAAATCGTCATCATGTTGTCGCGGACGATGGCGTCGAGCTCATCTTGGATTTCCTGACGCGTTTTGCCCTCGGCCGTCGTGACCGAAGCGCCCGCCTCGGGTACGGGCTGCGACTGCCAAGCGTATAGTCCTACGGCGACAAGGGCGCAGACGATGGCCAAGCAGGCAACGATGAGCTTCTTGCGACGACCCAGGCCTGCAAAGTGGGGTGGCTTCTTCGCGCTCATGCGGCATCCTTGGCGGTATAGACGCGCGCAAAGGTGGACGGGTCCGCTCCAAAGAGCATGTGAAGCATCAGACGGCGCGAGTAGACGAGCTCGTCGAAGTCGGGAGGGAGCTCGATGTCGTGGATATGCGCGATGTGGTGGGCGAGCGCCGAGAACGACTCGGGGTCGCAGATCACATCGGTGGTAACGTGGTAGACCGTCGTATCGGGGAATGCCTCTTCGTCGAAAGGCAGGAGATGGGGATCGTCGTCGACTTCGATGGCGATGCCGTACTGGGGCCAGTAATATGCCATGGGAACCTCCCTGCTTCTGGGCCAAAACTTCTATCGGTTTTGGCTGTCGACGCCGACCGTATCAGCCGCTACTTGACCAATTTCTGACCAAATGCTTGACGGATTGGCGTCTCCGCAGGTAAAAGGCGGCAAAAAATACTCCAACTTTTTTCGAGCGACAATCGCGCGGTCGGCGACGGCGGGGCCATATGTGTCAAAAGCATCGTCTGCCGAGGAAATCAAGCCGCTCGCCGAATTGCACGAACGTAAAAAACGCCAATTATGGAGACGGTCTCGAACACGTCGACGAAACGATGCGGTAACATCTCCCTGCAAACACTGTAGTTAGCTAAAGGGGGAGTTCGCGTGTCTGCAACCATCAAACCCTTCACCGACGAGTTCGAAGAGTATGGCCGCGATGAATCTCGCGCATCGGGCGAGGCCTCGAGCATTTCGTTTCCGACAACGGAAAACGAGGTCCGTGCCATTTTGGAAAAGCTCCATGTCGAGCGTGTTCCGGTAACGGTTCAGGGCGCCCGAACCGGCCTTGCCGCCGGCGCCGTGCCCCACGGCGGGCATATCCTCAATACTTCCCGTATGAATCGCTATTTGGGCCTTCGCCGCGATGAACAAGGCCAATTTCTGCTGCGCGTGGAGCCGGGCGTTGTGCTCTCGGAGCTGCGTAAGCAGCTGAGCAAGAAGGTGCTGCCGACCACTGGTTGGGACCAGGCATCGCTTGAGGCCTACGAGGAGTTCCAAGAGGCTCCCGAGCAGTTTTTTCCCACCGATCCCACCGAGGCGTCTGCCTGTCTGGGCGGCATGGCGGCATGTAACGCCTCCGGTGCCCGCAGCTACGCCTACGGCCCCATGCGCCCACATATCACGGGACTCCACGTCGTGCTGGCTGATGGCGATTTGCTTGAGCTTCGGCGCGGCGAGGCTTTTGCCCAGGGCCGCCACCTGTCGCTCGTGACGGCAGCGGGCCGTACACTCGAGCTCGATCTTCCCGGCTATACCATGCCCAAGACAAAAAATGCTTCGGGCTATTTCGTTGCTGACGATATGGATGCCATCGATCTGTTTATCGGTGCGTGTGGCACAATCGGCGTTATCACCGAGCTCGAGATTGCCCTGCAGGTGGCACCCGCGGTCGTTTGGGGCGTGAGCTGCTTCTTCGACAGCGAAGACAAGGCCGTGTCCTTCACCGATTCTGTGCGTCCCGTCCTGTCCCATGCGGCTGCCATCGAGTACTTCGATGCTGGCGCCCTGGATATTCTACGTCGCCAGCGCGAGCAGTCGACGGCGTTTGCCTCGCTGCCTGCGCTCGACAAAGACGCCAAGGTCTGTGTCTACGTGGAGCTCGACTGCGACGACGAAGCCCAGGCGATTGAGGAGCTGTATCACTTGGGGTGGGTACTGGAGCTTGCGGGCGGCAGTGACGATGCGACATGGGTCGCGCGCGCCGAGGTCGATCGCGAGTGTCAGCGATTCTTCCGCCATGCGGTGCCCGAGAGCGTCAACATGCTCATCGACGAGCGCCGCCGCATGGATCCCACCATCACCAAACTGGGTTCGGACATGTCGGTGCCCAACGCGCACTTGGCCGATGTTATCGCCCTCTATCGCCGCACGCTGGCGGAAAGTGGGCTTGAATCTGCCGCTTGGGGGCATATCGGTAACAACCATCTGCATGTGAACATTCTGCCGCGCAATGCACAGGATTATCGCCGCGGCGGAGAACTCTTTGCCCAGTGGGCTTCCGAGGTCACGGCCATGGGCGGTGCCGTCTCCGCAGAACACGGCGTCGGCAAGATCAAGGCGGGCTTCTTGGAGACGATGTACGGTCACGAGGCCATGGTCGAGTCGGCGCGGCTCAAGCTCCAGCTCGATCCTGCCGGGCAGCTGGGTCGCGGTAACCTGTTTTCGGAGAAGCTCTTGGATGAGCTCGTCCAGAAAGGGGGCGCGTGAAGATGAGCGATTTCCATATGGTGGTGTGCGTCAAGGCCGTGCCGGGCAGCACCGAGGTCAAGATGGACCCCAAGACCAATACCATCGTGCGCGATGGCAAGCAGGCGGTCATTAATCCCTTTGATGCGAGCGCTTTGGAATGCGCGCTGGCGCTGAAGGACGACTTTATCGGCTTTGGCATGGACGTGCGCGTGACGGTGGTGTCGATGGGCATCCCCGCGACCGAATCGCTGCTGCGCGACTGCATCGCTCGAGGCGCCGACGACGCGCTGCTGCTGACCGACCGAGCCTTTGCGGGCGCCGATACCCTGGCAACCACCTATGCCCTCAAGTGCGGCATCGAAGCGCTCGACGAGGACTTCGACCTGCTCATCTGCGGCAAGATGGCGGTGGATGGCGATACGGCCCAGATTGGCCCCGAGCTTGCCGGCGCCTTTGAGATTCCCTGCGTGACCGATGTGAGCTGCGTGCAGAGCGCAGGTTTTACGACGTGCGGTGCGCTTTCGCTCGTTCACGGTTGCGATGCCGGCGAGGAGACGGTCTATCTTGAGATGCCGTGCGCGATGACGACTGCCAAGGAGATTGGCCAACTGCGTATGCCGAGTATTGCCGGTATTCGCGCGGCGGAGGAGGCGGACGTGCGCGTGGTCAGTGCCGCCGACGTGAACGCCGACCCCGCGCGTTGCGGTCTTGCCGGGTCGCCGACACAGGTCGTGCGCTCGTTTGTGCCCGACCGTGACCAAACGTGCGAGGCCGTTGAGGGGACGGCGTCCGAGCAGGCGGCAAAGCTTGCCAAGATTATCGAGGGGATGGCATAGATGAGCGGACTGATTATCGATAGCGAAGCCTGTATCGGCTGCGGTCGCTGCGTTCGCGCCTGTGCCTCGGGCGGCATCGTAGTGGAAGGCGAGCGACCCAGCCGATGCGCCCGCGTAACCGACGGCTGCATCCTATGCGGTGGGTGCGTCGACGCCTGCCCTGTCAACGCTATCTCGATCGAGCGTGACGAGGCCGCTGGTGCGGTGGACCTTGATGCATATCGAGACATTTGGGTCTTCGCGCAGACCGACGAGCACGATACGGTGACTCCCGTTGCCTATGAGCTTATGGGCAAGGGCCGCGAGCTTGCCGATGCTCGCGACTGCCGTCTGGTGGCACTGATCGGTATGGGTCCCGAGGGTTCTCTCGGCGACCTGGAGCATCTGGTTTGCGCGGGCGCCGACGAAGTCCTGGCCTGTCGCGACGAGCGCCTGCGCCAAAACGATGCGGAGGTCTACGCCCGCTTGATCTGCGATTTGGTAGCCGAACGCAAACCCGAGGCCATCCTATACGGTGCGACCGCTTTTGGCCGCGAACTGGCACCCGGCGTTGCCGTGCGCTTGCAGACGGGCCTTACGGCTGACTGCACCGTACTTTCGATGGATACGGAGACGGGACTGCTGCAACAGACGCGTCCGGCGTTTGGCGGCAACCTGATGGCCACCATCGTCTGTCCCAATCATCGTCCCCAGATGGCAACGGTGCGTCCCGGCATCTTTAAGGCGCCCGACTTTGACTACGACCGCTCCGGCACGATCACCCAGATATCGCTTGCGGATGATGCTAAGGCTCGTGTCGAGATCTCGATTCCCGCCGAGGAGTGGAGGCAGCAGGCCTCGATCGCCGATGCCGAACGCTTGGTCGTGGTGGGCCGCGGCATTGGCTCCAAGAAGAATCTGCCCCTGATGCGAAGGCTCGCCGAGGCTCTGGGAGCCGAGCTTGGTTGCACGCGACCTGTCGTGGAGGCCGGCTGGTTGGAGTATCGCCATCAGATTGGCCAGACCGGCGTATCGGTTTCGCCCAAGCTTCTCGTGAGTATCGGTGTTTCGGGCGCCATCCAGCATCTTGCCGGCATCGGTGGGGCAGAGTGCATTATCGCCATCAACGAGGACCCGGATGCCCCCATCTTTGGTGCTGCCCAGTACAAGGTTGTCGGCGATGCCGTCGAGGTCGTCGAGGAACTGCTGGCCCAGCTTGAGCGCTAGGCGCGCGCCAGCCAGTCGCGCATCTCGTCCTTAAGGCGGCTCCAAGTCGCCTGCGTGGCGGGGTCGGTAAAGGGCCGCGTAATGCCAAAGGGCGCGTCGAGCAGGCGGTGGATATCGCCCTGTTCGCGCGCCAGCGCGCGGCTTGCTGGATAGACGAGCTCAAACATAAAGCAGATGAGTCCCACCAGGTAGTCTGCGGGCTCGTTGCGTTCATCGCGTGCGACGCAGCGGTGCTCGTCAAAGGCGGCAAGTGTCGGCGACGAGAAACGGCTGCCGAGAAACGTCTTCTCGTCCACCTTGAGGATGGTGTCGACGGTGCTGTCGGCGATGGTGCGCATAATGTCGATCTTGTCACCATCGCGCACGATATCGCAGAAGCACCGTGTACGCTCGTCGAGTAGTGCCGGCAGGCGAAAGTCGCTGTGATAGGCGATGCTCGCTCGGATGAGCTCGTCATGTGCACCGGTTTCGATAAAGTCACGGATGTTTGTCGTGGCGGGTGCATCGGCGGGATTCTCGCCAAAGAGGACCTCGATGCCCAGCGCCGCATGGCTCATGCTCTCGGCGTCCTTAAAGGTGTCCCAGCGTCGCAGCTGCTCAAAGCGGCCCATATCGTGTAGCAGGCCGCAAAGCCATGCCAGGTCAATATCTTCTGACGACCAGCCCTGCTCGCGCGCTACGGCATCGCATGCCTCGGCCACGTGGTACGTATGCTCGATTTTGAGCGCGATGCGTGGGCTGGTGGCGTCGTAGGCATCGGTGTAGCTTTTGAAGGCCGCACGCGCCCGGTCTCGATCGATAGCTGTCATAATGACTTCCTAAAAAGTTGTGTCTTTCGATCCGGTGGCAATTGTAGGTGAACTCGGTTGCTGTCGGATGATGATTCTGCCGTATCGCTACATGCGGCTCGGAGACCTTGTCAGGGTGAGAAGCGTATGGTGCTCAAAATCGTTAGAACCGTCTGGCCGGTGATGCTTACCTATGTTGCAATAGGCGCGCCGTGCGGAATGATCATGGGGCAGACGGGAATGGAGCCCTGGATGGTCTTTGCTCTGAGCAGCACGTTTGTGACGGGCAGCGGGCAGTTTATGATCTGCAACCTGTGGCTGGCGGGTGTGCCTGCAGCATCGATCGTCGCGAGCGTCGCCGCCGTCTCCTCGCGTTTTGCGCTTTACTCGGCATCGATCGCGCCGCATCTGACGGGTGCCTCGAAGTGTCAGACGCTGGCTGTTGCCGCGACACTTACCGAGGAGGCATACGGCATCTCGCTTGCCAAGTTGGTTGAAGGGGAGGATTGGGGCCCGCGTGAGTCCTTCGTGCTCAACGTGATCCTTATCGCAACATGGGGCGTTTCGTGTACGACGGGCGCCATCGTCGGCGCCGTTGTCGATGTTCCCACCGCCATTGCAGCCTTTGTCTGCACCTCACTCTTTATCTGCCTGCTCTTTTCGCAGCGGCTGTCGCGCGGCAATGTCGTGGCTGCTGTTATGGCTGCGGTGTCTGTCGCCATATGCAAGTTCTTGGGCCTCACGAATATTGCCGTGCCGGCAAGCGTCGTGGCCGGCATTGCCATTGCGTTGGCGTGCGATGCTGTATTTGACGGAAGAGGTGCCCGCGATGCCCGTTAACGAGTTCTTGGTTCTGTGGCTGTCGTCGTGGGCTGCTATCGTGTTCTTTCGCATCGCGCCGGCGTTCGCCTTGCGCGGGCGGACCCTGTCGCCCCGTATTACCGAGGCCCTGGGCTATATCCCGCCCGCTGCCTTTGCCGCGCTGGTCGCCAACGACTTGGTGAGCCCCGGCGCGTTCGACGCGGGACTCTGGCCTGCCTTGGTTCCCTGGATTGCGGCCGCCGGCGTCGTGGTCGTGGCGGTCAAGACAAAATCGATGCTGTGGTGCTGCGTCTCGGGCATCGTACTCTATATCGTCTTGAGCCTTATATAGGGGTGGCGTCGCGGGCGCCGAATCTCGTTCCATCCCAACTTGTCGAATTTTTCACCGAGCTGGTCTATTTCTTCTGGTACCATGGTCAAACTTTACTGTAGCAAAGCATGACGTGGGCTTTTGTTCCGCGTCAGCGGAAATGGGGGTTTCATGGCACAGGAAGCGACTGCCAACGAGCAAAAGAAATTCAAGGTTCCGCGCATCCCGGGCGACATCATGATCTATCCGATGATCGTCGGTCTTTTGCTCAACACCTTCTGCCCGCAGGTTTTTGAGATCGGCGGCTTCTTTACGGCTGCCTGCCGCGGTGGCTCCAATACCATCGTCGCCGCGATCCTGCTGTTCGTGGGCGCCGGCATCAGCTTTAAGTCCACGCCGGGCGCCATCAAGACCGGTATCGTCGTGCTGATTCCCAAGCTGGTCGTCGCAGCGGCTCTCGGCCTAGGCGTGGCATATTTCTTTAACGACAACTTCCTGGGTCTGAGCTCCGTGTCTATCATCGGCGGCATTACGTTTTGCAACATGGCGCTCTATACGGGCATCATGGGCGAGTTCGGCGATGAGTCCGAGCAGGGCGCCGTCGGTATCCTGTTCTTTACGGCCGGCCCCGCCGTCACGATGATCATCCTTGGTGTTTCGGGTCTTGCCAACATCCCTGTCGGTACTATCATCGGCTCCATTTTGCCGCTCGTTATCGGCATGGTTCTGGGCAACCTGTTCCCGTTTATCAAGAACCTGCTGGTTCCCGGTTCCAACCCTGCGATTGCCGTCATCGGATTTCAGCTTGGCGCGTCCATGAGCCTGTCGAGCTTTATCACCGGCGGTATTTCCGGCATCTTGCTGGGCCTTGTCACGCTGTTTGTCGTCGGTCCCATCACCTTTGCGTTCGAGCGCCTGTGCGGTGGTAACGGCAAGGCTGCCGTGGCTTGTTCCACCATCGCCGGCACGGCTATGACCACGCCGGTTGCTCTCGCCGAGGTCGCGCCGCGCTACGCCGAGCTTGCGCCCACCGCGTACGCCCAGATCGCCACTGCCGTTATCATCACGGCAATCATGGCTCCGATTCTGACCGGCTGGGTCGACAAGAAGTTCTGCCAGGGCAAGGAGGACCTGTCGCCTGCCGGTGTCGAGGCCATCGAGGAGGCCGTCGCGACCGACATCGATGGCGAGTAACGGCCGTTACCGATAATTGATTCCGGCGTGCAATTCGCGCCGTCCGAGCGCCCGAACAGAAACTGTTTTGCAGTGATGTTCGGGCGCTTTGCTATGATTCCCTTTACCCCTGCGGAGTAAAGGGGTGTTTATTGCCCTGATTCGAATTGGGCGATTCTGACCATTCGGATATTGAAGGGATGGCGTCTAGTGGTTAAGGCACTCAAGATTGAGATATTCCTGCTATGCATGATTGTTCTTATCGGGCTTGCCGCGCGAAGTCGTCGCTCCTTGTTCTCGAGCACCCTGCAGCTATTGTTTAGCATGCTTGGCTACACCTCTGCCGCGTACATATTATTCGATATGATCTGGACGCTTTCGGATGGTGCGGACGGCACGTTGGGTATTGCTGCCAACTGGATTTCCAACGCGGTTTCGTTTTCGCTCTTTGCCATCGCGTGTCTCATTTGGTTTATCTATTCCGAGACGATGCAGGGCTCTCGCCTTGTGACCTCGCGCTATAGGGTGGTGCTTGTAACGTTGCCTACGGCTCTGGTGGTCGTGCTGGCTTTTACCAGTTACTGGACGCACGCCTTGTTCTATATCGATTCGCAGGGCGTGTATCGTCGCGGCTTTGCCTATATGATCCAGCCCATTGTCAGCTACTGTTACGTTATACATACGTCCCTGCATGCGTTTGTGCAATCTCGCAGGGTCGAGAGCCTGCAGACGAAGGCTATCTATCGAACCTTGGCATTTTTCGCCATTCCGGCCCTGGTGGGCGGTACCTTTCAGATCGTATACTCGGTGCCTGGCCTTTGTGTCGGCATAATGATTAGCATGTTGCTGCTCTACATTATCTGCCAGGAGCAGCTCATCTCGACCGACCCGTTGACTGGCCTCAACAATCGCAACCGTTTTGAGACCTATATCCTGTCGCTCTTCTCAAATGTGGATCAGGCCGAAGATGTGTATCTGCTCATGATGGACGCCGACGGCTTTAAGCAGATTAACGATCGCTATGGACATGTGGAGGGCGACCATGCTCTTCAGGTTATATCCGCTGCGCTCAAAGAGGTCTGCTCGGCGTCTGGTGGCTTTATCGCACGCTACGGTGGCGATGAGTTCGTGGTGCTCCAAAAGGCAGTGGCGGAACGGGATATCATGCATCTGTGCGCGACAATCAACGACGAGCTCGCGCATGCCGAGGTGCCGTATGCATTGCGGATGTCCATCGGTTACGCGCGGGTCGGCGATAGTGTTGATACCTGGCAAGACTTACTTCGCGCTGCCGATGCGGAGCTTTACCGCGTCAAGGCCGAGAAAAAGAAAGCTGGCGTTCAGATACGCTAGGAAAAGGGGCACACGACCGTTGCGATGGTCGTGCGCCCCTTTTGCGTTTGTGGGGGCCACCGGCCATAATGCCCAGGCGCGGTGCGGCAAGACGGGCGTCTGCCGCCGCGACTCGGTACGAAATCAACGAGAACCAGTGTGCTCCATTAAGCTAAAGTATGCGAATGCCCTCCCTAAAAAGGTGAGTTCGCTAGGCTTTTTTGGGTTTGTTGACGATGATGATGCCGCCGCAGACCAACAGCAGGGCAACGATGACGGTAACGGGGCTCGTGCCCGCGCCTTCGCCGAGCAGCAGCGCGCTCAGCAGCACACCAAAGACGGGGTTCATAAACCCAAAGACCGAGACGCGGCTGACGGGGTTGACGGCAAGCAGGCGCGACCACAGCGAGTAGGCGACCGCGGAGATAAGCGCCATGTAGATGATGAGCGCGATGGCGGGGGCAATCGCCGTGGGGGAGAGCGCGCCACCCATCAAAAAGCCGATGGCGGTGAGGACAAGGCCGCCGACCAAGAACTGCCACCCGGCAAGCAAGACGCCGTCGTGCTCGCGCGAGAAGATGCCAATCAGGCAGGTCGAAAGGGCACCCGCGACGGTGGAGGCTAGGATAAAGCCCTCGCCATCGAGCCTGAAGCCAAAGGTGCCATCCGCGCCCGAAAGGTTGACGAGAGCGACGCCGGCAAAGCCCAGCGCACAGCCAAGCACCTTGGCCGTATTGAGCTTCTCGGTGCGAAACGCCAGGGCGGCAAAGAGGATTGCGAGGAAGTTGGCGCTGGCCTCGATGATGGAGCTCGACATGGCGCTGGCGCGCGAGAGGCCCAGATAGAAAAAGAAGTACTGCCCGATAGTCTGGAAGAGCGACAAGACAAAGATGGGCTTGATGTCGCGAGCCTGCGGAATGAGGGGGCGGCGTTGGGCCGCACTCATCCCAACGATAACCAGGGCGCCGGCAAGCGTGAAGCGCAAGCCCGCAAAGAGCAGCTGCGAGGCGCTATCGTGCGCTGGGATACCAAAGAGTGCGTAACCGATCTTGATACAGGGAAAGGCCGATCCCCAGAGTGCACAGCAGACGAGGCAGCCCAGGATGAGTCCGGGCAGGGTGGCGAGATACGGCTTGCGGCTTTCCATGATGTCCTTCCTACATGCGCGAAGCAAAAAAGAACCCGCCACCGGATGTGCCGGTGGCGGGTGTTGTTACCCGAAGGGATTGTACCCGATGGGAAAGGTTTAAGCGAAGTAGGCCACGCCGCTCTCAAAGATCGGCATGAACTTATCGCCGGGGACATGCTCGGGCACGTTGCGGTACAGGTTATCGCCGCGACGCTCGGCATGGCCCATCTTGCCCAGGACGCGGCCGTCGGGGCTCGTGATGCCCTCGATGGCGAGTGCGGAGCCGTTGGGGTTGACGGAAAGGTCCATGCTGGGCTTGCCGTTCTCGCCCACGTACTGCGTGGCGACCTGGCCGTTGGCGATCAGCTGGGCGAGCACTTCGTCATTGGCGACAAAGCGGCCCTCGCCGTGGCTGATGGCGACGGTGTAGGGGTCGTCCAGGCTGCACTGCGACAGCCACGGGGACAAGTTGGACGAGATGCGGGTGCGCACCAGACGGCTCTGGTGGCGACCGATGGTGTTGAACGTCAACGTGGGCGCATCGGGCGTGGCGTCGACGATGTCGCCGTAGGGCACCAGGCCGAGCTTGATCAGGGCCTGGAAGCCGTTGCAGATGCCCAGCATCAGGCCATCGCGGGCCTTGAGCAGGTCGCGGACTGCCTCGGTGACCTCGGGAGCGCGGAAGAACGCCGTGATGAACTTGGCAGAGCCGTCGGGCTCGTCGCCGCCCGAGAAGCCGCCGGGGATCATAACGATCTGGCTTGCACGGATGCGGCGGGCAAGCTCGTGGGTGCTCTCGGCGACGGCCTCGGGCGTGAGGTTGTTGATCACGAAGGTGTCGGCCTCGGCACCGGCGGCACGGAAGGCGCGGGCGCTGTCGTACTCGCAGTTGTTGCCGGGGAACACGGGGATGATCACGCGCGGGCGGGCGATCTTGGCGCCGCCGTACACGTGGATATCCTTGGCGCGGAAGTCGATGGTCTCGACCTCGGGGGTCTCGCCGGCGCTGCGGTAGGCGAAGACGCCCTCGATGCCGCTCTCCCAGGCCTCCTGGAGCTCGGCGAGCTCGATGACCTCGGAGCCGGTGTCGATGACATAGCCCTCGACGGTGGTGCCCAGGGGCTCGACGACAACGCCGTCGGCGACCTCGGGCAGCTCGGCGTCCTCGGCGAGCTCGACGATAAAACTGCCGTAGAGCGGGGTGAAGAGGCTCTCCACGTCTACATCCTCGGCAAGCTCGATACCGATCTGGTTACCGACGCACATCTTAAAGAGGCTCTCGGCGCCGCAGCCGTAGCCGGGCGTGGATATGGCCAGGGCGTTGCCGGTAGCAGTGAGCGCCTCGACGGCGTCAAACGCGGCGAGCAACTGCTGGGCTTCGGGACGGTAGTCCTCGCCATAGGTGGCGGGGGCGATGCGGACGACGCGGTGCGTGAGGCCCTTGAACTCGGGCGAGACGGCGCGGGCGGCCTTGCCCACGGCGACGGCGAAGCTGATCAGGGTCGGCGGAACGTTGAGCTCGCCGGTCTCGTCCTCAAACGAACCGCTCATGGAGTCCTTGCCGCCGATGGCGCCGGCACCAAGGTCGACTTGGGCCATGAGGGCGCCCAGGACGGCTGCCGTGGGCTTGCCCCAGCGCTCGGCCTCGGTGCGCAGACGCTCGAAGTACTCCTGGAAGGAGAGATAGGCGCGCTTGTGCTCAAAGCCGGCAGCCACGAGCTTGGCGATGGACTCGACCACGGACAGGTAGGCGCCCGCAAACTGGTCGGCTTCCATCAGGTAGGGGTTGAAGCCCCATGCCATGGCGCTTGCCGTGGTGGTCTCGCCGTCCACGGGGAACTTGGCGACCATGGCAGAGCTGGGGGTGAGTTGCGTCTTGCCGCCAAAGGGCATGAGCACGGTCGCGGCGCCGATGGTGGAGTCGAAGCGCTCGGAAAGGCCCTTGTTGGAGGCGACGTTAAGATCGGTGACGAGCGAGGTCATGCGCTCGGCAAGCGTGGTACCGGCCCAGCTGGGCTGCCACACGCTGCGGGCGCAGACGTGGGCGACCTGGTGTTTGGGCGCACCGTTGGAGTTGAGGAACTCGCGGGACAGATCGACGATGGCAACGCCGTTCCAGGCCATGCGCATGCGCGGCTCGGCGGTAACCTCGGCGATGACGGTTGCCTCCAGGTTCTCCTCGGCGGCGTAGCCCATGAACTCCTCGACGTCACCGTCGGCGACGGCGCAAGCCATGCGCTCCTGGGACTCGGAAATGGCGAGCTCGGTGCCATCCAGGCCGTCGTACTTCTTGGTCACGGTGTCAAGGTCGACATACAGGCCGTCGGCAAGCTCACCCACGGCGACCGAGACGCCGCCGGCGCCAAAGTCGTTGCAGCGCTTGATCAGACGGCAGGCGTCGCCGCGGCGGAACAGACGCTGCAGCTTGCGCTCGACCGGGGCGTTGCCCTTCTGGACCTCGGCACCCGAGGTCTCGATGGACTCGGTGTTCTGGGTCTTTGAGGAGCCGGTGGCGCCACCGATGCCGTCACGGCCGGTGCGACCACCCAGCAGGATGATCTTGTCGGTGGGGGCGGGGCACTCGCGACGAACGTGGTTTGCCGGGGTGGCGCCCACGACGGCGCCAACTTCCATGCGCTTGGCCACGTAACCGGGGTGATAGAGTTCATTAACCTGACCGGTGGCAAGGCCGATCTGGTTGCCGTAGCTGGAGTAGCCGGCGGCAGCGGTGGTCACGAGCTTGCGCTGCGGCAGCTTGCCCTCGAGCGTCTCGGAAACCGGGACGGTGGGGTCGCCGGCGCCGGTGACGCGCATGGCCTGGTACACATAGCTGCGGCCCGAGAGCGGGTCGCGGATAGCGCCGCCCACGCAGGTGGCGGCACCGCCGAAGGGCTCGATTTCGGTCGGGTGGTTGTGGGTCTCGTTCTTAAAGAGGAACAGCCAGTCCTGGTCCTCGCCGTCGACATCGACCTTCACCTTGACGGTGCAGGCGTTGATCTCCTCGGACTCATCGACATCGGTCATGACGCCGGTCTTCTTGAGGTACTTGGCGCCGATGGTGCCCATGTCCATGAGGCAGACGGGCTTGGCGTCGCGGCCGAGTTCGTGGCGCATCTCCATGTAGCGGTCGAAGGCCTGCTGCACCACGGCGTCGTCGATCGTCACGTCGTCCAGGACGGTGCCGAAGGTGGTGTGGCGGCAGTGGTCGGACCAGTAGGTGTCGATCACGCGGATCTCGGTGATGGTGGGGTCGCGGTCCTCATCGCGGAAGTACTGCTGGCAGAAGGCGATGTCCGCCTCGTCCATGGCAAGGCCGCGATCGGCGATAAAGGCGGCAAGGCCGGCCTCGTCGAGCTCGCGGAAACCGTCGAGCACTTCGACAGGCTGCGGCTCGGGTGTCTCAATGTGCAACGTCTCGGGCAGGTCGAGCGAGGCGATGCGCGCCTCGACGGGGTTCACCACGTAGTGCTTGATGGCCTCGATGGCGGCCTCGTCCAGGGCGCCCGAGATCATATAGACCTTGGCGGAGCGCACGGCGGGGCGCTCGCCCTGGCTGATGAGCTGCACGCACTCGCTGGCGGAGTCGGCGCGCTGGTCAAACTGGCCAGGCAGGAATTCGACGGCAAAGACGGCGCCATCGCTTGCGGGGAGCTCGTCGTAGGTCACATCGACCTGGGGCTCGCTAAAGACGGTCGGCACGCAGGAGCGGAAAAGCTCCTCGTCGATGCCCTCGACGTCGTAGCGGTTGATGATCCTCAGGGCCTCGATGCCCTTGATGCCGAGAATCTCGGTCAGCTCGCCCTTGAGCTGCTGAGCCTCGACGTCGAACCCGGGTTTCTTCTCCACGTAGATACGAGAGACCATTGGTTCCTGCCTTCCTGATCGGTTGGGCGTACGGTACGGTATGCGGCAGCGGTCGGTTTGCGGGGTCTGCCCTGCGGTCGCCTTGAGCCACATGTTTGTAAACCTCACTATGATACGACAGCTCGCGGCGCGTTGAGGACGGCGAGGGTGCTACAGTGAAGCGCAAACAAGAGAAAGGCATCACATGGCATTCGTTTCACTCGCCATCATCGCGCTCGTGGCCTTTGCAAGCCCCTTCATCGCCTCGGCGATTCCCGGAAAACCCGTTCCCGAGACGGTCTTTTTGCTCGTGTTCGGTGCGGTGCTGGGACCCCATATGCTCGGCGTCATCCATGTAGATGCCGAGGTCTCGCTTGTGTCCGAGCTGGGCCTGGCCTTCTTGTTCCTGCTTGCCGGCTTTGAGATCGACCCCAAGAGCATCACGGGCGTCGAGGGGCGCTACGGCTTGGCGACGTGGGTCGTCACGTTTGGTATCGCCTGGCTTGCCGTGCGCTTTACCCCGTGGTTCTCGGTCAGTCATTTCGACGGTATCGCCGTGACGCTTGCCCTCACTTCGACGGCGCTCGGTACGCTCGTGCCCATCATGCGTGAGCGCTCGCTCACCGGCACGCGCGTGGGCGACTCGATTCTCGCGTATGGCACCTGGGGTGAGCTCGGCCCTGTGCTTGCCATGTCGGTGCTGCTGTCTGCCCGCACCGGCATCCAAACGCTTGTAATCCTTGGCTTGTTTGCGGTGGTCTGCGTGTTGCTGGCCGTGGTCCCGAGCCGCTCCAAGCGCGTCGGCAGCCGCTTCTTTGCGTTTGTCGAGGAACGCGCCGATACCACGTCGCAGACCTTCGTGCGCCTGACGGTGCTCATCCTGGTCACGCTCGTGGCATTCTCGGCTGTCTTTGATCTCGACATCGTGTTGGGTTCTTTTGCCGCCGGCTTTGTCCTGCGCTATATCATCCCCGAGGGCAACCATACGCTCGAGACCAAGCTCGACGGTCTGGCCTACGGTTTTTTGATTCCGGTGTTCTTTACCGTATCGGGCGCAAAGATCGATCTGACGGCCGTGGCGTCGCGCCCGGGTCTGCTCGTGGGCTTTATCGTGGCGTTGTTGATTATTCGTGCCGTGCCCATTCTTATTTCCATGAGCATTTGTCCTGCGACGCGCGATGTGTCGGCGTATGGTCGCATTACCGTGGCCCTGTACTGCACCACGGCCCTGCCGATCATCGTTGCCGTTACGAGCGTTGCCGTCAACGCGGGTGCGCTGTCGCAAGATATTGCGTCGGTCATGGTTGCCGCCGGTGCCATCACGGTGTTCTTGATGCCATTGCTCGCGCAGCTCTTCTACCGCGTGGTCGACGCCGCACCGGTCGCCGCCGTGGCAGAGGTTGCCGAGCATCCATCCGATGCGCTTGACATCCTGCGCGCCCATCACGACCTAGCGAGCTTGCTCGCGCGCGAGCATGAGCTGCTGACTTCGCATGGCCATGGTCGCGTATTCGAGGGCCTGCCTACGCTCGATACGATTGCCGAGCGTCTTTCCGCCGAGGCGGCGAGCGGCCACATCGATGCCCGTATTGTGGACGCGGCGCACCTGCTTGCCGATAAGACCTATGGAGACGAGGTCGACCCGTCCGAGCTGACCCCGCGTGAGCGTCGCCGCCTGGAGCGCGCCAAGCTCGCCGTGCGCGAATACCGCCGCCGCATGCTGGAGCTCTATGCAAGAGAAGAAGCCGAGGACGACGACGGCAAGTAGTCGATACTCTCTCGGGGAAGCCGCGTCCCGCTTTGAAGGCTCGGAACGGGATGTGGTTTCCGAAACGGGGGCCGTTGGGAAACTGTGTCCCGGAATGGGCGCTCAGAGTGGGATGCAGTTTCCGCGAGAGATCCGTTGCGGAAACGGTATCCCAGAATCGGCGTTCAAAACGGGGCGCCCTTTCCGAAACATGGCCCTGAGGGAAGCTGCGTCCCGGTCTGAGTCGGAATTCCGGGACACAGCTTCCCTTTCAAACAGAAGAAGGCGCGCTGCCTGCAGTTGATGCAGACGGCGCGCCTTCTTTGTTGGACTATGTTGAGGCTGGGAGCTGAGGCTTGTGGTCCCTTAAGAGCGGGCGGCTCCGTCGACGGGGAGCACGGCGCCCGTGACGTAGGAGGACATGTCGCTCGCCAGGAAAACAAAGGCGTTGGCGACATCCTCGGGCTCGCCCATGCGACCCAGCGGAATGGTGGCGACGATGGGCTTAATAACCTCTTCAGGCAGGTTGGCGACCATGTCGGTTTTGGTTACACCGGGTGCTACGGCATTGACGCGAATGCCCATGGGGGCGAGCTCGCGCGAGAGCGACTGGACCATGCCGTTGACGGCAAACTTGGACGTTGGATAGCCGACGCCAGAGGGCTGGCCGTACTTGGCAACCATCGAGCTCGTGGTGGTGATGGTGCCGCCGTGGCCGGCCTCGGTCATGATCTTGGCGGCAGCTTGGTGGCCATTAAAGACGGCGACGACGTTAAGGTCCATGACCTTTGCGAACTCCTCGGCCGTGTAGTCCAAGAGGGGTGAACGCTGGGAGATACCGGCATTGTTGACGACCGTGTCCAAGCCGCCCATGTCGGCTGCAGCCTGGGTAAAGGCCTCGGTCACGGCTTCGAGTGAGGTGAGGTCGCAGGAGCGGCCCCAGACCTTGGCGTCGGGATAGGCGGCTGTCAGCTTCTCAACGGCCGCATCGGCGGTCTCCTGACGCGAGCCAAAGACGGTGACGGCGGCGCCTTCCTCGATAAAACGGCAGGCGATGGCATAGCCGATACCGCGCGTGCCTCCGGTGATGATTGCTTTCTTGCCCTCGAGCAACATGGTATTTCCTCTCATCGCGGGCGGACATTCGCAGCACAGCGTAGCCGTAACTGGAATCGGCCGTGTTTGCATATCGGTGAACGGTAGCCCGCGTTACCGATGAGCGGCTCGCGCAAATGTGCTCTGCCGTTGTGCTTAGGGCAGGAGACAAAAGGGCTCCCGTCCCGCATCGGACGGGAGCCCTCAAAGCGTGTATTGCTAGGCGAGCGTTGAGCTAGTTCGCCATGACGCCTTCGGTCCAAGCCTCAACGTCCTCGATGCGCAGGACGTTGGCGACCTCGGCTACGCAGTCGACGCTGGCAAGCTCGGCGGTGGCAGCCTGGACGTCCTTCTCGAGCGCGCGGTGCGTCAGGAAGATGACCGAGCAAGTATCGCTGGCGCCCGACTTGCCGTCCTCGACCTGGTTGATGAGCGAGATCGAGATGTTGTGCTTGGCAAAGATGTCGACCGTCTCGGACAGGGCACCCACGCGGTCGGCGACCTTCAGGCGCACATAGTACTTAGTCTGGAGCTCGTCCATGGGCTTAAAGGCGAGGTTGTGACCATAGGGCTCAATCTCGGGCAGCGGAGCCACGCCGCGGCTGATCTGCTCGGAGAGCGACAGGGTATCGCCCACGACGGCGCTCGCGGTGGGGAAGGAGCCTGCGCCGGCACCGTAGAACATGGTTTCGCCCACGGCGTCACCCACCACGTAGACGGCGTTCATGGCGCCGTTGACCTTGGCGAGCATATGGTCTGCCGGGATGAGCGTGGGATGCACGCGGACGTCGACGCCGGCGTCGGTGTTGCGTGCGATGCCCAGCAGCTTGATGGTGTAGCCGAGCTCGCGGGCCTGGGCGATGTCCTCGGCGCCGATGGTACGGATACCCTGCTGGTAGACATCGTCGGTGGTCACGCGGGTGCCAAAGCCGATGGAAGCGAGGATTGCCGTCTTGCTGGCGGCGTCGAAGCCGTCGACGTCGGCGGACGGGTCGGCCTCGGCATAGCCCTTGGCCTGCGCGTCGGCAAGCACATCGGCGTAATCGGCGCCCTCGGCGTCCATGCGCGACAGGATATAGTTGGTGGTACCGTTGAGAATGCCGGCGATGGTCAGGATCTTGTTGCCCACCAGGTCGTGCTCGAGCGTGCTCACGATGGGGATGCCACCGCCACAGCTGGCCTCGCACTTAATCTGCACGCCGCACGCGCGCGCCTTCTCGGCGAGCGTCTCGACATGACGGCCCAGCAGGGCCTTGTTGGCAGAGACGACGTGCTTGCCGTGCTCAAAGGCAGTGGTGAAGATCTCGGTTGCGGGATGCTCGCCGCCGATCAGCTCGACGACGATATCGACGGCGGGGTCGGTGACGACGTCATGCCAGTCACTCGTAAAGGCCTCGCGCTCAATACCGGCTGCCTCGGCTTGCTCCCAAGCAAGCGCGCAGGCGCGGGTCAGCTTAAGGTCGATGCCGTAGGCTGCCAGGTACTCATCGTGGTGGCTCTTGATCAGGCGGGCCACGCCGCCGCCGACGGTTCCCAGACCGATGAGGCCGACGTTCACGGTGCGCAGGGGTTCGCTCATAGATAGCTCCTTCGTGCATCTTATGGATGGATTAACCGCTTAAAGGTTGAGTGCATTCTAGCGTGAACCGAGGGCGCGTGCTCGCCAGGCAACAGGAGTCGCACAAAACGGCACCCCCGAAACGCTGCGGAAACATTGGAAACATGCTCGCTACAAACGAACTTCCGCAACAAACTGTCAACGTTTGCACCATAAGGTTTGCCCTGTACCGCAAGACGGCCGCACCGCGGCCAGCGAAAAGGGGGACACCATGTTTAGCATCAACAACGTACTTAACCGCAGGAGTTTCCTTGTCGGAGCCACGCTTATTTTTGCCCCGATCTATTACACCCCAGCGTCCGTTTTGCTCAAGAACGCCAAGGACATGAGCTACGACATGACACTAATGGGTGTCGACGGCATGGACAGCCTATGTGATCCAGGACGGCAAGTACATCGCTTCCTAAGTGCGCATAAAGCACGACCGGTGAGGCTGTTTTATTTAAGGCAGGTATGCTTGTAACAGAACGGAAACATTACTTTTACATAATAAAGTGGCAATACTGTATAAAGTAATAGAAATACGCAGAATTATGGATAAATCAACAAATCCAAAGAAAAGTTGAAATAATCGCCACTTTCCTTAACTAAAGCGTCTAGTATTTTGCGAACGCCGAACACGGCGAAGGATGGCCTGTCGGGTAACCGAAACCCGACGAGATTTGAGAGGAGAGCCGCATGTCGAGCCTCACCGGTAAGTCATTGAACCCTGTTATGAATCGCAGGAGCGTTATCGCGAGCGCAGCAGGTCTGGGGGCGATGTCCATTCTAGCCGGTTGCTCCTCCAACGGCGGCGACAGCGGTTCCGCTTCGGGCGACGCTTCGTTTAAGATCGGCACCATCGGCCCGCTGACCGGCGCCAACGCGTCCTACGGCAAGTCCGTTACCCAGGGTGTCGAGCTTGGCTGCAAGGATTTCTCGACCAAGGAGCTGCCGCTTGCCAGCAAGGCCGAGGATGACCAGGCCGATGGCGAGAAGGCCGTCAACGCCTTCAACACCCTGCTCGACTGGGGCATGCAGGCCCTCGTCGGTCCGACCACCACGGGTGCGTCGGTTGCCGTTGCCGCAGAGTGTGGTAACGACCCCAAGACGTTCATGATCACCCCGTCCGCGTCCTCCGAGGACGTCACCGACGGCAAGGATTGCGTCTTCCAGGTTTGCTTCACCGACCCCAACCAGGGTGTCAACGCTGCCAAGTTCCTGGCGCAGAAGTATGCGGACGAGAAGTTCGTGCTGTTCTATAACTCCGGCGACGCCTATTCTTCGGGCATCGCAGATTCCTTTAAAGCCCAGGCCGCTGAGTCCAAGCTCGAGATTGTTGACGAGGAGACCTTTAAGGACGACTCCGCCACGAGCTTTACCAACCAGCTGACCAAGGCCAAGCAGGCCGGCGCCACCATGATCTTTGCGCCGATCTACTATACGCCGGCGTCCGTCCTGCTCAAGAACGCCAAGGACATGGGCTACGACGTCAAGATGATGGGCTGCGACGGTATGGACGGCATCCTGGGCGTTGAGGGCTTCGATACCTCTCTTGCTGAGGGTCTGCTGCTCATGACCCCGTTCTCTGCCGACGACGAGAAGAACGCCGACTTCGTCAACGCCTACAAGGATAAGTACGGCGATACCCCCGACCAGTTTGCCGCCGACGCCTACGACGGCGTGCACGCGGTGGCCGAGGCCGTCAAGGAGGCCGGTCTTGGTGTCGACGCCGACCCGACCGAGGTCGCCGAGAAGCTGTCCAAGGCTATGCTCAAGATTACCGTTGATGGTCTGACCGGCAAGCTCACCTGGAACGATAAGGGCCAGGTCCAGAAGGAGCCCACGGCGTACGTCATCACCGACGGCAAGTACGTACAGGCCTAATTGGCCGCCTTACATAGAGCGGTTTTGATCCCAAGCAGGGGAGGTTTTGGCCTTCCCTGCTTGCTTGGTATCTAGGGACAGTGTAACGTCCCTGTTTCATACATCAACTGGAAACCTATTCGAAAGGGGGATGTGGAACATGACGGTCTTTATCCAATACCTGGTCAACGGCCTGTCCATGGGCAGCGTCTACGCCATCATCGCGTTGGGCTACACCATGGTCTACGGTATCGCCAAGATGCTGAACTTCGCTCACGGCGACGTCATCATGGTCGGTGCCTATGTCTCGTTCTGTGCCACGTCGTATCTCGGCCTCCCGGGCTGGGCATCTGTAATTCTCTCTTGTGTGGTCTGTACCGTTCTCGGTGTTCTTATCGAGGGCCTGGCATACAAGCCGCTGCGCCAAGCAGGCCCGCTGGCCGTTCTGATCACGGCCATCGGCGTGTCTTACTTCCTGCAGAACGCCGCGCAGCTTCTGTGGGGCGCCACGCCCAAGAACTTCACTTCGCTCGTCACCTTCCAGGTGCCGGAGTTCTTGGCCAAGTTCAACGTAAGCGCCGTCTCGCTCGTCACCATCGTCGCCTGCCTGGTTATCATGGCCGGCCTGATGTTCTTTACAGGTAAGACCAAGATGGGCAAAGCCATGCGCGCCGTGTCCGAGGACAAGGCTGCCGCTCAGCTCATGGGCATCAACGTCAACCGCACTATTTCGATGACGTTTGCCATCGGCTCCGCCCTTGCCGCCATCGCCGGTGTTCTCCTGTGCTCCTACTCGCCGGTCCTGCAGCCCACCACGGGCGCCATGCCTGGCATCAAGGCCTTCGATGCCGCTGTTTTCGGCGGCATCGGCTCCATCCCCGGTGCCTTTGTCGGTGGCATTCTCATCGGCATCATCGAGGCGATGGCGCAGGCCTACATTTCCACGAGCCTTGCCAACTCCATCGTCTTTGGTGTTTTGATCATCGTCCTGCTCGTCAAGCCTGCCGGCCTCTTGGGCAAGTACGTCCCCGAGAAGGTGTAGGTGAGCGTTATGAAGTTTCTTAAAGACAAACAGACGCGTCACGACTTTGTTACGTATGCCATGTGCCTTGTGGCGTTCGCCATCGTGTTCTTTATGCAGTCTAACCACATGATCCCGCGTATGATTGCCGGTCAGCTGGTTCCCATCACGGCCTATATCGTCATGGCCATCTCCCTTAACCTCGTCGTCGGCATCGCAGGCGACCTGTCGCTGGGCCACGCGGGCTTTATGAGCGTCGGTGCCTACACGGGCATCGTCACCGCGGTCGCCCTTGAGAGCGCCGTTCCGTCCGATCCGGTGCGCCTTATCATCAGCGTCGTGGTCGGCGCTATCGCCGCTGCCATCTTGGGCTTCTTGATCGGTATCCCGGTCCTGCGCCTGAGCGGCGACTATCTGGCCATCGTGACCTTGGCTTTTGGCGAGATCATCAAAGAGATCGTCACCTGCCTCATTGTGGGCGTCGACTCCCGCGGCCTGCACGTGATCTTTAACATCACGGGCAACTCTACGATTAACGACCTGCACCTGCTCGAGGACGGCACCGCCATCATCAAGGGCGCGCAGGGCGCATCGGGCGTGTCGACCTATTCGACCTTCCTTGCCGGCGCCATCCTGGTCATGGTCGCGCTCGTGATCGTGCTCAACCTGGTTCGCAGCCGTACCGGCCGTGCCATTATGGCCGTGCGCGACAACAAGATTGCAGCCGAGTCCGTGGGCATCTCCGTCACCCAGTACCGCATGATTGCCTTTGTTGTTTCCGCTGCCCTCGCCGGTGCTGCCGGAGCCCTGTTCGGCGGCAACTTCTCGCAGCTTTCCGCCACTAAGTTTGACTTCAACACGTCGATCCTCATCCTGGTGTTCGTGGTCCTGGGCGGTCTGGGCAATATGCGCGGCTCTGTCATCGCGGCGGCGTTGCTCACGGTGCTCCCCGAGCTGCTCCGTCAGTTCTCGGACTACCGCATGCTCATCTACGCTATCGTGCTGATCCTGGTCATGATCTTTACCAACAACCCGCAGCTCAAGGCTTTCTTCGGTCGCATCAAGGACCGCTTTGCTTCCAAGAAGGAGGTGGCAGCCGATGCCCAGTAAATTTGAGTTCAACAAGGGCAAGATGGTCCCGTATCCTTCTGGCGCCATCGTCCCCGACCGCGACCTGGGCGAGCGCCCGGCGCTCGAGTGCATCCACCTGGGCATTGAATTCGGCGGCCTTAAGGCAGTCGACGACTTTAGCCTGACTATCGGCAAGACCGAGATCGCCGGTCTGATCGGACCCAACGGTGCCGGTAAGACCACGGTCTTCAACCTGCTCACCAAGGTGTATCAGCCCACGCACGGCACCATCCTTCTCGATGGCGAGGACACCTCGGGCAAGTCGGTCTATCAGGTCAACCGCATGGGTATTGCCCGTACGTTCCAGAACATTCGCCTGTTCAACACCATGACGGTGGAGGATAACGTTAAGGTCGGCCTGCACAACCAGGAGCGCTACTCCGGCTTTGAGGGCGTGTTGCGCCTGCCGACGTATTGGAAACACGAGAAGGCCGCCCACGAGCGCGCCATGGAACTGCTGTCCATCTTTGATATGGAGCACCTGGCAAACGAGCAGGCCGGATCGCTGCCTTATGGTGCCCAGCGTCGCCTGGAGATCGTCCGCGCGCTTGCCACCAACCCCAAGCTACTGCTGCTTGACGAGCCTGCCGCCGGCATGAACCCGTCCGAGACCGCGGAGCTCATGGAGAACATCGTCAAGATTCGCGACACCTTCGGCATTGCCATCATGCTTATCGAGCATGATATGTCGCTCGTTATGAACATCTGCGAGGGCATCTGCGTGCTCAACTTTGGTAAGGTCATCGCCAAGGGTACCGCCGAGGAAATCCAGAACAACGATGCCGTTATCGAGGCGTATCTGGGTAAGCAGGATAAGGGGGAGAACTAAATGGCAGAGCCGATGCTTTCCATCTACAACATCAACGTCTGGTACGGCGCCATCCACGCCATCAAGGACATCTCCTTTAACGTCAACGAGGGTGAGATCGTGGCCTTGATCGGTGCCAACGGCGCCGGTAAGTCCACGACGCTCAAGACCGTCTCGGGCCTGCTGCGCTCCAAGACCGGCTCCATCAAGTTTATGGGCGAGGACATTACCCATACGCCCGCTGATAAGCTGGTTGGTAAGGGCCTGGCTCAAGTTCCCGAGGGTCGTCGCGCCTTTTTGCAGATGACGGTTGAGGAGAACCTGGAGATGGGTGCCTATACGCAGCCCAAGTCCACGGTGGCTCCGGGCCTCGAACGTGTTTACGAGCAGTTCCCGCGCCTGAAGGAACGCCGTCGCCAGGTCGCCGGCACCCTTTCGGGCGGTGAGCAGCAGATGCTCGTTATGGGGCGCGCCCTTATGAGTAACCCTAAGCTGCTCATGCTCGATGAGCCCTCTATGGGCTTGGCACCGATTCTGATCGAGCAGATCTTCCAAATTGTCGAGGATCTGCATAAGGCCGGAACCACGGTGCTCCTGGTCGAGCAAAACGCACAGATGGCGCTTTCCATCGCCACGCGCGGTTACGTGCTCGAGACTGGCAAGATCACCATGACCGGCACCGGTCAAGAGCTGCTGCACGACGATAACGTCCGCAAGGCCTATCTGGGCGGTTAATCCATTCAACAAAGGGGGCGCTGACCAACCCGGTCAGCGCCCCCTTTTAAGTTGCGGTGAAATAGGGACTAAATGGGGGCGCTAGACGCCAAAACAGTCCCTATTCCACCGCAACTTCATGGGGATGTGTGACAATGCCCGTCGGAAAACATCTGCTGTCTTTGGGGGTCTATCTATGCTGTACGAGTTTTGTGCCGAGAACTTTGAGCGGGTGCCGGCGGCTATCGAGGCCGGTGCAAGGCGCATCGAGCTGTGCGATAACCTTGCCGTCGGTGGTACCACGCCCTCGGCCGGCGTTATCAGCGCTACGACCAACTATGCCCACGAACACGATGCACGGGTGATGTGCATGATCCGTCCGCGTGGCGGCGACTTTCACTACAACCAGGATGAGCTGCGCATGATGGAGATGGACTTGGGCCTTGCCGTGAGTGCGGGCGTTGACGGCTTGGTCTTTGGCTGCTGCAAACCCTGCGCTGGCGGATGGGCGCTCGACGAACTTACGCTTGGCGCCCTCGTGATGGCTGCGGGCTGCGCGACCGAGGAATGTAAGCGTGATCCCATCGACATCACCTTCCACATGTCATTTGACCAGCTCTCGCCCGAGGCTCAGCTCGATGCGATTGATACACTTGCCGACTGCGGCGTTACGCGCATCCTCACGCATGGCGGCGCTGCCGGTACGTCGATCGAGGATAATTTCGATCACCTGGCTCGTTTAATCGAGTATGCGGGTGATCGTTTGACCATCCTTCCCGGCGGCGGCATCACTACGGCAAATCGCGACGCGGTCGCGGCGGCGCTAGACGTCTCCGAGCTCCATGGCACCAAGATCGTGCCGCTGGAGGTATAACCCGTGGCGCTGGTATTCGATGTTCAGCAGGCGAGCGGCAAGCCCGACGACAACCGTCGCCCCGGTACCGCGTGTCCCTTTTGCAACACGGAGGGGCTCACCAACATCATCCAGCGCGACGGTGACTGCATCTGGCTCGAGAATAAGTTCAAGACCCTGCGCGCCACCCGTCAAACCGTGCTGATCGAGTCGGCCGATCACGATGCCGACCTGGTGACCTATAAGCCGGATGAACTCCACCATGTGATGCGGTTTGCTCTGGATTGCTGGCAGCAGATGATCGATTCGCAGCAGTATCGAAGCGTGCTCATGTACAAGAACAAGGGTCCGCTTTCGGGCGGCAGCCTTGTCCATCCACACATGCAGATTGTGGGCTTGGAACAGGAGGACGGCTATGCGGCGCTGACCTCAGCCAACTTTGAAGGCATCGATGTTTGGCAGAGGGGAAGGGTTGCGGTCAACATCTCAACCGAACCGATTATGGGGTTCTTTGAGGTCAATGTTTCAGCCCCGCAGGGAATCGCCGCCAGCGATGGCGCGCGAGACCAAGCCGAGACGGACCTCTTCGCCGATGCGATTCAGGTAGCTCTGCGCTATATCCTGAACGAGCACCATGGTGGTCGCGCAGAGTCGTACAACTTGTTCTTCTACCACATGGACGGCCGGACCATTGCCAAGGCGCTTCCGCGCTGGGTGGTTTCACCCTACTTTGTCGGGTATCGGCTGGCTCAGGTCAATGCTGAGACCACGCTCGATGTCGATGCGGAGCGATTCCGCGCACATCTGGAGGCGCTCACATCGTAAAGTGAGCGCCCGCACACTGCGGACGGTTTAGCGCGCCATTGCATCGCGGCCGGCCTCGACCCGCTTGCGCTGGGCGGCGCGCTCCTCGCCGGTCAGACGCTCAAAGAAGTGTCCGATAAGCGAGGCGAGCACCTGCTGAAACAACGTTCCACACATGACGGGAAACACAACTTCGCCCGGAAAGTATTGCGTGGCGATGACGGCGCCCGAAGAGATATTGCGCATGCCGCAGGTAAAGCACATGGTGGTCGTTTCGCTATATGGCAGATGCAGCGCGCGGGCGACCAGAATGCCGACGACAAAGCCGCTGATGGCGAAGACCAAAATAAAGAGGGCGACTTCCAAGCGCACCGCGTTCATGTGCAGCACGTACTCGCTCATGGCGGTGGAGTTGGAGGCGATAACGCCCATCATCATGAACTTGCAGGCGGGCGAGAGCGCGGGGGAGAGTTTTTCGTGCCCCCATCCGCGCGTGAGCTCGTTGATCACGATGCCGAGCACGGCGGGGATGGCGATCATAAAGGCCATGTTCTGCATCATGCTCGGCACGTCGATCGAGACGGTGGCGCCCAGCAGGAGCTTGAGCGTAAGCGGAATCGTCACAGGGGAGATGACCGAGGACGTCAGGATGATGGTGAGCGCGAGCGGGCCGTTGCCGCCGAACATGCTGATCCACATAAAAGCGGTGACTGCCACGGGCACACTGTATTCGAGCACGATGCCGCAGACAAGGTTGGGGTTGGAACCAAAGAACAACGATCCCATGGCGTAGGCCGCGATGGGAATAAGCGCCGCCGAGACCAACAACGCCAGAATCAGGTGCAGCGGACGGTGGAACACCTCGGCTACCTGGTGAAAGGTGTTGCTGAGCGCACCTTGGAACGTCATAAAGGCAAACAAGGTGGGAACGATGGGCTTGAGAACGCCGATCTGTTGAGGAAAGAGCACGCCGAGCGCCACACAAATCGGAACGATGATTTGCATGTGCCCCGCGAGAAACTTGCCCAGTCCAACCCATTGCTTCATATGCTCTTGTGACTCCCTTTGCTCGTGAATCCGTTTTGACTGGATATGCTAGACGCTCACATGTGTCCGTGCGTCAGAAACGCTCGATTATTTCGAGGCTATTACCGGCATCGTTTACCGAAACCGCGGCATGCTGCGGCGATTTGCGTCCGCGCCGCACGGTATAATAAATCCGTTCAACAGATCTGCCTGCCGAAGCGGGCATACACAGAGGACTCATCGCTATGAACCGTGAGAGGTATCGCGGCGACCTGCCCCTATCGGGGGTGGGTGCCTATGTCATCGCTTAAGACGACGCATCGCTGGGCGGTCGCTCAGCAAAACCCCGAGCTCGAAAAGGAGCTTTCGGCTGGTCTGGGCATTCCCGGGCTGGTGGCGCGCATTATGGTCGCGCACGGCATTGGCTCAATCAAAGAGGGCCAATTGTTTTTGACGCCTTCGCTCGATCGCGACTGGGCCGACCCACTCATTATCCCGGGCATGTCGGTCGTTGCCGACCGCGTCGAGCGTGCTATTCGCAACCACGAGCACATTGCAGTCTTTGGCGATTTTGACGTTGACGGTATTACGTCGACCTGCCTGTTGACCGAGGCGCTGCGCACGTTTGGCGCCGATGTCACGCCGTTTATTCCGCATCGCTTTGATGAGGGCTACGGTCTTTCGCGCGCGGCGCTCGACCGCGTTAACGAGCTCGCTCGCCCCCAGCTGATCGTGACCGTCGATAACGGCATTGCCGCCAAGGAAGAGGTTTCCTATCTGAAGAGCCTGGGGATCGATTTGGTGGTCACGGACCATCACGAGCCCTCCGATCAGGTGCCGCAGGGCGTACCCCTGACCGACCCTAAGCTCGATGACGATGGTCCTTCGCGTGAGCTTGCCGGTGCCGGCGTGGCACTCAAGTTGGTGCAAGTCCTGGGCGAACGTCTGGGCAAGCCGTCGTATTGGCGTTCGCTAATCGAGGTCGCGGCGCTGGGCACCGTGTCCGACATGATGCCGCTCACGCCCGAGAATCGCGCGCTGGTTGCCGAGGGCATCCAGCAGATGCGCGTAACCGCTCGCCCGGGCTATATCGCGCTTGCCGCGCTCGCCAAGGCGGACCTTTCGAGCATTACGGCGGATGGCCTGTCATTCTCGCTCATTCCCCGCTTAAACGCTGCCGGTCGCATGGCTGATCCCAAGCTGGCGCTCGACCTGCTGCTTGCCCGCGATCCCATCGAAGCAAGCGCACTGGCGGCTGAGCTCGAGGAAATCAACCGCCAGCGCCGTGAGATCGAGGCGGAGCTCACGCGCGATGCCATGGCAAAGGTCGAGGAGACCTATGACGGCGGACGCGCGATCGTCGTGGGCGGCGAAGGTTGGCACGAGGGCGTCAAGGGCATCGTGGCAAGCCGTCTGACCAACCGCTACCACGTGCCGGCGCTGCTGTTCTCGATCGAGGACGGTATCGCGCGCGGCTCTGGTCGCTCGGTGGGCAAAGTTAACCTGTTTGACGCCATCGAACGCTGTTCCGACCTGATGATTCGTCGCGGCGGACATGCCGGTGCGGTGGGTGTGACCATCGAGGCATCCAAGCTCGATGAGTTCCGCCGTCGCCTTTCCGTCGTGTTGTCCGAGCTTCCCGCCGAGGACTTTGAGGACACCGACGAGGTTGCCGCCACGGTCGACCTTTCCGAATTGAATATCGAGACCATCGAGCAGATTTCCCGCCTTGAGCCGTTTGGCCAGGGTAATAAGGTGCCGCTGCTGGCTGCCGAGGGCGTGACGATGTGTGATCGCGCCGTGGTGGGTAAGACCGGCGAGCACATGCGCTTTGTGGCGACCGATGGCGCCGCGAGTGTGCCGGCTATTATGTTCCGCGTGCCGCAAATCGATAAGCTCATCAACTGCGATAGCGCTGTCGACTTGGTGTTCGAGGCCGTTGCCGAGCATTGGCAGGGTCGTGTGAAGCCCAAGCTCATGGTCAAGGATGTTCTGGTCCGCGATACCACGCTGCCCAGCGTCGACGATCCGGCATGCGAGCTTCGTCGTGGCGTGCAGCCGGCGGATTCCGGCCTGCGCTTGGAGTCGCGCAAGCGCGAGACGCTCGCCCAGCTTTCCTATACCGAGCTGACGCGCTCGCTTATCCATAGCTTTATCGGCTCGAACCAGCCACATCGCGCGCAGGTCGAGGCGCTCGATGCCCTGGCCGATCACCAAAGTGTTCTGGCCGTTATGGGAACGGGGCGCGGCAAGTCGCTCATCTTCCATGTGCATGCCGCGCGTGAGGCGGTGCTTCGCGGACGTTCGAGCATCTTTGTCTATCCGCTGCGTGCGCTCGTTGCCGACCAGGCCTATCACCTCTCGTCGACGATGGCAGCGCTCGGTATTGGTGTTGGCGTGCTGACCGGCGAGACCGTGGAGGCCGCACGCGATGATGTGTTCGCCGGCCTAGCTTCGGGCCGCACCGGTATCGTGCTCACGACGCCCGAGTTCCTATCTATCCACCGTGACCGCTTCGCACGTTCGGGCCGCATCGGCTTTGTCGTTATCGACGAGGCGCACCACGCCGGCCTTGCCAAGGGCGGCGACCGCAGCGCCTATCTCGACATGCCCGATATCCTCAAAGCCCTGGGCGACCCGGTCGTTATGGCCGCGACGGCCACCGCGACGGCTCCGGTCGTGGCCGAGCTTGCCCGCATGCTTCCGATCACTCACACGGTGGTCGACGAGACGGTGCGCGAGAACCTGCAGCTCGAGGACGACCGTGATCTTGCAAGTCGCGAGAACCGTTTGGTGTCGATCGTGGCGACGGGGGAGAAGACCGTCATTTACGTCAATTCGCGCGACCAGTCCGTGGCGCTCGCCAAGACACTACGCAAACGCGTTCCCGACTGTGCGACCCGTATCGCGTTCTATAACGCTGGCCTTACGCGCACCGACCGCCATCGCGTAGAGGAGGCGTTTCGAGACGGCAGCCTCAGCTGCATCGTCTCGACATCCGCCTTTGGCGAGGGCGTCAACCTTCCCGATATTCGCCATGTCGTGCTCTATCACATGCCGTTTGGCGGCATTGAGTTTAACCAGATGAGCGGCCGCGCCGGTCGCGATGGCCAACCCGCCGTGATCCATCTACTCTATTCGTCGCGTGACGCCCGTATTAACGAGCGCCTACTCGACTGCTATGCGCCCGAGCGCGACGAGCTCGTCACGCTCTATCGCGCGCTGCAGACCATGTGGCGCTCCAACCGCGGCAAGACCGGGGACGATTTCTTTAGCGCGAGCGATATCGACATCGCGCAGATGTGCCTTGCCATCGATGCTCGCACGCCGGTCGACGAGCGCTCGGTGGAAAGCGGCTTGGGAATCTTCGAAGAGCTTGGTTTTTGTCGCGTTTCGGGGTTTGACGACACCCGTCGCATCGCGATGGCCGAAAACCCCGGCCGCGTGCAATTGAGCAGGTCAATTCGCTATTTGGAGGGCTTGCGCTCGCGCATGGAGTTCTCGGCTTTCCGGAGTTGGGCGCTCGATTCGTGCGCTTCTGATATGCTAGCCAAAGTTAACCGCCCGATCGTACCGCGGGCCTAGGGGAAGGGGACCTCGATGGATGCCGCAGCCCGTACCGCCCATGATTCCACCCTCCAGCCGTTTTCGGAGATGGAGCACTATAAGCATGCCGATGAGCTGCCGCCCGAGATTATGGCGGACAGCTACGACAAGCTGGAGCGCTTGTGCCTCAAATATATGAATGAGGACGACTTCTCCAAGGTGGAGCAAGCCTACTGCTTTGCCGCCGAGAAACACTGTAACCAAAAGCGCCGCTCGGGTGAGATGTACATTAACCATCCCGTCGAGGTTGCCATCATTTTGGCCGATCTCAAGATGGATTGTGACGTGGTGTGTGCCGCGCTGCTGCACGATACCGTCGAGGACACCGAGACCTCGCTCACCGATGTTTCCGGCCTGTTTGGCGATACGGTGGCCGAGCTCGTCGATGGCGTGACCAAGCTCACCAACATCGAAGTCGACAGCATGGACGAGAAGCAGGCGCTCACGCTGCGCAAGATGTTCCTCGCCATGTCCAAGGACATTCGCGTCATCATCGTTAAACTTGCCGACCGTCTGCACAACATGCGAACGCTGGCAGCCCTGCGCGAGGATCGTCGCCTGTTTAAGGCTCGCGAGACCATGGACGTGTACGCGCCCTTGGCCGACCGCCTGGGCATGAGCTCTATTAAGTGGGAGCTCGAGGACCTGTCCTTCTTCTACCTGGAGCCCGATGCCTACCAGCGCATCGCGCGCATGGTGGCTGAGTCGCGCGAGGTCCGCGAGCGCTACCTTGCCGAGACCATCAAGACGCTTACCGATGAGCTCAACCGCATTGGTCTGGAGGACTTCCAGATCAACGGCCGCTCCAAGCACTATTGGTCCATCTACCAAAAGATGAAGCGCAAGGGCAAGGAGTTCTCCGAGATCTACGACCTGGTGGCGCTGCGCGTAATTACCCATTCGGTGCGCGATTGCTACTCCACGCTCGGCGCGGTGCATACGCTGTGGCACCCCATGCCCGGTCGCTTTAAAGACTATATCGCCATGCCCAAGGTCAATAACTACCAGTCGCTCCACACGACGGTCATCGGCCCCACGGCCCGTCCGCTCGAGATTCAGATTCGAACCTACGAGATGCATGAGCAGGCCGAGTACGGCATTGCCGCCCACTGGCTATACAAGAAGTCGGGCGGATCGTCTGCTTCCAAGACCAATGACGCTCAACGTTTGGACGACCAGATCAACTGGCTCAAGCATTCACTCGATTGGGCTGCGTCTGATGAGATCACCGACGCCAAGGAATACCTGCATTCGCTGAAGGTCGACCTCTTCGATCAGGAGATCTTCGTCTTTACGCCCAAGGGCGAGGTCATGGCGCTTCGTGCCGGCTCCACGCCGCTCGACTTTGCCTATGCCGTTCACACCGAGGTGGGAAACCATTGCGTCGGCGCCAAAATCAACGGTGCGGTGGCTCCGCTCACGCACGAGATTAAGACGGGTGACCGTGTCGAAATCCTGACTAACAAGAGTTCCAAGCCGTCGCGTGATTGGCTCAAGATCGTTAAGACGCCTTCCGCCAAGTCAAAGATCCGCCGCTATTTTGCCGCTGCGACCAAGGATGACGACGCTGCTGCCGGCCGCGATATGCTGGCCAAGGACCTGCGGAAGCGTGGCTATGGCATTTCTACGCCGCGTTCGACGCGTGCGCTCAACGCCGTAGCGGAGCAGTTTAACTTCAAGCAGCTCGAGGACCTGTTTGCCGCCGTCGGCGCCGGCAAGGTTGCCCCGCGCGCTGTGGGCAATAAGGTCGAGCAAATCTTGGACCCCAAGCCCGAGGAACAGCTCACCAAGGCCGAGGCTATCGCCGAGGTCGTGAAACAGCCTGCTCGCGGCTCCAACCGCAAGCCGCAAAAGCGCGGCAAGAGCGCAAGTAACGGCATTATCGTCAAGGGCGAGAGCAACAGCGGCCTGCTGGTCCGTCTGGCTCATTGCTGCAACCCCGTGACGGGCGACGACATCGTCGGCTTCATCACGCGCGGTCGTGGCGTTTCGGTACATCGCGCCAACTGCCCCAACGTCAAGGGTCTTATGGAACATCCCGAGCGCATGATCGATGTGGAGTGGGACGGCGCTGCCGACACCCTCTTCCAGGTCGAGATCGTGGTCGAGTGCTTGGACCGTATGGGCCTGCTCAAGGATGTCACCATTGCCATTGGCGATGCGGGCGGCAATATCCTTTCTGCCGCCACGTCGACCAACCGCGAGGGTATTGCAACCCTGCGCTTTATGGTCGAGATCTCGGACGCGAGTGGTCTGGATCCGCTGCTGGCTTCCATCAGCAGTGTCGATTCGGTCTACGACGCTCGCCGTCTTATGCCCGGCGAAGGCGGAGCTCAGCTCAAGCGCCGTGTGTAGGTGCGAGAGCCTCTCAGCATCATAGATATTGGTTACGTTCGAGGCATCGTTTGGTGCCTCGAACGTATTTTAGAAGGAGGGTATGCGCATGGGCGATATGACTTTGGACCTGACACCCCGAGGTGCGGCTTCGATTGAGGCGCTCGTCAACGGCCCCATTCAGACCAACAGTTACGCCGTGATTTCGAATGACGAGTGCTTAATCGTCGATCCGGCGTGGGAGGGCGAGTGTCTTGTGGAGCATATCCGCACCGCGCATCCTGAGGTGCGCGTACTCGGCTCTGTCTGCACGCACGGTCATGCCGACCATGTTGGCGGGGTTGCCGGGGTTCGAGCTGTCGTTGGCGACAGCGCGCTATATGAGTTGTGCGCTAAGGACGTGACGGTACCTCGCGCAAATATCGAGGAGCAGCGCGCCATGTGGGGTATCGAGACACCCGATCCGGGTGAGCCGACGCGTTTGCTTGCCGAGGGCGATACAATCGAGGTGGGCGACGTCTGCCTGCAGGTGATCGAGACGCCGGGGCATACGCCGGGCGGCATCGTCCTGTTCGCCGCGACCGAGCGGGGGAACATCGCCTTTGTGGGCGACACGCTTTTCCCGGGCAGCCACGGTCGTACCGATCTTTCCGGCGGTGACGAGGCGGCGATTATGCGCTCGCTCTCCAAACTTGCCAAGACGCTTCCGCCCGATACCGTTTGCTTGACGGGCCATGGCGATTCGACCACGATGGCGCGCGAACTTATGCAGAACCCGTTTATGCAGATGTAGGCTCGAAGCCGTCTTTCGAACCACGAAGACCGCTCAATCGTCAAGCTATTTTCCCCAGTGGGTCGATTCTGTGGGGCAAACGGTCAAAATTTGTCCAATCGGATGGTATTCGTGAACAAACGAACGTTTATGCTCGGGTATGTCGTGGTAAAATCTCAGGCGTTATCGGAGCAACCTTACAGGAGGTTTCTTTTATGCTCGTCAACGCAGCAGACATGCTCAAGAAGGCTGAGGCCGGCAAGTACGGTCTCGGTGCCTTCAACACCAACAACCTCGAGTGGACCCTGGCTATTCTCCAGGCCGCCGAGGAGGCCAAGTCTCCGCTGATCCTTCAGTGCACCGCTGGTGCCGCTAAGTGGATGGGCGGTTTCAAGGTCTGCGCCGACATGGTCAAGGCTGCCGTCGAGGCCACGGGCGTTACCGTTCCCGTCGCCCTTCACCTCGATCACGGTTCTTACGAGGACTGCTTCAAGTGCATCGAGGCCGGCTTCACGTCCATCATGTATGACGGCTCTCACGAGGAGACCTTCCAGCTTAACCTCGACCGCACCAAGGAGCTCGTTGAGCTTGCCCACTCCAAGGGCATGTCCATCGAGGCCGAGGTCGGCGGCATCGGCGGCACCGAGGACGGCGTGACCTCCAGCGGCGAGCTCGCTGATCCTGCTGAGTGCAAGCAGATTGCTGACCTGGGCGTCGACTTCCTCGCCTGCGGTATCGGCAACATCCACGGCGTGTACCCTGCCGACTGGGCTGGCCTTTCCTTCGAGCGCCTGGGCGAGATCAAGGCTCAGACCGGCGACCTGCCCCTCGTCCTGCACGGTGGCACCGGCATCCCCGAGGATCAGATCAAGAAGGCCATCTCCCTGGGTATCTCCAAGATCAACGTCAACACCGATCTGCAGCTCGTCTTCGCCAAGGGTGTTCGCGAGTACATCGAGGCCGGCAAGGATCAGCAGGGCAAGGGCTTTGACCCCCGCAAGCTCCTCAAGCCTGGTCGCGACAACATCGTTGCCCGCACCAAGGAGCTCATGGAGGAGTTTGGCTCCGTCAACAAGGCGTAAGTAGCGGTTTAACTTTCCCGTCGGAGGCCCCGTTCACCCTACGCTTTTCCCTTGCGCTCACCTGGCTTTGCCAGAAGTCGCGCAATGGGAAAAGCTTCGGGTGAACGGGGCCTCCTTCGTTAACTCGCTACAGGGTTACTGGGCTGAATTCATTTTTTGACTACCGCTCGGCGGTGTTGATGGCTCCCTTGTTGGGGCTTTCTTTTTTATCTCGCTACAATGGACTTCAAGAGTTCTAATGACTTGGAGTTTGGTATGGCTGTTATTAATGTGCTGCCTTCGGATGGGAAGGTTATTGACGAGGGTCCCGTTGGTTGCTCTGTTGATGTTTGCAATGATGACTTCCGTTTTCTAGATGTTGGCTTGCCACCCGAGATTCTGCGTTTAAAGGACGCGGGGTATCTTTCGCAGGCTATTGAGGCTTGCGACCGCCTACTTGCCCAAGATCCCGATCCCTCGCTTGCTGCCTGCGTTCGTGCCGAGCGGTATCGCATGCTTGAGACGCCGCTTCATTTTTCGGTGTCGCGCGATCGAGCTATTGCGATGATTCGCGAGGAGTGGCCTGAGTTTACCGAGGAGCAGTTTGACGATCTGATTGACCGTAAGCGTATTGACTGGCGCTTTATCGATGGCGAGCTGTTCGTTCTCGACAACTTCCTCGATTCGCTTCGCGTATATCCCAAAGAGGTCCCCGGCATGCGTCCCGATTCTACGGACGGAATAGCACTGCGCGACGAGATGCTCAAGGAGATGGAGTCACAAAACGGATTGGCTCGCGTCGTTACGCTTAAAGCGTCCGTGTCTGTCCCCGGCGCTCTGGAGGGGGAGACCGTTTGCGCTTGGCTTCCCGTCGCGGCTGCCTGCCGTCAGCAGTCTCGGGTCGAGATTCTCGACATGACGCCGGAGGGTGCTGTTGCTCCCGCGAACGCTTCGGCGCGTACCGCCTCGTGGTCTTCTTCGAGTGAGCGCTCATTCTCGGTGACTTATCGTTATCACATCGATGCTGCTTATTGTGATGTCTACGGTGGCACACTTCCGGTTCATCCGCGTATGGACGCGCCTCTGCCCGAGGATATTTCCGAGGACCGTCCGCACATTGCATTCACGCCGTATCTGCAGCAGCTGACGGCCGGTGTTGTTGACGGACTCGAGGATCCGCTCGATCGCGCTCGTGCTATCTATGATTATCTGACGCAGCATATCGACTATCGCTATCAGCCGCCGTACTTGCTTTTGGGATCTATTGCCGATGACTGCGCGCATTCGCTCCGCGGCGATTGCGGCGTTATGGCGCTCACGTTTATCACCATGTGCCGTATCGCGGGCGTGCCTGCCCGTTGGCAGAGCGGCCTGTACGTTGCGCCCGATTCGGTGGGGTCGCACGACTGGGCAGAGTTCTATACGCCGCAGACCGGTTGGCTCAACGCCGACGTGTCATTTGGATCTTCTGCTCACAGGATGGGGGAGGAGTGGCGCCGCCGTCACTACTTTGGCAATCTCGACCCATGGCGTATGGTGGCCAACAATCGATTCCAGGCAGAGTTTGAGCCCTCTTTCGACGGCATGCGCGAGGACCCTTACGATAACCAGATGGGTGAGGCTTCGGTCGACGGTCGCGGATGCCGTCAGCGCGAGATGCTACGCACGGTCGAACTCATCGAAATGCTCGAAGTTCCATTTTCGGACTAATCAACAGAAAGCTGTGATAAACTAACTCACGCATTGCGTGCCCGAGTGGCGGAATTGGCAGACGCAGTGGACTCAAAATCCACCGTTGGCAACAACGTGCGAGTTCGAGTCTCGCCTCGGGCACCATACATGCAAGTGAGCGTTCAAGGGGGTTGCGGCCCCCTTTTTCGTGCCGAACTCGCGTGAGCGCGCGAAGCGTTAAGCAAACAGGCCTGTGGCCTGTCTGTAGCGGAGCGTGGCGAGGGCGCCACGCGCCCGAAGCCCGGGGCTTCGCGAAGCGAAGGCCCTTCGAGTCTCGCCTCGGGCACCATACATGCAAGCGAGCGTTCAAGGGGGTCAAGGCCCCTTTTTCGTGTACGTAATGTGATAACGCGCTGTACGTGTTATTATTCGCAAGGCGTTGTTCCCGCAATGCCCTAAAGAGGAACCCGAGGGTTCCCACCTTTTGGCGCCAATGAGCAGCTGACTGGTCATACAACTTAGATTACCTTCCTCAAATCGAGGAAGTCTATGTGTACGACCTGGTTGCTGAGAAGCGCCGGGTTATTTTTTTATGAATGGAGGTAGGGAAAATAGCTAAGTCTGATGACACCCGCATCAACGACGAGATCACTGCATCTTCGTGCCGTTTGATTGGCGTCGATGGCTCTCAGCTCGGCCTGTTCGCCATCCGCGATGCCCAGCGCGTCGCCGACGATCAGGGTCTCGACCTGGTCGAGATCGCTCCCAACGCGGAGCCGCCGGTCTGCAAGGTCATGGACTACGGTAAGTTCAAGTACCAGCAGGCCATGAAGGCCAAGGCTGCTCGTAAGAACCAGTCCAAGGTCGAGGTCAAGGAAATGAAGTTCCGACCCAAGATCGACGTTGGCGACTACGAGACCAAGAAGGGCCACGTTCTGCGTTTCCTCAAGAAGGGCGCACGCGTTAAGATCACCATCATGTTCCGCGGCCGTGAGATGGCTCACCCGGAGCAGGGCCTTAACGTTCTCGAGCGCCTCGCCGAGGATCTCAAGCCTTACGCTACGGTCGAGTCCAAGCCTAAGATGGAAGGCCGTAACATGCTTATGCTGCTCGCCCCGATTAAGGGCGCCTTCGATGAGGATAAAGCGGCAAGCGATACCAAGTAACTAGTGTTCTGTAACCGATTAAGGAGTATTTCATGCCTAAGATGAAGTCCCACAGCGGCACCAAGAAGCGTTTCCGCAAGACTGGTACCGGCAAGCTTATGCGCGCCAAGGCTTTCAAGAGCCACATCCTGAGCAAGAAGTCCACCAAGCGTAAGCGTGGCTTCCGTCAGGAGACCGAGATCGCCGCTGCCGACCGCAAGGTCATCAAGTCGCGTCTCGCCTAAGTTCGCGTTCCCGTTTTTCGTTTTACCGTCTAGGAGTTGATAGAACATGGCACGTATTAAGCGCGCTGTTGCCGCCAAGAAGAAGCGCCGTACCGTTATGCACCGTGCGAAGGGTTACTACGGTGCCGCTTCGCGTACTTACAAGCATGCTAAAGAGCAGGTCCAGCACTCCCTGCAGTATCAGTATCGTGATCGCCGCAACAAGAAGCGCGAGATCCGTTCTCTCTGGATCACTCGTATCAACGCTGCTGCTCGCCTGAACGACATCTCTTACTCTCAGTTCATGCACGGCCTGAAGGTTGCCGGCATCGAGCTCGACCGCAAGGTCCTGGCTCAGATGGCTTACGAGGATATCGAGTCCTTCAACGAGCTGGCTACCATCGCCAAGAAGGCTCTCGAGGCCTAATAGATTCTCTTGAATCGCTAGGGGAGTGTCGCGTTGTGCGCGGCGCTCCCTCTTTTTATCTGAGGCGCGGTTTACATTGCTAAAAGCGCGGGTAGATAAACACTTACAGGTGACCGATCTCTATATATTCCTGAACCAAAGGGTCATCATCTGATACGTGCGGAAGATCCGCACCAGTCTTTCTATTACCTATAGAAAGCAATATGTTGTGTAGGACTTGTGAAGAGTGGAATTGACGTCCCACAGGGCTTCGCGGTCTGGCAATATATCTCCTTGCCGCGCGGCCCGGTCGGACCGGATCAGCCGCGGGGCGTGCACCTTGAGAACCGGATACTGCGAGGATGGACACTTACTTCAGTGTCGCATCCGGGCAGACATCGAACCATTTGAAATGGTCTAACTTGGATTTGTTTTTCGCAAGGCCGCCGAGAGGCGGCCCCGAGAAATTCCTTTTCC
>JAGZYM010000040.1:0-8901 GCA_018377855.1 Collinsella sp. | reverse complement strand
GTTGGATTAGACACTCACCATTGTCGGCCTAATCCGCGGTCTTTCATGCAGCAGGGGCTCTCAATGTTTTTATGTCCTGCTCATATCGTCTGTGCCGGCGCTTTGGGCCACCCCTTTCCCATGCTTTACCGAGATAAAGTGAACGTGCAGATTCGTAACCCACTTGCAACCGTTCTATGGCACGATATTGAACGAATGTATGCTATGAGCCCAAATCTTTTGGGCAGAGTGGGAGACAGTATGGTCAAGCTGTACGAGGACGGCATCTACCTGCGCGGCGGCAGCGAGGTTGTGCCTGCGGCCGAGGCTGCCGAGCGCGGTATTACGCAGACGCCCGAGGATGCCAAGCGTGGCACCATCGCGTATTCGATCCTTCAGGCACACAACACGTCCGGCGACCCCGAGGCGCTCAAGATTCGTTTCGATGCCATGGCGAGCCACGACATCACCTTTGTCGGCATCATCCAGACGGCGCGCGCCTCGGGCATGGAGCAGTTCCCACTGCCCTACGTGCTCACCAACTGCCACAACTCGCTGTGCGCCGTGGGCGGCACTATCAACGAGGACGACCACGTCTTCGGTCTCTCGGCTGCCAAAAAGTACGGCGGCATCTTCGTTCCGCCCCATATCGCGGTCATCCATTCCTTTATGCGCGAGAACTTCGCCGGCTGCGGCAAGATGATTTTGGGCTCCGACTCGCACACCCGCTACGGCGCCCTGGGCACCATGGCCGTGGGCGAGGGCGGCGGCGAGCTGGCAAAGCAGCTGCTGCGTGACACCTACGACGTCGCCTATCCCGGCGTCGTCGCCATCTACCTCACGGGCGCCCCGCGTCCCGGCGTCGGCCCGCACGATGTGGCGCTCGCCATCATCCGAGCCGTCTTTGCCAAGGGCTACGTTAAGAACAAGGTCATGGAGTTTGTGGGCCCCGGCATCGCGAGCATGACGACCGACTACCGCAACGGCATCGACGTCATGACCACCGAGACCACCTGCCTGTCGAGCATCTGGGCCACCGACGAGGACGCGCACGCGTTTTTGACCATGCACGGCCGCGGCGACGACTACCGCGAACTCAAGCCCGCCGATGTTGCCTACTACGACGGCTGCGTCGAGGTCGATCTGTCGAGCATCAAGCCCATGATCGCGCTGCCGTTCCATCCTTCCAACGGCTTTGAGATCGACGAACTCAACGAGAATCTCGAGGACATCCTGCATGAGGTGGAGCTCGAGGCCGCCAAGATCGGCGAGGGCAAGACGCACTTTAGCCTGCTCGACAAGATCGTCGACGGAAAGCTGCACGTGCAGCAGGGCGTTATCGCCGGCTGCTCGGGCGGCAACTACGACTCCGTGGTCCAGGCTGCCCGCGTGCTCAAGGGCGCCAACACCGGCTGCGGCGAGTTCTCGCTGTCGGTCTATCCCACAAGCCAACCCGTGGCGCTCGAGCTTACACGCCGCGGCTACATCTACGACCTTATGGAGGCCGGCGCGATCGTGCGCACGGCATTCTGCGGCCCGTGCTTTGGCGCCGGCGACACGCCTGCCAACAACGGCCTGTCCATCCGCCACACTACGCGCAACTTCCCCAACCGCGAGGGCTCCAAGCCGGGTAATGGCCAGCTGAGCGCCGTGGCCCTGATGGACGCCCGCTCCATTGCGGCGACGGCTGCCAACGGCGGCGTCCTGACGCCGGCGACCGACCTGCCCGAGGAGACTTGGGACGAGGCCTGCGAGTACACCTTTGACGACGCGCCGTACAAAAAGCGCGTGTACTGGGGCTTTGGCAAGGCGGAGCCTGCCGACGAGCTGGTCGAAGGCCCCAACATCAAGCCGTGGCCCGCGATGGAGCCCCTCGGCGACGACATCCTGCTCAAGGTGTGCTCCAAGATCATGGACCCGGTCACCACGACCGACGAGCTCATTCCCTCGGGCGAGACGAGTTCCTTCCGCTCCAACCCGCTGGGTCTGGCCGAGTTTACGCTCAGCCGCCGCGATCCGGCCTATGTGGGCCGTTCCAAGGAGGTCGACGCCGTGGAGAAGCGCCGCGTTGCCGGCGAGGCGGCAGGCGACCTGACGGCGCTCGACACCGAGCTTGCGGGCGTGTTTGAGGCACTGGCCGGCGCTGGCGTCGCGGCCGATGCCAAGGCGACCGAGTACGGTTCTATGCTCTACGCCAAGAAGCCCGGTGACGGTTCTGCCCGCGAGCAGGCCGCGAGCTGCCAGCGCGTAATTGGCGGCCTGGCCAACATCGTCCACGAGTACGCCACTAAGCGCTATCGCTCCAACGTGATGAACTGGGGTATGGTGCCCTTCCAGATGGAGGCCGAGCCTAACTTTGAGGTGGGCGACTACGTCTTTGTGCCGGGTATCCGTGCCGCGCTCGATGGCGACCTGAAGAACATCGCTGCCTACGTGGTGCGCGCCGACGGTGCGGTCGAGCAGATTGAGCTCTATATTGCCGATATGACGGCCGAGGAGCGTGCCATCGTCAAGGCCGGCTGCCTGATCAACTACAACAAGTTCAAGGCCGCTGCCGAGTAACGCACTAAATTGTCCGCCCGGGGCTTACCCTTTCCCGCCCGCTCACGCGCTTCGCGAGGGTCGCGTCAGAGAAAGGTATAACCGGGGCTACTTGTTAAGTGCTGCTCGTTGGGTCTTGAGGGCGCTAAAATCGAGGTTGCAACTCTCCTCTATGGGGGAGTGCGCCTTTGTTCATATGCTATCTAGAATTGACAGTATGAAGTTGGCGCTTTAAAGTGAGCTCAAAACACTCTCGTTTGTGGAGTTGAAGATGAAGCGTTGCACTTCTGTTTTGTTGCTGTTGGTGGCTTGCGTCGTCGCTGCTGCGGGCGTGGTCCTATTTGGCTCGCTTATCTTCTATGGGCCGAGTGGGGTTGAGCAGACGGTTGAGATGGCGTCCCTTGTTGCATCGATGCCCGGGCAAATGATTTCGGACGTTACAAAGCCCGATGAGATAACGCTCGATATCGAGGAAACGCCGGGCATTCTAAGCATAAGCAACTACCCCATGATTGAACTTGGCTCGTCTCGCTATACCAAGGACGAGAAGTTGTCCCGACAGGCGCTGGACTTGCTAAACGGGCGTTCGTTCAAACGCTGGGACGGTTGGGATGCCTATGAGCGCCGACGTGGTTCTGTGAACGGTGGCTACTATACAACGCTGAAGTTGTATTCATCTGATGGCAAACTGATGCGCACCGTTAACTACAATCCGGAATACGCAAAAGCCGGAGGTGGGGACGGCGTCTATATCCAAGATGGCGGCGTGACCTACATTCTTGAAGGCGACCAGCAGCAGGTGATCGATTTTTTGGATCGTTGCGTGATGGACGCGTACGACCAGACCTGCCTGCCCGACCCGCAGACTGCACGCGATGGTGGATCTGCTCGTACATGGCTATTCGAGGATGAGATGCCCTGGACCGCCGAATCGGGAAGCACGGGCTCGGCAAAAGAGTAGAGAACGCGACCACCACAAAGGTGCCCCTTTGCGGTGGTTTTCAGTCTGTCTCGATCTGTAACATCTGGGCCGTTAAAAGTGGGCTTGGTGTTGCAGATTTAGATTATCGATTCGGGTGTCTTCTGTTTATCTCGATCTGTAACAGGTGGACCCTTATTTGCCGAGTAGTTGTTACAGATTTAGATAAACGGGCGCCGCTGAGCATTTCATCTCAATCTGTAACATCTGGGGTCAAAAACGGCCGCTAGATGTTACAGATCGAGACAGATGAGCGCCGGAGTCGAAAATCACCACAAAGGTGCCTGTCCCCTTTGTGGTGGTGGGGGGCGGGCTCGATGTTATTGTGATCGCTGGGCAGCATTTTAATGAATGTCTCTACAGGATTTCATCTGGGGTGGCGGGTTTGGTTGTTTTGGGGATGCCGAGTTTGGATGACGCGAAATCGTCAACATCGTCCTTGATTCCATCTTTGGTGTAGACGGTGACCGTATAGGTGCTGTGCCCGAATTCGCTCTTGTCGCGTGTCGCCCAGGCCTGCCAGTAGGCAGCCCCGTTTCGCCCTTTGATTTTTCCGACACGGCGGAGTTCTGTTCGCTTTAATTTCCGGTTGCTATAGATGGTTCGACCGGCTTCCGCGGTGAGCCCGCACTGTCCAAGCAGCTTGTCGAGGACTTGGTTCATGTGGCGCTCATCGGTGTTTGGTGCGTAGTCGTAGGCGAGGGTGATGGAGTCGAGTGGCTGGTCGTCGATCAGATAGTTTAGCGCCTGAGGTTCAAGGCAGAAATAGGGGGAGCATCCGTCGACCTTGCCGAGCAACGGTAACTTGGACTGCCAACTTCCGGTGGGAATTGCATATTCGTAGAACACGCCACGGCAGACAAAGGAGAGCGAGGTGGCACGCGAGCCGGCGTCGATCATCCCGCAAAGATCGAAGGGCGAGGCGATACCAAAAGAAAAGGGCGTGATGACGATAAGGAAGAGCATCACGATGGGTATGGCGAAAATGGTAATGACGTTGCGACCGGTGGAATGAGACGGCTTCATATGCGCTCCTCGAGACAAAGATCTGTTGAGGATAGGCAGAAATGGATATGTTCAGAGAACAATTCAAGTTTAATCTCATGGCGCGAGATGGTCGACCGTTAGCGTCGAAAACCACCACAAAGGTGCCTGTCCCCTTTGTGATGGTGAGGAGCGCGCGGCTTCTTTTGGTAATAGTGTTAGCTGGCGGTATCATTAGTGCAGGTGGCGAAGGTTTGCATTGTGGGGTGTTTTGCCGTGAGCCGTTCTGCCCGTATTGGATTGATTGTCTTGGCGCTTGCGATCGCTGTGGTTGGCGCGGGTGCTGTCGGTATGGCATTTCTACCTGCTGCGGTGACGGAGCCGGTGGTCAAGCCTGTGACTCAATCTGTCGAACTTCTGACCGGCGACGACAAGCCCGAGACCATTACCGTTGATTTTGATGAGCAGCCGGCTGTGCTGGGTATTAGCAATTATCCGCGTATTCAGCTTGGGGCCATGCGCTATACCACGGATACAAGCCTGATCGATAGGGCGTCCGAGCTACTCAAGGGCAAAACATTTAAGCGCTGGTACGGATATGCGTCCTATCGGGCAAAAGCGAACGACATGGTTGGCGGATGCCACTCTTCTATCGAGCTGGACACTGCAAACGGCGCAAAGTTATGTGATGTCTCGTACGATCCGGGCTACGAGGGCAATGAGGGTCCGGGCATCTACATCATGGACGGCGATGTCGCCTATGTCATGGAGGGCGACCAGACCGAGCTCAACGATTTTATGGGTCAGTGTATCCAAGATGCCTATGAACAGACCTGCTTGCCTGACCCGCAGACTGCACGCGATAGTGGGTCTGCCCGTACATGGCTGTTCGAGGATGAGATGCCCTGGACCGTCGAATCGGGAAGTATGGGTTCGGCGAAGGAGTAGAGACCGCGACCACCACAAAGGTGCCTGTCCTCTTTGTGATGGTTTTCGGTCTGTCTCGATCTGTAACATCTTGGCCGCTAAAAGTGGGCCTGGTGTTACAGATTTAGATTTTTGATCCGGGTGTTTTCTGTTCGTCTCAATCTATAACATCTGGAGCCATAAACAGTCGCTAGATGTTACAGATTGAGATAGTGAGGGGACGAGGCCGCAGCGGGTGAGCGCACCTGCTCCCTATCTTTCAATCACTCAGAAAATCTTATATATAGAGACTTAGATTTATGTATAAGATCGCGCAAAGCTGGCAACAATACTTCTCGAACAACGTGAAGCCGCCCCGTAGGGCGGCCACCCCAAGAGAGGTGATTCCATGAGAATCGATAAGCTAGCAATGACGTCGCGCGAGGCGCTGCAGACCGCCATGAGCACGGCCGCTGACGCGCAGGCCGGCGCGGTGGAGCCGATTCATCTGCTGTCTGCCCTGCTCGGTGCCGGCGAGCGCAATATCTCCGTGATCATCGAGCGCATCGGTGCCGACCCGGCTCAGCTCGCACGCTCCACACAGGATGCCATCGACCACGCGCCCAAGGTTTCGGGCGAGGGCCAGCAGATGGGCCTGTCCAACGAGCTCGTCCGCGTCATCGAAAAGGCCGAGAAGAAGGCCACCAAGATGGGCGACAGCTTTGTGGTGACTGAGCATCTGCTGATGGCGCTTGCCGAGGACAAGGGCGAGGCGGGCCGCGTACTGCGCGACGCCGGCGTCACCAAGGAGCGCATCGAGCAAGTCTACGAGGAGCTGCGTGGCGATGACCGCGTGACGTCTGCCGAGGACAAGACTCAGTTTGAGGCACTGGAGCAGTACGGTCGCAACATCTGCGATCTGGCCCGCGCCGGCAAGCTCGACCCGGTCATCGGCCGTACCGATGAGATTCGCCGCACCATCCAGGTCCTGTCCCGTCGCACCAAGAACAACCCCGTGCTCATCGGTGAGCCGGGCGTCGGCAAGACGGCCATCGTCGAGGGCATCGCCCAGCGTATCGTGGCCGGCGACGTGCCGAGCACCCTGCGCGACCGCGACCTTATCGAGCTCGACATGAGCGCGCTGGTCGCCGGCGCCAAATACCGCGGCGAGTTCGAGGACCGCTTGAAGGCCGTGCTCAAGGAAGTGCAAAAGTCCGAGGGCAAGGTCATCCTGTTCATCGATGAGCTCCACACCATCGTGGGCGCGGGTGCCACCGAGGGCTCCATGGACGCCGGCAACATTCTCAAGCCGGCGCTTGCCCGTGGCGACTTGCACGCGATCGGCGCGACCACGCTCGACGAATACCGCAAGTACATCGAAAAGGATGCGGCGCTCGCGCGTCGTTTCCAGACCGTGATGGTGAGCGAGCCTACCGTCGAGGACACCATCTCGATCCTGCGTGGCCTCAAGGAGAAATACGAGATCTTCCACGGTGTGCATATCACCGATAGCGCGCTCGTGGCAGCTGCCGACCTCTCCGATCGCTACATCGCCGACCGCTTCCTGCCCGACAAGGCCATCGATTTGGTCGATGAGGCGGCAAGCCGCCTGCGCATGGAACTCGACAGCATGCCGGTCGAGATCGACGCCACCACGCGTCAGCTCACTCAGCTGCAGATCGAGGAACAGGCGCTCATGAAAGAGACCGATGACGCCTCCAAGGAGCGTCTGGAGGCCCTGCGCCAGGAGATTGCCGAGGTCCAGGAAAAACTCAACGTGCAAAAGGCCGGCTGGCTCAACCAGAAGAACGCCATTGACCACGTGCAGGAGCTTAAGAGCCAGCTTGACGAGGCCAAGAGCGAAGAGGAGCGCGCGACGCGTAACGGCGACCTGGGCCGTGCGTCCGAGCTGCGCTATTCCGTGATCCCGGGTCTGCAGCAACAGATTCAGGATTCCGAGGCTGCGCTCGAGGCACAAAAGCAGCAGGACGGCGAGGGCCTCAACGAACAGGTGACCTCCGATGAGATCGCCGAGGTCGTGAGTGCCTGGACCGGCGTGCCCGTGTCCAAGATGATGCAGGGCGAGCTCGACAAGTTGAAGGGCTTGGAGGGTGAGCTGCATAAGCGCGTCATCGGCCAGGACGAGGCCGTCTCCGCCGTCGCCGCAGCTGTGCGCCGCAGCCGTGCGGGCCTCTCCGATCCGGACAAGCCCATCGGCAGCTTCTTCTTCCTGGGCCCCACTGGCGTGGGCAAGACCGAGCTCGCCAAGGCGCTTGCCGAGTGCCTGTTCGACGACGAGCGCGCGCTCGTGCGTATCGATATGTCCGAGTACATGGAGAAGTTCAGCGTCCAGCGTCTGATCGGTGCGCCCCCGGGATACGTGGGTTACGACGAGGGCGGCCAGCTCACCGAGGCCGTGCGCCGTCGTCCCTACTCCGTGATCTTGCTCGACGAGATGGAGAAGGCCCATCCGGATGTCTTTAACGTGCTGTTGCAGGTGCTCGACGACGGCCGTCTGACCGATGGCCAGGGTCGCCAGGTGTCCTTCAAGAACACGATTATCATCATGACGTCCAACGTGGGCTCCAAAGCCATCGCCGATCTGTCCGGTAAGGACGAGGAGGAGATGCGCCATCAGGTCGACGCTGCCATGGCTCAGACCTTCCGCCCCGAGTTCCTCAACCGTATCGACGACATCGTGGTGTTCCATCCGCTCGGCATGGCGCAGATCGAGAAGATCGTCGACATCCAGCTTGCCGACGTCCGCGCGCGTCTGGCCAAGGAGCGCATGACGCTTGCCATCACCCCGGCGGCCAAGCAGATGCTCGCCGTGGGCGGCCTGGACCCGGTCTTTGGCGCCCGTCCGCTCAAGCGTCTGGTCCAGCGCGAGGTCGTGGACGCCATCGCCGCCGCCATCATCGACGGCACGGTGCGCGAGGGCGATCAGGTGACGGTCGATGTCGATAAGGACGGCGGCTTTACCGTCGTGTGCGATAACACGCCGGCGGCCACCTACGAGGTCCCCGATGCCGAGTAGATTTTTGGGACATGCCTTAAAATCTGCCAGCCGTTTCTAAACGCCAAGGGCGGCGGATCCAATTGGGTCCGCCGCCCTTTTTCGTGCGACAATCGATGATGTCGAGCACGATTGCATGGCAAGGAGATATGCAGATGATAGACAAGAACAAGACGAACACGTCGGCGACCGATGCTGCACCCGCCGCACCCAAGCCTGCACCTAAGCCGGCGCCCAAGCCGCGCGATCCCTACATTCGCGCCGAGAACGAGGACGATGACGGCTACGATCCCTACAGCGATCGCCGCCCCGAGCGTGAGCCGATGTTCGAAGCCGATCCGTGGCGCTGAGTGCCACCCAAAAGGCCACCAATAAGTTGCGGTGAAATAGGGACTGTTTGGGGGTGCGGACGATTTCTTGGACCGCGCCTAGGCGTATCCAAGCTTCCTGCGGTACTCCATCGGGCTCAGCCACCCGAGGGACTTCTTGATCCGCT
>JAGZYM010000039.1:0-9782 GCA_018377855.1 Collinsella sp. | reverse complement strand
CGCCGCGGACGGGCTGATATAGGGAGAGGGCCTGACCCCATATCGTTGGGGCCAGGCCCGATTTTGCCTCTTGACAATGTCCTGCTCATATTAAAAAGGCCCGAACCAATACGGTCCGGGCCTCATCGAGCTAGAGGTTATGTCTCAAGCGGTTGGCTTAGCCAAAGTAGCGCTTGAGCAGGCCGGCGAAAGCCTTGCCGTGACGAGCCTCGTCGCGAGCCATCTCGTGCACGGTATCGTGGATGGCATCGAGGCCAGCGGCCTTGGCGCGCTTGGCAAGATCAGTCTTTCCGGCGGTGGCGCCGTTCTCGGCCTCAACGCGCATCTCGAGGTTCTTCTTGGTGGAGTCGGTCACGACCTCGCCCAGGAGCTCAGCGAACTTGGCGGCGTGCTCGGCCTCCTCGTGGGCAGCCTTCTCCCAGTACAGGCCGATCTCGGGATAACCCTCGCGATGGGCGACGCGAGCCATGGCCAGGTACATACCGACCTCGGAGCACTCGCCCTCAAAGTTGGCGCGCAGGTCGGCAACGATGTCCTCGGAGACGCCCTCCATCTTGGCGACGCCCACGACGTGCTCGGCAGCCCACTCGAGCTGGCCCTCCTCCTGCTTCAGGAAACGAGAACCGGGAACGCCGCACTGGGGGCACTTGAAGTCCTCGGGCAGCTGGTCGCCGTCGAACTCTTCCACATAACCGCAAACGGGGCAAACAAACTTCATGATTCGATCCTTTCGATCGATGGCGATTGTGCGCTCGTCCGGTCCCGTAAGGGCCCTCTCCGGACGTGCGTCTTGACGAGTTCTATTATCCATAAATGCAACCAAATGTGAAGCCTATTAGGAATGATTTTTAATAAAATAATTTCGAGATATGAAGATGTTGATTGATTAACGATTGGGAGGCCGTCTGCGATTTTTGCTGAGTACAATCGGGCGAGCAAATGTTGACCTATCAACAAATGAAGGAGTTTCCTTTATGCATCTAGCCCGTCGTGCCTGGTGCCGAACATATCAGACGGTTTTTCGCATTGCATTGCCGATCCTGCCCTATACCGAGCCGCGCATTCTGGAGCATGCCGAGGATGTGCCCGCGGTGCTTCAAAAGCGCTCGATCCAGAAGGTCCTTATCGTGACAGACCCTGGCATTGCACGTTTGGGACTCACGGCATCACTCGAGCGTGCGCTTACGGCTCAGGGGATTGGCGTTACGGTCTATGCCGAAACGCGTGCGAACCCCACGGTCTCGAATGTGGAGGAGGCGGCGTCCCTGTATCGAGAGCGCGCCTGCCAGGCCATTATCGGTTTTGGCGGAGGATCAGCCATGGACTGCGCCAAGGGCGTGGGCGCACGCATTGCGCAGCCAAGCAAGCCCATCAACAAGATGCGCGGGCTGCTGCGGATTCATCGTCGTCTGCCGCTGCTCATCGCCGTTCCCACCACGGCGGGCACGGGAAGCGAGGTCACGCTTGCGGCGGTAATTACCGATGACGAGACGCACTACAAGTATCCCATTAACGACTTTGTGCTTATCCCGCGCTTTGCGGCGCACGACCCCGAGTTTACGCTCGGTCTGCCCGCCTCCATTACGGGGCAGACGGGCATGGACGCCCTGACGCATGCCGTCGAGGCGTTTATCGGGCGAAGCACCACGCCCTATACGCGCAAGATGGCGCGACAGGCGGTGCAGCTCATCCACGACAATTTGCTCGAGGCCTATGAGCATGGCGACGACATGCGTGCGCGTCGCAATATGCTTTCGGCGGCGTATAAGGCGGGAGTTGCCTTTACGCGCTCCTATGTTGGATACGTTCATGCCATCGCGCACAGTCTAGGCGGCCGATACGGAATTCCGCACGGTTTGGCCAACGCGATCATCCTGCCGCACATGCTTCGCGCTTATGGTGACGCCGCCGCCCCCAAGCTTGCCGATCTTGCTCGCATGGCGGGCATTGCGCCGGCTACCGCGCAGGACAGTCTTGCGGCCGAGGCCTTTATCGATTGGGTCGACCGCATGAACGAGGCCCTGGGAATCCCCAAATATGTCTCGGGTATTCGCCGCTCCGATATTCCGCAAATGGCGGCCCATGCCGATGCCGAGGCCAATCCCCTGTACCCCGTTCCACTTTTGATGGACCGCTCGGAGCTCGAGCATATGTACGAGGTCGTCGCGGGTGGTATGTTTGAGGACGAGAACTAGGAGGGTGCCATGAACACCGAGGAAATTGCGCGCATCGTCGGCGATCAGCGCGCCTACTTTAAGACGCACGCCACGTTTGATGTCGATGCTCGACGTCGCGCGCTCGTGAGTTTACGCGATGCGGTGCGGGCCCACGAGGCCGATATCGCTCATGCGCTCAAGACCGATTTGGGAAAGTCGCATGACGAGGCCTATATGTGCGAGATTGGCACATCGCTTTCCGAGATTCGACATCAGATCGCTCACGTGGTTCGATGGAGTCGTCCGCGCCTGCGTCCGTGCGACCTCGCTAACGCCGTGAGCGTGTGCAAAACGCAAACCGTGCCCTATGGCGTCACGCTCATCATGGCGCCCTGGAACTATCCGTTTTTGCTGACGCTCGAGCCGCTCGCTGGCGCCCTTGCCGCGGGCAATACCGTGGTCATCAAGCCGAGCGCCTATGCTCCGGCATCGAGCGCGGTGCTCAGGCAAATCTGTGAAGAGGCATTTGATCCGCGCCTGGTGACGGTTGTCGAGGGCGGGCGCGCCGAGAACGAAGCGCTGCTCGATGAGCACTGGGACAAGATCTTCTTTACCGGTAGCGTTCCGGTCGGCAAACTCGTTATGGAGCGCGCAAGTAAAAACCTTACGCCTGTGACGCTTGAGCTGGGCGGAAAGAGTCCCTGCATCGTGGATGCGACGGCAAACTTGAAGGTTGCGGCACGGCGTATCGCCTTTGGTAAATGGCTCAACGTGGGGCAGACCTGCGTGGCGCCCGACTACCTGTTGGTCGATGCGCGCGTGCACGACGAGCTGCTGGACCTTATCAAGGAGGAGGCCCGCCGTATGTTTGGCGAGCATCCGCTCGATAACGAGGACTACGGGCATATCGTCAACGCCAAGCATTTTGCGCGTGCGCGCGGGCTGATCGATCCCGATAAGGTCGTGCTTGGAGGTACCGCGCGCGAGACGTCGCTCAAGATCGAGCCGACGATTTTGGACGGCGTGACCCCCGATGACGCCGTGATGCAGGAGGAGATTTTCGGCCCCATCTTGCCGGTGCTGACGTTTGAGAGCCTAGACGAGGCCGAAGCGTTTATTACGGATCGTCCAACGCCGCTGGCCCTGTATATCTTTAGCCAGGACCGTACGGTTCAACAGCGCTTTGTGCGCTACGTGCCCTTTGGCGGCGGCTGCGTCAACGACACCATCATGCACTTGGCTACGAGCCATATGGGCTTTGGCGGCATGGGCGCGAGCGGTATGGGGCAGTACCATGGCCGCGAGAGCTTCGATACGTTTAGCCACAAGAAGAGCGTCGTGAACAAGGCAACGTGGCCGGACGTGCCGTTTCGGTATGCGCCCTACGCAAGCTGGAAGCACAAGTTCGTGCGCATGTTTGTGCATTAGAATCAGATGGTGTAGCGACAAACGGTCGAAAAGGCGCGGGTGGGGCGAATTTGTGTCCGCGCGAGTTCGTAGACTTCTCAATAAGGTTACACACCGGTTTATCCGGCCGTTAGAGGAGCTGCTATGTACGAGCCTTCGCGTGTTCTTCTGTCATTTCACATTGCAGGATTTCAGTATGCCGATGGCGCCTTGGTCTTGGGCGATCTTAAAGCGGGCGATAAGCTGACGCTGTGTGCCGAGCGCGATAATCCCCATGACCCTGAGGCGGTTGCGATTTATTACGGCAACACCAAGCTTGGCTATGTTCCGGGAAACGAGGTCGGCCCACTGTCCTTGATGATGTATTACGGCCACGAGGACGTATTTGAGGCCCGCGTGCAACAGGTTGCTCCCGAGCGCAGCCCGTGGCACCAGGTGCGCGTTGGCCTCTATGTGGTGGATGCTCGCTAGTCGGCAAGGGAGGCGGCCATGTTTGATGACGACGACCTATTCAATCTGACAGACGATCCGTTTGAGTGGGATATGCTACTCGACGACGATGAGCTGGAGCAGGACCGTAGGAAACGACAGGACAAGAAAACTCAGGGTGACGCTTCGAAAAAGAAAGGCAAGCGCCGCCGTGGACTGTTTGGCGGGCTCTTTGGCTAACCGCCGCATCGCTGCGTCTGTATACTTAGCACGAGTTGAACGCGTTGCGAAATGAGGGCATAGACGATGATGTGGTTTACCGCCGACCTGCACCTGGGCGATACGAATATCTTGCACGATATGGATCGGCCGTTTGATTCGGTCGAGGAGATGAACCGCAAGGTCATCGATGCCGTCAATGAGTGCGTGGCGGCGGACGACCGTCTCTATATCTTGGGAGACTTTACCTATCGTTTGCCCCTGGCGGAGGCGGTGCGTCTGCGCGAGCGTATCGAATGTCAGAACGTGACGCTCATCCGTGGTAACCATGACGGCGACTGGGAAGATCCCGACGTACCGCAGATTTGGGAAGACGTGCGCGATTACCTGGAGATTGCTCCCGGCTATGCCAAGGGCCATCGCCTGGTGTTGAGCCATTACCCCATGCTCAGCTGGAACGGCAAGGCGCGTGGCGCCGTCATGCTGCACGGGCATATCCACAGCAGGGGAGACCGCACCAACGTGCGCAACCGCGATCGCGAGCGCCCTATCTTTCGCTACGATGTCGGTCTCGATGCCAACGAGTACAAGCCCGTAAGCCGTGATCAGATTCTTAGCTTCTTTGGGTTATAGGGCGCCAGAGCCACCACAAAGGGGACAGGCACCTTTGTGGTGGCTCTGGCGCCGTTGCCATTATGGCAGCGGCGCCTTTTTTGTCCGTGCGGCGCGGTAGAGTGTAGGCGGTCGAAATTTGCGTCCATCGAGGAGCTGCTATGAACGAGATTAAGTGCCCGCATTGCGGCGAAGTTTTTAAGGTCGATGCGTCTGGCTATGCGGATATTGTCAAGCAAGTGCGCGATGCCGAGTTTTCGCGCGACCTGGATGAGCGTGTGAAGGCAGTCCAGCGCGAGGGCGAGCAGGCGCTGGAGCTTGAGCGCTCGCGTTCGACGGCTGCCTTGCAAAAGGCAGAGTCTCAGCGCAACGCTCAGCTTGTTGATCAGAAGAACGCTGCGGCTCAGCAGCTGGCACAAGAGGTCGCCAAGCGCGATGCCGAGCTTGCCGAGCTGCGCGCTAAGCTCGAGGGCGCTGCCGCAGAGCGCGAGAGTGCAAGCCAGCGCGCGGCGGTTGAGGCACGAGCCAATGCTCAAAAAGAGAATGCTGAGCTTCAGCGCGAGATCGATGCTCTGAAGGCGGAGCTCAATCACAAGGCCGACGAAGCTAAAATCGCCGAGGCGGCGGTTCGCAATGCAACTCAACATGATCTCGCCGCGCGCGATGCTCAGATTGCAGAATTGCAGGCCAAGCTTGCTGCAGCAGATAGGGCTCAAGAAATGGCACTCGCAACTGCTGCGGCCGAGGCGCAGCGTAAGCTTGATGCTGCTCACAATGAAGCGGATCGCAGGCTTTCCGATTACCAGACAGAAGTGCGCGAGAAGTTCTCGAACGCTAAGGTACAGTCCGAGCGCGAGGCCGAGGGCCTGCGCGCCCGGTTGCGCGAGCAAGAACTGGCTGCCAAAATGGAGCTCTCGGAAGCAGTTGCCGCGGCGGAGCGAGAGCGCGACGAGGCGCGTGCGAAACTGACGAGTGAGTTGGCAGTGCGCGATTCGCGCGAGGAGCAGGCCAAGGCGGCGCATGAGCTCGAGCTTGCTCAAGCCAAGCGCGCGAGCGATGAACTGATCCGCTACAAGGATGAAGAGATTGAGCGCCTTAAGGACATGAAGGTCCGCCTGTCCACCAAGATGGTGGGCGAGTCACTCGAGCAGCACTGCGAGACCGAGTTCAATCGCCTGCGCATGACGGCGTTTCCTAACGCGTACTTCGAGAAAGATAACGATGCGTCCGAGGGTACCAAGGGCGACTTTATCTTCCGCGAGTGCGACGCAAGCGGCAACGAGGTCATTTCGATTATGTTCGAGATGAAAAACGAGAACGACGAGACCGCGACCAAGCATAAAAACGAGGACTTCTTTAAGAAACTCGATCACGATCGTCGCCAGAAAGGCTGTGAGTACGCGGTGCTCTGCACGCTGCTCGAGCCCGAGAGCGAGCTTTACAACGCGGGAATCGTGGACGTGAGCTATCGCTACGAGAAGATGTACGTGATTCGCCCGCAGTTCTTTATTCCCATGATCACGCTGCTGCGCAACGCCGCCATGGGTTCGCTGCGCTATAAGCAGGAGCTGGCGGAGTACAAACAGCAGAATATCGACGTCACGAACTTCGAAGCCAAGATGGAGAAGTTCAAGAACGATTTCGGCCGCAACTACGAGATCGCGAGCCGCAAGTTCCAAACGGCAATCGATGAGATCGACAAGACGATTAGCCATCTGCAGAAAACCAAGGAGGCGTTGCTGTCCTCCGAGAACAATCTGCGCCTGGCCAACAAGAAGGCCGATGATCTTACCATTCGCAAGCTCACGTGGGGCAACAAGACCATGAAGGCCGCCTTTGACGAGGCGCGCGGGGCTGCGCCGGAGACAAATGATGAGCCAGCCGAGGCGGATTCGTATGAGGTCGAGGATACCGAGTAGGGGATAGCGTATCGCGCAAAAAGCGGGGCCGCTGGCGATGTTGCCAGCGACCCCGCTTCGTTTCGTTCCAGTATGTTCGGCTAGTCCTCGAGCAGGTCCTCGATAAAGCCGACGCGGTAGTTTTTGAAGATGACCTCGCCGCCGTCTTGCGTGGCGTCCAGATCGACATCGCCCATGATGCCAAAGTCGTGGTCGCCATCCTCGTCGGCAAAGATCTGGTGCACGTGCCATACGTGCGCGGTCTTCTCGTCGGACTCGTCAATGGAAAACATCGCGGCGCTGCGGGCATCTCCGTCGGTGAGGATTTCCTCGTGCTGCTCGTGGTAAGCGTCGAGTGCTTTTTGCCAGCGGATCTCGCTCATGCCCCAGTCGTCGTCGAGCTCGCCCAGGTCGCGAACGTGCTCGCGAGCGGCAAGGGTCACGCGGCGGAAGAGCGCGTTGCGCACCAACAGCGTGCAGCCGCGGCGGTCCGCCACGACCTCGTCGATGCCCTGCGGCGGCGCGGCGTCGAGGGCTGCCGGGTTGCCGGCGTTCTCCCACTCGTCCACCAGGCTCGAGTCCACCGAGCGCACCACAAAGCCCAGCCACGAGATAATGTCGCGCAGGCGCTCGTCGCGCTTCTCGATGGGCACGGTGCGGTCGAGTGAACGGTAGGCCTCGGCTAGGTAGCGCAGCAGAATGCCCTCGGAGCGGGCGATGCCGAGCTTTTGAATGTAGCCCTTAAAATCGCTCGCGCTTTCCAGCATATCGCGCAGGACGCTCTTGGGAGAGAGCTGATAGTCGTTTGCCCAGGGCACTTCCTGGCAGTACTTGTCAAAGGCGGCGTCGAGCAAATCCTCGAGCGGCTTTTCGTACGTGACGTCTTGAATGCGCTCCAAGCGCTCCTCATACTCGACGCCGTCAGCCTTCATTTCGGCCATCGCGCGGTCGCGCGCAGCGCGCTCCTGTGCGCGCAGCACCTGCTTGGGGTCCTCGAGCGTTGCCTCGACCATCGAGATCAGATCCATGGTATAGGTCTCGCTCTCGGGATCGAGCAGCTCCAACGCGGCAAGCAAGAACGGCGAGAGCGGCTGATCGAGCGCAAAGTCCTCGGGCAGATCGACCGTCAGTGCATAGTCAATGTCTGGTGCGGCGTCAGTCGGGGCGTCGGGTGCGGGCGGCACCTCGGTGCGAACGACGACGCCGGAATCGATGAGTGTGGCGAAGATTTCATCGGCGCGAACCTCGAGCTTGGCCTTTTCCTCGGGGGTCTGCAGGCTCGTCTCGATGAGGTCGTGTACGCGGGCACGGGCGTCGCCGCCCTGCTCGACCACGCTAATCACCATGGAGTGCGTGATGCGCAGGCGCGGCTTGAGCGTCTCGGGCTGCGTCTCAATCAGACGCTCAAAGGTCTGCTTGTTCCAGGTGACAAAGCCCTCGGGGGCCTTCTTCTTTTTAATCTTGCGGAGCTTCTTGGGGTCGTCACCCGCCTTGGCCATGAGCTTGGCGTTCTCGATCTCGTGCTCCGGGGCCTCGGCGATGACCATGCCCTCGGTATCGAAGCCCGAACGGCCGGCGCGACCGGCAATCTGATGGAACTCGCGGGCGCGCAGACGACGCATCTTGTAGCCATCGAACTTGGTGAGCGCGGTGAGGACCACGGTGTGGATGGGTACGTTGATGCCGACGCCGAGCGTATCGGTGCCGCAGATGACAGGCAGCAGGCCCTGCTGCGCCAAGCGCTCAACCAGCAGACGATAGCGCGGCAGCATACCGGCGTGGTGCACGCCGACGCCGCAGCCAAGCAAGCGCTTGAGGATCTTGCCAAAGGCCGTCGAGAAGCTCGTGCCTTTGGCGGCTTCCTTAATGGCCTCGCGCTGCTCCTTGCTGGCGATGCCAAAATTGGCGAGTGACTGTGCCGTCGCAAGGGCGGCATCTTGGCTAAAGTGCACGATATAGAGCGGGGCCTCGCTGCGGCGCATGGCGAGCTCGACCGTGCCCTCGAGCGAGGTCGTCACGTAGTCGTAGCTCAGCGGCACGGGGCGTGGGGCGTCGACAACCAAGTCGCAAGCAGCGCCGGTGTGTTCCTCGAGTGAGGCGGCGATGGCGGTGACATCGCCGAGCGTGGCGCTCATGAGCATAAACTGCGTGTGGGGCAGGGTGAGCAGCGGCACCTGCCAGGCCCAGCCGCGGTCGGGGTCGGCAAAGTAGTGGAACTCGTCCATGGCCACGCAGCCCACGTCGGCGCCCTCGCCCTCGCGCAGTGCATCGTTGGCAAGGATTTCGGCCGTGCAGCAGATGACGGGCGCCTTGGTATTGATATGCGTATCGCCGGTGATCATGCCGACGTTATCGCGGCCGAGTACCTGCACCAGATCGAAGAACTTTTCGCTGACCAAGGCCTTGATAGGGGCCGTGTAATAGCAACGCTTGCCCTGTGCCATGCCCATAAAGAGCATGCCCAGCGCGACGAGCGATTTACCCGATCCGGTCGGTGTGCCTAAAATGACGTGATCGCCGGCAGCCAGGTCCATGAGGGCCTCTTCTTGGTGATCCCACAGCTCAATGCCGCGATCGCTTGTCCATTCAAAGAAGCGTTCGAAGGCTTGCTCGGGCGTGAGCCATGGTTCGGGCTCACTGCCGTCCTCGGGCTCCCACCAGGTGGGGGAGAGCGCGCCGAGCGAGCCAAACTCGGCTTCGGTTCCCGTGCCGCCCGAGAATGAGCTGGCAGCGCCGGCGCCGGAGACGGTGCTGGCGGCGGTATCTGTCGTGGTCTGTGCCATATGGTTGCTTTCTCTCGCGATTGTCCGCCAACTATTATGGCGTAGCGGCGGCGCGGGGTGCCAGCGCGCGAGAAAATGCAGGAAATGGGCGTTCTGCCCAGCCGTTTAGTGTAGTCGCTAGCTAAGTGAGTAGACTTTTTGCGATATTGCGAGCACATGGCTTTTGCGCAAGGGTTCTGCCTGCACTGATAATTGTTCTCGGGGGAAGCGGGCACTGCGGGGCGCGGCAACGGCGCGCGATTTCCGCGTCGCAGCGCTACCCTGATGCTGAATGCCGG
>JAGZYM010000015.1:0-60275 GCA_018377855.1 Collinsella sp. | reverse complement strand
CGGTTCTCAAGGTGCACGCCTGCGCTGGTTCCCGGTTCCACCGGGCCGCGCGGCAAGGAGATATATTGCCAGACCGGAGGGGCCCCGTGGGCGGGAATCTGGGCGTACACATTTCCTACACATTTTGTGATCCGACTAACGTTTGCCAGCCGTTACCTACCGCTCGCCGAGCATCTCTTCTATATAAGGCAGACTCATGGTTAAAGCGGATACGTCCCCCTAGCTAAAGCACAGCCAGCATCGAGCAACTCATCACGCTCTTCCACCGAGAACCCCTCGGCGTAGACGCGCACCACTGGTTCGGTCCCGCTAGGACGGACCAGCAGCCACGTGTCATCCTCGAATGCTAAACGCAAGCCATCCATATGACTAACGTTTTGCGGCACCTTGCCACAAATCGACTTGGGGTTTACGCCCGGCAGCAGAGTTCGTAACGTTTCGGCATCTTCGGCCTCAAGGCGCAAATCGCGTCGACCGTAACTCGTCTTACCAAAACTGTCCTCGAGTTGGTCGACCAGAACGCCCAAAGGCGCGTCCGTCTTTGCCATAAGCTCACACAGAATCAGACAGGCGAGGATTCCATCGCGCTCGGGCATATGCGCGGCGATGCCGATACCACCGGCTTCTTCGCCGCCTATGAGGACGCCACCCTTCTTCATCTCTGCCGCTATATATTTGAAACCGACTGGTTTGACGGTCACGCGGCAGCCAAGCGCCTCGGCAATGCGACGCACGAGCGTCGAGCACGAAAGATTGACGACGACGCGCCCCTCCAAATTACGAAATTGAACCAAGTCGCCCAAAACGAGCGCCATAATCTGATGCGGATGTATATATCTGCCGCGCTCGTCAACCGCGCCGATACGGTCGGCGTCGCCGTCGGTCACCAGGCCAGCGCAAGCTCCGTCCTCGATAACCGTATGCTCGCAAGCGTCCACCCACGGCTCAACGGGGTCGGGGCAGATATCCTCTTGGTCAGGCGCCTGCCCGGCGTGAATCTCGTGCACCTCAACGCCAAGCTCGCGCAGCAAGTCGGCTAGATAGCCCTGGGCTGCGCCGCCCATGGGGTCAACAACCACGCGCAGGTGCGCGGCGCGGATGGCTTCGGCATCGACAAACGATGCCACCGCCTGCATATAGTCAGGAATGATATCCGCGGTGCGATATTGCCCCTCGATCCCCATTGGCTCGGGAGACATGGTCTCTTCGAGCTCTTCGATGACATCCTGGTTGGCGGTCGAGCCGTCACCCATGCGAATCTTGAGACACAGATAACCCTGCGGATGATGGGACCCCGTCACCATGAGCGCGCCGCACGCCTCACCGTCATAAGCCGCCGCCCACGTAAGGGCAGGGGTCGGAACAGGTCGCGAAGCGAGCACGGCGTCTAGCCCGTGCGCTGCTAGCACACCCGCCGCAAGCTCAGCGAACTCGCTCGCCAGGGGCCGAGTGTCGAACCCTATATATACCGTTTTGCCCGGATTGGTCTTTTGCCACAACTCGCCGACGGCATCGGCGATACGGGCAACGTTATCGGCAGTGAAGTCCTCATCGACGCGAGCGCGCCAACCGTCAGTTCCAAAATGAATTATCGCGCACACGCGCAGACACCTCACAGTGTTTGGATCATGGTACGCATGAGGTATACCCGCGATACACACTCGGCAACCTGCCGGCACCAGCATTCACCATTTGGGCAAATGCTGCCGAGGACATGCAAGCAATAAAAAAAACCGCCCCGTATGGAGCGGTTTTGCCCTTTATATATCGAGCGCCTCGGCCATCGCGGCCGTAGTGATTGCCGTGGTTCCACAGCAACTGCCCACCATTGCGGCACCGGCATGTCTCCATTCGATGCATGCGCGCGCGAAAGCTTCGGGGTTCTCGTGCCATACGGGGCCATCCTGAGTCTGGACCGGATCGCCTACGTTGGGACGCACCGTGACGGGAGTAGTCGCCGATGCAACCATCCTGGGCACCGCCGCGTTCGCGGCCGCAAGCGAACAGCAATTAACACCAACCGAGTTTGCGCCGTGTTTTTCGGCGTACAAAACGGCTGCCTCGATGTTGAGGCCATCGCCCAACAGGTCGCCTTTATCGTCAACGACAAAACTCACCAGAACAGGCATGCCGTCGGCGGCATCTCGAGCGCCGGCAAGCATGGGCTGCAAATTACGGATAGACGTCACCGTCTCGATCAGCAGACCGTCAACGCCGGCATTGAGCAAGGCGTGCGCCTGTTCGCGCGCAATGCCTCGGATTTCACGATACTCGGCAGAGTCCTCGGCAAACCACTCAATACCGATCGGGCCCATCGAGCCCAGCAGCAGCTGAGGGTGCGCCTGGCGGGCATCGTCGACGGCCCCGCGATTGACCTCCGCCACGGACGGCGCAATCTGGTCGTGCTTGAGGGCATAGCTTGATGCCTGAAAGGTGTTGGTAATGAGCACCTGCGCGCCGGCGGCGACATACAAGCGATGGATACGAGAAACGGTCTGCGGCTCTGCCAGATTCCAAAACGCCGGTGGAATGTCGGCGGCATCGTACTCACTCAACAAGACACTGCCCATGGGGCCCTGCGCCAACAAGGTCTCGCTCGACAAGCGGCGCGCAAGTTCCTCGGCACCAAAGCGGTTGTAATAACTCGTATCCATATATATCCCGCTATTCCTCGACGCTGATTCCCTGCTTTTCGAGATAGGCGAGCCAGCGGCTCATCGTGTCCTCGGATAGCGCATGCTCCATCATGCAGGCCTCGGAATCAGCTCGCTCAAATTCGACACCGAGCTCCTGAACCAAAAACGTGCGGATGAGGCGATGACGGTACCAGATAGCCGTTCCAACCTCGCGACCGCGATCGGTCAGGATTACCTTGCCGTAGTGCGATTGCTCGACAAGCTCGGATGCCTTGAGCGCCGAAACCGCTTTATTGACCGATGCCTTGGAGACGCCAAGGCGCTGCGCGATGTCGACCGATCGCACGCCGTTGGTTTCCCCCTCTTCGCTTTCAATGCGAACCATGCACTCCAAGTAGTCTTCGTTCGCCACCGTCAGATGTAGTTCGCGCGAGCTATTTGTCGTATCCATGTTCTTCCGTCCCTTCTGCATTCAATGGCTGATTCTACCCCATCCAAGCGTCGTGGTATGCCGTGGCATACCGTGCTAGAGTTCTTGTTGCACACGACGACCAAGATTGGAGCGGTCTTTATGGAAAACACCACCACGAGCCCCGATGTCCTCGAACGCTTTTTGCGCTACGTCCAGATCAACACGCAGTCCGAGGATGCAAACTGCGACCAGGTACCCTCGAGCGCCGTTCAGTTTGACCTTGCCAACGTGCTGGCTGAAGAGCTGCGCGAGCTTGGTGCGGAAGATGCCCACGTGACCGAGCACGCCTATGTCTGCGCGCATATCCCCGCAAGTGCGGGCGCTGAGGACAAGCCCGCCCTGGGCCTGATCGCCCATCTCGACACCACCGAAGTTGCACCGGGCGCCGGCGTGAAGCCGCATATCGTACACTACGAAGGCGGCGACCTGGTCTGCGGCACGGTTGACGGTAAGCCCGTTGCCATGAGTACCGCCAAGCTTCCCGCCCTGAATGACCTCGCGGGTGAGGACCTGGTCTGCAGCGATGGCACCACGCTGCTGGGCGCGGACGACAAAGCAGGCGTCGCCGAGATCATGTCGCTTGTCGCGCGTATCGCTCAGGACCCTTCTCTGCCCCATCCCACACTCGGCATTTGCTTCTGCCCTGACGAGGAGATCGGCCACGGAGCCGAGCTGTTGGATATCGATGCCTTTGGCTGCAAGTACGCCTACACGGTCGACGGCGGCCCCATCGGCGAGCTGGAGTGGGAGTGCTTTAACGCCGCCGAGGCGACCGTCCGCTTTGAGGGCCAGTCCATCCACCCGGGCGACGCCAAGGGCCGTATGGTCAACGCAGGCAATCTGTTCTGCGACTTCAACGCGTTGCTCCCCTACGCGCAGCGCCCGGAGTATACGGAAGGCTACGAGGGCTTTTATCACCTTGAGGGTGTATCTGCGACCGTCGATCACGCCACAGCGCGCTATATCGTCCGCGACCATGACGCCGCCAAGTTCCAGCAGAAACTCGACCTTATTGATGCCGCCGCCTCGATGCTCAACCAGCGTCTGGGTGAGGAGCGCGTGACGGTCGAGATTAAGCAGCAGTATCGAAATATGGCCGAGATCGTTCGTGACTATCCCGAGCTTATTGATGTTGCCAAGGAAGCCTACCTTGCCTGCGGCGTTGAGCCCCAAGTGCTGCCAATTCGTGGCGGCACCGACGGCGCCCAGCTGTCGTTCCGCGGTCTGCCCTGCCCCAACCTTTCCACCGGCGGCTATTGCTACCACGGCGTCAACGAGTTCGTCCCGGTCAGTTCGCTCGTCAAGATGACCGACGTGCTCCAGGAGCTCGTCGCCCGCTTTGCATAGGGAACTCGAACAATCTAGGTAAGCAAAACCGCCCCGTCCTCAAAACCGAGAACGGGACGGTTTTTGGTGCAAGGGGAGTAGTCAGCACCGCAGGTTGAGCCAACGTCAGCGAGCGACGTCCAAGGCGAACAAGTTGGCATAAAAAAGGCAGGGCATTGACCTTCTGGTCATGCCCTGCCTTTTGAATGACAAATTGTCGCCTTGGGCGGCGCGCAGCGTCGAGCCGTTACGGCGTTTGGTAAAACGCCGTAACTTAGTAGTTGGCCTCGTAGCCGTTACCGTCGCCGGTGGGCTCTTCGTAGTAGTCCGAATCGCTCGAATCGCTTGAGTCATCGGAATCGTCAGAGCTGACCGATGAGGTTGCGGTACCGTTTGCGTAGTCGTCAGACGTGTTGTTGTTCAGGTCGCCGATTGTAGAGCTGGAACCGTCGGAAAGACCCATGGTGTTGGGACCCTTGGGATCCTTGCCGGCATCGACGCGCTCCATCATTTCCTTGAGCTCGTCCTCGTAGACAAAGACGTAGCTCACACCGTCGATCATGGTGCTGTCGTCGGCGTACGAGGGCAGGTTGGCCGAGTAGATACCGTCGACATCCATACCGCGCATGGCGTTGACCGTGGCCACGATATCCTGAACGCTCATATCGGTTACGAGCATATCGGACAGCGAATTAACCAGGCCAAAAATCTTCGTGGCATCGAAGTTATTGAGAATCTGGTTGGCAAGGGCGCCAAGCACCTGACGCTGGTGGCGCATGCGTGTGTAATCGCCGTCGGCATAGGTGTAGCGGCAGCGGGCATAGGTAAGGGCGGTGGCACCGTCCATATGCTGCTGGCCAGCGGTAATCTTAATATCCAGGTGCTCGGGGTCGTCAACATCATCGGTTGCGTTAATGTCGATACCGCCAACCGAATCAATCAGCGCCTGCATACCGTCGAAGCTGACCTCGGCATAGTGGGAAATCTGAACACCGCACAGCTCGTTGACCGCCTCGACCATGGCCTCGGCGCCGCCAACGGTATGGCAGGCGTTGATCTTCATGGTCTCGCCCTTGTACTCGACCTTAGTGTCGCGCGGAACGGAAATGAGCGTCGCCTGCTTTTGCGTGGGGTCGATGCGTGCCAGGATAATCGAGTCGGCACGATACGTATCCTCGCCCGGACGGCCGTCGGTGCCAAGAAGCAGCACGTAGAACGGATCCTTTGCCTCATCGGTGTCAACCAGAACCCGACGCAGATTGTCGGTAATGACATTAGAATCGCCGAGCTTGCCCATAATGGTGGCAAACCACAGGCCGGCAGCGGTAGTGGCACTCAGCAGCACGCCAAGCACGACAATGAGCGCGACGTGACGAATCGTGTGGCTACGACGACGTTGGCGAGCGCGCTCGGAATAGCGAGCCACGTTATCGCGACTGTAGATCTTGGCCTGCGCACCAGTTGAGGGTCTTCGGGTGCTAGTATCCGCGAGGGGCTTTTTATTAAACATAGGCAACCTGTATTAGTAGATGACGGGATCGGGGACGGTAGCATGCTCGACATGCGCGCCGAGCGCCTGCAGCTTTTCGACAAACTGCTCGTAGCCGCGCTTGATGTGATGGATAGCCGAAACCTCGGTCGTCCCGTCGGCGATCAAGCCCGCTACGACGAGGGCCGCTCCGCCACGCAGATCGGGCGAGGTAACCTGTGCACCCGAGAAGCCCTTGACGCCATGAATCATGGCATGATGGCTCTCGATACGAATGTCGGCACCCATGCGCACCAGCTCAGAGGCAAACATAAAGCGATTCTCGAAGATGTTCTCGGTAATAACGGAACTGCCGTCGGCAAGGGCGGAGAGCACCATAATCTGCGCCTGCATGTCCGTCGGGAAGCCGGGGAACGGAAGCGTCTGGATGTCGACCGGCTTGATACGCTCGGCACGGTTTACATGGACGCCATCCTCGACGCGCTCGCAGTCGATACCCATGAGCTCCATCTTCTTGAGCACCATGCCCAAGTGAATGGGGCAAAAGCCCGTGACATCGACACCGCGATCGTCGGCCATCAACGCACCGGCAACGATAAAGGTACCGGCCTCGATGCGATCGCCCACTACGCGATGGGTAACAGGATGGAGCTCTTCCACGCCTTCGATAGTCACGACGGGCGTGCCGGCGCCAACAATCTTGGCGCCCATCTCGTTGAGCATGTTGGCGAGATCGACAATCTCGGGCTCGCGGGCGGCATTGTCGATAACCGTGGCGCCCTGTGCGCGCACAGAGGCCATGATGAGGTTCTCGGTCGCACCGACGCTGGCGAACTCGAGCGTGACGGTGGTACCGCGCAGACCTTGGGGCGCATTAGCGTTGATGTAACCGTGGGCGGTATCGAACTCAACGCCCAGGGCCTCGAGACCCAGAATGTGCATATCGATCTTGCGAGCACCCAGGTTGCAGCCGCCCGGCATGGCAATCTTGGCGCGATGGAAGCGGCCCAGCAGGGGTCCCATGACGGCGGTGGAAGCACGCATCTTGGCAACGAGCTCGTAGGGGGCCTCCCAAGAATCGACCTGAGAGGTATCAATCTCGAGCGTGTGCTCGTCGAGAACATCGATCGTAGCGCCCATGCCCTTGAGCACCTTGCCCATCACGTGAACATCGGAAATATCGGGCACGTTCTGCAGCGTCGTCTTGCCCGGCGCCAGAAGCGTTGCCGCCATGAGTTTGAGCGCGGAGTTCTTGGCACCCGAGACGGGCACGGAGCCTCCGATGGCGTGGCCACCCTCAACGCGGATAATATCCAAGGTCTACCCTTTCAAAAAGCATGCCCGGGGTGGCTGGGCCATCCCGGGCATGATGTGTTCGCAAATGGTCGAACGCTAAATCGTTTGACTATTGGGCAAGCTTGAGCTTACACCATGCGATTTCATTATAGAGGTAGGCGCGGCGTGCATCATCCTCCGACAAATTACCCAGCTTCTCTTCAAAACCTTGAATATCAGCTTTAAGCTTGTCGGCATCGACGGTCGCCAAATCGCAAGCGCGCTCGGCGAGAACGGTCACGACATCGTCCGCAACCTGGGCATAGCCGCCGGCCACGGCAAACGTGTGGTCGACAGTGCCCATGGCCTTATCGGAAACGCGAACGTAACCGCGGTCGATCGTGCAGATCTCGCTGGAGTGAGCAGGCAGAACGCCAAACTCGCCATCCGTGGACGGAATCGACACAAACGCAGCGTCGCCCTCATAGGCGCAGCTCACGGGGCACACGATGCGGATACGCATAACCTACTTCTCCCCCATCTTGCGGGCGCGCTCGCGCACGTCCTCAATCGTGGAAGCATAGCGGAAAGCCTGCTCGGGCAGGTCATCGGCCTTGCCGTCGACAATCTCGGCGAAAGAGCGGACGGTATCCTCGACGCGGACGTAGACACCGGGGTTGCCGGTGAACTTCTCGGCGACGTGGAAGGACTGCGAGAGGAACTGCTGAATCTTACGGGCACGGTTGACCGTAAGGCGCTGCTCCTCGGACAGCTCGTCCATACCCAGAATGGCGATGATGTCCTGAAGGTCGGAGTACTCCTGCAGGAGCTCCTGGACCTTGACGGCGACACGGTAGTGCTCCTCGCCGACGATCGAGGGATCGAGAGCGTCGGAGGAAGACGCGAGCGGGTCGATAGCCGGGAACAGGCCGAGCGACGAAATGCTACGCGAAAGAACCGTGGTGGCGTCGAGGTGCGTAAACGTCGTGGCAGGCGCCGGGTCGGTCAGGTCGTCTGCGGGGACGTAGACAGCCTGGACGGAGGTAATGGAGCCCGTCTTGGTCGAGGTAATGCGCTCCTGGAGGTCGCCCATCTCGGTTGCCAGCGTGGGCTGGTAACCAACGGCGGACGGCATACGGCCCAGCAGTGCGGAAACCTCGGAACCTGCCTGGGAGAAGCGGAAGATGTTGTCGATGAACAGCAGAACGTCCTGGCCACGATCACGGAAATACTCAGCGGTAGTAAGGCCGGCCAGACCGATGCGCAGACGCGCTCCGGGCGGCTCGTTCATCTGACCATAGACCAAGCAGGTCTTGTCGATAACGCCAGACTCGCTCATCTCGAGGAACAGGTCGGTGCCCTCGCGGGTACGCTCGCCGACGCCGGTGAACACCGAGGTGCCGCCGTGCTCCTGGGCGAGGTTGTTGATGAGCTCCTGAATCAGAACGGTCTTGCCGACGCCGGCGCCGCCGAACAGGCCCGTCTTGCCGCCACGGATGTAGGGCTCGAGCAGGTCGACAGCCTTGATGCCGGTCTCGAAGATCTCGGTCTTGGTGGTGAGCTCGTCGAAACGGGGCGCTGCATGGTGGATGGGGTAGAACTCCTCCACCTCGGGCATGGGCTTGCCGTCGACGGGCTTGCCCATGACGTTCCAAATGCGGCCGAGCGTCTTGGGACCAACGGGCATCTTCATGGGCTCACCGGTATCGGTGGCGATGAGGCCGCGCTGCAGGCCGTCGGTCGAGGACATGGCGACCGTGCGGACGACGCCGCCCGGAAGCTGGCTCTCGACCTCGAGGATCGTGCTCAGGTGACCGATCGGGGTCTCGGCCTCGACCGTGAGCGCGTTGTAGATCGGGGGCACCGCGCCGTCAAACTTGACGTCGACGACAGGGCCGATGATTCGCACGATGCGACCATCACCGGCAGTCGTCTTCTTGGTGGCTTCCTCGACCGCAAGCTTTACGGTGTTATTAGCCATTACTGTTCCTCCAATGCTGAGGCTCCGCCGACGATCTCGTTAATCTCGGTCGTGATCGAAGCCTGGCGCACGCGACTATACGTGCGGGTAAGGGTCGAGATGATCGCGGTGGCGTTTTCCGTCGCGGAGTGCATGGCCTTGCGGCGTGCACCCTGCTCGGCAGCCGCCGAATCGATCAGGGCCTGGTAGATGACCGTCAGGATATAAGACGGCACAAGCTTGCCGAGAACATGCTCGGGAGAGGGCACGAACTCGAACGTGGACGAGATGCGCTTAGGGGCGTCGGTCTCGTTCTTACGCGGACCGTGGGCCATAGCGATCATCTCGGGGTCGAGCGGCAACAGATGCTCGACGCGAAGCTCCTGATCCACGCGGTTCTTGGCGTGGTGGTAGACAAGCTCGACACGGTCAAGCTCACCGGCACGATACGCATCGCAGATATGAGAGGAGATCATGCGGGCCTGATTGAAATCGGGCTCAGAGGAGTTGCCCTCAAAGTGCATGACGACGTTTTCGCGGTCACGGAAATACGTGGCCGGTTTGCGCCCACACGCGATGATCTCGCACTCGATGCCGTCGTTCGCCCAAGAAGCGGCGAGCTTTTCGGCCGTGCGCTCCACCGTCGTATTGAAACCGCCGGCAAGGCCGCGGTCCGAGGCAATAACGACAATCAGGCCATGCTTGACGCTCTCATGCTTCTGCAGCATGGGATCGGTGCCCGAACAGGAGGCGTCGCCGGCGACCGTCAACATGACGTCGGTCAGCGCCTCCTTATAGGGCTCGGCCTGCTTGGAGCGATCGAGAGCACGACGGATCTTGGCCGTAGAGACCATCTCCATCGTGCGCGTGATCTGCTTGGTCGTGGTAACCGAGGAGATTCGCTTCTTAATGTCGCGAAGGTTGGCCATGGGGCTTAGTTCTCCTCTGATCCAGAAACATCCGAATGGTGCTTGGCCATGAACTGCTGCTTGAAGTCGCCGATGACGCGCAAGAGCTCAGCCTTGGTGTCATCATCGATCTTCTTGGCGCGAACCTTGTCGAGCAGCGAGCCAAAGCCATTGTCCATGTACTCGATGAGCTCGGCACGGAAAGGCAGCACGTCGGCAATCTCCAGGTCATCCAGGAAGCCCTCGTTGCCAGCGAACAGCGTAACGATCTGCTCGCCAACCTCAAACGGCTTGTAGCGCGGCTGCTTAAGGAGCTCAGTCATGCGAGCGCCGTGGGTAAGCTGCTTTTGCGTGGCCTCGTCGAGGTCGGAGCCGAACTGTGTGAAGCCGGCGAGCTCCTGGTACGAAGCAAGGTCCAGACGGAGGTTGCCGGCGACCTGCTTCATGGCCTTGGTCTGTGCGTCGCCACCGACGCGGGACACGGAAATGCCCACGTCGACTGCCGGGCGCTGGCCCTGGAAGAAAAGCTCGGACTGCAGGTAGATCTGACCATCGGTAATGGAAATGACGTTGGTCGGAATGTAGGCCGAGACGTCGCCGTCCTGGGTCTCGATGATCGGAAGAGCCGTCATGGAGCCGTAACCGTTCTTCTTGGACATCTTGACTGCACGCTCGAGCAGACGAGAGTGCAGGTAGAAGATGTCGCCAGGATAGGCCTCGCGTCCGGGCGGACGATGCAGCGTCAGCGACATCTGACGGTAGGCCACGGCCTGCTTGGACAGGTCGTCGTAGATGACGAGCACGTGGCCACCGGGGTTGGTCTCGCTGGCGGGCTTGCCGTCCTCACCGTTGTACATGAAGAACTCGCCGATAGCGGCACCGGCCATAGGCGCGATGTACTGCATAGGGGCGGAATCGGCAGCGGTGGCCGAAACGATAATGGTGTAGTCGAGCGCACCGTGCTGAGCGAGGGTCTCGCGGATGTTGGCAACCGTGGAGGCCTTCTGGCCGATGGCGACATAGATGCAGACCATGCCCTTACCGCGCTGGTTGAGGATAGCGTCGATGGCGATGGCGGTCTTACCGGTCTTACGGTCGCCGATGATGAGCTCACGCTGACCGCGGCCAATAGGCACCATGGAGTCGATAGCGAGCAGACCGGTCTGAACCGGCTCACACACCGGGGTACGGTCGATGACGCCGGGGGCCTTGAACTCGATGGGGCGACGGTGCGTGGCGACGATGTCGCCCAGGCCGTCGATGGGCTGGCCGAGCGGATTGACGACGCGGCCGAGCATGGCGCGGCTCACAGGGATATCCATAATGCGGCCAGTGGTGCGGCACTCGTCGCCTTCCTTGATGGAGTCGACGGCACCAAACAGAACGGCGCCGACCTCGTCACGGTCAAGGTTCTGGGCAAGGCCGAAGACGGTCTCACCGGTATCGGAGCTCTTGAACTCCAGAAGCTCGCCTGCCATGGCGCTCTTGAGGCCGGAGACGCGCGCGATGCCGTCGCCTACCTCGTCGACCGTTGAAACCTCATGCGTATCGACCGTCGCGGAGAGGCTCGTGAGCTGCTCCTGCAGTTTCTTGGCGATATCCTGGGCATTGAGGGTTTCGGACATTAGGCTTCACCTCCGTACGAATTAGCAGAGTTTGCGAGGGTCTCCTGCGCGATGCGCAGCTGCGTCTTGACGGAAATGTCACGACGCTCGCCGCGGGCCTCGAGCACCAGGCCGCCCACGATAGACGGGTCGACCTGCTCGATAAGGAATACCTTGCGGCCGAAGTCCTGCTCGCATTTCTTAGTGATGGTTTGACGCAGCTCGTCGTCGAGCGGGATCGCCGTGGTGACGGTCACGCCCACTACATCCTCGTCTTCCTCGGCAACATACTTAAAGGCAGCTGCCACCTTGGGAAGAAGGTCGAGCTGGTCGCGCTTGGACATGGTGTCGAGCACGGCGATGATCTCGGGGCTGGCGCTAGCCAGACGCTCGATCATCTCGAGGTCCTCGAACACATGGTTCTCGGCCTTAGCGGCTTCCAGAAGGGAGCGCGCGTAGGTCTCGAGCACCTTGTCCTGATAGCGGCTAGTCGGCATTCAGGCTACCTGCTTCCTGGATGTAGCGCTCGATGAGCTTCTTCTGCTCGGCATCGTCCTCGAGTGCCTCGCCCACGATCTTGGTGGCGACGGCAACGGACAGGTCGGCGATGGAGCTCGCGGCACCGGCGTAGATGGACTTGCGCTCGTCCTCGACGGTCGTATGAGCCTTGGCGATGATCTCCTCGGCCTCCTTGTGAGCAGCCTCGATAATGCGGGCGCGCTCGGACTCGGCGTCCTTACGGGCCTCGAGAACAATGTCGGCAGCCTGACGACGGGCGTCGGTGACGATCGAGTCGGACTCAGCGCGCTTGGCGATAGCCTCCTGCTTGGTCTTCTCGGCCTCGTCGAGGCTCTCCTCGATCTTCTTGCCGCGCTCCTCCATGGTTTTCATGATGCCCGGCAGGGCGACCTTGGCCAGCACGATCCAGATAATCAGGAAGGCGATAAGCGCCGGGATGAACTCCGCCATCTTAGGGATGAGGATGTCCGCACCGGCAGCGCCGTCCTCAGCGAACGCGGAAACCGGCATGAGCAGCGCGGCCGCGGACGCGGAGAGTGCGATCGCGCTCTTCTGGGATGAAAGATTCATACTTGACGCTCCGTGCTATTTAACGATCAGCGCGACAACGAAGCCGATCAGAGCCAGAGCCTCGCCGAAGGCGGAGCCCATGATGAAGACGGTGAACACGCGGCCCTGGACCTCAGGCTGACGGGCCATAGCACCCGTAGCACCCAGAGCAGACAGGCCGATAGCAAGACCAGCGCCGATAACACCGAGACCGTAACCGATAACTCCCACGATTCCTCCTTTGTCGTGCGTGTCTTATTTCACGCAGGATAACCTTTTTATAACTGCCGGGCTCCATGGGTACGGGCACCGGCGGTTTAACGAATTGCCTTACCTTTAAGGCGCGAACGGAAGACTACTCCTCCTCCGCGACCTCCTCTGCCTCGGAGACATACACGGCGGTAAGGACCGTGAAGACGTAAGCCTGGATGGCGCCGACCACAAGCTCGATCGCATAGATCAGGATGAGGATGGCAAGCCAGGCCAGCGAAGGCAGGGCGCCGACGGCGTGGGCCGCGGAAACCTGCTGAAGCAGCGGCTGCATGAACATGCTCGCCATGATGGCGAACGAGCCCATGACCACGTGTCCTGCAAACATGTTGCAGAACAGACGGACGGCGAGCGTGATGAGGCGCAGGAAGGTCGAGAAGAGCTCGACGACCCACACGAGCACGTTCATCGGGAAGCTCACGCCCTGCGGGGCGAGGCTCTTGATGTAGCCGATCACGCCGTGAGCCTTGCATCCGTAGTAGATGAAGTACACGAAGGCGAAGATGGCGAGCGCGGCGGTGGAGCCGATTGCGCCGGTGCCGGGCTTCATTCCCGGGATCAGGCCGATCATGTTGTTGATCAGAATGAACAGGAAAAGCGAGCACAGGAACGGGAAGTGCTTCTTCCAGTTCTCACCCACGACGCCCTTGCCGATATCGTTCTCGACGTACTCGATGATGTACTCGAAACCGTTGACGAAGAAGCCCTTGGGAACCAGGGTCTGCTTCTTCTTGAACACGGCCAGGACGATCAGGAGCACGATCGTGGAGACGATCAGCCAAAACGAGTACTGCGTGATGCCGCAGCTCAGATCGCCCACGACAGGGGTGGAGCTGAACTCGCTGACCAGATGATTAATCTCATCAGGCAGCTTTTCAAAAATTTCCACGACTTACCTTTCGACCTCATGAGGATCTCGCAGCGCCTTGGCGACGCGAACCGTGCAGGCGGCCATAAAGGCCACGAAGCCGATCGCCTCGCCCAGGAGGAACATGCGAAATGCCTCTCCGAACAACACAAACACAACCAAGGTAAAGACGAGCAGGGCGATTGCCGAGACCGCCAGACTCACCATACCCTTGAGCATGTCCGCATTCTGTTTATCGTCAAGAACCGGCTTGAGCGTAAAGACAAAGGGAAGGAAGGCAATTGCGCCCGCGATGGCGCCTGCAACGATAGCGAGCAGATCGGCTATCTGAAACACTGGCGTCCTCACTTTCCTTTTTAACGCTTCACAGAACAGTTCCCGCCAAACATTGGTGACTATTGTACGAGCCAATCGCTAAAGTACAACCGAAAAAGCATCGGTTAATACGCACCTGTTCGTTTTCTTAAGACCTTCTTTATGCCGCAGGTACGGTAATACGTTTTTCTCGAACCCTGCAGGGCAAAACGTCCGTTAACAGGAGTGCGCGCGGTCGCCTTTTGTTCGTCCGCGCGCACCGTTTCTTCGTATTTGCAGCCGCGGCCGTCTTAGCCCAGCGACTAGAGCGTGCCGTAGATGCGGTCGCCGGCGTCGCCGAGGCCGGGAACGATGTAGGCAGCCTCGTTGAGATGGTCGTCGATGGCGCAGGTATAGATATGCACATCAGGGTCCTTCTCAGTCAGCGACTTGAGGCCCTCGGGGGCCGCGACGATGCACAGCATGCGGATGTCCTTGACACCGCGCTCGCGCAGGTAGCTGATGGCCATCTCGGCCGAACCGCCCGTGGCGAGCATGGGGTCGACGACCAGGCAGATGCGCTGGTCGATATCCTTGGGCATCTTGCAGTAATACTCGTGCGGCTCGTGGGTGACCTCGTCGCGCTCCGTGCCGATGTGGCCCACGCGAGCGGAGGGCACCAGGTCGAGGATACCGTCGACCATGCCAAGGCCCGCACGCAGGATGGGCACGATGGCGAGTTTCTTGCCGGCAAGCTGTTTGAACGTGGCGGTAGTGATGGGGGTCTCGACCTCGACGTCTTCCATAGGTAGGTCGCGCATGGCCTCGTAGCCGTCAAAAAGCGCGAGTTCGCGCACGAGCTGACGGAACTGGTTGGTGCCGGTGTTTTTGTCGCGCAGGATCGACAGCTTGTGCTGGACGAGCGGATGATCGACAAGCGTCACACGGGACGCATCGTAGGTGACGGTCATGGGTTGATTGCCCCTTTCGTTGCAGCCGCAAAACGGCCTTGCTGACAAGGCGCGCAGCAATGTTGCCGCCGCACGCCATGCATAAGTTTAGCGGTTTGTTGTATCGGGCCGCCCATCGCAGCCCTACTGTGCGGTACTGAGCGAGCGCTTGACTGCATCACGCCAGCCCGCAAGGTTTTGCTCGCGACGCTCGGCGGACATATGGGGAAGGAAGGTCCTAACGATCTGGGCATTTTGCTCCAGCTCTTCAAGGTCTTCCCAATAGCCGACGGCAAGACCCGCCAAGTACGCGGCACCGATTGCCGTGGTCTCCACCGTCTCGCATTGCAGCACGGGGATATCCAGCAGGTCGGCCTGAAATTGCATGATGAACTCGTTGCGTGAGGCGCCGCCATCGACGGACAGGCGCTCAATCGAAAGTCCCACGTCCTGCTCCATGGCGCGCAGCACGTCATAACTCTGGTAGGCCATGGACTCGCAGGCCGCACGCACAATGGTCGCGCGACTCGAGGCACCGGTCAGGCCGCACACGATACCGCGGGCACGCGGGTCCCACCAGGGAGCGCCCAGGCCAGCGAAGGCGGGGACGAAGTAGCAGCCCTCGTTGTCGTTGATCGAAGCGGCGAGTTGCGCGGACTCGCTCACACTCGAGATGATGCCCATGTTGTTGCGCAGCCAGTTCATGGTTGAGCCGGCGGCAAAGATAGAACCCTCGAGCGCATAGCTGATCTTGCCGTCCGCGGCGATACCGATCGTGGAGACCAGACCGTTCTTGGATTCGACGACCTCGTCGCCGGTGTTCATGAGCATAAAGCAACCCGTGCCATAGGTGTTTTTGGTCTGGCCGGGATGGAAGCAGCAGTGGCCGAACAGCGACGCCTGCTGATCGCCCGCCACGCCCATGATGGGCGGCATGTTGGTCATGATGTCGCTCGCGACGCGGCCGTAGTCGCCCGAGCTCCAACGAACCTCGGGCATCATGGAACGTGGAACGTCAAAGAGCGCCAGCAGGTCGTCGTCCCAATCGAGCGTATGGATATTAAAGAGCGCCGTGCGGCTGGCATTGGTGTAGTCGGTGGCAAAGACCTGGCTGCCGGTAAGGTTGTAGATGAGCCAGGTGTCGATGGTGCCGAACATGAGGTCGCCCGCCGCCGCGCTCTCACGCGCACCGTCGACGTTGTCGAGGATCCACTGCACCTTGGAAGCCGAGAAATACGGATCGAGCGTGAGTCCCGTGCGGGAGCGCACCAGCTCTTCTGCGCCCCGCTCGACCAGCTCGTCGATCAGAGGTGCGGTGCGACGGCATTGCCACACGATGGCGTTATAGATGGGTTGGCCGCTTATGCGGTCCCACACCACCGTGGTCTCGCGCTGGTTGGAGATACCGATGGCGGCGATGCGGTCAGAATGGATGCCGCTCTTAAACTGGACCTCCATCATCACGCCGATCTGGCTGGCAAGCACCTCCATGGGGTCTTGCTCTATCCAACCGGGACGCGGGAAGCTGGTTTTGACGCTACGACGTGCCTGCGCGACGATGCAGCCGTACTCGTCGACGATGGTCGCAAGTACCGAGGTGGTGCCGCAGTCGAGCGCCATGATGTAGGAACCGCCAAAGTTAAACGAGGCATCTTCCATGCCCAGGCTGCCCAGATTCAACGACATCGCTTACACCTTTCTATTGCATCGGGTCGGACAGGACCCGTTCGATCTCTGATGCGGGAAGTGCGCCTTGGCGCAGGATCTGGAGCCCGCCGTGCTGGAACGACACGATGGTCGAGGCGTCGCGACACGGGGTCTCACCGGCGTCGACGGCAACATCGACCCCCTCCAGGATGCGACCTTCGACGGCGACAAAGCTTGCCGGCGAGGGCGCGCCGTGTGTGTTGGCGCTCGTGCAGGCGAGGGGACTGCCGCAGGCGCGGATGAGCGCTTGCACCACGGGCGAAGCCGAAGCGCGAAGTGCCACCGTGTCGTCGGCGGCGCGCATAAAGGTCGGCACGCAGGGGGCCGCCTTGACCACGATGGTCAACGCACCCGGCCAACATCTTCGAGCGAGCACACGGGCCTCGTTGGGGATATCCACACCGTAGCGGTCGAGCTCCTCGGCATCATCGACCAGCCAGGCGACAGTTTGCGTGAGTTCGCGCTGCTTAAGGGTAAAGATGCGGCGATAGCCGGTACCGAGTGCGGGGACCGCGGCACCGTTGACGGCAGCCTGCGGGTCGCGCGGCCACGGCTTGGGCCCACTTGCATCTTGAGGAATTGCATCCGAGAAGGCATTAGCCGCCACGGCGACACCGTAGACCGTCTCGGTCGGGATCAGCGCCAGACCGCCGCGACCGAGCACCTCGGCCGTGCGCTCGACGGCAAGCCGATGCGGCTCGCGCGCTCCCTCGTATACCCGATAGACCGTCTGCATGTGTATGCCAGCCCCTTACGCTCTGGTGCAAGTTTGTTTACTGTGGGGCATTCTCGCACGAAACGTTCAACCTATTTGCCCAGAGCGCATGTTGGTTTGGTGAGCGGCCGTAGTAGTCGGTGAAAGTGAGGGGGTTATTGCAGATTTTTAGCGAGCAAGCGTAACGGTACGATCGGGAAACTCAATGCTTGCGACAAGCTTTCCGCCGAGACTTTCTGCGTACCTGCTCAGCGTGTCGAGCCTCATTGATCCCAGCTCCCCGCGCTCGAGCTCCGATATGCGTTTTTGAGAAACACCCATCGACTGGGCCACCGAGGCCTGCGTCAGATCCTTTAGTTTGCGAATTTGAGCGAGCTTATAGGCTTCGATACGTTCACGAGTTTTCTCCTGCTCGGCGGCAATAGATTCACGCGCTATCCCGCGTGATTCCATATACTCATGCAGCTCCATCTTGATCGAGCCTCCTTACATGGCGACGGTATATTTATTCCGCCCTGGGAATGCTGATCGCATACCAGCCGTTCCACTTTGCCTTCGACGACTCCGCCTGCGACTTATCTCCCGCCAACAGCAACACTGCCTGACGTTTGGGGTCAAAGGCAAAAAGGATACGAATCACCGACGGTCCGCACGACGTCACCCTTAGTTCCTTTAAATGATGCAATTTCGAGCCCTTCACGCGGTCAACCAGCGGACGACCAAGGCTAGGACCTTCTTTCTCAAGTACCAAAAGGTCTGCGTAAATCTGTCGCAACGTAGACTCATCCTGCTCATCGAGCACAATGCGGTATCGATGCGGCTGATTTGACATACCTTTCTCCTTCTATAGTAGAAGTTTTACGGTATATTGCAAGAGCGGAAATAGGCTCGAAGGGTCTTTTTTGCAGAAGTGAAGCCCGAGATCAGTAGGCAACGAGGGGTTATTGGACTGCGACGAACTTCTTTGGCCTGCCGGCATGGCGTTCCTGAGCGGCGTAACGCTCGATGCTGTCGATCGTAATCATCCGACGGCCGTCGACAAGCTCAACATCGAGTTTGCCGGCTTTGACCAGCGCAGTGATTCGCGGTGCGGAAACCCTGAGGTCCGCCGCCGCGTCCTTAAACGTTCGACACGCCGCTTCCCGAGCGTCCTCGTGGTCGATTTCGACTGAAAGGGCCACGACCTCGGCCGAACGCTCGTACCCAGCCGGAGCCCGACCATTGTTAAGATCGTCGGCCAAAAACGCCATCAGCGCCTCGATGGCATGAGCTATTGCTTCTTCGCGTGTATCGCCATCGGCAAAGGCCCCGGGGACCTGCGGGAAGCTGGCACAGTAACCGTCGTCTTCTTTTATGAGAACGCAGTCATAGGTAAATCGTTGTTTCATTATGACCCCCTCGGCTACCAGCTACCAACCGAGATAATTATAAATTGCTTTATAATTAGAAATGAATCAGTTAATAAATATTACTGACGCTGTTTGGGCTCCGTGACGACGGCTCGGACGATGCGGGGACGATCGGTGAGGTCGCGGACGATGCGCACATCCGACAGGCCCGCTTGGCGGCAGAGCTCGGCGGCGGCGTCGAGAGCGCCCTCGTAGAGCTCGCAGGCAAAGAGGCCACCGGCGCGCAACATGTAGGGCGCCGCGTTGAGCAAGCGGCGGAAGATGTCGAGGCCGTCGGCACCGCCTTCGAGCGCCAGGTCGGGCTCAAAATCCTTGACCTCGTGCGGCAGCGAGCGCATGACGTCGGTGGGAATGTACGGAGGGTTGGAGACGAGGACGTCGAAGGTGCCCCACTCTTCGCGGGGAATCGAGCTTACCAGGTTGGTGAGGCTGAATGCGACCTCGTCTGCCGTGAGACCTAGGGCGTCGCGGTTTTTGGTTGCCAGGTCGATGGCGCGCGGCTCGATATCGGTAGCGGTGCAGGTGACGTGGCCGCGGCGCTCCCAGGCAAGCGAGAGCGAGATACAGCCCGTGCCGCAGCCGACCTCGAGGACGCGGGCGACGCGGGGCTCGGCGGGAGCGGGCTCGGTGGCCTCGGCGGCGTTCTGCGCGGAGGTCGTCTCCTGGTCGTCGCCTTCGATGGCAATGCCGTATTCGTCGAGCTCGGGCTCGGGGGCTTCCATGGCCTCGGCTTCTGCTGCTTCGCTTTCTGCTGCCCGCGCGGCGGCTTCCTCGGCCTCGCGATCGGCCAGCTCCTCGGCATAGGCGCGGCTGCCAAGTACGTCGCTGCCCAGCGCCGCCTCGTCGGCAGCCGTGAGGTTGGCGGCACGGCGCTCGGCAGTCGCGCGTTCATCGGCCAGTGCTGCCTCGGCCTTGCGGGCCTGCTCGACTTCATCGTTCCAGGGCAACTCCACGCGCTGACGGGCGGCGGCCTCGGGGCTCAGCACCTCGGCATCCAGATAGTTCAGAACTTCCTCGACGAGCATCTCGGTCTCGGGGCGCGGGATGAGCACGCCGGGGGCGCACGCTACGTCGATCATGCGGAACTGCGTGCTACCCGTGATGTACTGCAGCGGTTCGCCCTTGGCGCGGCGGACGACAGCCGCATGCATGGTCTCGAGCTGGGCCGCGTCGAGCGTCTCGTCCATGCGCATATACAAGTCGATGCGCGCCAGGCCCGTAGCCGCGCACAGCAGCCACTCGGCAGAAAGACGGGGATGCTCCTCGCTGCGCTCGGCCAGGTACTCCTTGGTCCACTCGAGACAACGCTTGATGGTCCAGATCTCGTTTGCCATGGGGTCCTCCCCTCTTGAGCGCCAGGCGGCGCGTGAATGTCGGAGCAGATTGTACGCGAGGGTGGCACGCGGTAAGGGACGATTGGAAGCGATTATCGAGAATCAGCCCAGATTTTTGCTCGCGGCGCAATCGAAGTGCTCATTTGTCGACGTCTAGATTTGCATCCGTCAAGCTTTTGGCAAGGTGGCCCCAAAACTGACCAATATCCAACCAAACACTTGCCAAATCACTTGACGCACGACGCGTCAAAAAATGGCTCGCGACTTCTTGGACGATTTTTTGAGCATTATTTTGGTAATCGACCGACGCTTTAAGCAGGTAAATGGCCCATAGACTACCAAGTCAACCTAAATAAACCCACATAGCAATTTACCAAAATGATCCGTTTTCCTCCGTCCCCTACGGATCAGAATGACTACCACTAACTGCCGCATCCGGAGCAAGACAACGCCGTAGGTAGAGGACGGACAGCGAGCGCCGCCCAGAACGAACAAGTTGGCATGAAAAAGGCAAGGCATAGACCTTCTGGTCATGCCTTGCCTTTTGAATGACAAATTGTCGTTCTGGGTGGCGCGCAGCGTCGGCCGGTTACGGCGTTCGTAGAACGCCGTAACCTAAACAGCCTGTGCCAGCTTCTCGGCTCGCTCGGCGGCGGCGAGCGCCTCGATGACGGTGCCGAGCTGATCGCCCAGAAGGACGCCGTTGTAGGTGGAGTTAAAACCGATACGGTGATCGGTCACGCGGTCCTGGGGCTGGTTGTACGTACGGATCTTCTCGGAACGGTTGCCGTGGCCAATCTGGCTCTGGCGCTCGGCGCCGAGCTCGGCCTGCTGCTTCTCGAGTTCCATCTCGTACAGACGGGCACGCAGCATCTGCATGCAGACCTCGCGGTTCTGGATCTGGGAACGCTGCTCCTGCGACTGCACCACGGTGTTGGTGGGCAGGTGGGTGATGCGCACGGCGGAGTAGGTGGTGTTAACGCACTGACCGCCAGGGCCGGAGGCACAGTAGGTATCGATGCGCAGGTCGGACTGGTTGATCTGGACGTCGATCTCCTCGGCCTCGGGAAGCACGGCGACGGTTGCCGTGGAGGTCTGGATACGGCCCTGGGACTCGGTCTTGGGGACACGCTGGACGCGGTGCACGCCGGACTCGTACTTCATGACGGAGTAGACGCGGTCGCCCTCGACCTTGAACTCGATGGACTTAAAGCCGCCAGCCTCGCTGGGGCTGGAATCGAGCACAGTGGTCTTCCAGCCGCGCGACTCGCAGAAGCGCTGGTACATCTTGTACAGATCGCCGGCAAAGATGGCAGCCTCGTCGCCACCGGCGGCGGAGCGGATCTCGACAATGGTGTTCTTGTCGTCGTTGGGATCGCTCGGGATGAGCATGTACTTGATATCTTCCTCGAGCTGCGGGAGCTTTTCCTCGTTCTCGGAGATGTCCATCTGGAGCATCTCCTTCTCGTCCGCATCGCTGGTGTCGCGGAGCATCTCCTTGGCGGCCTCGATGTCATCGAGCGCGCCGATGTACTCACGCGAGGCAGCGATGAGGTCGGACTGGTGTGCGTACTCCTTGTTGAGACGCGTGAACTCCTTGATGTCGGAGGCGACGGCCGGGTCGGAAAGCTTCTTCTCGAGCTCCTCGTAGGCCTTGATGATCTTTTCGAGCTTGTCGCGCATGGCGGGACTCCTTTATGTGCGTGAAGGCGAAAATCGGCAGAGTTAATGGGGCGCGCGGCGCCACTGCGGGGGTAAGCCCAGCTAGAACATGTCGATCTTCAGATACATGCGCATCCCTTCGCGTATGGGGTACATAGTTGCGGTCTAACCCATACATGATAGCGTGCGCAGGCATACCTGCATATAACCCGCACGGAATGTGACACAGGGTCAGTCCGCCAACGTAAGGCTCTACTTTAAGAACATGGCCATATATAACGGAAGCGTCACCTTTTTGCCGTCTCGGCCGACGTTACCGTCTATCAGCTTGTACCCAAGGTTCACGTCCTGCCGCTCGAGCATGTCGTTGAGCGATACCGTAGATCCGCGCGAGGCCTTCACCTCAATGGGCACAACGCTCGCGTCGGGCGAGTCGACGAGAAACTCTATTTCCCTATCGCCCTTCTGCGACCGCCAATAACGCAGGGCCACACCCCGCGCCGCAAGCATGCATGCGATCAGGTTTTCGTAGAGGCCGCCCTTCATGGGACCCGCGAGCTTGTTGTTCACCACCGCTTCCAGCATTTCGAAGCCGTACATGGCCATGAGCACGCCCGTATCGGCAGCATAGAGGCGAAACTTCGTCCCGTCTTCATAGGCGGCAAGAGGGAATAGGGCGGCGCTCACCGACTGGCACCGTCGCACCATACCTGCTCCCACGAGCCAATCCACGGACGAGCCAAATTTGCGCGCCGTTCCCCTGTTCTCGACCACGGAATACTGGAACTTCGTATTCTCCTTTGCGAGCTGGCGCGGCAACGATTCAAAGCACGCCCGCGCACGCACGCGCTCGGGGGCTTGCGCGTATCGAGCCACGTCGTCGAGATACGAGGCGAGCAGCCTGCTTTGCTCGTCGAAAGCAACGGCGAAGTTGCCCGTCCGCGCAAAGGCGTCCACCACCGCAGGCATACCGCCGACCGCGAGGTACTCGCGCAGCATCTGCATCATCTTCTGATTCACCGCAACGGGCACGGGCATCAACGACTCATAGTATTCCCGCAAATTGGCGATATCGTCCTCCCCATACCCGCGCGCCCAAAGGTACTCCTCGAAATCGAGGGGGCCCATTTCGACCTCTCGCTCGTACCCAACGGGAATGGAGGCGAGCGCAGCCTCCTCCTTGAACCGAATGCCCAGAAGCGAGCCCGACGCAACGACATCGCACCTGCCGTCGAGAGCGAGATACTTAAGCGCAGCGCGAGCACGCGGGCACTCCTGAATCTCGTCGAGGAAAAGAAGCGTTCGTCCTGGAACAAAGCGCACGCCGGGCACGACGAGCGATATCTGCCGGTAGATCGAGTCGGCATCGATTGGGCCATCGAACACCCGCTTAAGGTCCGGGGACCCAATGAAGTCTATGGAGATGAAGCTTTCGTAGTCCTGCCGCCCGAACTCGGCGACGATGTACGACTTGCCAACCTGTCGCGCGCCCTTGATGAGAAGGCATTCGGCGCCCTTTTCCGCCCGCCACGAACGGAGGGTGTCGAGCATCTTTCGCTTCAGCACACTACGCACCATCCTTCACCTGCTGTTTGCAGCTTTTCAGGATGGATTTTACCAACTTTTGCAGCTTTTCCGGGTGTATTTGGCCTAGATTTGCAGCTTTTCCGGGTCAAGATAGCCGCTTCGTGCAGCTTTTCCGGACTTCTAGAGGGCGCGGCGCGCTTAGGAGCTGCAGAATCATAATCGCGTGCAAACGGCGGGCTAACATAGCCTTTCACCGAAAAGGGCGGGCGGCCGCGCCCTGCGACCACCCGCCCTCAATCAAAGCCCTTCTCGGCCGCCGCAGCTACCGGTTCCGGCGCCGCAGGATCACACCTGTGGCGATCAGCACCACTGCGCCGCCCGCGATGCCACCCAGGGCCATCGGCGACAAGCTGGTATCGCCCATGTTCGGCAGACCCGGCTTCTCCTCCTTCGACACCGGTGGGTTGGTGGGCGGCTCCGTCGGCGGGTTGACCGGCGGGGTGGTCGGCGGCGTATACGTGTTCTTGAACACCGGCGCCACGTCACCGTCATAGGTTACCGTCGCCACCAGATGGCCCGCGCCGTCGTCCGTCACCATCACCGTTACCTGGTGCTCGGCCGCGTCGTACGTCACGTTCTTCTGACCGTCGTCCACCTCGGAGATGCTGTAGGTGTATGTCCCGGGCTTGTCGTACGAGATCGCCTCGAAGCCCACCGTGCCGCCTGCCGCGTTCTTGGCGGTCTGCAGCACTTTGCCATCGGCATCCTTCAGCTGGAAGGAGAACTGCCCTTCCTTTAGGTCCTTGCCGCTCAGCACCTTGGAGGCCCCCAGCTTCACCTCAGTCGCGGCCGGCGCGTAGCTGTTGCTGAATGCCACCGCATCCGCAGCCTTGCCGCCCTTGCTGTAGGCAACCTGCGTCTCCAGCGCGTGCGTCTCCGCATTCTCCGTCACCGTCACCGTCGCGGTAAAGACCGTCGTGTCGTAGGTGACGCCGTTCGCCGTCGCCCCTGCCCGCTCGGACACGGTGTAGACGTACGTCCCCACCTTGTCCAGCTGCAGCGGCGCGAAGCCGAACGTGCCGTCGGCGCCGTTCTGCACCGTCTGCACCACGTTACCGTCGGCGTCCTTCAGGTCGAAGGAGAACTCACCCTCGGCCAGGTCGCGGCCGGTCAGGGCCTTCGTTCCGGTAATCGTCGCCGTCGTTGCCGTCGGCGTGTAGGTGTTGGTGAAGGTCAGATCCGCGGCCGTCTTGTTCGCCGTCGCGGTCAGCTGGCCGCTGCCGTCGTCGGTCGCACTCACCGTCACATCCAACACCGCATCGCTGTAAGTGATGGTGCCATCTTGGCCCGCAACCTCCTTCACCTGGTACGCATGCGAACCAGTCGCGGTGTACGAGATGGCCTTGAAGGTAAACGCGTTACCCACGTTCGTGGTCCGGTCGATCTCCTGCCCGGTGGCCACGTCAATCAGCGCGAACGTGAACTCGCCATCGGCGGGCGTCCGCATGGTGGCCGAATCGGTATTCTCAAGCACCTTGGTGCCGGAGATCTGGTAGGAGGTCGCGCCCGGCTGGTAGCTGTTCGCAAACGTCATGGTGTTGGGGGTGACGCCGTTCTCGGTGCCCTCGCTCGGCTTCACCGTGGAGTTCTCTACCACCAGCTTGCCGTCGTTGTTGTCCTTCACCACGTAGGTCAGGGTGTACGTCTTGCCGGTGTAGGTCACGCCCGGCACGCCCGGCGCGTCCCCCGTCGGCTGCACCTCGCGGACCGTGTAGGTAAAGGTGCCCGCATGGTCGAAGGTCAGCTTGTCGAAGGCAACCTTGCCGTGCGCATCGTTCTTCTGGGTCTGGATCACCGAGCCGTCAGACCCCACCAGCTCGAAGGCGAAGTCTCCCGCCTTTAGCTGATAGCTGCCGTCGTGCACGTCAACGCTCTTGGTGAGGGCGATCGCGCCGGAGTCCGTCGCCTGTGCCTCATAGGTGTTGGTGAAGCTGGGCTTCGTGACATTCGTGCCGTCGTAGGCGACGCTCGCCTGCAGCGTGCCGGCATTGTCCGCAACCGTCACCACGGCATGGTGCACCGCGGCGTCGTAGGTCACGTAGGCCAGATCACCCTTCCGCTCCACGATGGTGTACTCGTGCGTGCCCGGCTTCGCGTAGGAGAAGGCGTCGAAGTTAACACTTCCGTCCGCGCCGTTGGTCGCGGTCCGGACGGGCTTGGCCCCGGCAAGCTGCTCAGCCGTCAGGTTGCCCTCGTACACATCGAAGGTGAACTCGCCGCACTTGGGGACGATCGGCGTGTTGTCGTCCTTCTTCACATAGCTCTTCTGCGCACCGAGGGCCAGACCGGTCGCGGCCGGCTGGTAGGTGTTGGTGAAGGTATCCGAGCCGGATGCGCTCGTCACGATCGCCTTCGCATTCAGTGCTCCGTTCCCGCCGTCCGTGACCGTCACCGTATAGGTGAGGGGATGGCTGTCATAGACCATGCCCGGCTCCGCGCCCGGCTGCTCCACGATGGTGTAGGTGAAGTCCTTGCTCGCGGCGCCGTCCAAGTCGGAGAGCTGGAACTCGCGCGTGAAGCTGACCTTGCCGTTTGCATCGTTCTTCGCGGTGTCGAGCACGTTGCCGGCAGCGTCCTTCAGGTCGAAGGTGAACTCGCCGTCCGCGGGCTTCGTCGTGTGGTCGAAGCCGTCCGCAACCTTGATGGTCTTGGTCGCCGTCAGGGTTACGGAACCCTTTGCGTCGTAGGTGTTGTTGAAGGTGGGAGCCGTAGCGGCACCGTCATAGGTGACGGTCACCTTCGTCTTGTTGTTGTCGCCCTGGTTCTGCTCTACCTTGACGTGGACCTTGACTTCCTTGGCGTCGTAGGCCACGCCGTCGACGGTCTGGCAGGCTTTCTCCTCCTTGAGCGTGTAGTCGTACTCGCCCAGGTTCAGGTTCTTGACGGCCAGCTCGACCTTGCCGCCCCGGTCGTTGGTGCCCTTGGCGACCTCGTTGCCGGCCTGGTCGTACAGGCCGAAGGTAAACGCGTCGGCCGTCAGGTCCTTGCCCGTGAGGATCTTCGTCGCCTCGACGGTAACGTCCGTCGTCGGCTTCGAGTTGGTGAAGGTCGGAACGTCGGCCTCGCCGTCGTAAGTGGCGGTCGCCTTTAGCTCGCCCTTCTCATCGGAGACCTTGATGTGGACCTTCACGTCCTTCGTGTCGTACACGACGGTCGGGTCGTTGCCGGCAACCTCCTTGATGGTGTAGTCGTGATCGCCCGGCGTGTCGTAGCTGATTGCCTGGAAGGCGACCTTGCCGTCCTTGTCATTCTGGACGGTCTGGATCACGTTGCCATCCTTGTCGAGCAGCTGGAACGTGAAGTCGCCCCCTGCGAGCTCGCCACCCGTGAAGCGCTTCGTCGCCTTGAGCGTTACCGAGGTCTCCTTCGGGTGGTACGTGTTCGTGAAGGTCTTGTCTCCACTCGTTACCTGCGGTGTGGCCGTCAGCGAGCCGGTGCCATCGTCCGCGACCGTCACCTTGTAGATGAGCGCATGGGTGTCGTAGACCATGCCCGGCTCCGTGCCCGGCTTCTCCGCGATGGTGTAGGTGAAGTCCTTGCTCGCAGCGCCGCCCAGGTTGGAGAGCGTGAACTTGCGCGTGAACTTCACCGTGCCATCGGCCTTGTTCGTCGTGGTGCCGAGCACCTTGCCGTCGGCGTCCTTCAGCTCGAACGTGTATTCGCCGCCCTTCAGCTTGGTGTCGTGCGTGAAGCCCGGCGCGACCGCAACGATCTTGGTCGCCGTCAGCTCCACGGATCCCTTTGCGGTGTAGGTGTTCGTGAAGGTGGGGGCGACCGTCTTGCCGTCATCGTAGGTGACGCTCGCCTCCAACTGGCCGGCGTTGTCCACGACCTTCACCACGGCGTGGTGAACCGCATCGTCGTAGACCACGTGGGACAGGTCGCCCTTCTGCTCCACGATAGTGTATTTGTACTCGCCGGCCTTGGTGTAGTTGATGGCCGGGAAGGTAACGGTGCCGTCCTCGCCGTTCTTAGCGGTCTGGATGGGCTGCTTGCCCTTCAGCTGCTCAGCCGTCAGATCACCCTCGTACAGGTCGAAGGTGAACTCGCCGCCCTTGAGCGTGGCCTGCGTGTTGTCGGACTTCACGTACGATTTCTTCGCCGTGAGTGTAGCCAAGGTCTCGGCAGGCTGATACTTGTTAGTGAAGGTCGGGGCATCATTCTTGTCGTCATAGGTGACAGTCGCCTTTGCCTTGTCACCGTCCGCCTTCACCGAGACGTGGACCTTCACCGCCGTGGAATCGTAGGTGATGGTCGAATCGCTGTCAGCGACCTCCTTGAGCGTGTAGTCGTACTCGCCTATGGTCAGACCGGTGAGGATGAGCTTAATCTTGCCGTCCTTGTCGTTCTGGACAGTCTGGATGGGATCAACCGTAGTCGTGTCGCCTTGATATAGGCCGAAAGTGAACGCACCAGCCGTCAGGTCCTTGCCCTTGAGGATCTTCGTCGCCTCGATAGTGGCGTCGGCCGTCGGCTTCGAGTTGGTGAAGGTCGGCACGGCCTTCTCGCCGTCGTAGGTGGCGGCCGCGCTCAGCGTGCCGTTCTTGTTATCGGTGACGCTAACGTGCACTTTCACCGTCTTGCCATCGTAAACGATAGTCGGGTCGGTGCCTTCGACCTCCTTGATGGCGTAGTCGTGCTCACCAGCCTCGGTGTAATCAATGGCCGGGAAGGTGATGTCGCCATTGGCATCGTTCTTTTCTTCGGCGACAACCTTATCGCCCTCCTTCACCTGGAATGAGAACTGCTGGTTCTCAAGGGTGCCGCCCGTAAATTGCTTCTTCGCCGCCAGGGTCACGGAACCCTTCGCAGCATAGCTGTTGTTGAAGGTGGCGAGGTTCACCTTGCCGTTCTTGACCTCAAGCGTCTCGCGCTTGTCATCGCCGCTCTTCTCCACCGTCACGCCTGTGACAGTCAGCTTGGCGTTCTTATCCTCGACCCTCACCGTGACGGTATAGGTCGAGGCGTCCATCGTCCAGCCGGAGTTCTGCACGCCGTCCGCCGCCGCGTCGTCGTCGGCGTCGTGCGCCTCGGTGAGCGTGAACGTGTACGTACCGGCCTTGTTGAACTTCATGCCGGAGAAGTCGACCGTCTGGCCCTTGTCCTTGATGATCTTGCCACTCGTGGCCTTGGACTCGGCATGCTCATTGCCCGCCAGAGCATCCGAGACTTTGAGGTCATCATCATCGATCTGCTTCTGCGTCTCTTCCGTGGCGGTCAGCGTGAACGAGAACGCCTTCTCCGTGCTCTCAACACCGGAGACCTTCTTCGTTACCTGCGGGGTCAGTTCGTCGCTAGCTTCCGCCTTGTAGGTGTTTGTGAACACCAGCTTGTTGGCTTCGGCCAACGTGCCGTCGGGTTTTTGCTTCTCGATCTCACCGGTGATACTATCGCCTGCGCCGGTCAGATTCGTGGTACCCTGCTTGCGGCCGGTCAGCTTATAGCCCGCGGGCATCTTGTCTGCGCCGGTCAGCTCCTGCACCGCGTACTCGTCGCCCTCGCCAAGACCGTACACGCGAATCGTCTCGTCGGCCTTGATAGCATGGGTGTCGCCGTTCTTCAAATCAAACACGTCGCCGGCTTGCTTTCCGGCCCCAGCGTTCTTGAACACTGCAGCCTTGTAGGTCTTCCCCTCGGGCACGGTGAACTTGAAGGTGAACTTCGCGTCCTTATTGCCCGTCAGGCCATCGGGCACCTCGACCTTCTTCGTCACCTCGAGGCTCGCCTCGCGTTCGTTCGCCACGCGCACGCAGGTGGCGCCCGTAAACAGGGCATTCAGGTTCATGTCGCGCAGATCGGCACGGGCACCTTTCGACGTGGTCCCCTTGGGCTGCTCGTTCTGGGTGATGCCCATACGTATCCAGCCCGTCTCGGTCTCCAGGCGGTAGGGTTCGCCCTCCTCGGTGGGCCCATACTGGTAGACACGTCCGTTGGCACCGTACTTGAGGTGCACCGTGTCGCCGGCACCGGCGGGATCGACATTGCTCCACGACAGATTACCGTCAGTATCGGTCACACCATTCGAGGTCTGCCGCACACCCTTGATCCACGTGAGCGTGTTGTCGATGTCGCCCTCTGCGCCAAACTGGCCCAGGCTCTTCATGAGCGCGCCCGGGCCCACGAACGTCGAAACGCCGTCATCGTCCGTACCGGCATCGGCATGGACGCCGTAATCGTCCACAATCACCTTGGTGAGCGTGTCGTTAAGCAGGAAGCCCTTGGGCGCCGAGACCTCCTTAAGGAAGTAGGTTCCCTTCACGAGCGGCCTGTTACCATCGCTCGTATTCGGGAATATGCCCGCACCTTCGAGCGGGACCGGGTTGTCGACCGACTCCGTCGTCAGGGTGTCGTAGGGGGTCTGCTCGCCATCGAGCACGACCTTGCCGTTCTCCGTAGTCACCTGTCTGGAGGTGTACAGGGCGAACTTCGCCCCGTCAACGGGCTTACCCTCGGTATCGGTCTTCTGCACGAACAGGCGATTCTGGATGTTCGTGACGAGCAAGCGCGTGGCGAACTGTCGCTTGAAGTTCGTGCCGTCTGCGATGTCGTCGCTGTACACGTGAACGGTGTTCTCGGGCGTCGCGTCGCCGATCGAGCTCGCCGTTGTGTGGTAGATGGCCACCGTGTACTCGGCATCCTTGCGGTCATTACCGCTCAGCAGGTAGTAGTACTTGGAGATGTCGCCGGGCAGATTTTGAATCTCTACCTGGTACTGGCCGCTCGTGTTGAGCGTGAAGGCGTGCAGGTCCTTCTTCGCCGCCTCGATAGCGCCGGCTTTGATCGGCTCCTTGGCGAGGGTGTATCCCGCTCCCGTCGATGGATCGCCCGACACGGCGTACCAATTGTTCTGATCTTTGATACCCGTGCCTGCGCTTTTATCGCGTTTGAGCACCACAGCGAACAGTATGCCGGAGTCTAGCTTGACGGTCTTGTCGGACTTCGTCAGGTCATTATTTGCCTTGTACACGGTCGACGGCGCGGTGATGGTCTCCTTCGCGGCGGCGAACGCACCGGTCTTCCACACGACGCTGCCCGCGTCCATACCGCCGCGGTTGATGATGACGCCGCCCGCGCCGTTCTCAGCGCTCGCGGGCACGTACTCGAGCTGCATGCTACCACCCGTCGCCGCGAGACTCGAGCGGTATCCCTTGGGTACGCGCGTCTCCTTCAGGAGGTAGTACTTGTTGTCGTGACCCTTGTTGTAGAGATCGTCGAAGTTGATGACGCCGTTGTCAACTTTGTTCGTGAGCGTTAGGTGGCCGGCCTCGTCCGTGGTGCCGGATCCGAGAAGCGCGTTCTCGTTATTGGTCGTATCTGTAAAGTTCCCGTCTGTTTTGTACAGCGCGAACTCGGCACCCTGTACGAACTTGCCGTCCTGGTCGAACTTGATGATGTCGGACTCGGGCACCGTCACGAGGTTGAACTTGAGCTCCATGTTGGAGTCGGTGGCGCCGCGCTCCAGGTAGAAGAACTTGAGGGTGTGGTTGGTGTCGTCGGCGAAGGTGTTGCCTTTCCAGCTCGTGTCGCTGGCCTTGCCCGCCTCCTGGTACTTGCTCTTCAGCGTGCCGTTGTAATTGTCGTTTACCTTAATGTCGCCCGTATGAAAGTTGATGCTCAGACTCGCGCGGTTGTGAATACCGCCGATATCACCCACGAGGACATCATCGATGAACACCCAGACGTCATCATCGCCGGCGAACTCGAAGGTCATGTCATTATTATTGTTCGTCAGGCCGCCCTTGGGCTGCACGAATCGCGTGGACATTGAGAGACCGAAGTGGTGGTTGACGGGTTTGCCGCCGTTGTAGCGCGAATCACCGGTGTTGTCTGCCTTGATGCCGGTTTGGACGAGCTGGCCGTTTTCCTCTTTGAACACCTTGTCTGCCGCGTCGAACGGGAAGAACTGACCCTGGTGGGACGAATCGCCCACTTTGTCAATGCCCCAGGTGCCATAGATGTCGAAGGCATTCTTGTCAGCGTTGTAGGCTGCGTAGTTTTCGGAGCTGTCATAGACGTAGTAGCCGCCCTGAACCTTGAGGAGGCCCGTCACGCCAAAATGGGACGTCTTGCCGGTCTGGGCAGAGGAATCGAACAGGTAGCGGAGGGACTCGTCGCCCAAGGCTTCGGAAAGCTTCGGGTAGCCGTCTGAAAGCGTGTTGTTGACGATGCCGGGCCGCGGGCTCGTGCCGCCCGTCCATTGGTTGAGTGGCACATCACCCTTGCCGTCGTTAAACTGGAACTTGTGGCCTGCGTTGACGCCGCCGCTGCCGGAAACCGACAGATGGTCATCGGGATTCACCCAGTAATCAAACAGGTTGATCGTCGTCCCCGAGGGCGAGGTCGTCGGAACCGTGTGGTCGGAGATCGCCGCCTCGGCACGAAGCGGCAGGAAGAAGCTCGCCGTCAGCGCGACGGCGAGGGCCAGAACAATCGCATATGGCGAAACCGGGCGCAGCCCACGACGGCGGCCATAAGACATGACGGACCACCGCTCGCGCGGCCGGTGTTCACCAGGAAGTTCCCTGCTTAGACACCCCCCCCGGTAGCAATATTCACGAGTCGAGACGTCGTCTCTCTGAGCTCCTGCATAATTTCCTCCCCAGTCACACGGCGACCTGCCCGGGTGCTCCCCGGGGGCCGAGGCAGTCTGGCACATGCCCGCAGTCGTTCAAGGAATACCAACCCCAGCATATGTCTCTTAAGATATCTTAGTCTTTTTCTATAACAATTTTTGTCTCATTACCGATGAAATCGGCTCAGTCCCCTTGTCGCATTCTAGAGCGTGTGGAGCAGGGCGACGAGGAAGCGGATGCCCTGGAGGTAGGCGCGGCGGGTGATGCGCTCGTTGGTGCCGTGGACGCCGCGATCACACTCGTCGTCATCAACCACAAAGGCCGAGAAGCGAATGCACTCAGGGCAAATGTGCTGGTAGTTGGCGGCGTCGGTCGCACCAATCACGGTCGAGGGCACAATTGCCACTGGCTCGAATGATCCGTTTTCCTCCGTCCCCTTTGGATCACGGAAATAACGAGCGGCCGTGGAGCGAACCGCCTCGAGCCCGGGACCACCGATGCGCGGGGACGGCGAGGGTTCGGAGCTGCCGGGGCCCAGCTCCACTTCGACACGACCGGCAAGGTCCGCCCCGGCAACCGCCTCACGGCAGCGCGCCACAACGTCGGCCACGCTCGTGCCCTCGAGCATGCGGAAGTTGATGTTGGCCCACATATCCTGCGGCATTACGTTGGCGCCGGTGCTGCCACCCTCGATCTGCGTGGGTGCGCAGGTGGTCGTCACCAGCGGATAGAGCTTCTTGCTGGCGAGGCAATCGCGGACAATGGCGTTCCCGTTGGCGGCAATTTCATCGGCCGTGTAGAGCCCCAACTCGACGAGCTGGGCGGCAAGCAAGTCGGTCACGCGCGTCGGCCACTCAATATCGCAGATTGCGGTGATGGCACGGCTGAGCACCTCGAGCGACGTGCCGCCGTAGGGGTTGGAAGAATGTCCACCCACACTCTTTGTCTTGAGCACAATGTCGGCATAGCCCTTCTCCGCGAGGTCGGCGTGCATGAGCCAACCCTCGCCCGCGCTGTACTCGGCAGCCGGAACGATGCGGTAGTCGCCCTCGTCGATCAGGAACTCGAGCTCAACACCGCGCTCCTCGAGCACGCGGCCGATGGCACCCGCACCGAGCTGCGTGGTTTCCTCGTCCTGGCCAAAAGCCAGCAGCAGGGTGCGCTCGTGCTCCCAGCCGTGGGCCAGCGCATACTCAACCGCCTCGAGAATACCTGCGACCTGATCCTTCATGTCGATAGCACCGCGACCCCAAATGTAGGTGTCGTCCACGTGCCCGCTAAAGGGGTCGTGCGTCCAGTCGGCCTCGGTACCCGGCACCACGGGAACCACGTCCATGTGGCCCATGAGCATAATGGGCTTAAGAGCCGGATCGCTGCCGCCAAGCGTCACCAACAGCGAGTGATCGATAAGCTCGACCTCGCCCGCCGCGAACACGCGCGGCCAGGCCTGCTGCATATACGCGCGCAGGTCGTCGAAGGGCTGCCAGTCCACCGCCTCGGCATCCATGCTCGAGATGGTCGGAAATGACAGCACGCGGCCCAAGCGCTCGCACGCGCCAGTTTCGTCCAAATCGGCAAAATCATCCTCATGCGCAAAGAAGCGCCAAACCTCGGCCATGACATCCTTTCGATTGTGATGACGAGGGCCGCCCCACCGGAGCGGCCCTGCCACGTAAACGTTTGCGGTCGGTTATTTGTCCTCGAGATAACGCGAGAGGAACTCGCGAGTGCGCTGGTGTTTGGGGTTGCCGAAGAGCTCGGCCGGCGCGGCGTCCTCGAGCACCACGCCCTTGTCCATAAAGACCACGCGATCGGACACGGTGCGGGCAAAGGCCATCTCGTGCGTGACGACGACCATGGTCATGCCGTCGGCGGCGAGCCTGTGCATGACCTCGAGCACCTCGCCCACGATCTCGGGGTCGAGTGCCGAAGTCGGCTCGTCGAACAGCATGATCTGCGGATTCATGCACAGGGCGCGCGCGATGGCCACACGCTGCTTTTGGCCACCGGACAGGCGACCCACGGCGGCGTGCGCGAACTTTTCGAGCCCCACGCTCGCCAGATGCCCCATCGCGACCTTCTCGGCCTCGGCCTTGCTCATCTTTTTGAGCGTGACGGGCGCAAGCGTGCAGTTGTCGAGCACATCCATGTTGTTGAACAGGTTAAAGCCCTGGAACACCATGCCGATGTCCTCACGCAGCTTGTTAATGCTGCAGCGCTCGGCCGTAAGGTCCTGGCCGTGGAACCAGATGTGGCCCGCGTCCGGGGTCTCGAGCAGGTTGAGGCAGCGTAGGAAGGTCGATTTGCCCGAACCCGAGGCGCCGATAATGGTGACGACCTCGCCGGGGTTAACGGACAGGTCGATGCCCTTGAGTACCTCGAGTGAGCCGAAGCTCTTGCGCAGGCCCTCGACGCGGATGAGCGGCTCATTGGTCTGTGCGGCGGCCGCAACGCCGGTAGTGGCGGTATCTGCCATGATGATTCTCCTCGTCTTTGGCCTAGTTAGAGCTGGGCAGCGTGGCAGGGGCCTCGGCACCGAGTTTTTTGCCAAAGGCTTCGAGCAGACGGCTCGCCACGAGCGTCAGGATCAGGTAGACCACGAGCGCCACGCAGTAGACCTCCATCTGGCGGTAGTACACGCCGGCGACCGTGGTAGTAGCGTACATAAGGTCGAACACGCCGATGACCGAGAGCACCGACGAATCCTTGATGTTGATGATGAGCTCGTTAGTGAGCGCCGGAATCGCGTTTTTAATGCCCTGGGGGAACACGACCTTGCGCATAGCCTGCCACTGCGAAAGACCCAGCGAGCGCGCTGCCTCGGCCTGGCCGGGATCGATGGACTCGATGCCGCCACGCAGGACCTCCATCATGTAGGCGGTGGAGTTGAGCGAGATGGTGACGAGGCCGGCGGTGAAGGTACTCCAGATCTGGTTGGCCTGGGCGGTCTCGAAGCCCATGCCGCGCAAAACGGTGAAGCCCGCGTAATAGATGAGCAGGCCCTGGACCATCATGGGCGTGCCGCGCACGATGGTGGAGTAGATGGTCGCAAAGCCGCGGCCGATGCTCTTAACGAAGCGCACCAGGTCGTTATCCACGCGGTCGAACGTCTGAATGCGTAGGAACACGAAGAGCAGCGCCAGGAAGAATGCGATGACGGTGCCGAAGGTGGCAAGCGCGATGGTGATCTCGATACCGCGAATGAAGAAGTCCCCGCTCTTGTAGGTCATGTAGACCAGGCTCGACAAAAAGTCGCTGGGGTTGGAATCCGAGACAATGCTCACCTGCACCAGGTCGATAAACGACATGACGCAGCGGTCGATAAAGAAAACTGCCGCGATGGCGACCACGACGTAGCTGCCCAGGCGTGCGCCACGACGGCAGCGCTCGGATGCGAACGGCGACTTTTCGCGATAGTCGTTCCAGTGCATGAGCTTGGTGACCAGCGCCGCCGCCGACACGACGAGCCAGGCCCAAAGGATTGCCCAGAGGCAGTCTTGGAAGATACCGGTGGGGGCCAAGAAGCTCAGCGGCGTGGGGTTGCGTTGGCTAAACGCCAGGCCGAGCGCCGCGATAACACTCGTGCCCAGGTATACATAACGGTGGTCGGCCTTGATAAAGGAGGCCAGGCGATTAATGGTTTTCATGCTGCCTCCCTATGCCGGCTGACGGTCGAGGCACGCGTCCCACATTTGGTCGCGCTCCTCTTGGCTAATGCCCTTGAGTGTCTTGTCGATGAGCTTAAGCAGCTTGTCCGAGCCCTTGCGGCAACCGACATTTGCCGTGACCTCCTGCTTAAAGCCCTCGCCCTCGGCAAACTGGATGGGGACGATACCGGGATTTTGGGCCATATAGCCCTTCTCATTCTCGGTGTTGTAAGTCACGGCGTCGCAGGTGCCCTGCAGCAGATTCGAAAACACCGTGGGGACCGAGTCGACCGGGTTTTTGTGGACAACGCCCGGGATCTCGTCGATGACGGTATCGAGCATGGTGTCCTTTTGCCCGAGCACCGTAGCGCCGCTAAAGTCGCTGAGCTTGGTCGCGTTTTGGTAGGGGGAACCCTCTTTTACGAACAGGCCAAAGTAGCCAATGAAGTACGGATCGGAAAAGCCGACGGACTCCTCGCGCTCGGGCGTGGCGCTCATGCCGGCAATGATGAGGTCGATCTGGCCGTTGTTGAGCGAATCGATAAGACCCGAGAAGCCCTGCTTGACGGCAACGGGCTCGCCGCCGAGGGCCTTGCAGACGATCTTGGCGATCTGCACGTCGTAACCATCGGCATAGGCGCCCTGCACGTTGTCGATGGGGATGGTGTACTCGCTGGCTTCGGAGACCTGCCAGTTGTACGGGGCGTAGGCCGCCTCCATGCCGATGCGGATCTTATCCTTGCCGATCACGGAATCGGACAGGTCGTCGCGACCGCCGCCCGTCGTGGGCTGAACCACCTTGAGCGTGGACGGGCGCTGACAGCCGGCGAGCGCGCCGGCGACGACGGAAGCGCTCGCAGCGAGAGCGCTACCCAAAAAGATGCGACGGCTGCATACCGGCTGGCGCTGCGCATCGCACTGTTGGGGAGAATGCATAATCTGCCTTCCCTGTTGAATCGTACGCTAACGTCTTAACAGGATACCGCTCAGCGTCACTTCCAGCAGATGCATATATAAGATGCATATATACAAATTAACGAACTGAAAACGATTGGTAGTCGTTGGGGACGTTCTTAAACGACTAGTCAAACAAGAACGTCCCCAACGACTAGGCATGAAAAAGGCAAGGCATAGACCTTCTGGTCATGCCTTGCCTTTTGAATGACAAATTGTCGCTCTGGATGGCGCGCAGCGTCGACCGGCCCGCCGTTCGTCAGAACGGCGGAACCTCTAGAGCAAAGTGACGCTAAAGCTGCGGACGTCCGTCTCGCCCGGCGCCAGCGTAATGGTGTTGACCTTGTGCTCAAAGACGTCGTCCTCTGTGTCCATGGTGGTGTGACCGGTCCAGGGCTCGAGCGCCACAAACGGGGCGTCGTTGGCGGCAGACCACACGCCGATGTACTTAAAGCCCTCAAAGTCAATCTTGACGCCGTGGCCCGACTTGCGGCCGCGCAGCGTGAGCGTGGAGCCCGGGGTATCGGTGAACATGATGGCATCGTTATCGAAGCTGCGGTGCGTGATGGGCAGCACGTCCGAGTTATCGGGAGCCTTGTAGCTACCCTCGAACGTCATGAGGCCATCGGGCGTGATGATGGGGGCCTCGTTGGTCCAAGCCTCGGTAAATGCCAGCTCGTAATCCTCGAACGCCTCGTCCTCGGCACCGGGAGCAGGTACGTTAAATGCGGGGTGGCCGCCCACCGAGAACGGCAGGTCCACGTCGCCGGTATTGGTGACGGCAAAGGTCTGGGTAAGTGTGGCGTCACCAGTCAGGGCATAGGTCATGTTGAGCTTAAAGTGGAACGGAAAGGCCTTGAGCGACTCGAGCGTGTCGGTGATCTCGTACGTTACCGAGGAGCCGTCCTCCGAAACCTCGACCAGCTTGTGCTCGACGATGCGCGCGAGGCCGTGGCGCGGCATCTCGCAGGTGCCAGCCGCAGACGTCGCCGTGTTGTTGCGCAGCGAGCCCACAATGGGGAACAGGATGGGCGCATGCTTGCCCCAAAAGGCGGGGTCGCCCTGCCACAGATACTCGTTGCCGTTGAGGGCAAGGCTCGTGAGCTGGGCGCCCATGGAATCGATGGCCGCGGTGAGGCTGCCGCGCTTGATGGTAGTGACGGTAGACATGCTACTTCCTCCAAAAGTAAACAATAGTGTCGATGGCTATTGTCCCACTCTTGGCGGCGGGGTTGAGCGACAGGCGCAGTTATTGAGCAATAGCGTAAAGGTCAAACCCGCCCTGCGGAGTGCTATCGACCGTATCGGGCGCCTGCGAGTTAAAGCTCACGGGAACCATGCGCTTTGAGGCGCGGAAGCGCGTGCCGTCGGTGGCGACGGGCGGTTCGTCGACGGTGAGCTCGTAGTCGCCGGGCTTGAGCTCGATGCCGTCACCAGCGGAATTGACGTATTGATACTCGTCAATCGTCTGCCCTTTGAGCGTACGCCCCACGATGTGGATGAGCATTTGGCTGTCGCCACGCGCGGTGTCCCACATCGCGCCGTCCTTGACCTCGACCGACACATGTACCGAGCGCGTGCGGCTGAGCGATTGCTCGACAGACATCTCGACCTTGGCGGCGTCTTGACGCTGCTGCTCGACATGGCTCCAAACGCTACCGATTGCCGAGCAGGCGATAACGCCGGCCATGAAGGCGATGAGGATGGGGCCGAGCGGAGAACGGCGGCCCGCGTCTTCCTCACGAGCCAGGTCGGGGCGATGTGTGGGCGCAGGCGCCTGGGCGCCTTGCGCGGGCACGTCGAGAATGCTGAAGGATGCCGTGCTGTCGGGGTCGATGGTGTGACGCGGCTGCGGGATCTTTGCCGGCGAGATGGACATGTCCGCCGGCTCACCGAGTGTGGCCGTGGCATCGGCCTTAGCCTCATCGGCCTCGGCTTGGGCCCAAGCCTGCTCAAAGGTCAGGGGCTCGGCAGGGTCGGAGTCCGAATCGGAGACGGCGTCGGTATCGTCGCCCGACACGTCGCTCGGCAACGGCTCGTCCCACTCCTCGTCCGGAGCCTCACCCTCGCTATACCACCATTCAAAGTTATCGATATCCATACGGGGCGCCCCCTTGGCCTCGCAAATAAACACTTGCCAGTCTTATACCCGCAGATCGCACGAGAGCTCGCTGGCACAGATAGGAAAACCGTCCCAACATTCGGCGCTTTTCCTCGATTTCGAGATTTTCATCGAATGTTGAGACGGTTTGGGGTGGCGATCACATCGCAAGGACCGCGCGGATGGTTGGGTCGCTGAGGGCCTCGCGGAACCAGGGGGCTAGCTGCTCGGGATGACCTTGCAGGTAGCCATCGAGCTCGGAGGGCGCCACGCGGCGTACTTCCGAGATTTCCTCTTGGTTGATATGTAGCTCGCCCGGCTCGACGCGAGCCAGATAGACCTCGCACCATTCGCACTCGCAGCGGCCGTCGCCGTGATCCTCGCGGTACACCACGTGCCCCAGGTGCTTGAGCTCGCCGGGCTCGCGCGTGATGCCAAGCTCTTCGTTGATGCGACGCGCCGTCGCAGCGGCGACGTCCTCCCCCGGGAGCGGATGGCCGGCGCAGCTATCGGCCAGCACCCCACCCCACAGGCGCTTGAGCGGACTGCGGCGGCAGAGCAGCAGACGAGTGTCTTCGCCCTGGCCCTCGACCAGAAGCGTCAGGAATGCTTGGTGCAGAATGCCCTCGCCGGTATGGGCTTTGATGCGATCGACAGGAGTGAGCACCTCGCCGGTCGCGGCATCGACCGCCACGACCTCGGCGCCCGCACCGCCCTCGTCCCAACCGGCACGCAATATGCGGGCTGCGGTTTCTTCGAGCGCGGCGATGAGCTCCTTGGTGGTGTTGAGCACGCGCTGCAGATCGTCCTTGCTCGCCTGCTCAACATGAAAACCCGTGCTTGCGGTCACCGGCACGCCAAAACGCGTGGCCAGTGCCGCTGCAATGTCGTGCGCCGAGATCTCGTCGCGATGGCACGGAACGGCCAAGATGCTCACGGTCGCCGTGCGTCCGGGCTCGGGACGCGGAATGGCCTGCGCCGTGGCGCCCAGATGTGCGAACTCCGGCGAGCAGGCGTACACCACCATGCCTCGCGGCGTCACCGTAAACTGGGCCTCGAGCGTAAACTTGCCCTCGCCCACTGCAACCTTTGTCGTGTGCATACCCATGGGATCTCCTGTCGCCCGCGGTTTACTCGAGACCATCTTCGCCTGTATTGCGACTATACAGGCAAGCGCAGAATGTGACAAAGGCGCTGCTTCTTGTCGTATTCTGCTAGAGTTGCAGAGACTGAATCTAGCTCATATAACGCAACATGGGAGCAACTGCCTTGACCACCGCAACCTCGTCCACAACAGCATCAACCGCTGCCGCGCTTTCACCCGCGCGCACCAACCTTTGCCTGGCGCTGCTCGTGTTGTTGGGCTTTTCGCTCGGCTGCTCGGAGTTCGTGGTTATCGGCATCGAGAGCGACCTGGCGACGGAACTCGGCATCTCACTTGCCACCGCAGGCCAGCTCATCAGCGTGTTCGCGCTCGTCTACGCCATCGCGACGCCGGTGCTTGCGCTCAGCACGGGACGCTTCCGCCGCTACCAGATGCTCGTGTGCTACAGCATTGTCTTTGTGCTCGGCAATCTTGTCATGGCGTTGGCGCCCAACTTCCAAGTGCTGTTTGCCTCGCGCATCATCTTGGGCTCCGTCTCGGGCGCACTGCTCGCCGTAGGCGTGACGTATATCCCCGAGCTGCTGTCTCCGCAGCAGACCTCGCTCGCCATCTCGGTGGTGTACGGCGCTTTCTCCGTGGCGATGGTCTTTGTGACCTCGATCGGCAAGTTTGTGGCCGATACGCTCGACTGGCACGTTGCCATGTACGGTACGCTCGCCTTCGCCGTTCTGATCTGTACTGCGCTCGTGGCGTTTATGCCGCGTGCCGGACAGACCGATGAGCCTGCCACATTCCGCGAGCAGGCGGGGCTTCTGCGCGAGCCGAGCATTATCACCGGCATGCTCATCTTTTTGTTTGGCGTGGGGTCGGTCTACGTGTTTTACGGCTACGTGACGCCCTATCTGGAGCAGGTGTTGGGCATGGGCACCGTCCAGGCAAGCACTACACTCATGGCCTACGGCGTGTTTTGCCTGATCTCGAACATCTTGGGCGGATGGATCGACGCGCGTTTTGGCATGAAGGCGCTGCTCGTGACGTTTACGCTGCAGGCAGCGGCACTGTTTGGACTGTTTGCCGTGGGCGCCGCCATGCCCCTCGCACTCGTTTTTGTCTTTAGTCTGGCGATGCTCATGTATCTGTTCTCGGTCTCGTGCATCACGCACTTTATGGACGTGGCCCGCAGCCGTCACCCCAAATCGATGGTGCTCGCGAGCTCGGTGGAGCCCATGGCGTTTAACGTCGGCATCTCGTTTGGCACCGCGGTGGGCGGCGCCGTGGTAAGCGGAATTGGCATTGCCTACGTGGGCGCCGTTGGCGCCGCGTTCTCGCTCGTGGCCTGGGTACTCACGCTAGTGACGATCAAGCTCGCCCGCTGGGAGCGCAAGCGGGCAGCACAATCTTCGATGCAGGCATAGGGGCAAACATAGCCCAAGGTGGCGAGCGACCGGTGAAACCGTCCCATACAAGTGGTGTTTATCCGCCCGCAAGCTCCAGCAGTGCAATTTCGTGTACTTCAGATACACGCTTTTCCACAATTTCGTGTATTTCAAGTACACGAAATCGTACTAAACTATGTATTTGAAGTACATGAAATTGGAAAGGCAGCCCCATGCGCAGATCAATCGAATCCGTTATCGAATCATGGGCGACAAAGGACGCCTCGCGCCCCCTCCTCATCCGTGGCGCACGACGCGTGGGCAAAACGTACGCTGCCGAGGAAATCGGCAGACGAATCGCCGGCGATGCGTTTGTCAAACTCGACTTTCAGACCGATCTTGAGCTGATTGCCCCGCTGTTCGACTGCCCCACCGACGACGTTGACACCATCGTGGCACGAATCTCAGACTATAAACGCACCCCCATTCGCAAGGAAACCGCATTCATCTTGTTTGACGAGGTTCAGCTCTGTGAACGGGCGCTCAACTCGCTTCGCTTTTTCTCGGGTTCGGGCTGGCGCATATGCGCGACCGGCAGTCAGCTCGGCGTCGCCACGCGCAAGCGCAAGCTGCCTTTTCCCAGCGGCGTCCGCCAAGAGACCATGCATCCCATGTCGTTCGAGGAGTTTCTCTGGGCGCTCGGCGAGGAGCAGATGGCCGATGCCGTTCGTACCCACGCCGACACGCTCGAGACCTACGCCGCACACCAAGCCGCGCTCAACCTGTTTCATCGATACCAAATCGTGGGCGGCATGCCCGCCGCCGTCAACGCATATCGCAAGACGCTTTCCATCGAAGACGCGCGCGTCGAGCAGCGCGAAATCGACGAGACCTACACCGCCGATATGACCGACCCCGAAAACGGGATCAGCGGCGTAGCAGCGCGCAAGGTCTGGCGCTCCATTCCATCCCAGCTGCTACGATCCTCAACCAAGAAATTCAAGTACTCCGAGGTCGAACGCGGAGGCCGACGCTCAAAGCTCATCGAGCCACTCGACTGGCTCGAGGGCGCCGGCATCATATCGGTCAACAACCTGACCGAAGGCATCGAACCTCCCCTCGTCCCCTTCGACGACGAAGACGGGAGCTTCTTTAAGGTCTATCTTCTCGATACGGGCCTCATGTTCTACAAACTCGGTATCAACCCGCGACTCTGGCTCGACCTCAAAGAGGATTCCGCCATTGCGCTGTCTTCCGACTTTCGAGGTGCCTTGGCGGAGAACTCGGTCATGCAGGCATTTTCGGGCAATGGTTTGCAGACGTATTACTGGATGCCACCGTCGTCTTGGAAGACGAACGGCGAGCTCGATTTTCTACTTCAGACCGACCGTATGGAGATCGTTCCCGTCGAGGTAAAATCCGCACGCAACGTGCGCGCGAGAACGCTCGGGTCGTTTATGGAAAAAGCCCGGTCGCCGTATGCCTACATATTGTCCGAGAACAATTTTGCCCGCAGCGAAACCGATGACGGACGCGAGCTGCGCCATCTCCCCTTGTACGCAGCGGGCTTTATCGGAGCAAACTGCCTCAAGGGCAGTCTGTAACCCCCGCGCGACCGCCCAGAAAGGAACCATCATATGCAGCACGTACTGTTTATTTGCCACGGGAATATCTGTCGCTCGACCATGGCCGAGTCCGTGTTTACCGAGCTGGTGCGCCGTGCTGGGCGCGAGGCGGAATTCGTTATTGATTCCGCCGCGACCTCGACCGAGGAAATTGGCAATCCGCCGCATCATGGCACGGTTGCCAAGCTGCGCGAGGTCGGGATTCCCGTCGTTGCCCACCGCGCCCGCCAGGTGCGTCGTGCGGAGTATGGCGACTGGGACCACATTGTCTATATGGATGCCGAAAATGCTCGCGGCCTGCGTCGCATCTTCGGCGACGACCCCGATGGCAAGATTTCGCGCCTGCTCGATTGGACCGATCGCCCCGGCGATGTGGCCGACCCATGGTACACCGGCAACTTTGACGCCACGTACCGCGATGTGCTCGCTGGCTGCACGGCTATGCTCGAGCAGCTGTAGGCGCTCGGGCGGCGCAGACGCACGAGCCACACCATCGGCATAAAACGAGCGTGGATTTTCTCCCGCTTACAAATTGAGCGTGGATAGTCTCCCGCTTTGAGCGCGAAACGGCGCTCTAAACGGGAGATTATCCACGCTCATTATCTTGGCGGGCGAAAATCCACGCTCGATTACTCGTCGACGATCTCGGCGAGCCAGACGTTCAACGTATCGACCTCGGGGCAGCAGAACTTTGCCGTGCCGGGCTTGTTGCCAGGCACGGTGCCGCCGTAGCGCAGGATGTCGATATAGGGAAAGCCCACGTGGCAGGCCATGGAGCACATCTTGCCGCGATCGCGGTCGAAGTCGAAGACGTCGCCCGGCTTGTGCCCATGGTGGCAGCGACACGTACCCAGCTGGTCCACGCAGCTAATGCGAATACGCGGGCGCTTGCCACGCGGCGCACCGAGCGGCTTGTTCTCGCTCGCGGGCTCGGGGATGCTTTCGCCGGCGCTACTCATGGTCGATCACATCCAGGCAGGCCTCGATGGGCAGGCCGGCGGACTTGTCCTCCTGGTCGGCGTTGCGCTCGATAAGCTCTGCCACCACGCGCATGGCATCGGCCGTTGCACGCTGCAGACTCCAGCCGGCCATCACGCGACCGACGAGCACCGCCGAGAACGTATCGCCCGTACCCGGGAAGTAAACCGGGATCAGGTCAAAGGGAATCGTGAAGTACTCCCCCGCCACGTGGTCGTAACCGATGACGGCGTTCGTGCCGTCGACCACAGCGCTCGTAATGACCACCGACTTGGCGCCCAGCGCGCGCATGGCGTCCACAAGGGCGTGGGCCTCGTCAGGCGTGATTTGCTCGGCAATGGGCGTGTCGGTGAGCAGGCACGCCTCGGTATAGTTTGGCACCGCATAGTCGGCGCACTCGAGCAGGCTGCGCATGAGACCGATCGTGGACTCGGGCACGCCGGCGTAGAGCTTGCCGTTGTCGCCCATGATGGGGTCGACGAACACCTTGGTGCCCTTTTGCGCGCGACGGTGGCAGAAGTCCGAAATGATGCGCGTCTCTTCCTCGGTCACGATAAAGCCGGTAGAGATGGCGTCGAACTCAAAGCCGAGCTCCTCCCAGATGGCGAGGCTCTGGCGCACGTACTCGGTGGTGTCGTGGATGTAGAACTTGGGATAGTTGAGCGTATCGGACACCAGCGCCGTCGGCAGATTGTGGATGCGGTAGCCCATATGCGACAGCACCGGCAGCATGGCGGAAAGCGCAACCTTGCCGTAGCCGCACATATCGTTGATCAGCAGCAGCTGAGTGTTCTTCATGAGGGTCTCCCTTGGTTCGGGCACGGCGCAGCAGCGCCACAGTGCGACTAAGTGTAGCGCAGGGAGCGTTTGCAGCGTCGAGTGGTTACGGCGTTTGGTAAAACGCCGTAACCAAATAAGTTTGGTACCTTGACATTGATTTCTCACGCTCCTAAATTGGTTAGGCACAAAACAATTCCACTACCTAACTAAAGAAAGGAGCAACACTAATTCATGTGCGATGAACCTCTTAACCTTTGTTCGCACGAGCCCGGCGGTGACCCGTCGCAACCGGTAGACATACCCGAAGCGGTCAGCGCCGAAGACAAACTCGCCAAGCGCATCCTGAGCGGCCTGGGTTTTTGCGGCCATTACATGCATTTTCATGGCGGAGGCGTGTCCGGCAAGGCGCCCATCATCTGCCTGCTGGCCAAGCAGCCCGGCGGCGAGATGTCGCAGCAGGAACTCGGCATGCACTTTGACCTCAAGCCGGGGTCGCTTTCCGAGATCCTGTCCAAGCTCGAGGTCAACGGCCTCATCGAGCGCAGCCGTAACCCCAAGGATCGACGGCAACTCACCATTCGCCTGACCGAAACCGGCCGGGAAAACGCCCGCATCGACCAGGCGGCCCGCATCCGCTTTAGAGAACGGGCCTTTAGTGCCCTCACTCACGACGAGCGCGAGCAGCTCGCCGAAATGCTCGAGAAAATCCGTGTAACCTGGGAGGAACTGGATGATTAAAACCCTCATGGGCAGCATCCGCGACTATATGAAAGCCGCTGTTGCCACGCCATTGCTCGTGCTTGGCGAGGTGCTCTGCGAGATGCTGATTCCATTTATCACCGCCAACCTGATCGACGCCATCAAAGACGGTACCACCGTAGCCGAGATGCTTCCCACCGCAGGCTTTTTGGTGCTCATCGCGCTGACGTCGCTTGCTTTTGGTGCCGCTGCCGGCGTCACCTGCAGCCATGCGAGTTGCGGCTTCGCCAAGAACCTGCGTCACGACCTGTTCTACAAGATCCAGACGTTCAGCTTTGCCAACATCGATGAGTTCTCGAGCTCCTCGCTCGTCACGCGTCTGACCACTGACATCAACAACGTGCAGCAGGCCTTTATGATGATCATCCGTATCGCCGTGCGCGCGCCGCTGGTCTTGATCTTCGCCTTTACCATGGCATTTATCATGGGCGGCAGCGTCGCCATGGTCTACCTGGTCATCATTCCGCTGCTGGGCTTTGGACTGTTCTTTATCATCTTTAAGGTACGCCCCATCTTCTCGCGCGTGTTCCACAAGTACGACGCCCTTAACGAGTCCGTCGAGGAAAACGTCACCGGCATGCGCGTGGTCAAGAGCTACGTGCGCGAAGACTTTGAGAAGGAGAAGTTCGCCACCGCCGCGCGCGACGTCCAGATGGACTTCACCCGCGCCGAAAAGCTGCTCGCCTTCAATAACCCCATGATGAACATCTGCGTCAACGGCGCGTTCGTCGTCATCATCTACCTGGGCTCCGAGCTCATCATCACGAGCCAGGGCACCTTGTTCGACGTGGGCCAGCTCTCCTCCATCTTTACCTATGGCTTCCAGATTCTGATGAGTCTGATGCAGCTGTCGATGATCTTTGTCATGGTGACCATGGCCGACGAATCGGCACACCGCATTACCGAGGTGCTGGCCGCCGAGCCCACGATCGCCGATCCCGCCGAGCCCGTGCTCGAGGTTGCCGACGGTTCCATCGACTTTGACCACGTGAGCTTTAAGTATTCCGCGCATGCGAAGCGCCAGGCGCTCGACGATATCGACCTGCACATTAAGAGCGGTGAGACCATCGGCATCATCGGCGGCACCGGCTCGGCCAAGTCCACGCTTGTAAACCTCATCGCCCGCCTGTACGACGCCACCGAAGGCACCGTGCGCGTGGGCGGCGTGGATGTGCGCGACTACGACTTGGACGCCCTGCGCCACCAAGTGGCCATGGTGCTGCAGAAAAACGTGCTGTTTAGCGGCACGATTGCCGAGAACCTGCGTTGGGGCGACCCGAACGCCACCGACGAAGAGGTCCGCGAGGCGGCACATCTGGCCTGCGCCGACGAGTTTGTCGATGGCTTCCCCAAGGGCTATGACACCTGGATCGAGCAGGGCGGCTCCAATGTCTCGGGCGGTCAGAAGCAGCGCCTGTGCATTGCGCGTGCCCTGCTGCGTCGCCCCAAGATCTTGATCCTGGACGACTCCACCAGCGCCGTCGACACCAAGACCGACGCCAAGATCCGCGCAGGGCTGGCAAGCTATCTGCCCAACACGACCAAGCTCATCATCGCCCAGCGCATTAGCTCCGTGCAGGATGCAGACCGCATCATCGTCATGGAGGGCGGCCGCATCGCGCAGATCGGCAACCACGATGAGCTGCTCAAGACGAGCGAGATCTACCGCGAGACCTTTACCTCGCAAAACAAGATGTCTGCCGAGGGCGAAGAGGCCGTCGAAGTCGACACCGAGGTATCCGCAACACAAGCTCAGACCCAGGAAGGAGGCGAGGCACATGAGTAAGGCAACGACCGCCGAGCGCGCGCTCAACCGCAAGGGTGGCACCATGTCGCGCCTCATCAAGACGCTCTTTGGCTTCTACCCCGTGCTTTTGCCCCTCGTCGTCGTCGGCGTGGTGCTCTGCGCCATCATCAACTCCATCGGCGCGACCTTCCTTCAGAGCGCCCTGCAGATTATTAGCGAATCGTGGCAGTCGGGCGATTGGGAAGCTGCACAGCCCAAGATCGCACAGCTCGTGACCACCCTCGCCTGCATCTACGGCGTCGGCATCCTGTCCTCGCTGTTCTGGAACCGCGCCATGGCCATCGTCACGCAGGGCTCGCTCGAGAAGCTGCGCGAGAAGATGTTCAACCGCATGCAGGACTTGCCGATCCGCTACTTCGACACACACCAGCGCGGCGACATCATGAGCCACTACACCAACGATATCGACACGCTGCGCCAGATGATCAGCCAGTCGCTGCCCAACCTGCTCATGACGACCATCGTCATCGTCACGGTATTCTTTATCATGCTGTACTACAGCGTGTGGATGTGCCTGGTCATTGTGGCCGGTGTCGCCTTTATGACCTTTATGACCAAGCTGCTCGGCTCCAACTCCGCGCGCTTCTTCATTGCGCAGCAGACTGAGCTCGGCGTGGTCGAGGGTCATATCGAGGAAGTCATGAACGGCCAGAAGGTCGTCAAGGCATTCTGCCACGAGTCTGCCGCCGAGGCCGATTTTGACGAGCGCAACGAAAAGCTCTTCGAGGTCTCGCAGAAGGCCAACATGTACGCCAACATCCTCATGCCTATCCTTATGAACCTGGGCAACCTGCTCTACGTGCTGGTCGCACTGGCAGGCGGCATTTTCCTAGCGCTGGGCGTGCCCAATCTGAGCATCTCGGGCATGGCGCTGTCCATCGCCGTCGTGGTGCCGTTCCTCAACATGACCAAGCAGTTCTGCGGACAGATCGGCCAGATCTCGCAGCAGATCAACGCCGTGGTCATGGGCCTCGCCGGCGCCGACCGTATCTTTGAGCTCATCGACGAGGAGCCCGAAGCCGACGAAGGCTACGTAACGCTCGTCAACGCGCAGGTGAACCCCGATACCTGGCAGCTCGAGGAGGCCGACCACCACACCGGCATGTGGGCGTGGAAGCATCCGCACCGCGCAACCGGCGAGATCGAGTACGTACCGCTGCGCGGCGACCTGGTCATGGACAACGTGGACTTTGGATACACACCCGACCATGAGGTGCTGCACGGCGTGTCCGTGTTTGCCAAGCCGGGCCAGAAGGTCGCGTTTGTCGGCGCCACCGGTGCGGGCAAGACGACCATCACCAACCTCATCAACCGCTTCTATGACATCGCCGACGGCAAGATCCGCTACGACGGCATCAACGTCAACAAGATCCGCAAGGCCGATCTGCGCCGCTCGTTGGGCGTGGTGCTGCAGGATGTGAACCTGTTCACCGGCACCGTGATGGATAACATCCGCTACGGCAACCTAGACGCCACCGACGAGGAGTGCATCGCGGCGGCCAAGCTCGCGGGCGCGGACGACTTTATCACCCGCCTGCCCGACGGCTACGACACGATGCTCACCGGCAACGGCGCACAGCTGTCGCAGGGCCAGCGCCAGCTGATTTCGATCGCACGCGCTGCCGTCGCCGATCCGCCGGCAATGATCCTGGACGAGGCCACGAGCTCCATCGACACCCGCACCGAGGCCATCGTGCAGGCTGGCATGGATAAGCTCATGGAAGGCCGCACGACGTTTGTCATCGCGCACCGCCTGTCCACCGTGCGCAACTCCGACGCGATCATCTGCCTGGACCACGGCCGCATCATCGAGCGCGGCAACCACGACGAGCTGATCGCTAAGCATGGGTACTACTACCAGCTGTACACCGGTGCGTTTGAGCTCGAGTAGGTAGGTTTGTTTCACGGAGGACCCCCAGGCGGGCCGGGGTGTAACCTCCGTGCTCAAACATTCTCGCTTCGCTGCGAAACTGCGCGCGGAGGTTACACCCCGGCCCGCCTGGGGGTCCTCCTGCGCGCAATCAGCCCGTCGTTTAGAACGGAATAAAAGTTAGTGAGGCCCTGGCCGGTTGGCCAGGGCCTCGTTTTGTAAGGATGATTTGGGAGGTGGTGGGGGGACTGGTCAAGCTAACGGAACGCCGTAGCTAAAAATCCCCGTCCCAGAAAAATCATTGCGCAGGTAGGACGGCAAAGGTAGCTAGAAAAGCCCATCCTAAATGAGCTACAAGATTTCGGCTAGGAGCGCTCGGCGCCCACTTGTTTTATCGCTGCAGGTAGAAAGCGCGATGATGCGTGCATCGGGGCCAACGTCATCCATGTTCTCGTGCACCGCCGTCTGCGAGACATGCGTGAGCAGCGTCTGCATCGAGGCCTGGTCCAGATTTCCCGGCCCAAAGATAATGCCATCACTCGCAGCAAACGAGCACACGGCAACAATGCGCAGGCGGAACGCCCCATCCTTCGTGTAGAGCGTGCCCGTGCGGTGCAGGTCAAAGAAGCCCCTGTCTAAAAACCGGTCGACATCGCCAAACATCGCGCCGTTATCCATGTGGTGCGCATAGAGCAGATTGTAGGAATCGGTCATCGCGCGACTGTTGCGCGTATCCAAAAACACCGCTCCCGAAACCGCGGACTCCCCCAACACGTTTTTGTTGAGGTATTCCTGGTTATCTTTTCCCTGAACAAAGGGATAGTCGATGTTGGTGCCATCGATGGTGACCCATCCGACCACGTCGGGATTTTTGGCCATCAGTTCCTGCAGGCGTGCGCAATCGTTGGCCCCGGTGGGTTTGTAGCGTAGCAGCTCGTCGCTGATGAACCCACCGTTCATAACGTTGTTTGTGTCCCACAGCGAATAGCCCCCGTACAGCAGCATGAGCAGCACGAGAAAGCCGGCAAACCACGTAAGCACGCGGTCGCCGGCCCTCGCCAGCCGAGCCATGCGTTTAAGCTCCATCGGCTGCAATCCTTGCTGTCTAACGGCGATTACGACGAGGACGGAAGAAGACCACGCCCATCACGGCAGCAAATGCGACGATTGCCACATAGGGAGCGACCGTCCGAATAACATCGGTGGGAACGGTAGCATCCTTGGTGTTGGTAAAGATCACCGTGGTGTCGTAAGCACCGATAGCTTCCTCGGCAATAGAGCTACCTTCTGTCGAATTGGTGCCATCACCAATCTTGTACGACGTCTTATAACCGTCGCCATGATAATCCGCCTCAGTTACGGCGAATTTATCCTCCGATGAGAGACCGTAAACGATGACGGATTCCCCATGCTTAAGCGTCTCGGTAAACGTAGCTCCCGACTTGGTTGTAGTTTTGTTCATGGTAGTAACACCGTTTTTCACAGTGCCGTACTTATAAGTCTCCCCGTCAGCGCCTTTAATCGTGACGGTAAACTCAAAGTCCTTATTTTTATCGCCCTGGTTACCGGCTACGACCTTTGTGATGGTCAGCTTATGGGTGACATATTTGTTCTCAAAGCCTGAGATCTTGCTGCCCGATCCCGCCGCTGTGCTAAGAGTGCAGCCCTTAGCAACTAAACCTGAGTTGCCATTTTCTACGTAAACATCCAGGAACAGTTCCTTGTACACAACGTTGAGGCCATCCAGCTCTGGCGGCGTCTGCGTAATTTTGTATCGATAGATGCCCGGAGCCGCGAACCTTGAGGTAACAAGGCTGACGCTCATTTGGGCGGTTATTGTCTTAGTAACGCCGTCGGCATTATCTTCGCTAGAAAGACCTTCGGCAGAATAATTTACGGAAGACGGCGAAAGCGAAACGGCCCCTTCCACTCCAGCAGTAGCGGGCATACCCGTGTTCGTAAGCTCGCTCGCCTCCGCCGGCGCAATCGTATATTTAAAGTCCGCATTCGGCTCCACGGCGTACTTATCCATGGTGAGCTTCGAGGTGATCGTGACCCTCCCTTCAGTTACCGACAACTGCGGATTAGTGGATTGCCCCTCCGCCCACGCGGGCGCAGCAACCCCCACCAAAGCCAGCACCATCGTGGCCGCCACAACCGCAAATGCAGCCAGTCGCCTCTTTCCAGTTTTCATTTTGCATCCTTCCTCTCGGGCATATGCCCTTAATAAAACCAGGCTTCGTGTCTACAGGTTCGACCTGCGCAGCACGCTGATCACATTGCCTTTGATCTGCGAACGGGCAATCGGTCCATACAGGCGACTGTCGTGCCCGCCCTCGCGCAAATCTGCCAGCACAAAGAGCTCATCCGTTCCCAGATGCACGGGATAGTCCACAGCAGACTCATAGCGCGGCGTCGGCGTGGTGATATCGCTTTCCACCACAACAGCCCCGTTAACCATGAGCTCGCCCGACTCGGTAATTGTGACCTCATCACCGGGGCGGGCAACCACGCGACCCAGGCGCTCTTCGCCATCCGCGGTGTATACCACCACGTCACCCTCGTTAAAGCTCTGGCTGAGCCTCCAGTAGAGCATGACGTCACCCGAACAGATGCGGGGGGCCATCTCGCCAGTCGTGACTGCGCCCACGCCCAAGACCACACCAAAGAGCAGCCAGAGCGTCACGACAAAAAATGCCAGGCGCGCCAGAAAGCCCACGATATCGCGCCGGTCGTCCGCTTCTCCCAAATCTGGTGCCGCATGGGCGCCCAACCTCACGTTCGACGCGGCCGAATACCGCGAGCCCCGGGGTCTTCCCTGCGGGGCCGCTCGTGCGGCTGGCCCATCACCAGCATTGCTGGCGCCATGTCTTCTCATAGGCGCCCACCCCTCTTGGAGCCGCGGTGTAAACGCAGCGCAACCATGCCCGTAGCCAACAGCACGCCGGCGGCCAAAATCGCCAGGGCATAGATGGGGTTGCGCGTAATACCCGTAGGCACCGCGACCTGTCGGGAATTGGTGGCCTTAGCTTCAACGGCAACGGTCACACGCGGACCGTTGAGCGTGCCGCTCGCACCCGTAAGCTTAGCCTGATACCCCAACGAAGAATAATCGTCTTCGCTCACGGTATAGACCGCGTTGTAATCCAGCGCCTTAATCGAAACGGTCAGGCCGTCCTTAACGGCAAACGGCATGGTCGCCTTGCCCTGGCCATCGGCCGTAAAGGCGGTCTTGTTTTCCACGGTCTCGGCCCGATCATTCGGTCGCGCCACGAGCGCATGGCTGCCTTGGGCAGACGCATCCGAATACTCGATGGCGTAGGTCTGACCAGCCTTGAGGCCCGTAAAGGTCACCGTCATCTTAAAGTAGGCACGCTTGTCGCCCATATTGCCCGTAACGCTCTTGGAAACCTTGAGTGTGTAGGTGCGCGGGGTGAATCGTGCGTATACGCATCCCGTATGGCGGTCCTTCACGTTGTACGTATAGGTGGGTGAAGACGACAGCAGCTCCGGGGCGTCTGGATTCGATAGGTCATACCAGCCCTCAAAGTGATAGCCCTCCTTGGGAGCGGCCACCGCCTCCACAAACGTGCCGTCATCCACAAAGTAGGCAACGCCCGATTTATCGTACGCGTCGGCGTCCTTGTCCGAGCCATCCCCGGCATCGATAGAGTCCTTTGCCCCCTTAAGCTTGGAGCTGACCGTGCCGCCCGTCGTTACGTTGCTCCACGTGCCATCGGCATTTTTAAGCTGGGCAACAAAGGCCTGACGATACTTCCATTGCGCCACAAATGTCGCGCCCTGACTCTCAGGGATGTTATCGACCGTTACCGTATCGCCCGCAGCGCCGGTATCAGGATTGACCTTCTTGCCCCTAATGGTAAGAGTGCCGGAATCCGTGGTGCCCTCGGGTGCCGTATGGGTCACGGTGTGCTCCGCGCTAAAACGAACAGCTTTTCCCGAGCCCGCGTACTCCCAGCCCATAAACTTCCAGCCGTTGTTTTGTCCATCGGCGGCATGGGAGGTATAGCTCGCTCCAGCGCCAGAAAGCTGCACGAAATCGCCCGTGGACTCATTGGACGGATCATAGTGATACGCTTTGCCGCCGTTCACATCGTATTGAACGCCTGCCTTGGAAAACACGAGGTGCACTTTATAGTGCTTTGTGACCTTGTCGACCTTAAAGTGATAGGTGCCATCGTTCAATTCGGTCCAGTGCGCCGCATCGTTCGCGGAATAGAACTCGCCGTTGACAAAAGCACCGATAAAGACTGCCCCGTCATCGCGCTTGGCATCGACCATAAAGTAGGAGTTCTTTTCCTGTTTACCTACGTAGTTTTTGGCATACGTAAAGTCCGCTGTCTCGTTGTCGGAGTTATAAAAATACGTTCCGCTTCCGTTGGGCGTCGTGTACGTCTCGATGCGATAGAACTCCCTAAACGAGATATTGTCGAGGAAGTTGCCGATCGAATTGCTCCCGTTGGCCGTGTTGTAGGCCACAAAAGCAAAGACGCTCTGGTTTTGGCCATCCGGAATGGTGTAGGCATAGTCGTAGTCAACCTTTTTGTTCTGCTCGAGCGCGTTGGAACCGTAGGAAGCCCACGCGTCGTTTTCGGACGCCATAATCCATACGCACCATTTTTCGGTATGCTCCGCATCGGCCGTCCACGAGAACGCGCTTCCGCTGGACGCATTGGCAAATCCGCCCACTTTGTCAAACTTGGTTGAATACAGGATGATCTTTTTGCTGCAGCCCGATTGGGAAAAATTGGCCACATCCAAGCCGACATAGTTATCGACGCTCATTTGAATCCATTGAACAATTTGCTGGTACTGATCGAGTGCCTTTTGATTGTCCTTGTACGGCTCGTTTTCTTGTCGCGGACCGATGATAAGGGCCATGGCGTCTCGACCCGAGCGGCCGCGGTGGTCGAGCCCCCACTCGTACTGTTTTCCCGGCTCGGTCGTCACATATTGGTAGAGCGAACTCGCCTCGTGTGCGTTGAGCTCGGCTGCATAGTCACCATCGGAGGGCTTAAACGTAACAGAATGCCCAGCTGGGTCGATATAGTAGTCGTTCTGGGCAACGATCTCGATACGATGGTCTGTCTCGGTCGTGCGCCAATGGGGCGAGCACAACGTAAACTTGCTGGGCCCCTGGTTCCCCAGATGTATATCGTCTTCAAAACTGCCGTTAGCAATGTTCGTATTCTCGTTCTTAAGATTCGAGGTCGAGAACGCATAGTTTGTGAGCGTTGTCATGGTCTCGGACGAATTTTCTTGATACACCTTGGCAAAATCACTATAGATGTCGCGTGTGCCCTGCTTTTCCACATGAACGTCGTTGACCAGATTGCCAAACCACTCACGGTATTGTTCGTTCGCACCCGTAAGATTTGAATCGTAGCAAGTCAGCGCAAGCATCGTCTTTTCGGACGCTGCGGTATAGACTGCCTGATAGGCAAACTCATCGTCTTGCTCGGGAAGATCTCGATAATAATGCGTGCTGTTGGTGCCAAAGGAGAACCAACCCTGTCCGTTAGAGCTTACGAGCCACACCGAAAGCGCAATGCGGCCGTCGCTCTGTTCAAACGAAAAGTGGGATCCGTCAGCGCTGCTACCAGCAAAGCCGCCATTTGCGGCAAAGGAATCGCTGTAAACGGTGTACTGCTCAACGGTATTTCCCTGGGGCATCTTGCCCTGCGCCTTAAGCCAAGTCCGCAGCTGCATGAGCTGGTCTTGGCCTGCGTTGTTAACCGACAGATTCTCCTGTTGAGGACCCATCGTGAGCATCAGCACGTCGTGTTCGGTTGCGGCGCGATGGTTGAGGCCCCACTCGTACGTGGAGCCGCTCTGGGTGGAAAAGGTGGTGTAGGTTGATCCAGGTTCAAAATAAAGATTTTGATCCTGTGGCCTAAGATTCCACGCAAGCGCAAAACGATTACCGTTAGCTTGTTTGAGGTTTCTTTGACCGTTGAGGAGCTTCGTGGAGAGGTCGAGCTTCAACGTCTCGCCGATTCTCTTATTCGGAGAGGTCGTCGACCAACCAGAAGCTTGGTTGGTAAAGGTTGGGTTCGCTATAAGGTTGCCATCGTCACCGTACGCACGCGAGGGCAACCCCCCCCCCGGCCATAACGAACGCGCATAAGACCGCTGCCAACATCACAAAGGTGCGGCGCATCGACGCTATATGACCGAAAGGACCCCGCACGGGCGCATCCCCCCCCAGCCGCAGCCCGAGCTTTCGCGCAAGCTGCACAAGTAGTTCGTTTAAGTTTTTTGATTCTACAACCAGCCCAGGGCAAAAGCAAAATCATGCGTAACCGATTTGCAGTCATTTTTCGCATTTTCCGCATTGCGCAGGTAGGACGCCAAAAGTGGCTAAAAAAGCCCCGTCCTAAATGAGCTACTTGAGGAGTTGGGCCATGACGTTGACGAATTTTTGTACTTGGAGGGTGGGCTCGAGCGGATAGTGCAAAAAGACCGGCACCTCTCGCCCGCACAGGAACGGCACGCCCACAAAGGCCGGGTGCACCCCTGACCATGCGCCACAGGTGAGTACCGCATCGCCCTTTTCCTCCGCCTCGTTAAAGAGCGCAAAGTCAAAGCTATCCACATCGATCACGTCCACGCCGCCGTCGGCCAAAAGGTCGATGCGTAGGCTGTCCATCGCATCGTTGCCGTGACGGAGCACGCGCAGGCGCATGCCCTCTAGGTCGGCGACCGTAATGCGATTCTTGCGCGCCAGCGGACTCGTGCGCGGCAGGTCGATATAAAACGGCACGTTGACGATGCGGAGCTTTTGGCAAGTGTCACCCCAGCGTGGGGTCGAAAAACTCGACTGCACCACATCGACCTCGCGGCCCAAGCTGCGCATGACGGTCTCGCGCTCGTCGTAGAGGTCACTTACCGGCACGATCTCAAATCGTAGCGACGGTTCCAGATCGTGGATGCCCGACCACATCGACAGCGTCTGGCGTCCTGGGCACATCATTGACACGCCCAGGCGCACGGCACCACCATCGCCCGCCGCGCGTCGGGCACGGCGCAGCGCGTCCTCGGACTGCCGCATGATCGAGCGCGCGTCGTCCACCAGCAGTGCGCCGGCCGGCGTCACCTTGACGCCCGAGTGCGAGCGCTCGAACAACGTGATGCCGAACTCGGCCTCGAAGCCCGACACCTGCTTGACAAGGGCCGGGGTCGACACGCGCAATCTTGCCGCCGCACGCGAGAAGCTCCCCAGCTCCGCGGCGGCCGATATGGCCTCAAGTCGTCGATCGTACACGTCAATCTCCCGTTTTCGCGCCCGTGACCGCATGGTGCCACAGGGGGTTGTTTTCGCAGGTCACACGCTCAATTGAGAATGAGCTGCATCGCACAGTGTAAACCTACGGTTAACGCCATTCTAACAAATATGCAATTCACCTGCGCAAATGCAAAGCATACGATAACCTGCGAAAACCACGTGGGTCGATTAATGGGAACGACCCACAGGGAGGCACAAGAAGGGAAGTTCCTATGAGCAACTGGCTTAAGCTCGAGGGCGATGTCTGCGCCGTAACCGGCGCACTCGGCGGTATGGGCGTCGCGATTTGCCGCGAGTTCGCCCGCAACGGCGCCAACGTCGTCCTGCTCGACCTGGACGAGGAAAAGGTCAAGGCCGCAGCCGCCGACCTCGCCGCCGAGTTTGGAATCCACGCCGAGGGCTACAAGATGAACGCCACCGACGAGGCCGAGGTTCAGGCCGCCGTCGATGCCACCATCGCCGACTTCGGCTGCGTCGACGTTCTCGTCAACACCGCCGGCATCCTGCGCTTCGCCGCCATGGAGGACCTGCCGCTCTCCGACTGGAACGAGGTCATCAACGTCAACCTCACCGGTTACTTCATCACCTCGCAGCGCTTTGGTCGCGAAATGATCAAGGCCGGCCAGGGTCGCCTGGTGCACATCTCGACCGTCGCCAGCCACTCCCCCGAGACCTTCTCGGGCGTGTACAGCTCCACCAAGGCAGGCGTCAACATGATGTCCAAGATGCTCGCCGCCGAATGGGGCCCCTACGGCGTGCGCTCCAACTGCGTCGAGCCCTGCTTCGTTAAGACCCCGATGTCGGCCAACTTCTACGCCGACCCCGAGGTCGAAAAGAGCCGCAGCCGTCTGATCGCCACGCGCCGCATCGGCGAGGTTAGCGATATCGCCAACGCCGTCATGTTCCTGGCGTCCACGCGCTCGGACTTTACCACCGGCGACGCCATCAAGGTCGACGGCGGCTTCTCCAACATGATGGGCGACCTCACCGCCAAGCCCGGCGGCCGTCGCGCCTATGCCGACAACTACCTTAAGAACAAGGGTGTCGAGCTCTGGTCCGATGAGTCCGGCGTCGCCAAGCCGACTGACCAGTAAACCAACCTGACAGGGAGGCCCCGCGGACACGCCCGCTCCTCCCCCGTATCGATTAGAAAGAGTCAAATGGCTTCCAGCAACTCCAACAAGGGTCGCGCCGTCGTGCTTTCCGCCGCGTGCGTCACCATGTTCTTTATCAGCTCCATCGCGCTGTATTCCGTCGTGAGCAAGAATCTGCTCGCCGTCTACCCCGAGTGGTCGAGCGCCCTTACCTGGGCTTTTCCCGTCTTCCAGACCATCATGGCCGTGACGGGCATCTTCGCCGGCCGCATCTCCGATAAGATCGGCCCGCGCAACGTCGTTATCGCCGCCGCCGTGTGCTACGGCATGGGCTGGTTCATGTCCGGCACCGTCACCGAGCCGTGGCAGTTCTACCTGTGGTTCTCGCTCGTCGCCGCCATCGGCAACGGCCTGGGCTACAACCCCGCGCTCACCACCGGTCAAAAGTGGTTCATCGACAAGAAGGGTCTCGCCTCCGGCATCACCCTGGCCGCTTCGACCGCCGGTCCCGCCGTGCTGTCCCCGGTGCTCGCCTCGCTGCTCATCCCGAGCCTGGGCATCTTTGGCGCCCTTAAGGCGCTCGGCGTCATCTTCTTTGTGATGATCGCCGCCTCCGCCCTATTCCTGAAGGCCCCCGAGGCCGGCTGGCTGCCCGAGGGCTTCGAGGCCCCCAAGGGTGGCGCACATGCCGGCACCTTCGGCGACCTCACCCCGGGCGAGATGGTCAAGACCCCGCGCTTCTGGGTCCTCATCGTCACCTTCGCCTTTGCCGCCACCGCGGGCACCCTGCTCGTGGGCAAGGTTGCCTCCATCGCCGCCGTTCAGCTCTTCGCCGACCCCACGAGCGCCGCGGCCGTCGCCCTCGGCGGTGTGGTGGTCTCCGTCAACACCTGCGCCAACCTGGTTGGCCGTCTGTCCTTTGGCCAGATCATCGACAAGCTCGGCGCCTATAAGTCGCTGCTCATCAGCCTTGTCGTCACCATCGTCGCACTCGTCATCATGTCGATGAGCTTTACGCAGGCCATGTTCTTTGTTGCGCTCGCCCTGCTCGGCTTTAGCTTTGGCGCCCTGCTCGTCATCTACCCGCCGCTCACCGGTGGCGCCTTTGGCACCAGCAACATCGGTGTCAACTACGGCATCATGTTTTTGGGCTATGCCGCTTCCACCTGGATCAGCCAGCCCATCACCGCCGTGCTGTATCACGCCGAGGCCGGCAGCGCCGCCTACCAGCAGTCCTTCTACGGCGCCATTGTGATCGCCGCCATCGCCGTCGTGCTCACCGTCTACATGATGGTCTCCGACAGCAAGAAGAAGTCTGCCTAGTTTTACCGATGCGACAAAGGGACGGCCCCTTTGTCGCATTCCACCGGTCACCAGTATTAAGGAGTCGAAATGTCTGAGCTCAACCCCGTCCGCATTGCCGTTATCGGCGCCGGCGCCATGGGCCGCAACCACATCCGCTTTGTCACCGAGGAGCCCGAGGCCGAGCTCGTCGCCATCGCCGACGCCTTTGAGGGCGCCCGTGCCACGGCCGAGGCCGCCGGCGTGCCGTTTTACACCGATCCCGCTCAGATGATGGACGAGGTCAAGCCCGAGGCCGTCATTATCGCCACCCCCAACGACCTGCACCTGGGCGTTGCCCGCGAGGCCGTGAAGCGCAACATCGTGCCGCTGGTCGAAAAGCCGATCTCCAACGATCTCGAGGATGCCCAGGCCTTCGCCGCCGAGGCCGAGACCGCCGGCGTGCCCGTGCTCGTAGGTCAGCACCGTCGCCACAACCCCTTCGTCAACAAGGCCAAGGAGATCATCGAGTCCGGCGAGCTGGGCAAGCTCACCGTGTCGAGCTTCCACTATATGATCTATAAGAATGACGAGTACTTCGATGTCGAGTGGCGTCGCAAGAAGGGTGCCGGCCCGATCCTGGTCAACCTGGTGCACGACGTCGACCTGCTCCGCTACCTGCTGGGCGAGCCCGTTGCCGTCCAGGGCATGCAGTCCAGCGCCGCCCGCGGTTTTGAGACCGAGGACTCCGCCGTGGTCAACGTCCGTTTTGCCGATGGCGCGCTCGCAAGCATGACCATCTCCGACGCCACCGCCAGCCCCTGGAACTGGGAGGCAACCGCTCGCGAGGATCCGCAGTATCGCCCCTTCGACGCCGACGCCTACTTTATTGGCGGTACCTTGGGCGCCTTGTCGCTGCCCCGCCTGCATCAGTTCTCCTACGACGGCGCCTCCAACTGGCACAAGCCGCTGCAGATGGAGATCCCGGCCGTCGACCCGGCGCTGCCGCACAAGATGCAGCTCAAGCACTTTGTGAAGGTTGTCCGCCGCGAGGTCGAGCCCGTCGTGACCCCCGCCGATAACGTCAAGACGCTCACGCTTCTCAACGCCATCAAAGAGGCCGCCGAAACCGGCCAGCTCGTCGAGCTGTAACGCCTTAGGGCAGACCGCGGCAGACTCCCCGCCGAGCGCCTTGGCCCGCCGCCAACAAGCCCCTCTTCTTTACCCCGCGAGCAGCCTCCTGCCCGCGGGGCATTTTGCTACCTTGCCGACGATTTTTCTGGGGCGGGGGCCATTTTGCGCCTCAGTCTGATTCGTTCGCCACGAAATGGGCCTATCTACTACGTTTAACCGATCGCCCTTAACCATGCCAAATTTCGCGAAATAAAAACCGACGCTCCTATAAGTTGTCAAGAGGCAGTTTGCGGGAGCGCTCTCTCCAATTCGCACAGGAGCTCGTAATACCTCCTCTCCAGTTTCGTCGAC
>JAGZYM010000014.1:0-61897 GCA_018377855.1 Collinsella sp. | reverse complement strand
CATTTGGACAATCTGACGTTCAACTTCAAGGGCGCGACCAGAAGGTCAGCGCCCTTTCGTTTCACGTCACCTTGCCTCAAATGCGACCCGCTCGCTGTCGTTGCCAAAACACCGGCATTTCTTTGGTTGTCAACAAAACATCGGTGTAGTCATTGGGGACGTTCTTAAACGACTACCTTGCATCAATCTAAATAAGTTGCGGTGAGATAGTTCTTGAATTGGCCTTTTTGGGCTAAACAGGAACTATCTCACCGCAACTGCGTTGAGCGTTTTTTTGGCGGCTGGTTTACTTGCTCGCGAACAGCCAGACTAGGATGATCACCAGGATTGCGGCGACGATGCAGACGATGGCGCCGGTGAATTTGATGCGTGAGTCGCGGGTGCGCTCGCGCACCGCGTCCTCGGTGGCCTCGAGCTGGGCGACTTCTCGCTCGGTCTCGGCGTGTTCGGCTTTGTCTCGGGCCAAGGATCCTGCAAGCGACTCAGTGATCTCTGGATGGTCATGTACCTCGGTCGCCTGCTCGATGATCGACTGTGCATGTGCGGCATCTGCTTGGGCGTTGGCGATGGTCTGCTCCTGCTCGCGGCGTGCCTTGTCCTCCGCGGCGATCTTCTCGCGCAGTTCGCGCTGACGAGTCGCGGCGGCGGTCTTCGCCGTCTGCAGCTCGTCGCGCGCGGCATCGGCCTCAGTCGTCACGGCTTGGTGCGCGCGTTTGGCGTCGGCGATAGGGGCTTGAGCCTGCTCGACGGCCTGCTCGGCTGCGGCAAGCGAGTGCTCAAGGTCGGCGGTGATGCACGGGACATCTTCTTCGGCTTTACGCAGGGCATCTGCCGTGTCGGAGATCTGCATCGAGAGCTCGCTGGTGCGCACCGTATAGTTGGCGGGATTTGCCGAGGGATTGCGTTGCAGCTCGGCATACTCATGACGCAGCGTCTCGAGCTGGGCGCGCGTGGCGTCGACGGTTTGTTGTGCGGCGGCAATGCCGGCGTCTCGCTCGGCCTGCACCTTGTCGCGGATGCGCTTGGAATCCTCAAGACGTCGAACGAGGCGGTTGCCGGTCTCGCGCGAGCTTGCCTCGCGGGCCTCCACGGCGTCGAGCGCGGCCTTCAGGCGGAGCTCAGTCGCGTCATCCTCTGTCTTCATTTGTTCGAGCTGACTCTTGAGCTCTGTCGCTTTGGCGGCGTGGGCATCACGGTCAATCTCGGCTGCCGCAGCGGTCTTTTGCGCTGTGGCGATCGCCTGACGCTGGTCGGCGACGATCTGGTCGTAGCGGCCTGCGATATCCTGGCGCGTCTCGAGCTCCTCGGCCTGATCGACAATGCGCTGCTCAAGTTCGGCCAGGTGGGCGCGGGCATCGGCAAGTGCCTTTTTCGCGGCGTTCATCTCGCGCATGGCCGAGGCGCCCTGGGCAATAAAGGTGCCCACGGCGTTCGCGGTGTTCGAGACAGCGGTCCCCAGATCGCGGTTCGCGTCGGGGGAGTGCGGGGCGATCGGGCGAGCGGTGTCGACAGCGTCCGCATCGGCAGCCTGCGGCGCGGCGATATTGCCGGTACCGCCCTCGACCACAGAAAAGCCCGCTGCGTGCGGATCGACCGCATCGGCGCCAATCGTGGGGTGCTCGAGCTGCAGAAACGAGGGCATGGTGCTGCCCTGGTCGGCAACGGGGGTCTCGCCGGGTACAAAGGTCGAGGCCGCCTCGGCGGCCTCCTCTTCCTCGGCATCAATATCGGCATCGGCCACGGCGTCTTTCATCGCTTTGACGGCATCCATCATGGAGTCCATGACGGCATCAAGCTCTTCTTCCGAAGACACCTCGATGGGGCCCGCTGCTTGCGGGGCGGGGTCCGTGTCAGGTTCGGCATCGCTCGGCTCCGGCTGCTCGCTTTCATCATGCTCGACAGTATCGTCTGTGTCTGTTGCCTTATCCGCACCGGCGTGCGCATCTGCGGTGGCGGGCGCATCGGTGGAGGCGTCGACGCAGGTAGGAGTATCGCAGTCGTCGACGGCGTCTTCGGAATGATCAATATGCTGCTGAGTCTGGGGGTCCAGCTCGTCTGTCATAGGCATGTGCTCCTCATCGTTGTTTGTCACCCTATGATAAAGTCTCGCGCCGACATCCCACGCGCTGCAGCAAAGTTTCAAAACGTGTTCGATGGCTCGATCTGATAACGATAACTCGGCCGCTTTATCCAGTTTGTACTTGACAATCCCTTCGCCGAACGACGTGGTGCCGTTCGCCTACCGCGGTCTTTTATTTTCGCTTGAACACGCTAAAGTTGCATCTCAGCTTTTGGCGCGTGAAGTTGGATACGCGCAGTCGGCGGGCGTGCCCGTCGCGATTTGAAAGGACTTTGTATGGGACTTTTCACTGGTAAGACCGTGATCGTCACCGGCGGCGGCAAGGCCACGCTTAAGGACGGTTCCGCTGGCTCCATCGGCTACGGCATCGATATCGCATTTGCCAAGGAGGGCGCGAACCTCGTCATCACCGGCCGCAACGTCGCCAAGCTCGAGGCCGCCAAGGAGTCTCTCGAGGCCGAGTACGGTGTCAAGGTTCTGCCTGTTCAGGCCGATGTCTCGGCTGGCCAGGATAACGAGGCCGTTGTCCAGAACGTCATCGACAAGGCCATTGAGGAGTTCGGCCGCATCGACGCCGTCGTCAACAATGCTCAGGCCAGCGCCTCGGGTGTGACCATCGCCGATCACACCATGGATCAGTTTAACCTGGCCATTTACTCCGGTCTGTATGCTACCTATCTGTACATGCAGAAGGCCTATCCGCATCTGAAGGAGACCAAGGGCTCCGTGGTCAACTTTGCCTCGGGCGCCGGCCTGTTTGGCAACTATGGCCAGTGCAGCTATGCTGCCGCCAAGGAGGGCATCCGCGGCCTGACCCGCGTTGCCGCCAACGAGTGGGGCAAGGACGGCATCAACGTCAATATCGTTTGCCCGCTTGCTTGGACCGCTGCGCTCGAGAACTTCCAGGATGCTTACCCCGAGGCTTTCAAGGCCAACGTCCACATGCCGCCGGCAGGCCACTACGGCGACGTCGAGAAGGAGATCGGCCGCGTGGTCGTTCAGCTCTGCGGTCCCGACTTTAAGTACATGAACGGCGAGACCGTCACCCTCGAGGGTGGCATGGGCCAGCGGCCGTAGGGGTTACGTCTCAGGTTCCGCCGTTCTAACGAACGGCGGACCAGCCGACGCTGCGCGGTCACCAGAGCGACAACTTGTCATTCAAAGAGGACGGCATGACCAGAAGGTCTATGCCGTCCTCTTTTCATGCCAATTTGTTCGCTCTGGCGACCGCTCGCTGACGTTGTCAGAGCATCGGCGTTGCCTTGGCCGTTGGAAATAATCCCAGATGTAGTCGTTGGGGACGTTCTTAAATGACTAGTCGAAAGGGACGCTCTTGCCGGCACCTGGGGACGGTCCCTAAGTGTCGGCAGATTGGGACACTTCTTTGCAAGATGGCGCTGAAGATTGTCCCCGACGACTAGTCGTTTAATGCATCAGTTTCTGTCGAGTCGGTGCTCTTTGCGGGTTGCCCGTATAATGGTTTGCGTATGAGCCGCAACCAAGGAGTTCCAGTTTATGGACCAGAACCTTTTTAAATTCGACCTGATCGCCGAGGACCCGACGACGCACGCGCGTGCCGGCGTGCTGCACACCCCGCATGGCGACATCGAGACGCCGATCTTTATGCCCGTGGGCACCAAGGCAAACGTCAAGGGCATCCCCACCGAGACCGTTAAGCAGCTCGGCGCCCAGATCGTGCTTGCCAACACTTATCACCTGTCCATGCGTCCCGGCGAGGACACCATCGCCGAGCTGGGCGGCCTGCACAAGTTTATGAACTGGCATGGCCCCATCCTCACCGATTCAGGCGGCTTCCAGGTGTTCAGCCACAACGACGCCGTCAAGCTCACCGACGAGGGCGTGCGCTTTATCGTCAACGACTACGACGGCCGCCACGTGTTCTGGACGCCCGAGGACAACATGGAAATCGCCATGAAGCTCGGCTCCGACATCTGCATGCAGCTCGACCAGTGCCCGGGCTATCCCGCCACGCGCGCCTACGTTGAGCGCGCCGTTGAGCTGTCGAGTATGTGGGCCGAGCGCTGCTATAAGGCGCATACCCGCGATGACCAGGCGCTCTTTGGCATCGTTCAGGGCGGCATGCACCTGGACCTGCGCCTGCGTTCGCTGCGCCATCTGGAGGAGTGCGGCGACTTCCCGGGCTACGGCATCGGCGGCTACTCGGTGGGCGAGGACCACGAGACCATGTTCGAGACGCTGGCGCCGCTCGCGAGCGAGTATATGCCCAAGCACAAGCCGCGCTACCTGATGGGCGTCGGCAACCCCACCACCCTCGTGCGCGGTGTGGGTGTGGGCATCGACATGTTCGACTGCGTGCTGCCGACGCGCACCGGTCGCATGGGCACGGCGTTCTCCAGCGAGGGTCGCCTCAACTTCCGTAACGCCCGCTTTGCGCACGACGACGGCCCCATCGATCCCACCTGCACCTGCCCGGTGTGCACGGGCGGCTACAGCCGCGCACTCATTCGTCACATGGTCACGCAGAAGGAGATGCTCGGTGGCATTTTGCTTTCGATGCACAACATCTACTACCTGCTCAACCTTATGCAGCGTGCCCGTCAGGCCATTATCGAGGGCCGTTACGGCGCGTTCGTGAGCGACTGGATGAACAGCCCTGCGGCGGTGGATTACTAAGGGCGACAGACACGCTTGCGGAGCGTGGGCAACGGCAAACGCTGAGCGGCAGCCGCTCGTCACATTCTCTGACGCTGGCTGCGCGACCGCTGACCGATAGCTTGCAAGCACTTGATACATCATGGGTACCATACCGAATAGTTGATGTTCGGGCGGGTGTTTGGCGCATGGCGTCGACCCCGCCCGTTTTTCTTTTTCTCGATAGGAGCACCCATGATTAAGAACGAGAATGTCGAGGGCGAGCTTGCCTACGACGAGACGTACCGCCGTGGTCCCGTGGTCATGCGCGGCCCCATGATTCCTAAGGACAACACCTACGCCAACCTGCTGGCGCCCGAGGAGTCGACCGACTGGCTGCATGCCGATCCGTGGCGCGTACTGCGCATCCAGGCCGAGTTTGTCGATGGCTTTGGCGCACTTGCCGAGTTAGGGCCTGCGGTGACCATCTTCGGTAGTGCCCGTACGCCCAAGACCGATCCACTCTACAAGGCGGCGCGCACGGTCGGCCGTAAGATTGCCCAGCGCGGCGTGGCGGTTATCACCGGTGGCGGCCCCGGCATCATGGAAGCGGCCAACAAGGGAGCGGCGAGCGTCAACGGCAAGTCAGTTGGTTTGGGCATTGAGCTGCCGCACGAGCAGGGGCTCAACAAATACGTGAACCTTGGTATGGACTTCCGTTACTTCTTTGTGCGCAAGACCATGTTCGTCAAATACAGCTCGGGCGCTATTGTTTTTCCCGGCGGGTTTGGCACACTCGACGAGATGTTCGAGGTGCTCACGCTGGTGCAAACGCACAAGGTCAAGCGCATGCCGCTTGTGCTGGTGGGCACCGAGTACTGGCAGGGCCTGTTCGACTGGCTTAACGGCCCGGTAATGAGCGCCAGTATGATTAGCCCGCTCGACCCGGATCTGGTACACATTACCGACGACCTCAACGAGGCCGTTGACATTGCGCTCAGCGGGTTGATGTAGAGCAATCGTGTCTACCGCGACATGAATATGCATGGCAATCTGATGCTATCTAACGTCAGGTTGCCATTTATATTGGGTATACTGATGCAAAAGACGAGGGCAAGGAGGTCGCGTATGTCTACTGCAACGGTTAAGCCTACGACGGTTCGCCTCGAAGAGGGGCTCAAGGAGCAGGCGACTGAGTTCTTGGATTCGGTCGGCCTCAGCCTCAATTCCTATCTCAATCTTGCCGTTCGGCAGCTGGTAAATCAGCGAAAGATTCCTTTTGAGATTGTAGGAAGGGCGGAGATGCCCAACGAGGCGACGAGGCGTGCCATGGTGATCGCCGAGGCTCATGAGTTGGGGATTTTGCCGGACGATAGCCCGTCATTCAATAACGCTGATGAGCTTATGTCATTCCTCGATGAGGAATAGCGATGTTCGAGATTAAAGTCGAGGCTCAATTTAAGGCGGACTACAAACGAACGATGCGCATGCATCCGCAGCTAAAAAGTGAGTTTAAAGCGGCGGTTGCAGAGCTTGTGGCTCATGGGTCACTTCCGGCGGAGTATGGCGCCCACGAGCTCTCAAACCCGGGCGGAAACTACAACGGCCACATCGATTTCCACCTATCCGATGGCTTGGTCGATGTGGTCGTTCTTTATCTTCCCCATAAGACTAACCCAGTGATTAGGCTGGTGAGAATGGGCTCGCATGAGGAACTGTTTCAGGGTCCGCTGGGCTGATCGCCGATTTCCAAGTTGCGGTGGAATAGGGACTGATTTGCGGTCGATTGGCCAAAAACAGTCCCTATTTCACCGCAACTGATGTGGGCGCCCCGTTCGCTGCTGCGGCCCCCGGTTCTCCTCATTGCTGGATTTCGCTCAAAAACTCAGCGGCGACTTCGTTGCTTTTGAAACGGATGCTGCGGTCTTCTTTCTTGGGGAATGCCAGCAGCGGGATAGTCCCGTACCAGACAGTTTCCTCGTCAATCACGGCCGCGCACAGCCGCCCTTTGGCCTTGACGGAATAGTCGACGTTCATCTCGGCAAAAATCGCTTTCGCGTCATCGCGCGGAGGTGAGGCAACATAAACCTCAAGGGTAATCCCACGGGCGGCTGCGCCTGCGAGTGTGGTGGTGAGTTTCGTGAGGCATGCGGCGGATGCGTAGGATGCGGCTATGAAGGCACTCTTTGTGGCACCGGTGATGTCTTTAATTAATGCCTCAATAGCGTTTGCCGGCTCTATGAGAATGTTGTAATCGGGTTGCTCGCTGTCCTCTGCTGAATAAATTTCGTACCCCAACTTGGCGTACGTCTTGAGTCTTTTCTGGTACATGCGGGCGAGCATGGGTATCGACAGGTCAATGTAGTCGAATATCTCAACCTGTTGCTTGCCCTCGTGGCTTCTATGCAGTCTGCCCACCTGCTGCGTTACGCTGCCGTCCCAAGATATCGGCGTGGCAATGAAAAGGGTGTCAAGGTAGGACAGATCGAAGCCCTCGCTCAGAAGGCTTTCGGTGGCGACGATGATTCGATGTTCATGCTCAAAGCCGGGAAGACTGTTCAGTATCGCTTTTCTTTCTTTGGCGCCGATTTCTCCGGTTAAGAGTATGGGCTCGTGTCTGCGATCATTAAGCAACCTGAACAGTTCCTCAGCATGCTTTTTCCTTTTGGATAGTATGAGCGGATGTCGACCGTTTGACGCTGCTTCGAGGGCGTCATCGACAATCAATTCGTTTCTTGCCGCATGTGCACACAGCATATCGAGAATCTGATTGAAGCTTGCATCCGGCTCGTAGGCGGATAGCCGAATGCCGGTAAATCTCGGTCGAACGATGCGCTGGATGCCCTGCTGAATTGCCTGCGATTTTGGATCGATGACATAGCGAAGCGGGCCGCAGAGCATCGAGAGCGCCCGCGTGAGTCCGTCGGAGCGCTCGGGTGTCGCGGAGAGGCCATATATATATTTGGCTGGAGCGGACTTGAGGACGAGCTCGAGCTGTGGCGCGGCAGCATGGTGGCATTCGTCGCAGATAATGAGGCCGTAATTACGAACAAGGTTCTTAACTATCGGCTCCCCGGTTTGGGAGTCTTTGCCAGATAGCGACTGAAAGGAAGCGACGTCGATAAGGCCGCTGACGGCGGTTTTGCCCCCTCCGATTTGTCCAATAAGGGGAGGTTGCTTTTTGCTGATTCGTCCTTTTGGCGTTCGGACCGGCTCTCTGGTGTCCGTAATGTCGAGAAATCGTTCGAGCTGCGATTTCCATTGGGCTATGAGCGCGGTCTTTGGAACAATGACGAGCGCCGGAAGACCAACGGCGGCAATAAGATAAGCTCCGATGACGGTTTTACCGAAGCCCGTTGGCGCAGACATGATTCCGTCTTCGTATTCAAGCATCTGGTCGGCGGCAATTTGCTGTTCGGGATGAAGGGTCCCTTTGAATGCCATCTCAATTGGATTGCCTGTGCTACGTTCGTCTGAATAATGGGCAGTAACGTGGGCTTCTTGAATCAGCTGCTCAAGTTGGGCTTTGCAGCCTCTGGGAATCGCGACGCGGCCATCTCTAAGTTCGCTGAGGTCTATGAGTCGCGGTTTGCCGAATACTGATTGATGCATAGATTGCGCACGGAAGAACTCCGGGTTGGCAAATGTCGCAAGCCTGCGGATTTCCATTTGAGCTGCCGGGCTCAGAGACTTTTCGGGGATGTAGAGCATATCGGCTTGTGTGACGAGCAGGTTCGAGGGGAAGTCTCGTGGCGTGAGCGGGAGCCGCTTTCGTGGCTTTTGGACATTGCGCCTGGTTTTGTTTGTCGCTGCAGCTGTTGCTATTCCAAGCGGTTTGTTTTTGGTGTCCTCGATCAGACGATCCACCGTCGCACGCGAGATTAGTTGGATTTGCGAAAGGTAAAGCCATTGGTCGGGAAAGGGCTCGAATCGTTCGTCAACAAATACGCTGTTTCCTTCCCGCTGCGCTTTTCCCTGAAAGGGCAGCGCAATGAGATTTCCAAAGCCGCCTTCAGGAATGGTGGACTGCGCGGGTATCATTCGGTCAAAGGCTTCGAAGGTGATTGTCTTGTTGAGTGCCGCTGCTTCGGCGATAAGGCAGCTACCGAAATCTCGTGCTGTCTTTGCGTTTATAGGTTCTAGGAAGAAAAACCAGATATGCGCGCCGTTGCCTGACCTTGATCGCTCGACCGCAGCGTTAATTCCATGGTTTTTTACGACAAGCCTGATAGCGTTTGTCGCTTCTTTCCAATCGGCTTTGTCAAAATCAATGACAAGGACATTTGTGTTGCAGTCTTTGTCGAGAACATATTGACCTATGACGTCCCGGAGCCTGTCGTCGCTGCCTTTGAAATGGGCGATAATGGCGGCATCGTTCAGCTCAAGGAATGTGCGGCTGCGACATTCAGCGCATTTAATTCTGTGATGGTTTGCTTTGGGGCAAATGCCTGGCTTCCACTCATTTGCGCAGGCGGGTGTATAGCCGATGCCCCCGTCTTTTCTGCGATACCCGTGAGCGTGCACATCTTTGCGGCCGGTAAAAAGATTGCGAAAGAGCTCGAGTTTGTCGCGCGCTGGGCTCGCGCTGGTAACGATGCCCTCGGTCTGTGCACGTTCGCCGAAAGATTTGCCGGCTTTGTCCCATTCTTCGAGTGTTGCGTAACGGATGTCTGGACCGTTGCTACAGATTACGATCTGCTTACGCGGATCTGAAGCGTGGACAACCGTTTTATTGAGTTTGAATAAGGCGTTCCCGAAAAGGGCGTATTGATGCACGGCGTTGCTCATTTGAATGCCATTCTTGTCAGCGTTCATTGGGATGAGGGTACGTCATTTCAGCTTTATGAGATATGCGACTTCGATTTTGGTTCGGTAATAGTGGGGTACCGATCCGTGAGTGGCAATTAGCCGGTGCCAAAACGTGCGGCGGCTGTTGTTAAAGGTGTTTTGGCGGCTATGGGGCGTGTTGGCGGCGTGGGGAGGGGTCCTCGAATGACTCCGTGGTCAAATAACGTCAAATATGAGTACTGTTGTTAATGTAGTCTCATAACATTTGGTAAGAATAGAATACCAATTCCACATTATTCTATATATCTAACCCACTAAACACGGAATTTTGAGCCTTGGCAAGACGTGGAATTGATCGAAATGATCAATTCCGGCGAGATTTTGCTGCTACTAATTTGGTGGCGGTACTCATATTTGCCATTTTTTGTCCAGTGGGTACCGCGAGGGGCCTGTTCGACTGGCTCAACGGCCCGGTGATGGATGCCGGCATGATCAGCCCACTCGATCCAGACCTTGTCCACATCACCGACGACCTCAACGAAGCCGTCGACATCGCCCTGAGCGGGCTGATGTAGGGTAGGTAAAATGGGACGGGGCTAAAAGACTGGTCTGAAACGTTTGATACCAGTCTTTTTAGCCCCGTCCCAAATGAACTGCTTCTAAGTTGCGGTGGAATAGGGATTGATTGGCGGCTAATAAGCCAAAAACAGTCCCTATTCCACCGCAACTGATGTGGGCGTCCCTAGTGAGTTGGCTGGTAGCGGGGGCAGTAGCTGATGGCGATGGCGTCGACGCCTACGTGGGTGGCGATGGTGCAGCCGATGGGGCCGGTGCCGGCGTCTACGTAATCCTGACCCGCGAGTGCCTCGTTGACAAGCTCCTGCTCCTCGGCGGCGCCGGTCGTGAGCACGCGCACGCTGGAGCCCGGATACTCGGCCAAAAATGCGAGGCAATCGGCCATGGTGTTGGTAACGATGCGCTTGGCACCGCGGCCCTTTTTTATGGCCTTGATCTCGCCCGATTTCCACTCCGGCGAAACGGCCAGGCGAATGTTGAGCATTTGCGTGAGCTGGCCGGCGAGCTTGGGCGCGCGGCCGTTCTTAACGAGATTCTCGAGCGTGCGGGGAATCAGCAGCAGGTGGGCGTCGGGCAGCGTCGCGCGGATCTGCGCCTCGGTCTCGTCCAGGCTGCGGCCGTCCTCGCGCATGGCCAGCGCGTACTCCACCAGCAGGCCCTCGGCGCCCGAGCCGGTGCGCGAGTCGATGCAGCGCACGTCGAGCTCGTGCGTCTCGGCCGTCAGGCTGGCGTTGGCGTAGCAGGCGGACCACTCGCTGCACAGCGAGATAAAGATGGCGCTATCGTGGCCGTCGGCGCGCACGCGGTCAAAGAGTTCCTTGAACTCGCCGGCACTCGGCTGCGAGGTGTGCGGCAGCTGCTCGGAGCCGGCCATGCGGGCGACGTACTCTTGGGCGGTAATCTGCACCTGGTCGAGCAGGTCCTCACCCTCGATAATCACATGCAGCGGAATCACGTAAATGCCGAGCTCTTGGGCGCGGGCGGGGGAGATGTCCGACGTGGAGTCGGTTATGATGGCAAAAGACATAATTGCACCTTTCGTTGGGGCGCGACGGCGCCGCCTTCTGAGAGCAAAGTGCGACAAGTATAGTGGAGTCGTTCCACATTTCTAGGTTCAATTGTTGAATAGTCAACAGTTTGAAGTGTCGGTGTGGAAATCGTCAACTGGGGAAGAGGGATGCCGATGGAGGCGCTGGAGATATGCAAACGGCCGGTCGTGCTGTTTGATTTTGATGGCACGGTGGCCGATACGGGTCGGGCGGTGATGACCTCGACGCGCAAGACGCTGGCTGCACGCGGGTTTTCGGAGGCGCAGATGGGTGACCTGCGTCGCATGATCGGGCCGCCCCTGTGGAAGAGTTTTCACGACTTTTATGGCTTCTCCCGCGAGGAGTCGCTTGTGGTGGCCGACGAGTACCGCGCCTTTTTTGACGAGCTGGGACCGGAGGAGTATCCCGTGTTTGACGGGATCCCCGAGCTGCTGGATGGGTTGGTCGCCCAGGGCAAGCGCTTGGCCGTGGCGACGTCGCGCATGGAGGCAAAGTGCGTTGACATGGTGGGAGAGCTGGGACTTTCTCAGTTTGAGGCGGTGGTTGGCATGAATCCGCCGCAGGGGCGCGAGACCAAGGCCGATTCGGTCCGCGACGCGTTGGCGGCCTTGGGTGCGGCCGCGGGCGATGCCGTGATGATCGGCGATCGCTTTAACGACGTCGAGGGCGCGCACGCGATGAGCGTGCCGTGCATTGGTATCTATTCGGGCGCGGCGGCGCCGGGCGAGCACGAGGCGGCGGGTGCCGATGCAGTGGTGCACTCGGTGGCCGAGCTTGCTAAACTTTTCGCTATATAGGTATTTGATGTGAGGGGCGGGCACGCTCGCCGCTCATTGGTAAGGAGGTCGTCCATGAATCAGGTGGAGCAGAGCGTTGCCGAGTATGTCGACGAGGTCTGGGAGGATGTCGTCGCCGATATCGAGCAGCTGGTGAGTTATCCGTCCGTGGCAGTTTCTGCCGATGCGGAGCCCGGCGCGCCGTTTGGCCGCCCGGTCCGTGACGCGCTCGATTGCGCGCTCGGCATCGCGCAGAAGCTCGGCTATCAGACGAGCGACGACGAGGGCTATGTGGGAATCGCCGATATCCCGGGCCGCGGCGACAAACAGCTCGCGACTATCTGCCACGTGGACGTGGTTCCCGCCGGCCCTGGCTGGAACACCGACCCGTTCACCATGGAGCGCCGCGAGGGCTGGCTGCTCGGTCGCGGCGTGATTGACGACAAGGGCCCGGCGGTATTGTCACTCTACGCCGGCGCCTACTTGCTCAAGCACGGCATTGTTCCGCGCTACACCTTCCGCGCGCTGCTGGGCTGCGATGAGGAAGTGGGCATGTCCGACGTTCACCATTATCTGGAGAACAACGCAGACCCCGACTTTTTGTTTACGCCCGATGCCGAGTTCCCGGTCTGCAATGCTGAGAAGGGCCAGTTTGGGGCGACGTTCGTGAGCCCCAAGATCGACGGCGGGCGCATTGTGTCCTGGAGCGGTGCCGAGGCGAGCAACGCCATTCCGTCGCAGTCTATCTGCGAGCTCGCGATTGCCGCCGATGAGCTGCCGGCGCCGGTCGAGAACGCCGACCGCCTTGAGATCACGACACTCGATAACGGGCATGCGCAGATTTTCGCCCACGGTATTGGCGGTCACGCTTCGATGCCTGAGGGCACCATCAACGCCGTCGGCCTGATCGTGTCGTATCTGCGCGAGGCCGAGGACGCGTTTGGTGCACGCGACGAGCGCCTGCTGACGCCTGCCGAGCACGAGTTCGTCAAGTTCCTGGCCTTTGTGCATGCGGATGCCTATGGTCGCGGCCTGGGTATCGACGCGACGAGCCCAGCGTTTGGCCCGCTTACCTGCAACGCTGGCGTCATCCGTGTGGCGGATGGCCATATCGAGCAGGTCATCGACGTGCGCTTCCCCGATAGCACGAGTGCCGATACCATCCGCGAGCAGCTCGAGCCGCTCGTGGGCCGTTTTGGCGTGACGTGCCGTGTGGGTCGTGCGAAGGTGCCGTTCTCGGTGTCTGCCGACGATCCGGCCGTGAAGGCGCTTATCGATACCTATAACGAGTTCACCGGCAAGCATGCCGAGCCCTTTGCCATGGGCGGCGGCACGTACGCGCGCAACTTTGCCCGCGCCGTCTCGTTTGGCCCCGAGGAGACCGGCCTGGAGCTGCCCGCATGGGGCGGCCAGATGCACGGCCCCAACGAGTGCGCCAACGAGGAACAGCTCAAGCAGGCGCTCAAGATCTATATTGTTGCGATCCTCCGTTTGAATGAATTAGAGCTTTAGGGTTACGCGGTTTTACCAAACCGCGTAACCAGTCGACGCTGCAAACGTCCCCAAGCGGCAATCTGACGTTCAATCGTCGGTCGCGTACAAAAGTACGCTTCCCTCCTCTTTCACGTCACCTTGCTCGCTTAGGGGCGTTTTCGCTGACTTATGCTCAACCTGCGGGGTTTCCAAGGACTACCTTCCTCTGGTGTAAAAGGTGCGCCATGTTCGGCGCTGGATTGTTATTCGTTTGTAAAGGCCGTGCTGCGCTTGCGGTAAGGGTCTATCAGATGCCCGTAAAAAACCGCAGTTGGCGCGGGCACTGCCCGATCGAGGCCGTATCTTTCCAAACAGCAAAGCGGGCAGGGTGCCCGCGAATCGCATGTATGAAAGGAAGATCATGCTCGATCAGGCTTATTCTCGTCGTCAGTTCCTCGGCCTCGCTGGTGGTCTTGCCAGCATCGTCGGTCTCGGTCTCGTTGGGTGCGGCGGCTCCGGCGCATCCGATGCCGCCGACAAGGGTAGCGCCGCTGCTGCCGAGTCCGTCTCCGGCGAGGTGACCTACGACGGTGCCTCTTCGTTCCAGGCTCTCGTCGAGGCCGCTGCCGAGAAGTTCATGGACGCCAACCCCGATGTCTCCGTCTCCGGCTCGGGTAACGGTTCGGGCAAGGGCCTGACCGCTGTCGCCGCCGGCACCGTCACCATCGGCAACTCCGACGTCTTCGCCGAGACCAAGCTTGAGGCCGATCAAGTCAAGAACCTCGTCGACCACGAGGTCGCCGTCGTGGGCATGGGCCCCGTCGTCTCCAAGAACGTCAAGGTCGACGACCTGTCCCTCGAGCAGCTCAAGGGTATCTTCTCCGGTCAGATTACCAACTGGAAGGAGGTCGGCGACGACGACGCCACCATCGTCGTCCTCAACCGCAAGGCCGGCTCCGGTACCCGCGCCACCTTCGAGGCCGCCGTCTTTGGCGACGAGACCGTCGACTTTAAGGGCGACGCCGAGCTCGACAAGTCCGGCGACGTCCAGACTCAGATGGGCAGCACCGATAACGCCATCTCCTACCTCGACTTCTCGCACTTCGATGACTCCAAGTTCAACGCCATCAAGGTCGAGGGCGTGGAGCCCAAGAGCGCAAACGTCACCGACGACTCCTTCAAGATCTGGGCTACCGAGCACATGTACTGCTCCAAGGACGCCGACGAGGCCACCAAGGCCTTCCTAGAGTTCATGCTTTCCGACGACGTCCAGGGCAAGCTCGTCGAGGAGCAGGGCTTCATCCCCGTCTCTGCCATGAAGGTCGTCAAGGACGCCAGCGGCAAGGTCTCTGCTAAATAAGTAATCGCCCCGGAAAGGTTTGCAATGGCAAAACAGCTGCCAAAGCGCGACCTTGAGAACGTGGGCCTGGGCGTCACGGGCGCGTGCGTAGCGCTCGTGACGCTTGTCGTTGCCGCGCTCATCTTTATGGTCGCCCAAAAGGGCCTCTCGGCTTTTGTCAAGGACGGCGTCTCGGTCGTCGAGTTTTTCACCGGCACCAAGTGGGACCTGGCCAACACAGCCGAAAACGGCCTGCCCTATACCGGCGCCCTGCCCCTGATCGTCACCTCGTTTGCGGTCATGGTACTCTCCACGCTTATCGCGCTGCCCATCGCCATCGGCTCTGCCATCTTTGCGGTCGAGATTAGCCCTAAGTTTGGCTCTAAGATCTTTCAGCCGCTCATTGAGCTTTTGACCGGCATCCCCTCGGTCGTCTTTGGCCTGATCGGTTTTCACGTGGTCGTCGGTCTTATGAAGAGCGTTTTCCACGTGAGCACGGGCCTGGGCATCTTGCCCGGCGCCATCGTGCTGGCGGTCATGATTCTGCCGACGATGACCACGCTTTCGGTCGATGGCCTGCGCGCCGTGCCCGACGGCTACCGACAGGGCTCGCTCGCGCTGGGCTACACCCGCTGGCAGACCATCTGGCACGTGGTGCTCAAGTCCGCCATGCCGTCGCTCATGACCGCGGTTATCTTGGGCATGACCCGCGCCTTTGGCGAGACGCTCGCCGTGCGCATGGTCATCGGCGGCATCGAGGCCATGCCGACGTCGCTGCTGTCGCCGGCTTCGACCATCACCACCACGCTCACCACGTCCATGGCGGTCTACGCCGAGGGCTCGGCCCAGGACGACGTCCTGTGGGCACTCGGTCTGCTGCTGATGGGCATGAGCCTCATCTTCATCCTGATCATCCATCTCATTGGCCGCAAGGGGGCGAAGGCTCGTGGCTAGCACGCGCATCCACATCGACGAGGCGAGGCTCGGGCGTGTCCAAAAGCAGGATCGCATCGCCACGGGCGTGCTGACGGCGATCGTCGCCATCGTCATGCTCATCGTCATCTCCATGGTGGCCTATATCCTGTTCGAGGGCATCTCGACGCTGTTCCAGCCGGGCTTTCTCACAGAGCCGTCGCGCGCCAACGGAACGCAGGGCGGCGTGCTCTACCAGCTGTTCGACTCGTTCTACCTGCTGCTGATCACTCTGATCATCTCGGTGCCCATCAGCCTAGGCGGAGCGGTCTTCCTGGTTGAGTACGCGCCGAACGGCCCTATCCGCGACATCGCCTCTACCGCCATCGAGACGCTGTCCTCGCTGCCTTCCATCGTCGTCGGCATGTTTGGCTTCCTGGTGTTCTCGGTGCAGCTGGGCTGGAAGTACTCCATCATCTCCGGCGCCGTCGCGCTCACCATGTTCAATATCCCCATTCTGGTGCGCGTGATTCAGCAGGCGCTCGAGGACGTGCCACAGGCCCAGCGCGATGCATGCCTGGCCATGGGCCTTACCCGCTGGGAGGCCACGCTGCACATCCTGATTCCCGAGGCCATGCCCGCCATCGTGACCGGCATCGTGCTTTCGGCCGGCCGCGTCTTTGGCGAGGCCGCGGCGCTGCTCTTTACCTCGGGCATGAGCTCGCCGGTGCGTCTGAACTTCTTGAGCTTTAACCTGTCGAGCCCCACCTGCGCCTGGAACGTGTTCCGCCCCGGTGAGTCGCTCGCCGTGCACATCTACAAGATCTATGGCGAGGGCAGCCCCGAGGCCCAGCAGATCGTTTGGGGCACCGCGGCGCTGCTGATGATTTGCGTGCTGCTGTTTAACGTAGTCGCCCGTATCGTGGGCAAACAACTGGCAAGGAAGATGACGGCCGAATGAGCGAGATAAATGCAACGCCCGCAACTGAGGCGGCATCGTCCGAGACCCAGGACTTTTTGTCGAGCGTGGGGGAGAGCGAGAAGCGCGTGCGCGCGAGCGGCAAGGCCGTGAGCGACGAGGTCGTGCTCTCCACCAAGGACGTCAACGTGTACTATGGCGACCACCATGCACTGCACAATACGTCGCTCGACTTTCACAAGGGCGAGATCACGGCGCTCATCGGGCCTTCGGGCTGCGGTAAGTCGACCTTCTTGCGTAGCCTCAACCTCATGAATCGCGAGATTCGCGGCTGCCGCGTGGAGGGCGAGATCAACTATCGCGGGCGCAACGTGAACACCAAGACCGAAAACACCTACGAGCTGCGCCGTTCCATTGGCATGGTGTTCCAGCAGCCCAACCCGTTCCGCAAGTCCATTCGCGACAACATCACGTTTGCGCCTAAGCGCCACGGCATCACCGACCGCGACGAGCTCGACCGCATGGTCGAGGAAAGCCTGCGCGGCGCGGCGCTTTGGGACGAGGTCAAAGACAAGCTCGACAAGAGCGCCTACGCGCTTTCGGGCGGCCAGCAGCAGCGTCTGTGCATCGCGCGCACGCTGGCGCTCAACCCCGACGTGATTCTGTTCGACGAGCCCTGCTCGGCGCTCGACCCCATCTCGACGCTGGCGATCGAGGACCTCATGTCATCGATCGTGGCCGACCGCGCCATCGTTATCGTGACGCACAACATGGAGCAGGCGTCGCGCGTGTCCAACCGCACGGCGTTCTTCTACATGGGCGATATGGTCGAGTACGACGAGACTGACGAGATTTTCCAACGGCCCAAGGATAAACGGCTGAATGATTACCTCACCGGCATGTTCTCCTAGTCCGGGACATGCTTGAGGCCCGCGGCGGCCACGGTTGCCACGGGACTGATTGGAGAGGCGGGTCATCTCTTTTGGGAGATGGCCCGCCTTTTTGTGTCGTGTGCGGCCCGCCTTTTCGCTGCTATTATGGACAACGTTGAATTTCTACGAAGGAGCAGGGCATATGGCGATTCTTTTGGGATGCGATTCCGTCAGCCTAGAGTTTCCCACCAAGCATATTTTCGATAGCGTGACGCTCGGCGTGGGCGAGGGCGACCGTATTGGTATTGTCGGTAAAAACGGCGACGGCAAGTCGACGCTGCTGAGCGTGCTCGCCGGCACGCTGGAGCCCGACGACGGCCGCGTGACGCATCGTCGCGGCACCACGATCGGCCTGCTCGGCCAAAAGGACCAGCTTGTCGACACCGACACCGTGCACCATGCCGTCGTGGGCGACACGCCCGAGTATGAGTGGGCGTCGAGCCCCCGCACGCGCCAGATCCTCGCCGGTCTCATTAGCGATGTGCCCTGGGAGGGCACGGTGGGCGAGCTTTCGGGTGGCCAGCGCCGCCGCGTGGACCTCGCGCGCCTGTTGATCGGCGACTACGACGTGCTCATGCTCGACGAGCCCACTAACCATCTGGACATGCGCACCATCAACTGGCTTGCACGCCATCTTAAGGCTCGCTGGCAGCGCGGTCAGGGCGCCATGCTCGTGGTCACGCACGATCGCTGGTTCTTGGACGAGGTCTGCACCAGCATGTGGGAGGTCCACGACGGCCAGGTCGATCCCTTCGAGGGCGGCTACTCCGCATATATCCTGCAGCGCGTGGAGCGCGACCGCATGGCCGCGGTTACCGAGGAACGCCGTCGCAACATGGCGCGCAAGGAGCTCGCGTGGCTGAGCCGCGGCGCCCAGGCGCGTTCCACCAAGCCCAAGTTTCGCGTTGATGCCGCTCGCGAGCTGATCGCCGACGTGCCGCCCGTGCGTGACGAGCTGGAGCTCAAGCGCCTCGCCGTGAGCCGCCTGGGCAAGCAGGTTATCGATGTGGTCGACGTGGACGCCGGCTATGCGGATACCGATGGCGCGCCCAAGCAGGTGCTCTCTGACGTGACCTGGCTCATTGGTGCGGGCGACCGCTATGGCCTTTTGGGCGAGAACGGTGCCGGCAAGTCGACGCTGCTCGACGTGATCCAGGGCAAGATTGAACCCACGCGCGGCCGCGTGAAGATTGGCCAGACAGTGCGCTTTGGCGTGCTGTCGCAGCAGCTCGAGGAGCTCGAACCCTACATGGGCGACACGATCCGCGAGGTGCTCGGCAACTATAAGAAGTACTACGTCATCGACGGCAAGGAGACTTCGCCCGAGAAGCTCTGCGAGCGTCTGGGCTTTACGACGCAGCAGCTCTGGAGCCGCATCGGCGATCTTTCGGGCGGCCAGCGCCGTCGCCTGTCGCTGTTGCTGACGATTCTGGACGAGCCCAACGTGCTCATCCTGGACGAGCCGGGCAACGACCTGGATACCGACATGCTCGCGATTGTCGAGGACCTGCTGGACGGCTGGCCCGGCACGCTGATCCTGGTGACACACGATCGCTTTTTGATGGAGCGCGTGACCGACCAACAGTGGGCACTGCTCGATGGCCATCTGACGCATATGCCCGGCGGCGTGGACCAGTACCTGCGCCTGTGCAACGCTACCGCCGAGGGCGAGCCCGTGGGCGCGCCGAGCGCTAAGACCGGCACGTTCGACACCGGTGCGGCGGCTGCTGCCGACAAGCCCAAGTCGAGCGGTCAGCCCAACGGCCTTTCCAACGCCGAGCGTCAGAAGCTCCGCCGCGAGGTGAGCTCGCTCGAGCGCAAGATGGAGACGCAGCGCGCCCGCGTGGAGGAGGCCGAGGCCGCCATGGCCCAGGTCGATCCCACCAACTACACGGCGCTCGGCGAGCAGCAGGCAAAGATCGACGAGGCTCACGCCGCCATGGACGAGCTGGAGATGGCGTGGCTCGAGGCGAGCGAAAAGCTCGAGGGCGAGGAGTAGGCGAGAATGATCAAAGCCGCGTTTTTCGATATCGACGGCACGCTGCTGAGCTTTAAGACCCACCGGATTCCGGCGTCGGCGCAGCAGGTGCTCGACAGCTTTCGCGAGCAGGGGATTGCGTGCGTGATCGCCACGGGCCGTCCGACCTACCAGATGCCGGACTGGCTGTTCGACCTGGGCTGGGATGCGTACATTACGCTTTCGGGCCAGCACTGTTTTGATGCCAAGGGCGTCTACCGCAGCTGCCCGATCGATCCGGACGACGTTGCGGTGATTGTGGACCAGGTGGCGCAGGGGCGCTACGACTCACTGTGCATGCAGGGCGAGAACTCGTTTGTGAACCGCCTGTCCGAGCGCGTGGTGACGGCTGGCAGCAACGCGGGAATCGTCTACCACGAGGAGCCGTTTGAGCATGCCTTTGACGCGCCGGTCTATCAGTTCTGTGCCTTTGTTGACCCAGTTGACGAGCATATCGTGACCGATGCCGTGTCGCATTCGCTCACCACGCGCTGGTGCGACCTGTTCTGCGACATTATTCCGGCCAACGGCGGCAAGGACCTGGGTGTGGCGGCGACGCTGGAGCGCCTGGGCATCGACGCGAGTGAAGCGATTGCCTTTGGCGACGGCGAGAACGACCTGTCGATGTTCTCGGCCGTGGGCACAAGTGTGGCCATGGGCAACGCGCAGGACACGGTGAAAGCTGCGGCGACCTACGTGACGACCGCCGTGGACGACGATGGGATCTACAACGCCGCGAAGTACTTTGGACTGCTATAGCTGCGGCTCGGCACTTGGGGACACTCCTTGCGGGGCGTGTTCCCATTTTGTTTTCGTCCCGCTCGTTTTGTGAAACACGGCTAACTTTTAGGCAAAGTAGTAAGACATGGGCAACTTTTGCGGTAAAGTAAGCCGTGGAAAGTATCCAAAGGCTAACTAGCAATCATCGCGAAAGGCGGCCCATGGCCCTACGCGAATCCGGAGAAGACTATCTCGAATCGATCTACGTTCTGTCGGAACGCCAGGGCATCGTGCGCTCGATCGACGTTGCGGAGTACCTCGGCGTAACCAAGGCGAGCGTTTCCAAGGCCATGGCGACGCTGGAAAGCAACGGCTATGTCGAAATGGGCAAGCGCGACGTTCATCTGACGGAGCGTGGTCTGGAGGTCGCTCGCCAAATGTGGGAGCGTCACTGCTTTTTCGTGGGGCTGCTGGAGGATGCGGGTGTTTCGGCTGAGGTCGCGTCGCAAGAGGGCTGCCACATGGAGCACTGCCTGAGCGAGGAAAGCTTCGAGAAACTGAGGGCGATGCTGAACCGGGGCGAGGCGACGGGCCAAGCGGCGGAATCCTAACGAACCCCCAGTAGCGCGGAGTTCGCGCAAAGCGCGAACCAGCGACCGGGACCAGCGGTCCTTTCGGCCAAGTCCATTTCAGCAAAGGAACCCCGCCAGCAAGCGATGCCCAAGAACTGCCACCTACGTCACCGCAGGCCGGGGCCGGGTTTGGTTTTGAAAACACTCCACAGCGCGAGGCCCGCCTTTCCGTTGCTCCGCAGGACAGGAAAGACGGGCCTCATGCGCGAGGACGTTTTCAAAACCAAGCCCGGTCCCGGCCGGACAGCCCACGAACGCTACAGGTTCTTGACACCCATCGCGCGCATGGCATTCAGGATGGCGATAATCGCCACGCCCACGTCGCCGAACACAGCAAGCCACATGTTGGCGATGCCCAGTGCCGCAAGCACCAGAATCAGCAACTTAATGCCCAGCGCAAAGATGATGTTCTGCCAAACAATCGACATGGTCTTGCGCGCCACGCGGATCGCGCGGGAGATGTTGGACGGCTTGTCATCCATGAGCACGACGTCCGCCGCCTCAATTGCGGCGTCCGAGCCCATAGCGCCCATGGCGATGCCAACGTCTGCGCGGGTAAGCACGGGTGCGTCGTTGATACCGTCGCCTACAAAGGCGAGCTTGCCCTTGCCCGATTCTGCTGCAAGCAGCGCCTCGACACGCTCGACCTTATCACCCGGTAACAGCTGCGCGTGGAACTCGTCGAGACCGAGTTGCTTGGCTACAGACGCCGCAACCTCCTCACGGTCGCCCGTGAGCATGACGGTGCGCTTGACGCCGGCGGCGTGCAGGTCGCGAATCGTTTGCTCGGCATCGGTCTTTATGGTGTCGGCAATTACGATGTGGCCGGCGTACGTATCATCGACCAGCACGTGGAGGATGGTGCCGACGATCTCGCAATTGGGCGCTTCGATACCGGCCACAGCAAGCATCTTGGCATTGCCGACGATGACGCGCTTGCCGTCGATAATCGCCGTCACGCCATGGCCCGCGTCATTGGTGGAGTCGCTTACGCGTTTGGGATCGAGCTCGCCCTGGAAGGCGGTGCGTACCGACTGCGCGATGGGATGGTCGGAGAATGACTCGGCAAGGGCCGCGACTTCGAGCAGCGACTGCTCGGTATAGCCTGCCTCGGGGTGTACCGCCACGACCGAAAACGTGCCGTTGGTGAGCGTGCCGGTCTTGTCAAAGACGACGGTGTCCACATCCGCGAGCGTCTCGAGGTAGTTAGAGCCCTTGATGAGGACGCCCAGCTTGGATGCGCCACCGATGCCGCCAAAAAAGCTGAGCGGCACGCTGATCACGAGCGCGCATGGGCAACTGACGACGAGGAAGGTCAGGCCGCGCAGGATCCAGTCGGACCAGGCGCCGGTGACCAAGCCACCGCCGAGCGCGAGTACCGCGGCCGCGCCGGTGACAGCGGGCGTGTAGACGCGGGCGAAGCGCGTGATGAAGTTCTCGGTGCGTGCCTTCTTCTCACTAGCGTTTTCTACGAGCTCCAGGACGCGCGCGACGGTGGACTCGCCAAAGGGCTTGGTGGTGCGCACGTGGAGGAGACCCGTCATGTTGATGCAGCCGCTGATGATATCGTCTCCAGTTTTGGCCGGGCGGGGGACCGACTCTCCGGTAAGGGCGGCGGTATCGAGCTGTGTCTCGCCCTCGACGATGACGCCGTCGATAGGCACGCGCTCACCGGGCTTGACCACGATCACGGTGCCGACGGCGATGTCATCGGGGAAGACCTGCTCGAGTGTGCCGTCGGGCTGCTCGACGTTAGCGTAGTCGGGCGCGATGTCCATCATGGCACTGATCGACTTGCGGCTCTTGCCCACGGCGTACGCCTGAAACAGCTCGCCGACCTGGTAGAACAGCATGACGGCGGCGCCTTCGGCCATGTGCGGGTCGGTATCGGGGAAGAGCACCATGGCAAACGCGCCGATGGTCGCGACGGCCATGAGGAAGCTCTCGTCGAAGGCCTTGCCGCGGCGGATGTTATTGAATGCCTTTTGCAGTACGTCGTAGCCGGCAATCAAAAACGGCACGAGGAACAGCACAAAGCTGGCGTAGATGTCGCCCGGGGTGCCGAATGCGGCGGTAAGGGTGCCGAACTCATCGAGGGCGTACACCACGGCAAAAATGCCCAGCGCTACCAGGATGCGGTTGCGCTTATGCTCGAGTGATTCTTTTTTCTTGCGCTTCTTCTTTTTCTTTTTGGGGTCGGCGGTGGCCATGACTCGTATCCTCCCATTTGAATGTATGAACATTCGCTCATATAATTTCGCGAGCAAAGGCCGCAGCAAGCGCGGCCTTGCAGGTTGGCGTAAACCTGGGCTAGAGAATAATCTCGCAGTCCGGCTCGGCGTCGGCGGTGAACTCCACAACGCGGTCGAGGACCTCGTCGAACTCGGCGTCATCGGCCTCGAGCGTCAACTTCTGGGTCATAAAGTTGACGGACACGGATTTGACGCCCTCGAGCTTGGCCAGCTCGTCCTGAAGCTCGCGCGCACAGTTGGCGCAGTCGATCTCATCGAGCTTAAACTGCTTTTTCATGGTGGGTTCCTTTCCCTGTATTTGCGGCTTGGGTGCAGGCCGCGCTGGTACCGTGGTTGGCTGCTATTCGCAGATGTGGCTCATGCCCTGGTTGAGCATGGTGTAGACGTGGTCGTCGGCGAGCGAGTAGAGGATATTGCGCCCGTCGCGCCGGAATTTAACCAGGTGCGACTGCTTGAGTGTGCGCAGCTGGTGCGACACCGCGGACTGCGAGGTTTCGGTCGCTTCGGCGATGTCTGCCACGCAGAGCTCGCGGCCCATGAGGGCGTAAAGGATCTTGATGCGCGTGGTGTCGCTGAAGACCTTGAACAGGTCGGCGAGGTCGTAGAGAAGCTCCTCGTCGGGAAGGTCCTCGGGCGAGCAGGTGGTGGGGATCGCGGGTTCGGTGGCCTCGATGTCGGGTTTCGTTTCATCAACGCGGATGCTCATTGCAATATCCTTTCATATGAACATGCGCTCATATAACTTGCTTTCGATTATATGAGTGTATGTTCATATGTCAATACAATTTGCGTTAATTTCGATGACTGCTTGCCGCCTCTGCGATTTTCTGTGGGTTGGGAGACATCGACGCAATGCTCGCCAACATATTTCGAGATGTTCGGCTAGCATGCTAAGAAAGCCACCTTGAGAAGCATTAGAACTGTTCATATTTGTACTTTATCGTGTCAAATACCGCGAGAATCAGTTCTTCCTCTACGGGAGTTCCTGCAGAATCAGTTTTATCTAAAGTTATATTGAGCATTGCTGCAGCCAATCTGGCACATCGGTGGCCGAATAAGTCGAAAAATGTAGGTGGACATCCGCAGAGATCGCCTTTAGAAGAGCGAATTCTCAATTAGATCAATAATCGTGTCGTCTTCCGTGCGGTTTTCATCGATTTTTGCGAACATGTCGCATTCCCAAGCCCCATTGATTTCCTCAGCAAGGGCCCCGACGTGTTGCATGTCGTCGGGTTCGGGCACATCGTTGATGCTCGGGTCATCAGCTTGCGGATATTGGCTTGCAATTTCGCGCTTGGCGGCCTCTTCTTCTTTGAGTGTCTCCAGGACGCGGCGACCGTATTCGAAGTAGCGCCGCAAGACAAATTGACGAAGAGTTTCTTGCAGGATGGCGAAGTTATCCGGGAGTCGACCGGGCCATATCTTCTCGCGAATGCGAATCGCTTCCATGACCCGTTTAAAAGCGGACTGCTTGAAAAACGAATGACGATTAACTGTGATAACGGCATATCCCATGTTTCGCAGCGTGTTTCGGCGCTCCTCGTCAATTGATTGCTGCTCGGGTTCGTCGTGGTAAAAGCCGTTGTGTTCGATATCGGTCATCGAATTTTCGAGCAGCGCGTCGAGGTAGAAAACCGTCCGTCGCGTTAGGGCGGCGTATCTTTTGGGGACTGGGATCGGATAATCCGTTTTGATAGCGCGTATGGCTAAGCCACCCATTGACTTGGGCATTGTCAGCATCATGACAAACGCCGTTTCGAGTGGGGAGCGACAGCCTTCGTGTACATAAGAAAGTGCCTTAAGTGCTTTATTAGATCCACGATACCCCGGTGCCTCTGAAAAGAAGGCTCTGAGCTCTTCAACGCTGGTTAGGGCTGGGCGCTCGCGATATTGAGTTTCGTCGGACGTTCCAAGCGCGTAGGAGCCGCAGATTTCAAAGTAATACTCAACGAGCTCCGAAAGGTTGAGGTCGGCTGTTGCTTCTAACGCGCACAGCTTGATATCGACGATGTAGACGTTCGGCTCGAGTTCTAGGTAGCTTTCTGCATCAAACGTATAGCGCGTGCAGTGGCAGATGCAGCCCTTGCGGTGCCTTTTGGCATTATTGGAAAACGTCAGCACATGGATACGTTCAGAATCGACATTCTTTCTGTTGAGCCATGCTCGTGCCGCTTCCAGGTCGGACGTGGTCGGCGCAGACACCCTGATCTTTTCCATAGGTATGGGACCGGTCGCGTAGCTTGCGAGCGAGTTGGCTGTTTGGTATACAGCGCGTGCCGTGGTATGTGACAGAATGATTCCCATACGCGCATGATGGCATAGCGGACGCCGCATACGCCCGAAACTTCGGGCAACGGTATTGGGGCGCGGCTTATCTTCTGCGAACGGTGGGTTTTTGAGCTGTCGTATTGAGGGAGCAGCTTTGGCTGGGGAGGTTTCTGCCGGCTGCCCCTTTTTGATGAACTTTACTTGCGGATTCGTAGCTTCTAAGCGTTTTTGCCGACCGCTCAGATGCCTCACCAACATAATTTGAGTCATTCGGCCTTATCCTATACAAATGGTGCGATCGCAACGTCCTATTCGAATTGATTCAGGTAGATTTATGGGGCTTGGTTGCGAAATTAAGGCGATTTTAGCTTCGATTGCGGTTCAAGGGGCCTTGACTAGTGGTTTAGCTGGCCGAACAACTCGAAAAATGTAGGTGGGCCAACCTGCCGACTATGTGAAGCACGCGTATTTGCTCGTTTTGATGAAAACTAGGGTGCAGCCATAAGGCTGCGCCCTAGTTTACTGCGTGTCGGTGTGCCCAGACGGATTGCGCTGTGCCTGGCAGGCGCTCCCGCAGATGGATCGGTTATTTCGCGAATAGGTTCTTGAGGTTGAACTCGGCCTGAACCGTGCGGAGCATGAGGTCGGTGTCGTCCAGACCCAGATGCTGCTCGTTGGCGTCGGCGGCGAGGGTGCCACGGCGGCGCGCCCAGTTCTCGAGCGCGGCGGGCGCGGACTCGCGGGGGAGCGAGCGGACGTCGGCATCCAGGCTGCGGCAGATCTGGCGCGAGTCGATGACGATGATCTTGCCGGCGCGGCGTGCCTCGGCGTAACCGTCCAGGTGGATCTTGAACCAACTGTCTTCGAACGCGGCGTTATGCGCCATGTACGGGTACTTCTTCATAAGTTTGAGCAGCTGCTTCTGCAGTTCCTTGTTCTCGCGGAATGGTTTTTTGCCGTCGATGTCGTCCCAGGTAATGTGATGGATGTTCGATAGCGGCACATCCTCGCCGCGGTAGATGTCGGGCAGGCCGCAGTAGTGTGCCTCGGCGTCATGCGGGACGGCGTCGCTGGTGAGCTCCATGATCTCCCAGCCCACGTTGATGATATAGCCGCGCTCGGGTGCACGGCCGGTGGTCTCGATGTCGATACCGAGCACGGTGCCCTGGATGGGCTTGCGGGCGTAGGCCACGCCGAGCGCGTCGCGGTCGCCGCGGATCTCGCGCATGACCGACGCGGCGGTGCGCTTTTGCATCTTACCGATGGCGGCGCAGGTGTCGGCATCGGACAGGCCGCGCGAAAGCGTCGCGGGCGTCACGTTGCGCAGGCGCGCCTCGCCAATCTGGTCGCACAGGTCGCGGTTGCGGTCAGCCAGGTCGCGCACGGTGGCAAAGTCGAAGCTGGGGTCGCCCTCGGCGGTAAAGTACTCGGTTTCGAGCACCTTAAGGGCCTCCTCGCCCTTCTGGCGCTCGGACTCCATGGCGCCGTGATCGCCATAGATAAACATGGGAATAAACGGCTGGCGCTCGTATTCGAGTGCTTGTGAAACGTTCATATAACTGCTCCTTGGACGGGCCGTGTCGCGCGGCTCGGTGGCATTGAGTTATGGCGAGATGATAGTTTACCATGGGCAACTATTGGCATCGCGCCTAGGACAACTACAATACCCTAGTTGACCGCTAGGACTTTTACAATGCTGCCGAAAGACACGAAAGGTTCCATCCGTCATGGATTTGCTGATTGATATTCTGCTCGACGCCGGCAAGGACACGCTCTCGCTGGTGCCGTTTTTGTTGGTGACGTATCTGGCCCTCGAGACCTTGGAGCACGTCGCGGGCGACCGCGTTAACGGGGCCATCAAGCGCGCCGGCGCCGCGGGTCCCGTGGTTGGCTCGTTGCTGGGCATGGTGCCGCAGTGCGGCTTTTCGGCAATGGCGGCAACGCTGTACGCCGGTCGCGTCGTGACGCTGGGCACCTTGGTGGCGGTGTTTCTCTCGACCTCTGACGAGATGCTGCCGCTGCTACTTGCCGAGCAGGTTCCCGTGCAGACTATGGCGATGCTTTTGGCTTCGAAAGCGCTTATCGCACTGGTCACGGGCTTTATCGTAGATGCCGCCATTCGCGGTCTGCGTCGCAACGCCCGTGCGCATGCGGCGATTCGTCGTACCGTGTTGGGGACCACTGCCAATCCGGCTCATGTGAACTGCGCGCATGACGACCACAGCGGCGGTGACATCATCGACGAGGTGGCCGAGGCGGGCGTGAGCGCCGATCACATCCACGAGTTGTGCGAGCGCGACCATTGCGGTTGCGATGATGATGAAGATGAACGCGAGCGCGACCACGGACACAGCCATGACCACGGTCACGCAGGCGAGCATGAGCACCACCACGGCCATGGGTACGACCACGGTCACTCCCACGAAGGTGCGCCCGTCCTGTCGATTATCCGCAGCGCGATCTCGCACACCGTGCAGGTTTCGGTTTTTATTTTCCTGGTGACGCTGATCCTGGTCGCCGTGCTCGAGACCTTCGGCGAGTCCGCGATCGAGCAGTTCCTGCGTGGCAACGAGACGCTCGCCGTCCTGGGTTCGGCGCTTGTCGGCCTGATCCCCAACTGCTCGGCGAGCGTGGTCATTACGCAGCTGTACCTGGAGGGCGCGCTACAGCTGGCGCCGATGCTCGCCGGCACGCTCATTTCCGCCGGCGTGGGCTACCTGGTGCTGTTCCGCACCAACCGCAGCGCTCGCGAAAACGCCGTGTTCCTGGTCATGATGTACGTCATCGGCGCTGGCTGGGGCCTTATCCTATCCGCCTTCGGCCTCTAAGTAGGCCTAAAAATGGACTTCAAATAGCCATGCTCGGCGCCTGCGCAATGCGGCGACGCATGGCATTTTGAAGCCCGTTTTTTGTTGAGTCATGGATTCCGAGCGCTCACACCGCTCAAAACAAAAAGGTAGATTTCCGGGCATGTCCCGAAAATCTACCTTGGTTAGCGCAGCAGCTCGGTGAGGTTGCGCTTAAAGCGGGCCCGGTCTTCGCTGGTAAATGCCGCCGGTCCGCGAGTGCGTCCCCCGGCGCGGCGTATCTTCTTTTCCTCGTGGCGAATAAACAGTTGCATGTCGATGGTCGCCTTATCGTAGACGCGCCCGCGCACGCCGATGGCGGCGGCATCGCGCCCGAGCACCATGCTCGCCAAGCCAATGTCCTGCGTCACGACTACGTCGCCCGCCTGCAGGCGTTCGACAATGGCAAAGTCGGCGCTGTCGGCGCCAACGCTCACATCGAGCGTCGTGACCCAAAAGCCGCGTCGCGCGTACTCGGCATCGCGCGGGTCGTCGCGGCGAATGTGCCGTTCCAGGTTTTGCGTGCTGTTGCCGGCGATAACAACGGCGACGCCCGCCCGCCGCGCGCAGTCAATCGACTCGCGCGTGACCGGGCAGGCGTCGGCATCAATAAAGAGCGTTCGCGGCATCTAGTGCACCAGTTTGCCAAATTGAATAGCGCGAACGATCAGCGTTACGCCAAACACCAGCAGCGCGGCGCCGCTAAAGATGACGAGCATCTTGGCCGACCATAGCGGATAGATAAACACGAACATGCCGGCGATGATGGAGAGTGCGCCGCTCAGGATAGCGAGGGTGCGGTTGGACGAAAGCTCGGACTCCAGAATGGACATGACACCTTCGACAATCCAGCCAAAGCCGGCTACGATAACCACCATCGTGGTGAGCGTCGCGGTCGAGAAGGCCTGGTTGCGCAGGATTATGACGCCGCCCAAGATAATGAGTAGGTTGGAGATGATGCTCGTCACGCGCCAGCCGGTGGGCAGCAGCGGCTCAAAAATGGCAGTGAACAGCCTGATGGCAGCAGTGATTACAAAGTAAAAACCCAGGACAGTCGTCAAAAAGACGAGGGACTTGGCGGGTGCAAAAAGCAGCGCGATACCAGCAATGAGCGCCAAGACGCCCGTGATGGCGTAAATCCAGCGCACGGCCTTGACGGCCTTGCCTGCCATGCTTTTCTCGTCAAATCCAAACTGGCTCGATTTTTGGTCATCGTTCTTAAAGATGCCCATAATGTCTCCTTTCCGTGCGGCGTAAGCCTTGATCGTTACAACCAGTATCGCCTAAAGGCGCTGGCGTATGGGTCGGGGAGGGCGAAACGTAACCCAAAGGTCCCGAATTGTTTCCGTTGTTCCCCACGTCGCAATTTTCTATTCAACAGGTGTAGAACATTGCAGCCCTGTTCGTTATTGCCTACGTTTTAGGTTAGATTTTCCTAAGGACAATTGGCTTGTATTGGGGGTCCCTATGAACGAAGCAGTTCCCGAGGCACCGTTGAGTGTCGAATCGATGGCAAAGCAAGGCTGCGAAAAGCTCGGCTTGGACGCGTTTGATGCGCTGGTCCGTCGTGCCCGTACATGCCGCCGTTTTGACGAGTCCATGCGCGTGCCGCGCGAGTTTTTGCTCGAGCTGGCGGAACTGGCGCACCTGGCTCCCTGCGGCGCCAATGCTCAGCGTCTTCGTTTTCATGTGGTGAGCGGTGCCGAGGACTGCGCGCGCGTGTTTGACGAGCTTGCATGGGCCGGCGCGCTTAAGGATTGGCCGGGTCCTGCCGAGGGCGAGCGCCCGACCGGCTACATCGCGATTCTGGCCGAGCGCGCCGTTCCGGGCAAGCCTGCCGCTCCCATTACCGAGGTCGACACGGGCATTGCCGCGCAGACGATGATGCTCGCCGCCCGCAGCGCCACGCCCGAGGTGGCGGCCTGCATGTTCAAGGCCTTTACGCCCCGCGCGATCGACGCCATGGGGCTCGATAACGACAAATACGAGCTCAAGCTGATCATGGCTTTTGGCGTGCCAGCCGAGACACAGGCGATCGACGCAATTGATTCCAACCCCGACGGCTCCATCAATTATTGGCGCGACGAGGCACAGGTGCACCACGTACCCAAGCGTTCGCTCGCCGACGTGCTGGTGTAGTTGAGCGTCACCGCGGTGTGATCCGGCGGTAAACCACCACAAAGGTGCCTGTCCCCTTTGCGGTGGTGCGAGAGGAGGGCGTGTGGCAGATTTGTATTTGGTGCGGCATGGGCAGACTGAGCTCAATGTGCAGAATATTTTGCAAGGTGGGCACGATTCGCCGCTTACGGCGCGCGGGCGCGAGCAGGCGCTGGCGACGCGCGCGGCGTTTGAGGCGCGTGGCGTGACCTTTGACCGTGTGTATTCCTCCCCGTTGGGCCGGGCGCGGCGTACGGCTGAGCTAATTGCTGGTGAGGGCCGCTCGATAGAGCTGGTCGATGACCTACGCGAGTGGCATTTGGGCTCGCTGGAGGGTACATCAAATCGCGATATGCCGCCGCAGCCCTGGGGCGATTATCCGGTGGCCTTTGGCGGCGAGTCGGAAGTGCAGCTTCAGTCGCGCATGGTCGCGGCGCTGTCCCGCATCATGGCCAGGCCGCAGCACGACTGCGTGCTGGCGGTTTCCCACGGCTCAGCCTGCCAGGAGTTTCTTGAGTATGTGACTGGCAGGGGAGAGCTACCCGACAACGGAGCCGTGCTTCATTTTGGCTATTGCGACGGGGCGTTTTCGCTCCTTGATTGGTAACGAACGAAAGGACCCCTATGAATAAAGACCTGTATCTGGTTCGTCATGGGCAGACAATATTCAACCTTAAGCGCATTATTCAGGGTTGGAGTGACTCGCCGCTCACGCAGCTGGGATGCGACCAGGCGGCACGTGCCGGCATGTTCTTACGTGCGCGCGGCATTGAACCCGATCATGCCTACACCTCCACACTTCATCGCACCGAGCAGACTATCGCCAACCTGTGGCCGGGCTTGGCGTACGAGCGCCTGGACGGTCTGCGTGAGTGGTTCTTTGGCGACTTTGAGGCCGAGCGCGTGATGCTTATGCCCGAGCGGCCGTGGCGAGATTTCTATCGTCAGTTTGGCGGCGAGGGCCAGATGCAGGTGCGCGAGCGCATGGCGGCGACGATAACCGATCTTATGCGACGTCCGGACCACGAGTGCGTGCTCGCGGTGAGCCACGGCTCGGCTATCAAGGAGTTTTTGGACCACGTGCGGGGCGCGGCGGCCGACGAGCGCGAACGCGTGCCGGGCAACTGCTCAGTGCTGCACTTTGCGTTTGACGATGCGGCCGATACGTTTGAACTGGTCGAAGTCTTTACGCAGGAAGACTACGCGCGCGAGCTGGGGCTTGAACCGCTCGTGGCTACTGCGGGTCCGCAGCGCGGATAACGCGAGCGCGGCGGCACGGGTCGTCGGCATAACTTCTCGACGCAAAAGGGGCGGAGATGCATGTACCTGCTGCATCTCCGCCCCCTGTTTGTTGGGCTGCCGATTTTTGTGCTGGACGGTCTGGTCTTGCTAGAACCGCGCGACCTGGTGCGTGAGCAGACCCGTCGGAACCTGCGCCGCGCCGCCGCTGACCTGCGCGGCGGGGAAGAGCGCAGCTACGGCAAAGTTGAACGGCTCTTTGCCCGTGTAGGTGCCGGCGGCACGTGCATCGTCGGCCAGGAGCTGTGATGCCTCGACTAGTGCGACAGCGTAGGCAGGGTCGTCGGCCAGTGCCGGCTCCGGCGCCTGGTCGAGCATGGCGCGGATGGCCCCGACGGCGTCCTCGCGCTTGACCTCCCACACGCGGTGCGTAATGCCGGCGGGGTCGGTGACGGCATAGAGTGAAGCGCCCTCTTTTGCGGCGCCGAGGATGATATCCATGACGGAAGAGGCTTCGTAGACAAGCGTTACGGGACGGGGCTGTACCTTGAGGTCGGCGATTGCGCGCGCAGCGGCGGTCGTATCGGCGGCAACCGCGTCGCCGCCCGCCAGCGCACCAACCGGGCAGATCGCCACGACACCCGTCACACGTCCCGGCTCGCCCGAGCATTCGTACACGTAATACGCCGCACCCGGGTCCTTGAGCATCAGACCATCGGCAATGGCTCCGCGCAGAGCATCGTTGCCGCTCAGGATGCTGCCCATTGCAGGCAGCGCCTCAAGCACGCGGTCCTGAGCCGGGCGGATGCAGGGAAACGGAAGTGCTTTCATGGGCGGTCCTAACGCACGAGTCGGTTTGTTCGCGGCTTATTATGCCCCAACTTGGCCGCTCGCGTCCCAGAGCACGTTATCGGCGAGCGCGTTTAGCACCTGCTGACAACGAACGATATCGGCGTGGGGTACATATTCGTTGGGCTTGTGCGCGAGCGCGAGCGACCCGGGACCGTAGCTCATACAATTGCGGTTACCTGTCTTGCCGGCAATGACGGCGGTGTCGGTGTAGCCGGTAAAGAAACCGACGGTCGTGTCCGCGTCCGTCACGTCATCGGCGGCACGCTTGAGCGCTGCTAGAAGGGGAGAGTTCGGGTCGCGCTCGATGGCGGGGCGGTCGCCCGTCACGGTGTAGCTGCCATGGCAACCGGGGACCGCGGCTTCGGCGCCGGCGATGGCCAGCTCTACCATGCGCTTCGCGGCGGCCGTATCGGTCGGAGGCGTCAGACGCATGTCGACCCAGACTTTGGCGCGGTCGGGCACGACATAGGGGCGATATCCGCCCTCGATTTGGCCAAACGTGATGGTTGAAGGCCCCAGCTCATCGTGCGCGGGCAGCGCCATAAACGCGCGACGGAGCGAACACACGACCTCGGCCATGGCGGCGACGGCATCCGCGCCCTTCCACGGCTGGCTCGCATGCGCCGTTACGCCAGCCATTTCAATCTCGAACCACGTGCGCCCCTTGTGCGCCACCTGGATCTGTCCGTCGGTGGGTTCGGTGTCCAGCACCCATTCACGCGAGCCGACCCAGCCGGCATCGATCGCGGCCTCTGAGCCGCGCATAAAATCTTCCTCGTCGACCGAGCAGATGAGCGAAAAGCCGCGGCGGGGCAACGCGCCATCCGCCGCCACGCGCTCGAGCGTATGGACCAGTGCGGCAATGGCGCAGGCCAGGCCACCCTTCATATCGCAGGCGCCACGGCCATAGAGTTTGTCGTTACGCACAACCGTCCCGAGCGGCGGCGTGTCCGCGTCCCAGCCATCGCCCAGCGTAACGGTATCCATATGGCAGATATAGACGAGTCGTGGCTCGTCGCTCAGTCCCGGCACGGTGACCATAAGGTTGCGGCGCCCGGGCAGCACCTCGAGTTCCTCAACCTGCACGGCATGGAGTACCGGATGGCTCAGCTGCGCCAACCGTTCCTCAACCAACGCTTTGATATAGCGCTCAATCTCGTCCTCATACGCACCCGGGTCTGAGCTGTCGATCCGCACGAGTCCTTGCGTAAGCCGCCAAGCAAAATCTGTATCAACCATAGGCACCTCACAGATAGTTAGGTCAACATACAGATTGTATGCCAAGAAGCGGCTCGGTGCATTTAATGGAGCGCTCACAAAAACGGGGCGCCTCTCGTGCGAAAGGCGCCCCGCGGGCATTCAATGTCAGTGACGGGCAGGCCACATGGGGAACTGCCCGTCAGATCAGCCGGCGCTATTTGATTACGCGCACGCGATACATCGACGGAATCTGCTTAAGCGCCTCGATCGTGCTGCTGTTCAGGTGCTCATCGGTGTCGAACATGGTGTAGGCGTTCTCGCCGGCGGACTCGTTGGTCATGCGCTGCACGTTGGCGTTGTCCTTGGCCAGGATGGCCGTGATCTGGCCGATCATGTTGGGCACGTTGGCATGCAGGCAGGCAATGCGGCTCGCGGCGCGCGCCTTGCCCATGCTGCAGGCGGGGTAGTTGACGCTGTGCGCGATGTTACCGTTCTCCAGGTAATCCTTGAGCTCGCTGATGGCCATGTCGGCGCAGTTGGCCTCGGCTTCGCCGGTGCCGGCGCCCGAGTGCGTGGTGATAAACGTATTGGGCATCTTGACGGTCTTGGGCGTGGCAAAGTCGCAGCTAAACCAGCTGAGCTTACCCTCGCGCAGGGCGGCGTCGACGGCGTCTTCGTCGATGATGGTCTCGCGCGCGTAGTTGATGAGCACGGCGTCGGGTGCCAGCAGGTTAATCTGCTCGGTGCTGATCATGCCGATGGTGTCGGCCTTGCTGGGCACGTGTACGGTGAGGTAGTCGCAGCCGCGGCAGAGATCCTCGAGCGTGCCCACACGCTGCACCTCGCGGCTCAGCACCCACGCGTGCTCGATGGAAATGAACGGGTCGTAGCCGTAAACGTCCATGCCCAGGTCGACGCAGGCGTTGGCGACCTTGGAGCCCACGTTGCCCAGGCCGATGACGCCGATGCGCTTGCCCTTGAGCTCGCGGCCCACAAAGGCCTTCTTGGCCTTCTCGGCATCGACCTGAATCTCGGGGTCGTCGGCGTTGTCGCGCACCCAGTTCATCGATTGCACCACGCCGCGGCTCGAGAGCACCAGCATGCCTAGGACGAGCTCCTTGACGGCATTGCTATTGGCGCCGGGGGAGTTAAAGACGACGACGCCCTTCTTGGCGTACTCTTCGACGGGGATGTTGTTGACGCCGGCGCCGCAGCGGGCGATGGCGCGGATTCCCTCGGGCAGCTCGTAGCCGTGCAGGTCGGTTGAGCGCATCAGAATGGCGTCGGCCTCTTCGGCGGTGCTCACAAATTCGTAGCCTTCGCCAAACTCGACTTTGCCGTCTTTGGTGATGTCGTCGATGGTCTTAATCTTGCGCATGAAAAACTCCTTAGCTGGTTTGTTTAAAACAAGTGGTTTGAAGTGGCTGATCGGCCCGCGTGCTGCGGGCTAGTTAGATCGCTGGCTCAAACCGTGCTGCGCTTCGAAGTCCTTCATGTACGTGGCCAGTGCCTGCACGTCCTCCATGGTTACGGCGTTGTAGACGCTGGCGCGCATGCCGCCGACGAGGCGATGGCCCTTGCCATTTTGAATCTGGTGCTCTGCCGCGCCTGCGACAAAGGCCGCGTCGAGCTCGGCGTCGCCGGTGCGGAAGGTGACGTTGGCGATAGAGCGGCTGTCGGCCTGCGTGGTGCCATGGAACAGCTCACTTTGCTCGAGCAGGTCATAGAGCAGATTGGCCTTGGCCCAGTTGCGCTCGGCCATGGCGGCAAGTCCACCGGTCTCCTCGACCCAGCGGAATACCTTGCCGCACACGTAGATGCCAAAGGTGTTGGGCGTGTTGAGCATGGAGCCCTTGGCGGCCTGGGTCTTAAGGTCCAGGTACTGCGGCGTCTGCGCAAAAGCGGGGCCATCTGCGATGAGGTCGTCGCGCACGATGACCACGGTCACGCCCGCGGCGCCGGCGTTTTTCTGCGCGCCGGCGTAAATGAGCCCGTAGCGCTCAACGTCGAGCGGCTGCGATAGGAAGCAGCTCGAGACATCGGCGACCAGCGGTACATCGCCGCAATCGGGCAGCTCGTGGTACATGGTGCCAAAGATGGTGTTGTTCTGGCAGATGTAGACGTAGTCGAGCCCGTCGCCCGCGGCCTCGGCGGCAATGCGCGCGTTGATGTCGGCCATGTCGGGGATGCGGTCGAAGTTGGTGTCCTCGGAGCTCGCGAGCAGCACAGCCTCACCGTACTTGGCGGCTTCTTTGTATGCCTTGTTGGCAAAGTTGCCGGTCACGATGTAGCCGGCGCGGCCGCGGCGCATGAGGTTCATGGGGATGCCCGCAAACTGCAGCGTGGCGCCGCCCTGCAAAAACAGGACGCGGTAGTTGTTGGGGATGCTCAGCAGGCGACGCAGGGTTGCCTCGGCGTCGTCGATGATCTGCTGGTACATGCTAGATCGATGGCTCATCTCGAGCACGGACATGCCGCAACCGCGGTAGTCCATCATCTCGTCGGCGATCTCGGCGAGCACGCTTGCGGGCAGCGCGGCCGGGCCAGCTGAGAAGTTGTGCACACGTGCCATCTTCTAGTTCCCCCTCGTAGTCGTTTGAACGTTCGGGATACTTTAGCACAGTGGAGCGCCAGGCGCGACCGCATCACGGTAAAACTCGACTGCGCCGCTATGATTTACAGGATGGTTACATGGGGGAGGGGTGCTTTACTCCTCAGGCAAATCCAAATCTGCGAGCGAAGGCATGAGGCTTTCTAGGCGCTTGATCTCTTCGTCGCAAATTAGCCACCTCCTGGTCACTACGACGCCAGCGTGGCAATGACGGCTTCGTCGCCGGCGTATATTAGGGTGTTGCCATCGGGGATGATCGTCTGGCCTTCGCGCTTGAGCATCACCACAATAAACGGATGCTTGCCTTGCGACACATCGCACAGGCGCTGGCCGGCCAAGCGACCGTGGGGTGTCACGGTGACCTCGCGCAGTGTAACCTCGGCACGCTCTTCGAACGTTGGGGCGGCCATCACCAGCAGATCGCCTTCCTGGATCACGGTGTCGCCATTGGGCAGTACCGGGTGCGCACCGTCGCGCAGCACCAGGACCACGAGCATATCTGTGGCGCTGCCAATATCGGCGAGCGAGCGTCCGGCAAACGGATGTCCAGCGCCCACCTTGAGCTTTACAAACGACATGCCGTCCTCGTCGCGGTAGTCGTTAAAGGTGCGGCGCACGTCGCCGGTCGCATCGATCATATCGAGCTTCTTCGCCACCGCCGGCAGAAGCGAGCCCTGCACCACAATGCTCGACACGGCAACCACAAACACCAGGTCAAATAGGTCGTGTCCGCCGGGAACGCCGGCCACCACGGCAAAGAGACTAAAGACGACCGAAGCTGCTCCGCGCAGGCCCGCCCAGCTTACGAGCTCGACCTGGCGAGGGTTCGTCCTAAACGGCGCCAGCAGCATGCCTACGGCGATGGGGCGGCTCGCAAAGAGCATAAACGCCATGAGTGCCAGGCCCGGTAGCAGCATTTGCGGCAGGCGTGCGGGTGTAACGAGCAGGCCGAGCAAGAAGAAGATTGTCATCTCGGCCATCTCGGTGAGGGTGTCAAAGAAGTGCGCCATCTCGACCTTGCCGGTGATGTCGCTGGCGCCCAGTACAATGCCTGCCAGGTACACGGCCAAAAAGCCGTTGCCGCCCAGGTGGCTCGGCAGCGCGTAGGCGACGATGGCCACGGCGAACAAGAAGATGGTCTGCGCGTCCTTGGCCGTTGCGTGCGCGCGTTCAATCAGGCGGCCCGCCGCCCAGCCGATGGCAAGGCCCAGGCCCACGCCCAGGATAATCTGCTTGGCCAGCAGTGCGGGAATGTTGATGTCGCCGCCGGCCGCGAGTGTAGCGAGCACAGCGGTGAGCATGTAGGCGACGGGGTCGTTGGAGCCCGATTCGACCTCGAGCAGCGAGTCGGTGCCACCTCTCAGCGACAGGCTGTGCTCACGCAGTACGCTAAAGACGCTCGCCGCGTCGGTGGATGCCACGACCGATCCCAGCAGTAGGCCGCCGATCCAGTCGAACCCCAGCGCGAAGTGGGCGAACACGCCGGTGATGCCTGCGGTGATGACGACGCCGAGCGTGCTCAGCAGCACCGCGGGCACGGCGACGGGCTTGGCGCGGTCGATATTGGTGTTAAAGCCGCCATAGAACATGATGAACAGCAGCGCCGTGCTGCAGACGGTTTCGGTGAGCGCGTAGTCGCTAAAGTCGATGTGCGCCGGGCCGTTGACGCCCAACAGCATGCCGAGCGCGATAAAGATGAGCAGGGTGGGGAAGGGGAGTTTTTTGCCGACGGGTTTGATGGTCAGGCACAAAATGATGACGAGGCCGATAAAGAGAAGGATCTGGTTCATAGATGGTGTCCGCTCCTGGGTGGTTGGCGTGGCACGGTCAGTTGTCTGCGGTTATTTGTACCCAAAGATGGTGGGTTTATGGGGTTGGATTGCGGGCGTGCGCGATATCGTCATAGACGGCTGCCGTCTTTGCCTCTGCTCGGAAACCCTTTCCAGCTTTATTGCAACGGAGTACAATGGGTAACGTTTAAGTTCAACTTGAAGTTTTAGTTGCGGCACCGGGCTTCGGCCGCAATGCAAGGAGAGGCGTACCATGGCGATCTATGTGACATCTGATGCTCACGGGCGCGTGCGTGCGCTTGACGAGGCCCTGTCTAAGATCTCGTTGACTTCCGACGACACGCTGTACGTGCTGGGCGACATGATCGATCGCGGGCCCGATCCGGTCGGCGTTATTAAGCTCGTGCGCTCGCTGCCCAACGCCCGCGTGCTCAAGGGTAATCACGAGCAGATCATGCTCGATGCCATCGTTGGCCAGGATCCGCTCGATGCCGAGACCTGGGATATCAACGGTGGCTGGACGACGCGCGAGCAGCTCAACGACATGGAATTTGAGGCATACGAGGAGCTCGTGCGATGGATGGCCGCGCTGCCGCTCTACGCGGTGGTCGAGACCGAGGAGCGCCCGTATCTGCTGGTACATGCTGGAATCGAGATGAAGGCGGCGCGCGCGTTTTTGCTTGAGCATGGCGTCGATTGTGCCGATGGCGTTGGAGCGGTGGGTGCCGATCGCGAGCTGCTGCAGCAGATGCTCGCGGTACAGTCGTCCGATGACCTGCTGTGGATTCGTCACGGCTATTGGGATGTGCCGACTGGGCTGCTTTCTGCCGAGGGCAAGGGCCCGGTCGTGGTGAGCGGCCACACGCCCACGGTATCGCTTGGGCGCTATTGCGAGGTCGGTGGTCTGGCGGGGCTCGATGAGGAATCGGGACGCGGGCAGATCGTGCGCTTGGGCGGCGAGGACACTGCCGGTGTGCCCGATCGCATCGACATCGACTGCGCCGCCGCCACCGGCTCCGAGTTCGGCCGCGTGGGCATCCTGCGCCTGGACGACGGGGCGGAGTTCTACGCTAATATTCGCCCCGGGGAATAACGGCGCAAGAGGTTGGTGCCAAAACATCGACGTTTCTTTTCTTCAAATTGATTCGAATTAGGCGCCGTACGGATTCCGGTCCCTCTCTATGCGTTGGCGGATGTGGGCGTACTCGATAATCAACAGTACCAGCAGTAGGGCCATGATGGCTAGGTAGCTCACGACGGCGCCCATTAGGCCGAGCAGATTGATTAGAATCACCGGGAGCACCACGCTCACGGCAAAGCAGATCAGGTAGATCTTGGTGACGTCTCCAGCGTGGCGCAGCACCGTGATGATGGCGTAGATAAAGTCGATGGCCGCGGTGACGCCGCCGGCGACGACCATCAGCAGCGCCAATGTGCGGTAGCGCTCAAAGTTGAGGCCGTACATATAGCTCATGAGGGGAATACCGGGACCTGCCATAAATGCGGCGCACACGCCGGTGATGACCACGATCAGCGCCATAACGGCAAAAATAATCAGGTCAAAGCGACGACGCTTGCGAGGATTAGCCCAAATGCTCGACAAGCGCAGGAGCTGCGGTTTATAGACAAATCCAATGCTCAACAGAATAGCTTGAGCTGGAAAAAACAGGGCATTAAAGTACAGCTGGTATTTGTAGGCTAGTGTTCCTTCCATCACAAACTTGGGCATGCTCTCGATAAGGTTGAACAGGAATAGCGCGCCAAAGAGTGGGGCGCAATGGACAAACAAGTGGCCGACCTCGCGCAGGCTCACGCGGCGCGATTTTTCGGTCTCGAGCAGGGCGAGCGGCGCGGTGACCAGCACGAGCGAGGCGATCGCGGCGATGCCCATGGCCATGGCCGCGATGGGCATGCTACGCGTGAAGAACAGCGCCACGCTGAAGACCGCGATGACGCCGACGGAGCGTAGCGTTTGACTCATTCCAGCCAAGTAGAGCTTGTCGGCCTGCTGCAGGCGGCCTTCGTACACGTCGGCGACGCCGTCGATGACCTTATACAGGTAGACGCCCAGGCCGATCGTCGCCATCTGCGCGTCATAGCCGCGGGCGCTGCTATACATGAGGCCGCAGCCTAGGGCGAGCGCTCCGCAGATCCAACGATTGAGCTGGTAGGAGGCGAAGGAGGTTTTTTCGTCGATGTCCGAGACCTGAAAGTTGCGCACGCCGTAGTTGCACGCGATCATGATGAGCGTGCCGGTAACAAAGGCGATGGAGAACTTGCCGGCCTCCTCAGCGCCCACGAGCTGCGTCGACACAATGGTGAGCAGCGGAAACGCCATGCCCCATACGGCGGTGCCCAGGGTGTTCCAAAGATAGTCGCGACTGGTGGCGTGCTCCTCGTATTCAGCCTCTTGCGTGGAGAACCCGCCGCCGTAGACGGCGCCGAGCAGACGGTTCCACCAAGCGTTGACCATGCGGCGGACGGGGCCGGGCTCCCGATCGCGTTCGCGCCGGCGACGTGTGGCTTGGCTGCTATCGGGCCCGCCGGCGTTGCGCTGACTCAGCTCTTGGATGCGTGCGAGTTCCTCGGCAGTGTGCGAGGCAGGGAAGAGGCCGTTCTCGATGCGGCCGCCCTGGGCCTTCGCGGCGCCGTCCTTCGATGCAGCGGGGTTGGAGGTGCCGTTGCGGCGGGCGATGGCGCGGCGAATGCTATCGAGGGGCGTGATACTCAAAGCGGAGTCCTTTCTATTGCTGCGCTTTAGTATAGACGCGACGGTGTTCGCTCGTGTTTTTGAACGGATTGTTCAATAATTTCGGCGGGCGGCTGTAATTTGTCGGTAAACGTGCGGTATCCTGTTGAAGTTTTGTGACACCCCCGATGCCGCCCACGCGGTACCAAGGAGCTTCTACCTATGGACGTCGCCGCATTCTTACTGGCTCTTGTGCCGATTATTTGGCTGGTCGTGATGCTGCTGTGCTTTAAATGGCCAGCTTGGAAGGCCGCTATCGGATCGTTTGTCCTTTCGTGCTTGCTTGCCTTCGCATGGTGGCACCTGCCGGCAGCGCAGATCGCGACCGCCTCGCTCGAAGGTTTTTTGATGGCTCTGTGGCCCATCGTCCTGGTGATCATCGCCGCGGTGTTCACGTATAACCTGTGCGTTCGTACGGGCGCCATGGACGTGATCGGCAGCATGATCACCTCCATCAGCAGCGACCGCCGTCTGCTGGCGCTGCTCGTGGCTTGGTGCTTCGGTGGCTTTATGGAGGGCATGGCCGGCTTCGGTACCGCTGTCGCCATTCCCGCCGGCATGCTCGCGGGCCTGGGCTTTGAGGCCGTGCCTGCCGTGCTCATCTGCCTGCTGGCCAACGGCGTGCCCACGCCCTACGGCTCCATCGGCATCCCCACGGTGTCCGTTGCCGACCTGGTGGGTTTGGATTCCCTTCACCTAGCGACCGTTCAGCTGGTGCAGCTCGCACCGTTCTTTGTGGTGATGCCGCTATTTATTGTGCTGGTTGCGGGCCGTGTTGCCGATGACCAGGGCAATGCCGCGAGTATGGGCGAGCGTCTGCACGGTGTTGCCGGCGTGGCGTTGCTCTCCGGCGTGTCGTTTGTCGGCGCGGCTCTGGTCGTTGCCATGTTTGTGGGCCCCGAGCTGGCCGTGGTCGTAGGATCCATCGTTTCGCTCGCGCTGACAGCTGCGCTTGCCATGCGTGCCGAGAAGTCGGGGCATCTGGACGCACGCTTCCATATGAATATCGAGGCCGGCGAACAGCTCACCGTTAAATCGGCGCTTTCGGCCTGGTCGTGCTTCATTCTGATTTTTGTACTGCTGCTGGGTACGTCCAACCTGGTGCCCGCCGTGCATGCCGCGCTTGCGCCCTTTGCAAGCCACGTGCAGGTGTATTGCGGCGAGAACCCCGGTACGCTTACGTTTTCGTGGATTAACACGCCGGGTGTTTGGATCTTCCTGGCCGCGTTTGTCGGCGGTGCCATTCAGGGTGCTTCGCCACGCATGATGGGCGAGGTGCTGGTCGCGACTGTGAAGCAGATGACGCCGACGGTGATCACGATGCTTTCGGTACTGGGCTGCGCCAAGGTGATGGGCTATGCCGGCATGATTTCGTCGATCAGTGCGTTTTGCATTGCGGTCGCCGGCGGTCTCTACCCGATTCTGGCTCCGTGGATCGGCGCAGTCGGTGCGTTCGTGACCGGCTCGGGTACGTCCTCGGGCATGCTGTTTGGTCCCATTCAGAGCCAGGCCGCCACTGCGCTGGGTGTGAGCGACTACTGGATGGTCGCATTGAACGCCCTGGGCGTCGCCGCTGGTAAGATGATCTCGCCGCAGACCCTCGCCATTGGTCTTGCCGCCGTGCACGTGCGCGGTAAGGATGCCGAACTCCTGGGCGCGGTGCTGCCCTACGCTGCCGGCATGCTGGTCCTGATGAGCGCCATAGCCATGCTCGGCCAAAACCTGCCGCTGTAGTCGGCACTTAGGGACGTTCCTTATGTGCCGGCACTTTGGGAACGTCCCTAAGTGCCGGCATCCGGGGGCGCTCCTTGAATGTTGCCTGTTCAAGAGTGTTCCCAATGACTAGGCGTTTAAAAACGTCCCCAATGACTAGGCCGCTTGCCTGCGATTTTTGACCGTTGGGCGGGCTTGCCGCCCTTGCCGCAAAAACGTTTTTGCATATCGGGTACAACGGGCTTTACGTGAGTAAAGTGCGCGTCGCGTCCACGTGTCGCGTTTTTAAAGGAGGCCCCATGCCTGGTGTTACCCCTGCAGAAGTTCTGTCCAACTTTGGTATTACGCTCGTTGAAGATCCCGCCGAGAATCAACCCCGTCTGCTGGTGGACCTGCCGGCGGCAGAGCTTGTCGAGCACGCTATTCGTCGCAAAGAGGGCCGTATGGCTTCTAATGGCGCGCTCGTGATCGAGACGGGGGAGCGCACTGGTCGTTCGCCCAACGATCGTTTTATCGTTGACACCCCCGATGTTCACGACAAGATCGCCTGGGGTGCGGTCAACCGCCCACTGTCCGTCGAGAGCTATGAGGCCATCAAGGCCGGCATCGTCGACTATCTCAACGAGCGCGACGTGTTCGTCACCCGCGGCATGGCGGGCGCCGACCGCAACCACACGCGTCGCCTGCTCGTTGCCTGCGAGCGTGCCAGCCAGGCACTCTTTATTAAGCAGATGCTCGCCCGCCCGCTTGCCCGCGAAATCGCGCGCACCGGCGAACCCGACTTCTGCGTGCTCGCAGCGCCCGGTTACCAGTGCGACCCCGCCATCAAGGGCCTCAACTCCAGCGCCGCCGTGGTCATCAACTTCCAGGAGCGCGTGATTTTGGTCGCGGGTACCGGCTACTCCGGCGAAATCAAAAAGTCCATCTTCAGTGTCATGAACTACCTGCTGCCTGTCGAGGACGACGTGCTGCCCATGCATTGCTCGGCCAGCATGGACCCCGTCACGCACGAGACCGCCGTGTTCTTTGGCCTGTCCGGCACCGGCAAGACCACGCTTTCGGCCAATCCCACGCGCCTGCTGATCGGCGACGACGAGCACGGTTGGTCCGACATGGGCATCTTCAACATCGAGGGTGGCTGCTACGCCAAATGCGAGGGTCTGGACGCCTTCCACGAGCCCGAGATCTTCAACGCCGTCCGTTTTGGCGCCATTTGCGAAAACGTGGTGCTCGACGAGAACCGCAAGCCCAACTACGACGACATCTCGATCACGCACAACACGCGCGTGGCCTATCCCGTGGAGCACATTCCTAACGCGTGGACTAAGGGCATGGGCACCACTCCGAGTGTCGTGCTGTTCCTGACTTGCGACGCTTTTGGCGTGCTGCCGCCCATCTCACGCCTGACGGCCGATGCCGCCATGTACCACTTTGTGACGGGCTTTACGGCTAAGATTCCCGGCACCGAGGTCGGCGTCACCGAGCCCACGCCCACGTTCTCTTCGCTGTTCGGCGAGCCGTTTATGCCGCTCGACCCCATGGTTTACGCCAAGATGCTTGGCGAGCGCATTGCCGACGGCCGCACGCGCGTGTACCTGGTCAACACCGGCTGGATTGGCGGCGGCTACGGCGTGGGTCATCGCATCGAGCTGGCCTACACGCGCTCGCTGGTCGCGCGCGCCCTCGACGGCACCATCGAGGACAGCGAGTTCGTGCACGACGACATCTTTAACGTTGACATTCCCACGACGTGCCACGGCGTGCCCGATGGCATCCTGGTGCCGCGCCAATACTGGCAGAGCACCGTGCGCTACGACGAGGCCGCGCATAACTTGGCCGTGATGTTCGAGGAGAACTTCGAGAAGAAGTACTCGCACCTGCCCGAATCCGTTAAGGCCGCCGGTCCGCACGCTCAGGTGCACGCCGACGCTCGTCATCGCGGTCGCGGCTTGCTGGGGCTCCGCCACTAGCGTCGCCTCAGACCTACAACCACCATAGGGGGGGGCTGTACACCTTTGTGGTCGTTTTGCTCGCGCGGATGACTCGGGTTACAATACGCCTGACATATCGTCCCCTTCTCCGGATGGGGACAGCGCAAGCGCTCTTGTGACGGCACCGTAGGACTTTGAAGGTGGTCGTTGTAAGGGCGCTTTTTGTTTAGGCGCTCGCGTTGGCGCGCACAATGAAGGGAGAGCGTATGAAGAGCTTTATTGCCGAGGATTCATTCTGGGAGCTGTTTCCGCAGGCAGCGGTCGGTGTTATGGTCGTGGAGGGCATGAAGCCCACGGCTCAGATTCCTCAAGAGGACGTGGATGCGATTGCGGAGTTGCTCGACCGCGCCAATATCGATGCGGAGCGTCATCTGACCAGCGATACTATCAGCGAGAACGCACCGGTCAAGGCATGGCGCGAGGCCTATCGTCTGTTCAAGACCAAAAAGGGCGCGCGCTGCTCGATCGAGAACTTGCTCAAACGCGTGCTCAAAGGAAAGCCGGTGGGCCACATTACGCCCGCGGTGGATATTTACAACACGGTGTCACTGACCTACGCGCTGCCCGTGGGAGGCGAGGATCTGCATGCGATCGAGGGAGACCTTCGCCTGAAGGTGACCGACGGTGGCGATGCGTTCTTGCCGCTTGGCGAGGAGGCGGACGATCCGACGCTGCCCGGCGAGCTCGCCTACATCGATGATGCGGGCGCCGTGTGCCGCTGCTGGAACTGGCGCGACGGCGTTCGAACGGCGCTGTCCGATGATTCGGCCGATGCGTTCCTGGCGATTGAGTGCGTGGAGCCCGAGCGGATGGGGGATTGCCAGGCTGCGATCGATCGCTTAGCCGAGCTGCTTGAGCGCTATCTGGGAGCGACGGTTGTCATTAAGACGCTTGTGACCCGCGACAATCCTTGCGTGGAACTGTAGCGGCGCCTAGAACCTATTGATGCCCCAAACCACCACAAAGGTGCCTGTCCTCTTTGTGGTGGTTTTTATGTTGATGGGTTAACAAATAGGGCGTGCAGGGCTGCCGGCCGTTAAGTACGGCTAAGATGTTTACCCGTTAGCATTATGCAAGCGAAAGGCGGTCGTCTCCCATGCAGCAGAGCGACGAGACACGTTTCGAGGACTTTGTCGGACTGATCAGCGGACTCTACAAGGAGATCCAGCGCATTAAGACGTCTGAGGGCGCAAGGCTGGGTCTCAAGGGCTCCGACGTTATGTGCCTGTACTATCTTGAGCGCAGCAAGGACGGCCTGACTGGCGCCGACCTGGCTCGCATGGCAGGCGTGACCCGCGCCGCCGTCTCGCGTACGCTGGCGCATCTGGAGGAGGGTGGCTACGTCGAGGTCGATGATTCGGGCGATGCCGCCGTTAAGTATCGTGCTCCGGTGCGCCTGACCGCTCTGGGCGGCGAGAGCATGAGCGAGGCGGACCGCATCATTCGCGAGGTGCTCGATACCACCGGTAAGGCTATGGGTGTGGAGCAGCGCGAGCAGATGTATGCGTCGCTGCGCACGATTCTCAACACCCTGCGCGAGATCTAAGGCCGCCAAGGCATTTGCTTCCAATTAACAACTGCATAGTCCCGTTTGAGCGCGTATACCGTGCCGGGGCATTGCTGTCAAAATTCCCCGCGCGAGGTCCGCGCAAGAAAGGATTCGCTATGTCCATTCGTATTATTACCGATTCCGCGAGCGATATGTCGCCGGCTGAGCACCCCGCTCTGCGTGTTCTGCCGCTGTCCGTCACCTTTGGCACCGATGTGTACATGGATGGCGTCGACATCGATCACCAGCGCTTTTACGAGATGCTCGTGGAGCGCGATGAACTGCCCAAGACCGGCCAGGTCAACCCGTACGCGTTTTCGCAGGCGATTGCCGAGGCGCGTGAGGCCGGCGACGAGGCAGTGATTATTACCGTTGGCGCCAAGCTTTCGGGCACCAATCAGAGTGCCCGTACCGCACTTGCCGAGGCGCCGGGCGGCGACGTGTTCGTGGTAGATAGCAACAACGTCACCCTGGGCGAGCGCGTGCTGGTCGAGTATGCGCTGCGCTTGGTGGACGAGGGCCGTAGCGCGGCCCAGATCGCGGCGGCCGTCGAGGCCGTGCGCGACCGTGTGGTGGTTATCGGTCTGCTCGAGACGCTGGAGTACTTGGTGCGTGGCGGTCGCCTGTCTGCTGCTGCGGGCGCTGTGGGCACGCTGCTCAACGTTAAGCCCGTGGTGGCCGCCGAGGACGGCCTGATCGTGCAGCTGGGCAAGGCGCGCGGTTCCAAGAACGGCCGTAACCTGCTCAACCAGAAGGTCGAAAAAGCGGGCGGCGTCGACTTTTCCATGCCGCTGGCGCTGGGCTATACGGGCCTTTCGGACGCCGTGCTCAAGAAGTATATCGAGGACAGCGCGGCACTGTGGGCTGGACACACCGAGAACGAGCTGCCCATCCACACCATTGGCGCCACCATCGGCACCCACGTGGGCCCCGGCGCCGTAGCCGTAGCTTTCTTCCGCCCCGCCAACTAGCTTTCCGGTCAAAACCACCACAAAGGGGACAGGCACCTTTGTGGTGGTTTATGCTTGTTTCGGTTGAAAGGAGCATGCGATGGCGTCTGAGGGCTTTTTTGAGCGGGTGTATGAGGTGGTCGAGCAGATTCCCGAGGGGATGGTTGCCACCTACGGTCAGGTGGCGCTGCTTGCCGGTCGTCCGCGGAGCGCGCGCTATGTGGGCTATGCGCTGCACAGCAACCCGCGCCCCGGCCAAATTCCCTGTCATCGCGTGGTGTTTGCCGACGGCCGTATCTGTGAGGGCTTTGCCTTTGGCGGCCCCGATGCCCAGCGTGAGCTCTTAATGGGGGAGGGCGTGACGTTTACCGATCCCATGCACGTCGACTTGGCCGCCTGTCGCTGGCCTGCCGGACTCTAACAGCTCTGCCGTGGCCAAAACCACCACAAAGGTGCCTGTCCCCTTTGCGGTGGTTTTCCGTTGCAGGTTTACCGGGGCTAACTTATGGAGAAGGTGTGGCGGCGCACTTTGCCGTCAGAAAGTAAACCACGGTGAACTATATTGTATTCAGCAACGGAGTAGGCAATAGGCGATGAAAAAGCCTGCCCTGTTGAGTTTGATTCGCATTCCTCCCCTCTGTGCGATTCAACGGTGTACTTCGGGAACGGGCCCGCTGGCAACTGACTGCCGGCGGGCCCGTTCCCGTTTATCGGGGGAGTGCAATGGACGGAGCCGAGCTGGTCGGGCTCCAAAAAAGGCGGACGCCGTAGCGCCCGCCCCATAACAATCGAAAGCTCAAGCCAGCAGATCGGTCTAGTACACCATGCCCATGGCGTCCCGAACCTCGGCCAGGGTCTGCTCGGCGATCTCGTTGGCACGACGGTTGCCCTCGTGCAGCACGTCCTTCACATAGTCCAGATCGTTCTCGTAGCGCTGGCGACGCTCGCGGATCGGCGCAAAGTACTCGTTGACGGCCTCGGTCACGTACTTCTTGAGCTGGCCGGAGCCGCCCATGCCAATCTCCTCGGCAATCTCGACCTCGGATCGGCCGGTGCAGATGGCAGCCGTCGAAAGCAGGCCGGACACGCCGGGGCGGTTCTCGGGGTCGAACGTGATCATGCGCTCGGAGTCGGTCTGGCTCTTCTTGATGCGCTTGGCCGTCTCCTCGGCGGTCATCGAGATATTGATGGCGTTGCCGTAGCTCTTGCTCATCTTGCGGCCGTCCAGGCCGGGCAGCAGCGGGGTCTCGGACAGCAGCGCCTCGACCTCGGGGAACACCTTGCCGTAGCGGTTGTTAAAGCGGCGGGCGATGGTGCGGGTGAGCTCGATGTGCGGCAGCTGGTCGCGACCGACCGGCACCACGTTGCCCTTGCAGAACAGGATGTCGCAGGCCTGGTGCACCGGGTAGGTGAGCAGAAGGCCGGTAAGCTCGTGGCCCGAGGCCTCCATCTCGGCCTTGACGGTGGGGTTGCGCGCCAGCTCTGCCTCGGACACCAGCGACAGGAACGGCAGCATGAGCTGGTTGGCAGCGGGCACGGCGGAGTGTGCGTAGATCATGGTCTTGTCGGGGTCGATGCCGCAGGCAAGGTAGTCCATGACCATGTTGTACACGTTGTCCTGGATGTGCTCGGTGGTGTCGCGGTCGGTGATGACCTGGTAGTCGGCAATGAGCACGTTGGTCTTGGCGCCCATGTTCTGCAGCTCGACGCGGCCCTTGAGGGTGCCAAAGTAGTGGCCCAGGTGTAGACGGCCGGTGGGGCGGTCGCCGGTGAGCATGGTGAACTTCTCGGGCGTCTTGGCCAGGCCCTCGCGAATGGCGTTGCTCTTTTGCAGCGCGACTTCGTAGCTGTTCTCGTTTGGCATGATTGCTCCTTACGTATGTTCATGGGTCAAGATGATAACGCGTTTATTGGAGGGGTGGGGCGTAAGTAGGCGAGGGGCGGGAGAGGGGTGGCTTGTGCGATGGGCGCGGCGCGGCCGCGCTTGGCCAACGGTGCCTTGGCACATCCTCGGCAGCTTGCCCTAGAGCTTGTGGTGGCGCTCTTCTTTGCGCTCCTCGGCTGCCTGCTCCTCCTGCTTAAAAGCGGGGTCGTCGGGGGTGACCAGCTCGTCCTCGTGCGTGCGCTTGTTGTAATGGTGGCGCAGCACGGGTTCAAACAGGTGCAGGTGCTTGGCGAAGGCAGCCGAGCCAATGGCGAGCACGGTAAAGATGAGCACGCGCATGGGCACCTCGACCTGGTTAATCGCGGCGGCGCCGGCCGAAAGCATGATGCACCAGGCATAGATGAGCAGCACGGCCTGTTTTTGGTTGTAGCCTTCTTGGATCAGGCGGTGGTGGATGTGGCCCTTGTCGGCCTGCCCGATGCTAATGTGGGCGCGCTTGCGGCGCACAATGGCGCTAAACGTGTCGATGATGGGCACGCCGGCAACGATGAGCGGGATGATAAGCGAGGTGAGCGCGGCGGTGCGGCTCACATTGAGTAGCGAGATGGAGCCCAGTGCAAAGCCCAGAAGCAGCGACCCCGAGTCGCCCAAGAAGATGCTTGCGGGGTTGAAGTTGTAGCGCAAAAAGGCCAGACAGGCGCCAAAGAGCGCAATGGAGAGCGCGGCGGCGTCGATGCGGCCCGAGAGAACGGCCATCGAAAACATGGTGAACGAGGCGATGCCGCAGATGCCCGTGGCCAAGCCGTCGAGGCCGTCGATGAGGTTAATGATGTTGGTGAATGCCACCAGATAGATTACGGTAATGGGGTAGGCGAGCCATCCGAGCATGATCTCGCCGGGGGCAAACGGGTTGACGATGACGCCGATCCGCAGGCCGCCCATGCAGGCGATAAGCGCGGCGAGGACCTGTCCGGCCAGTTTTTGCTTGGGCGTGAGCTGGAAGACGTCGTCGATCGCGCCGGTCGCAAAGATGACGGTAAAGGAGAGCGCCAGCATGGGATAGCTAATGTGAAGGCGCGGGTGCGGCACCAGGACGGGTGGCCAGCCTAGGTGCCAGGTGCCTAAGATTTGCACAATGCAGGCAACGACCAGGCCCAAAAACACCGCCGTTCCGCCCAAACGCGGGATGGGCTTGGTGTTGATGCGGCGCTTAGAAGGATAGTCGACGGCATCGAACTTAATTGCCAAGCGCTTGACCAGGGGCACCGCGAGGAAGGTCGTGATAAAGGCCGCCGCTGCCACGCATAGGTACGGTATGTAGCTCGGGGATGAAGCCATGAATCTAAAAACCGCCAAGCGTCGAAGGAAAAGGTCAGAAGAACGCCATGCGCAAAGGGCATAGCCGAACCATAATACTCGACCAAGGGGGGTGCATGGAATTGCACGCAGCGATAATCACGCGCTTACCAGATATTGGGATGTTGTCGATGGCTTGTCGGGATGCCGGCGGGAATCCATATGGACTGTAATGGTGATTTTCGTCAAAAGAAAACCACCCCCCACGTTACGAAAATGAACCCACCTAAAACAGGTGGGTGCCCTCATCGACTGTTCCAGCGTCCTTAACAACGAAGGATACCTGTACTAGGTACGACTGTGTGGGCTCCCTAAATAAACGCGACGGTTCACCCAGTTGCTCCGCGGGGGGCGGAATACCTACATCATAAAGCGGCACTTTATCGATTCCAGTCTTGACATTACAAAAATCGTGTCGGACGATTACGGCGCCTTAGGGACGGAGCCGTCTACGCGGCCTGGCCCTTTACGTTTGAGCTGCTGAATCGTTGTTTTGGAGCATGTTTTTATGCCGACGTCGCTGACCGAACTTTTTTCGCCCGCCTGCCATTTGTGTCCCCGCCGTTGCGGTGCGGCGCGCGATGAGGGCGCGCGCGGCGTATGCGGTGCTAACGACACGCTCAAGGTGGCCCGCGCGGCGCTTCATATGTGGGAGGAGCCGCCTATCTCGGGCGAGGCCGGTTCGGGCACGATCTTCTTTAGCGGCTGCTCGCTCAAATGTATCTACTGCCAGAATCACGAGATCTCGACCGGCAATTTTGGGCTTGAGATTTCGCCTGAGCGCCTGGTCGAGATTATGCTGGAACTGCAGGACCAGGGTGCCAACAACATCAATTTGGTGACGGCGACGCATTATGCTCATCTGCTGCCGGCCGCGATTGCCGCAGCGCGGGAGCGCGGGCTGGACATCCCGATCGTCTACAACACGAGTGGTTACGAGCGCGCGAGTGCCGTGACGGCGCTGGGCGACCTGGTCGATGTGTGGCTCACCGACTTTAAATATGCCGATGCCGGGCTTGCGCAGTCGCTTTCTCATATTAAGGACTACCCGCGCGTGGCTGTGTCGGGTCTGGCCCAGATGGCGCGCGAGATTGATCGCCGCGGGGGAGAGCTGGTGGATGAGGGCGGGCTCATGAAGCGCGGCATCATCGTGCGTCACCTGGTGTTGCCAGGGCATGCGGACGACTCGTGTCGCGTGCTGGACCTGGTGTGGCAGACGGTGGGCGACGTGCCGATCTCGGTTATGAACCAATACACGCCCAATGCCCTCATGCGCGAGCAGGGCGGCGACCTGGCACGCGCCGTGACGCGTGAGGAGTACGAGCAGGTGCTCGACCATGCCGACGACCTGGGCTTTACGACGATGTTCTGGCAAGAGGGCGGCGCGGTAGACGAGAGCTTCACCCCGGCCTTCGACACCACCGGTGTTCTTACCAGCGCAAAGTAGTGCGTTCGTCGATGATTTTTCTGGGACGGGGATTAAAAAATCATCGAGAGGATTGCCTGCTCGAAAAGTTGTCAAAATAGCCGCGCCCCAAAAAGACTGGTTATTGGGCGTTGACAGTTGGCGAGCCGTAGGTAAAATATCGACTTGTCCTGGGGACGTAGCTCAGTTGGGAGAGCGCTGCCGTCGCATGGCAGAGGCCGAGGGTTCGACTCCCTTCGTCTCCACCCTTGGATTTGATAAGCCGCTGACATTGTGTCGGCGGCTTTTTTTAAAAGAAAGGGCTGTACCATGGCCGAGCTTGAGTCCCAACCATTGTCCGACGAGGAGCGCGCTGAGTTGGAAGAGCTCCGCGCCGAGAAGGCCCGCCGCGAGGCTCGTGAAGAGGCCCGTCGCGAGCGTGAGGAGCTGGCTGTCCTGCGTGCCGAGCGTGCGAAGGCCGAGGAGATCGCCGCGAACGCCGCATCCGCATCGGCGCCCGCGCCCGCACCCAAGCCCGCTGCTGCGAAGCCTGCACCTGCCGCGCCCAAACCTCAGCCTAAAAAGGCCGCTCGTCCCAAGTCCGTCGAGCCTAAGCCGAGTCGTGACGAGATGACCTTTGCCCAGCGCATGGTTACCTCCAAGGAGCCTACGGGCGAGAACGAGATCCCTGGCATGGCGCCGGCTCAAAAAATCATCATTGTCCTTGCCCTCATCGCGTTTGTCATCTTTATGGGCTACACGATCCTGACCAGCATGGGCCTGCTCTAACCGATTTGCATCGGGCGTCATGTCCGCATGCTCTGCTCTCGTCCAACCCTCAAATTCTGCACCACACATCCGAAAGGTCGCCCCATGGCTTTGACCGACATCTCTCATCCCACCGACATCGCAATGCTCACCGATCTGTACGAGCTCACTATGGCCCAGGGCCTGTGGGAGAGCGGCAAGGCCAATGAGCAGGGTTGTTTTACCGCGTTTTACCGCGACCATCCCTTTGGCAGCGCCTATGCCGTCATGTGCGGCACCGCCGAACTGCCCGAGCTGGTCGAGAATCTACGCTTTACGCCCGAGGACATCGACTACCTCGCCTCGCTCCAGGCCCCTGCCGGCGGCGCGATGTTCAAGCCTGGATTCCTCGACTACCTGCGTGATTTTCGTGCGCATGTAAACATCGACGCCGTTCCCGAAGGCGAGCTCGTCTTTCCGCGCGAGCCCATGGTGCGCGTCACCGGCCCCGCGCTGGAGTGCCAGCTGCTCGAGACGGCGCTGCTCAACATCGTCGGGTTCCAGACGCTTGTCGCCACCAAGACGGCGCGCGTGGTGCTCGCCGCCGACGGTCGCCCTGTGGCGGAGTTTGGCCTGCGCCGAGCCCAGGGTCCCGATGGCGGCCTGGCCGTCGCGCGCGCGAGCTACGTTGCCGGCTGCTCCTCTACGTCCAATGTACTCGCCGGCCGCCGTTACGGTATTCCCGTCTTTGGCACGCATGCGCACAGCTGGGTGATGAGCTTCGATTCCGAGCTCGAGGCCTTCCGCGCCTTTGCCAAGTCGAGCCCCAAGAATTGTACGCTGCTCATCGACACCTATCACGTGCGCGAGGGCTGTGAACATGCCATTACGGTTGCCAAGGAGATGGAAGCGATGGGCGAGCGCCTGTCGGCCATTCGCATCGACTCCGGCGACCTCGCCAAGCTCTCCAAGTATGTGCGCGGCCGTTTTGATGCCGAGGGCCTGCCCTATGTGGGGATCTCGGTTTCTAACGATCTGGATGAGTACACGATTCAGTCGCTGCTCGACCAGGGCGCGCCCATCGACAGTTTTGGCGTGGGTACCAAGCTCGCGACCTGCTATGACCAGCCGGCGCTGGGTGGCGTGTACAAGCTTTCCGCCCGCCGTGCGAGCGAGACAGATCCATGGACGCCGGTGGTCAAGCTCTCCGAGCAGCCCTACAAGCGCACGATCCCGGGTGTGCAACGCGTGCGCCGTTATTTCGACGGCTTTGGCGGCCCGGTCTGCGACATGATCTACGACGAGGACCATCTGGCGGGGGAGGGCGCCGCGCGCGGCAATACCCTCGTGGCCGTGAATGATGCCGCCCTGGTGACCGACGTGTCCGAACTTGAGTATCGCGAGCTGCTGGTGCCGATCGTGCGCGATGGCAGTGCGGTGGCTCCGCGTGAGAGCATCCAGGACGCGCGCGAGCGCTGTGCTTGGGCGCTCGATCATCTGGACGCAGCTTTCAAGCGCTTCCTGTACCCGCAGACCTATGTGGTGGGCATGGAGCAGGGCCTGGCTCAGGTGCGCGACGAGCTCGTGCGCAAGAACATGGCCGCGGCTTCTGCCTTTCCTTGGACTCACTAATTCCTTGGGCGGTAGGGGCGAGTCACGCTCCCTTGGCCGCCAACTCGGCCGTTCGCTGAACAGTTGATTGGTTTGACGTATGACGACTTCTTATAAAACGATGGTGGTAAAGATCGGTTCGTCCACGGTGGTGGGTGCCGATGGCAAGGTCAACCGCGCCTTTATCGGCGGACTTGCCGATCAGGCCGCAGCGCTGCGCAAGCTCGGCTGGCGTCTGGTCGTGGTGAGCTCGGGCGCTATCGCCTGTGGCTATCCCGTGTTGGGCTTCGACCGCAAGCCGGTCGGCGACCTTCCGAGCCTGCAGGCTTGCGCCTCGGCTGGTCAGTGCATCATCTCGTCGGCCTACGACGAGGAGTTCCATGCGCGCGACCTGCTCACCTCGCTCGTGCTGCTCACGCGCCACGATACGGCCCGCCGCACGTCCTACCTGCACGCGCGCGACGCCCTGCTGCGCCTCGTGGAGCTTGGCGTGGTGCCGGTCGTCAACGAGAACGATACCGTTACCGTCGATGAGATCAAGTTCGGCGACAACGACACACTGGCGGCGCTTGTGAGCTGCCTGGTTTCTGCCGATCTGTGCGTGACGCTCTCGGACATCGATGGCCTCTATACTGCCAATCCGCATGAGGACCCCACGGCCGAGTTTGTTCCTGTCGTGCATAAGATCGATGCCAAGATTATTGCCTCGGCGGGCGATTCTTCCACATCGGTGGGCACGGGCGGCATGATTACCAAGATTCGCGCGAGCCGCATCCTGATGACGGCGGGCATTCAGAGCGTGATTTGCTCGGGCGAGGAGCCCGATGCGCTCGTGCGCCTAGCCCGCGGCGAGAGCGTGGGCACGCTGTTCGATCCGCCGGCGGAGCGTCTGGACATCGCACCCCGCAAGTTGTGGATCGCGCTGGGTGACAAGGCACATGGCTCGGTAACGGTTGACGACGGTGCCGCGAAGGCGCTGGTCAGCCGTGGTTCTTCCTTGCTTGCGGTGGGTATTCGCGAGGTTGATGGCCAGTTTGCCGAGGGCGATGTGCTCGATGTGTGCGATCCGAGAGGTATGGTCGTCGCCCGCGGTATCGCCGAGGCCGATTCGGACGTGCTGGAACTTGCCGCCGGCCGCCGCCAGGACCAGATCGCCAGCAACCGCCTGCTGGCAGACCTGGCCGAGAAGCCGGCGATACACAGGGATAACTTGATCGTATTTGCATAAAGAAAGACAGCGCTGCGGATCGTTTCCCGCAGCGCTGTCTTTCTCGTGCCGGCACTTGGGGACGTTCCTTATGTGCCGGCACTTTGGGACACTCCTTTGCTAGAAGATCTGGCGCAGGTCTCCGCGGTTGAGGGCTTCGTCGAAGAGGTGCTTGAATACCACGCTGCCGTGCAGGCCGTCGTGCTCGAACTCGTTGGTCACCCAGGCATGCGAGTTGCCCACGCGGCTGAGCGTATCAAGCTGCAGGCCCGAATCCACGTACATGTCGTCGAAATACACCGCGGCCTGCAGGGGCACCTCGTTGCACGCCAGTCGCTGCGGGTCGTAGATCTTGTCCCAGCTGGTGTCTTCCATCAGCAGGTCCATGGCGGGCTTGAAGGGCTTGAGCTCGGGCATCTGCTCGAACATCCACGGGAACATGGCCTCGCCGGTAAACATGAGCGGGCGCGCGAGTGTGTCGAACTCGGCACGACGGGCCTTCTCCTCTGCTGCGGCCCAGCGAATGGGCATGGTGTCGCCGTCGGCGTAGATAAACTCCTGCAGTGTCCAGTACAGCGGGTTCGTGCGTGTGTTGGTGCGCTCGAAGGCGCGCATCAAAAAGCTGTCGGATACCGAGGAGCCGCAGCTCAGCGTACCGTCGCCAGTAACAAAAGCGTGATCGATAGTCCAATGCATGCGCTCAAAGCTCGGCTTCATGCCAAAGTCGCTGCCCATGAGCTGTAGGCGCTCGACCGTCATCGGCGAGCCGTCGGGCAGCACGGGCTTCTGAGCCTCGAGCGCATCGGCCAGGGCTGCCACGCGCTCGACGTTAGCGGGATAGCGGTCATAATACTGCTGCGTCTTGGCGGCCATGCGCGGGAAGGTGTGCGCGTAGACCTCGCTTGCGCTCGCCGGTACGTGGGGGATGCCGCCGCAGGTAAAGCTCGCCGCCACGCCCTCGGGGAAGAGCGACAGGTAGCTCAGCGTCAAAAAACCGCCGTAGCTTTGGCCGAGCGTGACCCACGGCTTGCCGCCAAAGCCCACTAGGCGCAGGTACTCAAAATCGCGCACGATGGAGCTGGCGAGGTGGCGCTTGAGGAAGTCCGCCTGCGAGCGTGCTGTATCGGCGCCGGCGGCCGTTGCGCGATCACCCAGTGCCTTGATCGTGCGTCCGTCCACGCAGCTACTGCGTCCGGTGCCGCGCTGGTCGGGAAGGACCACGCGGAAGTGCTTGACGGCCTCCTCGATCCAGCCGTCGCTTGTGGGCGACAGCGGACGTGGGCTCTCGCCGCCGGGGCCGCCCTGCAAAAACAGGAGCAGCGGCAGATCGTCGTTGATGCGGTCGGGCGCGCTAACCACGCGGTAGAAGAGCTTGATGCTCTCGGGCGCGCCGGCGATGGGTGCCGGCATGGCGCCGCGGCGCATGGTACTGCCGACGGCCAGGAGCATCGGCTCCAGGCCGCGCCAGTCAAGGGGGACGTCGATGCTGTGGTCCTCGACGTAAAGGCCGGGGACGTGGTACGAAGTGATGAGGGCCATGTGAGTCTTCCGTTCGTTGCGGTGTTTCGGGTTGACCAATTCTACAGCCGCGGGCGAGGCCATGCGCAAATCGGCTACCATGGTTGCAAACTTCTAGGAGAAAGGGCCGCCCATGTCGGTCGATATAGCCACGTATGTCCACGATCTTGCCGTTGCCGCCAAGGCAGCGTCGGCCTCGCTTGCCACGGCGAGCGATGAACAGCGCCAGGAGGCCGTGCGCGCCATGGCCGCAGCACTGCGCAACGGTGTCGACTCCATCGTCGCCGCTAACGAGCTCGATATGTCCGCCGCGCGCGATGCGGGTACCTCGGCCGGACTGCTCGATCGCCTGCTGCTGACGCCCGAGCGCGTCGAGGGCATGGCCGCCGGCCTGGAAAAGCTTGCCGAGCTGCCCGATCCCGTGGGCCGCGTGCTCGACCACCGCGTGCTTGCAAGCGGCGTGGACCTGACCCGTGTGAGTGTGCCGCTGGGCCTGGTCGCTATGGTGTACGAGGCGCGCCCCAACGTGACGGCCGACGCCGCAGGCATCTGCATCCGTACCGGCAACGCCTGCATTCTGCGCGGCGGCTCGCTGGCCTATCACTCGTGTGCCATGATCGCCGAGCTGCTGGCCGATGCGCTCGAGGCCAAGGGCTTCCCGCGCGAGGCCGTCTCGATGATTGAGTCCACCGATCGCGAAGCCACCGGCGAGCTCATGAAGCTCCGCGGTATCGTCGACGTGCTCATTCCGCGCGGCGGTGCAGGCCTGATTCAGCGCTGCGTGCGCGAGTCGCTCGTTCCGGTGATCGAGACGGGCACGGGCAACTGCCACATCTACGTGCATGAATCCGCCGACTTTGATAAGGCGCTCAACATTATCGTCAATGCCAAGACCCAGCGCGTAGGCGTGTGCAATGCCGCCGAGTCGCTGCTGGTCGACCGTGCTGTGGCCGATGCGTTTTTGCCTGCGGTCGTTGCCGTGCTGCACGACCACGGCGTGCTCATTCACGGCGACGAGGCCACGTGCGCCGCGTGCGCCGACGCCGGCTTTGTAGAGGGCGATGACTACGTCGCCGCGACTGAGGAGGACTGGGGTCGCGAGTACCTGGCGCTCGAGATGAGTGTGAAGGTCGTGGCTAGCGAGGACGAGGCCATCGAGCACATCAACCGCTACGGCACCATGCACTCCGAGGCCGTCGTTGCCGAGGACACGGATGCTTGCGAGCGCTTCCTTGATGCGGTCGATGCCTCGGCCGTGTACTCCAACGCCAGCACTCGCTTCACTGACGGCGGCGAGTTTGGCCTGGGCGCCGAGATCGGCATCTCGACCCAAAAACTCCACGCCCGTGGCCCCTTTGCCGCCGAGGCCCTCACCACCTACAAATACAAGCTCCGCGGCACCGGCCAGGTCCGCCCCTAACGCCCGCGCAAGAAAAACCACCACAAAGGTGCCTTTCCCCTTTGTGGTGGTTTTAGGTGGCGTGGGCGGTTAGGCCTGGAAGGTATCGCGGTCGGGGGCGAAGGACTGCATGGCCGCGATGGTGCGGTCAAAGAGTTCGGGTAGCTCCCAACCCAGCATCTCGGCGCCCTGCGTAATCACGTCGCGCGAACAGCCAGCGGCAAAGCGCTTGTCCTTGAACTTCTTCTTGAGCGACTTGGTCGTAAAGTCCATGACGCTTTTGCTCGGACGCATGATGACTGCAGCGCCGATCAGGCCGGTGAGCTCATCGCAGGCAAACAGGATCTTTTCCATCTGCAGCTCGGGTTTGGGCAGCGAGGTGTTGAAGTCGGACGTGTGCGTCTGGATGGCGCGAATGAGCTCGGGAGACGCACCTTCGCCCTCAAGAATCTCGGCAGCATAGATGGTGTGGTTCATGGGGTCGTCCTCATGCTCCTCCCAATCCAGGTCGTGCAGCAGACCGACGGTGCCCCAAAACTCCTCGTTCTCGGGGTCGAACTCGCGCGCAAAGTAGCGCATAGTGCCCTCGACCGTCTCGCCATGGGTGATGTGGAACGGGTCCTTGTTGTGCTCGTTGAGCAGTTCGAACGCGCGGTCGCGGGTGATTCCGGCGGTAAGCGGCTCTGACATAACAGACTCCTTGTGCTCGTGGGTATCGATAAGAATGAATACTACTAGAACACGAAAACCACCACAAAGGTGCCTGTCCCCTTTGTGGTGGTTTTTGGCGCGGATGGGTTAGTTGAGGGCGGCTTGGGCTAGGCGGGCTTCGGCGGCCTCCTCGGTGACGCCCAAGGCCACGGCGAACTCCTCGATGGAGCGGCGTTTGGCCTCCTTGAGTACGCGCATGTAGTAGGAGCTGGGTTTTTTATCAGCTTCCTCGGCCTGGCGAATGCGGTGCATCATGGTCTTTGCCACGCGGACCGTCTCGGGCGCGCCCAGCTTGAGCTGCTGCTTAAAGTGCGTCTCCTCAAGTGAACTGTTGCGCTCGGTAAAAGTGTCGCACTCCAGCTCGTCATAGTGGCTCAGCAGGTGCTCGGCATCTTGCTGCGAGATGGCGGCGTGCAAACGGTCGGCCTGCGCCACGGGGTACATGAGGATCGTCTGCGCATGTCCCTGCTTGGTCTCGAGCAGTAGCATGGGCTGCGGTGTGTCGTCCCTAAAACCGACGACGGTGCAGACTCCCTGACCCGGATGAATGACGTGTTGACCGATTGAGAACATGCTACCTCCAACTTATACGAATTTACGTATGTCTAGAATAACACGCTGACGTGCGCAAACCCTTACTTTATGCAGGAAAAGCACACAACTCCGATAGGTAAGAGTATTCGATAACAGGCGCAGCTCATTCACACCTTTATGCATTTTCAACGCCTGCATAATCTGCAGGCAGACTGGCATCTTTGAGTGACTCCATACAAGCTGTAGTCAATTTTGTGCATATGCAATATCGATTGGCTTTACCCTGCGACAGTGCCCGTCGCTTGTGATAGAGTGCTACAAACTCTGGCTTTTGCCCTACGAGTGACCAAGAGCTCGGGGGCTTTAACACAAGGAGGATCTATGCCCGAGAAGATTGAAGAGCTGGTACGCGCTGCGCTTGCTGCGGCCCAGGAGGCCGGCGACCTTTCCGCATTTGAACTTGACGATTGCGCTATCGAGCGACCGGCTGACACTTCTCATGGCGAGTGGACCTCTACCATGGCCCTGAAGTCCGCCAAGCTGGCCCATTGCGCCCCGCGCAAGATTGCCGAGGCTGTCGTTGCCCATATGCCCGAGGACCCCGCGATCGAGAAGGTCGAGATCGCCGGCCCCGGCTTCATCAACTTCTACCTCTCCGTTGCCGTCAAGAATGCCATCTTTGGCGAGGCTCGCGAGAAGGGCATGGACTTCGCTAAGTCCAACGTCGGTGGTGGCCTGAAGACCCAGGTCGAGTTCGTTTCCGCCAACCCCGTCGGCCCCATGCACATCGGCCACGGCCGCTGGGCCGCGCTGGGCGATTCGCTCTGCCGCGTCATGGACCACGCCGGTTACGACATCCAGCGTGAGTTCTACATCAACGACCACGGCTCTCAGATGAACACCTTCGGCAACTCCATCAGCACGCGCTATATGCAGCTTGCCGACATCATCTCCAAGCAGGGCGTTGATATCGACGAGGCTCACAAGCTGCTGATTGCCGACCGCGACGCCTTTGTTGCCGACGAGAACGACGAGCACCCCGAGACCCATCCGTATCAGGACAACTTTGCCGAGACTCTGGGCAAGGACTCCTACGGCGGCGACTACATCATCGACGAGGCTGCCGAGTTCTGGCGCACCGACGGCGACAAGTGGGTTGAGGCCGATCCGCAGGAGCGCATGGAGAGCTTCCGCGAGCGCGGCTACGTGAAGATGGTCGACAACATGCGCGACCTTTGCCATGCCGTCAATTGCGACTTCGATCGTTGGTACTCCGAGCGTTCGCTGTACGTGAAGGACACCGAGGGCGAGACCGCCGGCACCTCTGCCGTCGACCGCGCTTTTGAGAAGCTCGACAAGATGGGCTACCTCTACACCAAGGACGGCGCCCTGTGGTTCCGCTCCACCGACCTGGGCGATGACAAGGACCGTGTCCTGATCAAGTCCGACGGCGAGTACACCTACTTCGCCTCCGACGTTGCCTATCACTGGGATAAGTTCCAGCGCGTCGACCACGTCATCGACATCTGGGGCGCCGACCACCACGGCTACATCGAGCGCGTCCGCTGCGTCTGCGACGCTCTGGGTTACCCCGGCAAGTTTGAGGTTCTGCTGGGCCAGCTCGTCAACCTGCTGCGCAACGGCAAGCCCGTCCGTATGTCCAAGCGCAAGGGCACTATGGTGACCCTGCAGGAGCTCGTCGACGAGGTCGGCTCCGACGCTGCCCGTTACACGCTCATCTCCAAGAGCTCCAACCAGATGGTCGACTTCGATATCGAGGCCGTCAAGAAGCGCGACAACTCCAACCCGGTGTACTACGTGCAGTACGCTCACGCCCGCGTGTGCTCCATTCTGCGCCGTGCCGCCGACGTTACGCCCGAGCAGGCTGACGAGATGGGCATGAAGGCCGTTGCCGCCAAGGCCATCGGTGAGAACGTCGATTACTCGCTGCTGACCGACCCGACCGAGCTCGCCCTTTCGCGTAAGCTCAATGAGCTCACCGACCTCATCGCCAGCTGCGCTCGCGACCGCGCCCCGTTCCGTCTGACGCACTTTGCCGAGGAACTCGCCGGCGACTTCCACAGCTTCTACGCTGCCTGCCAGGTTTTGCCGAGCGAGGGCCGTCCCGTCGACCCCGAGCTTTCGCGCGCCCGTCTGGCCGCTTGCGATGCCGTCCGCGTGACGCTCGCCCTGGTGCTCACCCTCGTTGGCGTTTCCGCGCCCGAGCAGATGTAATCATCGAGTCATTTGACCGTGTAGGTTCGGCTTTGCTGAGCCCTATAAGCCCGATCTCCATGCGGAGGTCGGGCTTTTTGCATAAACGCCGGCGTGTTGACGAATTTGGAACTGCTGGAAATACGAAACTATGCCGGTTTACTACGATGAATTGAGATATTCCAACCACGCCGGCTTTTCGCTAGAAAGTGCAAGGCATCTACCTGCACTGATAATTGTTCTCGGGGGAAGCGGGCACTGCGGGGCGCGGCAACGGCGCGCGATTTCCGCGTCGCAGCGCTACCCTGATGCTGAAT